>JAMXJH010000019.1 GCA_026131555.1 Aerococcaceae bacterium NML190073 | reverse complement strand
AGGGTGTTTATCTGATTCCGCAATAGCTCAGCTGGCAGAGCGCATGACTGTTAATCATGATGTCGTAGGTTCGAGCCCTACTTGCGGAGTATGGTTAGATTGGACACTCGTTTGAGTGTTCTTTTTTTGAGTAAAGAACTATACAAAAACCCCACCCTACATGTGTAGAGTGGGGTTTCATTCTTATAGGAGCAAATTGCCATGTACAAAAAGGAATCTTCTTTATTGATTATCCATTAATTGCTTTAATTTCGTCGCGTTTCGTTCAATATAAGGTTTCAACACATAATGATTTTTGATGTCCGCGAGTAAAGTTGCTTTTTCGAGAGCAGCCAGAGCCTTGTCGTATTCTTTCGTTTCAATATAAGTATTCGTAAGAAGAATGTACAAGTCGTCAAGTAAGTAGAGACTGCTATTCTCCAAACCAACTTGAATTGCTATTTGTGTATGGAAAATGGTTTCTGCAAAATTCTCTTGATATGAATAAGACAGTGCTAAGGTATAGTACACTTTTTGTTTAGTAGCAAAATCTAATTCTGTTTTAGGAAGTAAGGAAATTGCCAATTCACAATATTTGATACTCTGGTCATAATCTTTCATCAAGATGTAGGTGGATGCCAGCGCTGTGTAAATACGAACAACGAGTTCGTCTTGCGGATCGCCAGATGTCTTCACGATTTCTAAAGCATCATTAAGTTCTTGAAGAGCTGCTTCAGTATTTTCGTGGTTTGCAGACAGCAAGACACCTTTTAGCCATTTGGAAAAAGCCGGATTGTTAAGGACTGACTCGTCGGTCGCGGCTTTCGAATCCAAATAAGATTCCAACACATCAAATTCGCGCGCATTGAGCAAATTCGTAATGTGCATTAGATACTTTTTGTTTTGAGTTTCTGTGTGTTCACCAATCAATTCGCCAACAGAAACATCCAATTTCTTAGCAATAAGAATTAGGAGATCAATGTCAGGGCGTAGTTGTTTCTTTTCGATTTTGGAAATCATACCTTGACTGCAGATGCCAGCGGCAAGATCCGTTTGCTTCAAGTTTTTTTGTTTGCGTAATTTGCGAATATTTGTAGCATAATCGTACATGGTAGTTCCTCCTTTGAAGTAGTGATAAAATAAAACGGCTATATCTATATTATATATAATTATAAAAAATACACAATAGGGAATTAAAATTTAATTAAAAATAATTATTCCTATTTATATAAAAGAAAACAAATGGTATACTA
>JAMXJH010000018.1 GCA_026131555.1 Aerococcaceae bacterium NML190073 | reverse complement strand
GAAACCATCGACATCTCCGGTAAGAAAACATGGGACGACGCCAACAACCAAGATAACAAACGTCCAGGTAACATCACTGTCCAAGTCATGAACGGCAACCAGAAAGTCGCTGAAAAAACAGTGAGCCAAGCCGACAACTGGGCATACACTTTCACAGGTTTACCGAAATATGATACAAATGGTGAACTCATCCCATACACTGTGACAGAAGTACCGGTCGCAGAATATCAAGCTATGGTTGAAGGCTACAACATCACCAACAGCTACACACCTGCCAAAACACAAGTCAGTGTGACCAAAGTCTGGGAAGATGCCGACAACCAAGACGGCAAACGCCCGGCACAAATCAGTGTTCAACTGCTTGCTAATGGCGTTGCACAAGGTCAACCAATTACCTTAAATGCAAGCAACAACTGGATGCACACATGGAATGACCTCTCCCTCAACCAAGCAGGTCAACCAATAGCGTACACCCTTCAAGAAGTTAACGTACCGGCAGGTTACACAAGCAACATCGCAGAAACCGCCGCGAAACAATTTACCATCACGAACACATACACGCCGGAAAAAATAGGGCTCACCGGTAAGAAAACATGGGATGACGCCAACAACCAAGACGGCAAACGCCCAGACACAATCACCGTGAACCTCTTAGCAGAAGGCAAAATCGTTCAAACCGTTACCGCCAACCAAGCGAGCAACTGGACCTACAACTTCACCGACTTACCGAAATACAAAGCCGGTCAACTCATTGAGTATACTGTGCAAGAAGTAGTACCGGCAGGCTACAGCGCAACCTACAATGGTTACAGCATTACCAACAGCTACACACCTGCCAAAACACAAGTCAGTGTGACTAAAGTCTGGGAAGATGCGAACAACCAAGACGGCATCCGACCGAACGACATCCAAGTTCAACTCTATGCCAACGGTACTGCACAAGGTCAACCAATCACCTTAAATGCCGGCAACAACTGGATGCACACATGGAATGACCTTGACCTCAAACAACAAGGACAAGACATCGTGTACACCGTCAAAGAAGTGGGCGAAGTAACAGGTTATACAACAGCTATCACAGAACCGGCTGCCAAACAATTCACATTGACTAACAGCCACACACCAGAAGTCATTGAAGTATCCGGTAAGAAAACCTGGGAAGACGCTAACAACCAAGACGGCAAACGCCCAAGCAACATTACCGTACACTTAATCGCCGATGGCACAACCATCGATACAAAAGTCGTAACAGAAGCGAACAACTGGACTTACAGCTTTACCAACTTACCGAAATACAAAGCCGGAAAAGCCATCCAGTACACGATTGATGAAGCAGTCGTTGCCGGCTACCAAAAAGTCATCGACACCTATAACCTCACGAACCGCTACACACCGGAACAAACCGATTTGACTGTTGTGAAAGCATGGGATGACGCCGATAACCAAGACGGTATCCGACCGGAGAAAGTCACAGTTGCACTTGTAGCCGACGGCAAAGAAGTAGAACAAAAAGACCTCACAGCTGCGAACAAGTGGACACATCAATGGACGAACTTACCGAAGTACAACAACGGTGTGGAAAT
>JAMXJH010000017.1 GCA_026131555.1 Aerococcaceae bacterium NML190073 | reverse complement strand
CCCCTCTGTCTCGAATTTATTCATTCGGGTTGGATTCATCCTTACAATGAACCCCCTCACACTTCTTGGTGTTTGTCTTTGTTCAGTTTTCAATGTCCTTCCGTTGCCCACCAGGCAACTCCTATATCTTACCACATCTTCTGTTGTTGTCAATCTTTTTTTGACAAAAAATGTGGAAAGCGGGTGACGAGAATCGAACTCGCGACAACAGCTTGGAAGGCTGTAGTTTTACCACTAAACTACACCCGCTTCTACGGTCCCGACGGGATTTGAACCCGCGATCTCCTGCGTGACAGGCAGGCATGTTAACCCCTACACCACGGAACCAATTGCGGGGGCAGGACTCGAACCTGCGACCTTCGGGTTATGAGCCCGACGAGATGCCAACTTCTCCACCCCGCGATATTCTTATAAAGGAGGATGTGGGATTCGAACCCACGCACGCTTTTACACGCCTGACGGTTTTCAAGACCGTTCCCTTCAGCCGGACTTGGGTAATCCTCCATATCTTATAAATGATCCGTACGGGATTCGAACCCGTGTTACCGCCGTGAAAGGGCGGTGTCTTAACCACTTGACCAACGGACCGTGCTACAATAAGTCACAACGGAGAAGGAGGGATTTGAACCCTCGCGCCGCTTTCGCGACCTACACCCTTAGCAGGGGCGCCTCTTCAGCCTCTTGAGTACTTCCCCAATGCCCTCTAAGTGCCTTATTGTATGGGCCTAAATGGACTCGAACCATCGACCTCACCCTTATCAGGGGTGCGCTCTAACCTGCTGAGCTATAGGCCCGTATCGTTTTGCTTGAAGCGGGTGACGAGAATCGAACTCGCGACAACAGCTTGGAAGGCTGTAGTTTTACCACTAAACTACACCCGCATAACCTGTAAGGAGGATGTGGGATTCGAACCCACGCACGCTTTTACACGCCTGACGGTTTTCAAGACCGTTCCCTTCAGCCGGACTTGGGTAATCCTCCAGCATTCTTTTCTAGATGGACCTTGTAGGACTCGAACCTACGACCGGACGGTTATGAGCCGTCTGCTCTAACCACCTGAGCTAAAGGTCCATGCGATAGCGGCGAAGGGGATCGAACCCATGACCTCCCGGGTATGAACCGGACGCTCTAGCCAGCTGAGCTACACCGCCTACATAATAAAAAAGATGGAGCCTAGCGGGATCGAACCGCTGACCTCCTGCGTGCAAAGCAGGCGCTCTCCCAGCTGAGCTAAGGCCCCATATTTTATCAATCGGGAAGACAGGATTCGAACCTGCGACCCCTTGGTCCCAAACCAAGTGCTCTACCAAGCTGAGCTACTTCCCGTTTCTTTCTTATACACCCAGCAGGAGTCGAACCTGCAACCGCTTGATTCGTAGTCAAGTACTCTATCCAATTGAGCTATGGGTGCTTCAAACACTTGCGTGTTATGCCGAGGACCGGAATCGAACCGGTACGGGTATCACTACCCGCAGGATTTTAAGTCCTGTGCGTCTGCCAGTTCCGCCACCCCGGCGGGTGCCTACTTCCTTTGGCAAAGCGGAAAACGGGATTCGAACCCGCGACCCCCACCTTGGCAAGGTGGTGTTCTACCACTGAACTATTTCCGCGTTTCAATGCCGGCTAAAGGACTTGAACCCTCGACCCTCTGATTACA
>JAMXJH010000016.1 GCA_026131555.1 Aerococcaceae bacterium NML190073 | reverse complement strand
ATATAGGAGTTGCCTGGTGGGCAACGGAAGGACATTGAAAACTGAACAAAGACAAACACCAAGAAGTGTGAGGGGGTTCATTGTAAGGATGAATCCAACCCGAATGAATAAATTCGAGACAGAGGGGTGCCTCTTAAAACACACACAAGCTAGTAAAGAGTAATGAGTAAAAGCTCAAACAATCATGATGAGAGTTTGATCCTGGCTCAGGACGAACGCTGGCGGCGTGCCTAATACATGCAAGTCGAGCGCATGGAGATAGAACTTGTTCTATTGAAGTGAGCGGCGCACGGGTGAGTAACACGTGGGAAACCTACCCTTTAGCGGGGGATAACACTGGGAAACGAGTGCTAATACCGCATAGAGCATCTGGTTGCATGACCGGATGAGGAAAGACGCTACGGCGTCACTAAAGGATGGTCCCGCGGTGCATTAGCTAGTTGGTAAGGCAGCGGCTTACCAAGGCGATGATGCATAGCCGACCTGAGAGGGTGATCGGCCACATTGGGACTGAGACACGGCCCAAACTCCTACGGGAGGCAGCAGTAGGGAATCTTCCGCAATGGACGCAAGTCTGACGGAGCAACGCCGCGTGAGTGAAGAAGGTTTTCGGATCGTAAAGCTCTGTTGTTAGAGAAGAACAGATAGGAGAGGAAATGCTCTTATTGTGACGGTATCTAACCAGAAAGCCACGGCTAACTACGTGCCAGCAGCCGCGGTAATACGTAGGTGGCAAGCGTTGTCCGGATTTATTGGGCGTAAAGGGAGCGCAGGCGGTGTCTTAAGTCTGATGTGAAAGCCCACGGCTCAACCGTGGAGGGTCATTGGAAACTGGGACACTTGAGTGCAGAAGAGGAGAGCGGAATTCCATGTGTAGCGGTGAAATGCGTAGATATATGGAGGAACACCAGTGGCGAAGGCGGCTCTCTGGTCTGTAACTGACGCTGAGGCTCGAAAGCGTGGGGAGCAAACAGGATTAGATACCCTGGTAGTCCACGCCGTAAACGATGAGTGCTAAGTGTTGGAAGGTTTCCACCTTTCAGTGCTGGAGTTAACGCAATAAGCACTCCGCCTGGGGAGTACGGCCGCAAGGCTGAAACTCAAAGGAATTGACGGGGACCCGCACAAGCGGTGGAGCATGTGGTTTAATTCGAAGCAACGCGAAGAACCTTACCAGGTCTTGACATCTTCTGCATATCTTAGAGATAAGAGAAGTCTTTCGAGACAGAATGACAGGTGGTGCATGGTTGTCGTCAGCTCGTGTCGTGAGATGTTGGGTTAAGTCCCGCAACGAGCGCAACCCTTATCCTATGTTGCCAGCATTCAGTTGGGGACTCATGGGAGACTGCCGGTGACAAACCGGAGGAAGGTGGGGATGACGTCAAATCATCATGCCCCTTATGACCTGGGCTACACACGTGCTACAATGGATGGTACAACGAGCAGCGAGCTAGTGATAGTAAGCGAATCTCTAAAAGCCATTCTCAGTTCGGATTGTAGGCTGCAACTCGCCTACATGAAGCCGGAATCGCTAGTAATCGCGGATCAGCACGCCGCGGTGAATACGTTCCCGGGTCTTGTACACACCGCCCGTCACACCACGAGAGTTTGTAACACCCGAAGCCGGTGGCCTAACCGTAAGGAGGGAGCCGTCGAAGGTGGGATAGATGATTGGGGTGAAGTCGTAACAAGGTAGCCGTATCGGAAGGTGCGGCTGGATCACCTCCTTTCTAAGGAGTCTGGAACACACGGTTGAGAGTCTTTGTTTAGTTTTGAGTGGTCTTCACTCA
>JAMXJH010000015.1 GCA_026131555.1 Aerococcaceae bacterium NML190073 | reverse complement strand
CAGCTTAGCACATTGAAAACTGAATAATACAAGAAACAAACAAGTTATAAGAAATTATAATGAGAACCGAGAATTGACCGAGACTGTAAGAAATTACAGAGTAAGAAGAGTATAGGGGAAGGCCTATACGAGCGCGATAAAGTGGTTAAGAAACAAAGGGCGCGCGGTGAATGCCTTGGCACTAGGAGCCGAAGAAGGACGTGACGAACGACGAAATGCGTTGGGGAGTTGTAAGTAAGCGAAGATCCAACGATGTCCGAATGGGGGAACCCGGCAGTTGTAATGGACTGTCACATCGCAAGATGAGGTAAACGCAGAGAACTGAAACATCTAAGTACCTGCAGGAAGAGAAAGAAAAATCGATTCCCTGAGTAGCGGCGAGCGAAACGGGAAGAGCCCAAACCAATAAGCATGCTTATTGGGGTTGTAGGACTCAAACATGTGACGTGAAAGATAGTAGAATCTGATGGGAAGCAGAGCGAGACAGGGTGAGAGCCCCGTATACGAAATCTAGAAACTAACTATGAGTATCCTGAGTACGGCGGGACACGAGGAATCCCGTCGGAATCCGCCAGGACCATCTGGCAAGGCTAAATACTCCCTAGTGACCGATAGTGAACCAGTACCGTGAGGGAAAGGTGAAAAGCACCCCGGGAGGGGAGTGAAAGAGTACCTGAAACCGCGTGCTTACAAGTAGTCAGAGCCCGTTAAGGGGTGATGGCGTACCTTTTGTAGAATGGACCGGCGAGTGACGATAGTTGGCGAGGTTAAGTTGAAGAAACGGAGCCGTAGCGAAAGCGAGTCTGAATAGGGCGCAAGTCAGGTGTCGTCGACCCGAAACCAAGTGACCTACCCATGTGCAGGTTGAAGGTGTGGTAAGACACACTGGAGGACCGAACCAGGACACGTTGAAAAGTGTTTGGATGACGTGTGGGTAGCGGAGAAATTCCAATCGAACTTGGAGATAGCTGGTTCTCTCCGAAATAGCTTTAGGGCTAGCCTCAAAGTAAGAGTCATGGAGGTAGAGCACTGTTTGGACTAGGGGGGCGCAAGCTTTACCGAATTCAGATAAACTCCGAATGCCAAGGACTCATCTTTGGGAGTCAGACTGCGAGTGATAAGATCCGTAGTCGAAAGGGAAACAGCCCAGACCACCAGCTAAGGTCCCCAAGTAACTGTTAAGTGGAAAAGGATGTGAAGTTGCTTAGACAACTAGGATGTTGGCTTAGAAGCAGCCACCATTTAAAGAGTGCGTAATAGCTCACTAGTCGAGTGACTTCGCGCCGAAAATGTACCGGGGCTAAACAGTACACCGAAGCTGTGGATTCATGTGAAGAGCATGAGTGGTAGGAGAGCGTTCTATATGCGGCGAAGGCATACCGTAAGGAGTGTTGGAGCGTATAGAAGTGAGAATGCCGGTATGAGTAGCGCAAGACGGGTGAGAATCCCGTCCACCGATAGACTAAGGTTTCCAGGGGAAGGCTCGTCCGCCCTGGGTTAGTCGGGACCTAAGCAAAAGCCGAACGGCGTATGCGATGGACAACAGGCAGAGATTCCTGTACTTGTTTAATATGTTTGAGCGATGGAGGGACACAGGAGGTGAATCCACGCAGACGGATGGAAGCGTCTGTAGAAGCAACGAGTCTGGGTATGAGTGAAATGCTTGTATCTGCAAGGGTGAGTTGTGAACTGGAGCGAATTAAGAGTAGCGAAGGTGGATAATCAAACTGTCGAGAAAAGCTTCTAGTGAGTATTAAACAACCCGTACCGCAAACCGACACAGGTAGTCAAGTGGAGCACACTAAGGTGAGCGAGAGAACTCTCGTTAAGGAACTCGGCAAAATGACCCCGTAACTTCGGGAGAAGGGGTGCTGGCAGCGATGCCAGCCGCAGTGAATAGGCCCAGGCGACTGTTTATCAAAAACACAGGTCTCTGCCAAATCGAAAGATGACGTATAGGGGCTGACGCCTGCCCGGTGCTGGAAGGTTAAGAGGAGTGCTTAGCGTAAGCGAAGGTACGAATTGAAGCCCCAGTAAACGGCGGCCGTAACTATAACGGTCCTAAGGTAGCGAAATTCCTTGTCGGGTAAGTTCCGACCCGCACGAAAGGCGTAACGATCTGGGCACTGTCTCAACGAGAGACTCGGTGAAATTATAGTACCTGTGAAGATGCAGGTTACCCGCGACAGGACGGAAAGACCCCATGGAGCTTTACTGTAGCTTGATATTGAGTGTTTGTATGGCATGTACAGGATAGGTAGGAGCTGAAGAAGTGTGAACGCCAGTTTACATGGAGGCGCTGGTGGGATACTACCCTTGTGATGCGGACCCTCTAACCCGCGTATGAGAGTACGGGAGACAGTGTCAGGTGGGCAGTTTGACTGGGGCGGTCGCCTCCCAAAAGGTAACGGAGGCGCCCAAAGGTTCCCTCAGACTGGTTGGAAATCAGTCGTAGAGTGTAAAGGCAGAAGGGAGCTTGACTGCGAGAGCGACAACTCGAGCAGGGACGAAAGTCGGGCTTAGTGATCCGGTGGCGCCGTATGGAAGGGCCATCGCTCAACGGATAAAAGCTACCCTGGGGATAACAGGCTTATCTCCCCCAAGAGTTCACATCGACGGGGAGGTTTGGCACCTCGATGTCGGCTCATCGCATCCTGGGGCTGAAGTCGGTCCCAAGGGTTGGGCTGTTCGCCCATTAAAGCGGTACGCGAGCTGGGTTCAGAACGTCGTGAGACAGTTCGGTCCCTATCCGTCGCGGGCGTAGGAAATTTGAGAAGAGCTATCCTTAGTACGAGAGGACCGGGATGGACACACCGCTGGTGTACCAGTTGTTCTGCCAAGGGCATCGCTGGGTAGCTATGTGTGGGAAGGATAAGCGCTGAAAGCATCTAAGCGTGAAGCCAGCTTCGAGATGAGATTTCCCATTCATTTGAAGTAAGACCCCTGAGAGACGATCAGGTAGATAGGCTAGGAGTGGAAGTGCTGTGAGGCATGGAGCGGACTAGTACTAATCGGTCGAGGACTTAACCAAGAAAATCGGGATTGTTTGGCGTATTATTCAGTTTTGAGTGATGCGAGGCATTACTTTATCAGATAGAGCGACCTTGTGTGGTGATGATGGCAAGAAGGGCACACCTGTATCCATCCCGAACACAGTAGTTAAGCTTCTTAGCGCCGATGGTAGTTGGACCTTTGGTCCTGTGAGAGTAGGACGTTGCCATGCAGGGTGTTTATCTGATT
>JAMXJH010000014.1 GCA_026131555.1 Aerococcaceae bacterium NML190073 | reverse complement strand
TCGACACGAAAGTCGTGACAGAAACCGCCAACTGGAGCTACAACTTCACAAACTTGCCGAAATACAAAGCAGGTAAAATGATTACGTACACGGTGAAAGAAATCAACGTACCGGAAGATTACACCGCAATCGTTGAAGGCACCAACATTACCAACCGTTACACGCCTGAAACCACATCATTCACCGTTGTGAAACGTTGGGAAGACGGCAACGATGCAGACAAAATACGTCCGCAATCTATCAAAGTCCAATTGTATGTTGCAGGCAAAGCCGAAGGTTCACCGGTAGAATTAAGTGCCGCGAACAAGTGGAGCCACACCTTTACTGATTTACCGAAGTTCGCATCAGGTAAAGAACTGACATACGAAGTGAAAGAAGTAGACGTACCGAAAGGCTACAACGTCACTTACAAAGCGGACAGCACTACCCAAACAACCATTACGAACTCGCACACCCCAACACCTAAGAAAGAGAAAGACACCTTACCGAAAACCGGTGAAGACTTCCCATTCGGTACCACACTCGTTGGCGCCCTCATCTTAGCGGGTGTTGCAGGATACGTTATCTACACCAAAAAACGTCAAAAATAAGTCAACTAATTGACTGAACGCACTCAAAGAAGCCGGGATAATTCCCGGCTTCTTTTTTTGAATGGAGAAGAAAATAAAAAGGTTAACCAACATACTGGAAAATGCTCCAAAACATAAAGGCAGCACCGCCGATAACAAAGAGATGCCAGATGATATGCATCCATTTGTTATGTTTCATGCGATAGAAGATGGTGCCGATGGAATAAGTAACACCACCCAATACAAGCAACATCAATCCGGTTAACTCAATTGATTTGAACAGCGGATAAATAATCAATAAACTTACCCAACCCAATCCAAGATACAAGTAGGTACTTAATTTCGGCCAACGTCCTATTGTCGCAATTTCAAAAATAATTCCGGCGATAGCCAGTAACCAAATTGCAACAAGCATCCCGTATCCAACAAGTCCACCGATGGCTAACATTAAATAAGGCGTATACGTGCCGGCAATCAACAAATAAATGGAACTATGGTCAATTTTTTGAAAAATGGGCTTATATTTGCTGAGGCTAAAGCTGTGGTAAAGTGTTGAGTTCAGAAATAAGAGAATGAGACTGATGCCGTAAACAGAATAGGCAATGATTGCGATAGGTGATTCTAGTTGAATACCTTTAAAGATGAGAACAATTAGTCCGATAATACTGAGAATCGTTGCGATTCCGTGAGTCGAGGCATTGAGCAGTTCAATAATAATTTGTTTCGTCCGAGTTAATGGCGCTGTTTGCATAAGATCACTCCTTATATTCAGTATAACAAAGAACCTTAGTTGCGACAAACTTCAGCGACGCACTTGCGGAGAAATCTTTGAACACTTTGCAAAATATTGTTCAATCAATGTTTTCAATCGGAGGGGAGACTTGTTTAATATCGAAACGCCATAACAATCGGATTAGAATGTCTATTTTACTGTTGTAGGGCATCTTATAAGGCGATTTGTTAAGAGAGGAGAATAGTTTCCCTATAGGCAACGGCAAATATAGACGGCAAGGGAAAGGAAGTGCTATAATAATGAGAACATAAGGAGGGGATTATATTGGAGAAGATGGATAAGTTGGTAATGAAGTATATCTTTCTAATAGCCGGTCTAGTGCTAATGATTGTGAATTGGGCAAACGTGGTTGGCTATATGAATAGTTTTATGAGTGTGATGATGCCCTTGATTGTCGGCGGTATAATGGCATTTATTCTCAATTTATTATTGGTACGTTATGAACGCCTCATTCAGCAAAAAATGACAAACACGAAACTGGCAACATTCAGCAGACCGATAGGGATTGTCTTGTCACTCTTAACGATTATTCTTGTCTTACTGATTATTATAGGTATCGTTTTACCACAGCTCGGTTCAGCAATGAATGAAATGGTGAAAGCCGCACCGGCAACCATCGAGAATATAAAGCAACTTATTCAGAAGAATGAAACACTTTTTCCACAGATTACGGAATTGATGCAGCAATTGAACTTAGATTGGGGGAAATTGGTTCAGGATATTGTGAATTTCTTCAATGGTGTGGTGTCTAACTTGCTCGGGACGACCGTAACGTTTGCTTCCAATATCGCGACGCATATTATCAACTTATTGTTGTCATTGATGATTGCGATTTATATTTTGGCGATGAAAGAACAATTAGCGCAACAATTCAATCGACTATTGTCGGTTGCTATTCCGACTAAGGTTCATCAGCGTATCTTGCACGTATTAGCGGTGATGAGCCAATCCTTTGAAAGTTTCATCTTCGGTGTTATGTCAGAAGCGATTATTCTCGGGATTATGACGACCGTAGGGATGATGTTATTTGGCTTCCCTTACGCTACTATGATAGGCGTGCTAACAGGCTCGTTGGCAATCATCCCTGTATTAGGCGCTTATATCGCTGGAGTTATCGGGGCGATTATTATGCTGGCTGTTTCACCCGGTCAAGCACTTTTATTCGTTCTGTTTATTTGTATTCTTCAACAAATTGAAGGCAATCTTGTGTACCCTCGAGTTGTTGGGGATTCCATTGGCTTACCTGGCATTTGGGTGATTTCATCCGTTTCGATTCTTGGAGGATTGTTCGGGATACCTGGCATGATTCTCGGTGTGCCATTAGCAGCTACTGTTTACAAATTAATTCGTGAAGCTGTCATTGCTCAAGAGCAAAAACAACCGCTAAAACACATATAAAAAATATAACTAGCAACGGGAACAGGTGATGATATTTTTAGTCCCACAAAAGCCGTCCGACATATATCAGTGTTCGGACGGCTTTCTTGTATTCAGTCATCTAACTTGAAATCAGTAGTCAGTTTCGCAATTATATGACGTAATAATTCTTTATTGATTTCGTACTTTGCTTTAACTTCTTCGGCATCAATGCTGGCAATGAGGAAGCCGCTGGATAGTAATTTTTGAGTGTGGTAAGAAACAGCGGCGCTCGTGATATCAAGCTTCTCCGCAATATCTTTCGTCTTAGCATGGGGGAGCGTCAGTTCTTTCAAGACAGCGTAGCGTGAAATGTCGGATAAATTCTTCAACACTTCAATCAAGGCGCCATCTGATAGTTGCTTAGATTCAAACAATTGCTCGATTCTCGTTCCGATACACAAGAAGAAAGGTAATTCACGATAAGCTTCATTTCCCATTAACATGAAGGCAACGAGCCACGGACTGAGAGGAATCAACCTAATTTGTTCGATTTGTAATTCTGTTAGAATGTTTTTGTCCACGAAAGCAAATTTGTCTAAGGAATCTTCAAGAGAGAATTGTTCGGCAAAGTTATCGCGCTCATCTGCGTATTTCCGGTAGAACGGCTCGTAAAATTCAGCTGTCTCTTGCAATAGAGGAAGCATTTCTTCGAAATGTTGGCGCGGATTACGAATAGCTTTGAACCAATTCCATTTATGCTGCTCTTGAATAGCATCTGTGGTCTCCAGCAGTTGATACAGTTGCTCTTGATTGATAAACGTTGCCTTACTGTCAAATGTTCGAAGTAGAATACGCAAGTAATCATCTTCCCCTAATTGCAAAATAAGGTCGCTGTATTCAACGATATTCTGAGGATCATGCCCCTTTTTTAGTAAATAGAAATAAGCAGCTAAATCAAGTGATACGACATTTGAACGTAGGAGTAGTTGTTGAATGTTCTCCTTGCGCTTCGCGATATAGGCAGAGAGCGCATTGATTTCATCTAATAAATCCTGTAATAATTCGACTTGTTGGGCGTCTAAATTCTTGCTGAATCCTTCGGTGTATTGCAAAACGGCGAATAACTCAATCAATTTGCTTTGATGTTTGGAGTAGATGATCTTCATAATGTTTCCTTTCTATTTTTGTTGGAAAAACCATAGGTAGCCGGCTACAAGAACGGCGGGTAATAAACAAATGAGCGTCACAGTATTGGCAGTTAGAAATGTAATGAACCAAGAAACGAGCAATGTCATACCGACAATACCGAGTTGTAATAAGGTGTTGATACCGCTGAGGGCAGTTGCCAAGCTGTCTTGTGGCAAATGGTTCAGAATAGCAGCCGAAAATTTAGGTGAGGCAGCTCCTCCGAGTACAACGGCGAAACTGAGGCAGACCAACACCACGATAATATTATGATACAAAAATCCTACAAAAATGCCAACACCAAATAGGCTACTGAATTTGAGGATAGTATTCATTGAAAGTGATTGAAAAAGTGTTGTAGCAAGTGAACTTCCGACGATTCCGGATAAGGTAATGAGAATCGGGAAGATTGCCAACGTTGTTTGTGAATTAATCACCACAAAATGTTTATCTACCGAAATGTAAAATAGAATTAAGATACCTACAACAGAGAAAACTGCGTTGATGAAAGGAATAACGAGCAATGCACTATAAATATCAGGTTTGTTTTTGAAATGTTGGAACGTATAGTTAATTTGTTCGAATAAAGAACGTTTGTGATTGTTCTCTTCAACAGACTGCGATGTTGTTTGCTTCGCTGAAGACTCTGCCAGTAATTGAGCGAGTGCTGAGCGAATACTGAGCAAAATCAATGCCGATAGAAGAAAAGTTCCCGCGTTGACGAAGGCAAGCGCTTGATATGACATTACCGCAACCAAGAGCGCACTGAGTGAACGGAATACAACATTAAGGCTTAGCGAAACAGTTTGTCGGAAAGCAATAGAAGCCTCACGCATCTCATCCGAAACGATTTTTAAGCTGATAGGGATGAATAAGCCGGATTCGTATTGTCCACAAATATCAGAAAAAAAATTAAGTATTGCAACTGCAATGACTACCCACAATGCCGGTGAGAAGCCCATCAATAAGCCGACAAGGATATAAATGATGGCTCGTACCGCAATCGTGTTGAAAATCATCGTTAATTTGTGTTGGGTTTTGTCTGCCCAAGATCCTACTACAACAGATACCAAGGTAGGGAGCATTTCAGAAACAGAGATAATAGAGATAGCAAATTTAGCATCTGGCAAAGCGATTACATAATTCATTAAGGCTAGATAGAATAATATATCTCCGAAGTTCGATAACATATCTGCGGTCAAAGTTGTCATATAGAGTTTATTTCTGAATAGAGCTTTCATTTTAATCACCTTTCATTTAACATTTATTAAGTGTTTGTTTAACATCTCCTTAAATTAAATATACCTTTAACAACTTTTAAAGTCAATATTTATTTTAAAAAAATTAAACAAGCATTTATTTTTTTTGAGGAGAGTGTTTTTTATCTTTACGATATATGGTCAATATAAGGTACGCAAAGTTGTTGCGAAGAAAGCTCGCCATGAATAAAGAGTAACTTAACGGTGAATTGAAGGAGGGGGTGACGAAGGGAATTTCGTTAAATGCAATCCATAATAATAAACAAAAGCGCATGGAATCTTTCGTGTTGATTCCATGCGTTTTTTGATGTGTTGTGATACGTGTTAATTAGGTGTTGTGTTTTTGTTCGATATTGCGGATGGCTAAATCGACAATATGTCTTGCCAACCATTCGTTGCGTACCAATAGCGGACCGTGGAAATAAGAGCCGAAGACATTTTTGTAATGAACGCCTTCGGTTTGGTCTTGGCCATTGTTGCCATTCCCTTTAATGACACGTCCGAGCGGTTGTAAACCTTCTGTGAGATAGGTGACACCATTATGATTCTCGAAGCCATAATAGGTTTGTTGATTGATTTCATCATAAATTTCAACATCGCCGATAAAGCGACTATTAATTTGGCGCTCGGTGTAATGCGGCAGAACACCAATTCCTTGAATCTTGTCGCCGGCGGCGCTCACGTAATATTGCCCTAATAATTGAAAGCCGCCACAAATTGCGAGCAGGACACCATTTTGCTCGATGTAACGAGATAGTTCAGTAGCGATACGTTGAGCATCATGCGAAATAATCTTCTGTTCGTAGTCTTGTCCGCCACCAAAAAAAACAAGATCGAAATCTTCAGCGCGGAAATCATCACCGATACTAGTTAAGGTTGTTTCAACGTGGTAACCACGCTCTTTTGCATAGTGTTGCAACATCAGTAAATTACCATTGTCGCCGTATGTATTGAGTAAATTGCCATACAGATGGCAGATGCGAATAGTTTTCATAGATTCTCCTTTAGGATTGAATAAGTCCGTGACCGCAGTCATGGACTTTTCAAAAGCATGATAAGTTTGTTCAAGCACAGGCTAACTATTGAATGTAGCCTTTGGCTTGCAATAATTTGCGCAATTCCAGCATTGCCGTGTAAGTAGCGAGAATGTGAACGTGTTCTGTTGAACAATTCTCAATTGCTTGCAAAATGGCTTCTAACGAATCGTGTTGTGTTATCACATCCGATTGAATGCCGGCTACTTTCAAACGGAGCGTCATTTCATCGGCTTTCATGCCGGCAGTGTGAACTTCTTTGATTGGGAAATCAATAATTTGCTCGTAGTTACCGTCCCAAATCCAGCTGACATCTGTTCCGTCCGCGTAATGATTATTCAGAATACTGGCTAATGTGAAGGGATGTTCATCTAATCCGACGAGTTCCAATACTTGATTGAGTCCAACCGGATTCTTCACAAGATTGAGTAGAATTTTTTTGCCATTGATATGGATGAATTCTTGTCGACCGAAGACGCGCTCAGCTTTCCGGAAGCCACGTTGAATCGCCTCAGGCTCCACTGCAAAAAAGCGAGCAACGCTATAAGCAGCTAGGGCATTATAAATATTGTACATGCCGGCTACAGGAAGCGAGAATGGATGTCCATCGATGGCGAAGTCAGAATGTGTTAAAGCTAATTCTTTCAATTCAGTGACGGCGAAATCTAATTTCGGACGTTTGAAGTCACAATGTGGGCAGTAATATTTCCCTAAATTAGCGTAAGTTAATAAATGATATTTCAAAATTTGTTGGCAATGCGGACATAAAATGCCGTCGGTATTATAATGTGGCGTTACTTCTTGGTCTTCCAGGTGGTTGAATCCGAAATATTGACGTGGGTTCGGTAATTCGGTTGAATTGAACAAAGGCGAATCTCCATTAGCAATGACTGTCGCATTCGGCACCTGCTTAGCAGCGTCCGTCATTAATTGGTAAATTGTATAAATTTCGCCATATCGATCCATTTGGTCGCGGAACACATTCGTATGGACAAACAGTTTAGGTTGTAGCGAAGTTACCACGTGCTTAAGTGAGCCTTCATCAACTTCCAGCACAGCAATTCCGCGTTGTCCTTTAGGTAATTTAGGCGCTGATAGAAATGTGCTGACAATTCCTTGTTGCATATTTGAACCGGTTGGATTTGTTAAGATATAGTTGTATTTCTCGCTCAATGCTTGAACGGCTAATGCTGTAGTTAAAGTCTTACCATTGGTTCCTGTTATGATAGCCACGTCATAATTTTTAGCTAGTTCTTGGAGCAATTTCGGGTCAATTTTGCTGGCGATTTTGCCGGGGA
Source organism: Aerococcaceae bacterium NML190073 (assembly GCA_026131555.1). GTDB lineage: Bacteria > Bacillota > Bacilli > Lactobacillales > Aerococcaceae > Abiotrophia. The sequence goes on along the minus strand of JAMXJH010000014.1, from coordinate 22,605 downwards.
GACTGCTGCCTCCACGTGTAAAAGTGGTCAATGCCCATAATGTCAGCCTTCCGACCGTGTGGGCGATGTGTGTTCTAATCGACATAAAGAGTCTCCTTTAATTGAATAATATCGTTACTATTGTAGCAGTGTAGACGCATAAAATAAAGGAAAAAGTACGCAGTGATAATTGTTTTTACGTCTAAAAAAGGCCTACGATTAGTTTATGAAATATAACGACGAGAGGAAGTATTGTATGAAAAAGAAAGTCTTTGTCGTGCTCGCCATTATATTGGTACTTATCGCTTGTTATTATTTATGCCCACAACCGGATGCAAGTTATGTGAAACCGATTGAACTGAATCAGCAAATAAATGCATTAGCTCAAGGATTGAACACGCACTGGATTTCCGGAGAAGTGAAGCCACCGTCAGAAGGGCGGGGGATGACTTTTGTTGAAAAGGAACGCAAGCCGGTCGAAAAGGAGTGGACACCGCATCGTGTGGGAACTTCTTATGTGGCGCCTGACGTAGACTGGCAACCAAAAGCACAGACTGTCTCATTGTTTTGTCTTCCTAAGGAAAAGTTATTTGCGGGGATTACTATAAGTGTTCCTCGTATTTTTTTGTTTGAAAAAAGACAATGGTAACTTTTGCAAAAATTGCTTATAATGAATAGGAGAGAATGATTAAAGGAGAAGGTTATGAAATATCGGAAATTAGTTAGCTTTTTGTTGTTGGGAATCTTACTAGTGGGCTGTCAGCCGAAATTGCGCAATTACATTAAGCCGATAGACTTCCACAATGATGAAATTGAATTGGTGACGGCACAAACAGGCTTGAAATGGGGCAGCGGCGAGCTACATTTACAAGACGGGGTAAAACGGGTGGATTTCATAGTGAAAGCCTGGTTGCCTGAACATCAAACATGGGAAGATGTCGGTGGAAAAATATTGATTGATGAAAGTGCGAAAGAAATCAGACGTTTTGCACTTGCGTACGATGTTTTTCAAAAGAAATTACATTTTACAATGGAAGCGAATGAGACCGTTAGCGCGCCAATTCATCTAGATGAACAGAAACAACAAATAGAGCAACTTATTCGCATACCGGAACAAATTAACTATGAGTTGGATATCTTTATTCCGTTGGCGGTCATCGGTGCTCCTTTAGACCACAATGAGAAACTGGATTTCTCTCAAATGAAAGAGATGAAGCTGGAAAAAATAGTCGAATCAAATCCAAATGCTGTTTATTATGTTGCCGGCATTATCTTCAGTGAAGAAGAATACTAGAAAACATTGACTACACTCTTGAATTCTTTTATGATAACTTAGTTGATAACAATTGTGAATAAGGAGAGAGATTATGGCACAGTTTTATTTCAAATATGGTGCGATGAATAGTGGGAAATCAATTGAAATTATTAAAGTTGCGCACAATTATGAGGAACAGAACAAACCGGTTGCATTATTTACAAGCGCGATTGATAATCGTGTATCAATTGGTACGGTGGCTAGTCGCTCCGGTTTTCAACGTGAAGCAACGCCAATTGATGATGCAATGGATTTGTTTGTTGCTATTCAAGCAATTCAGCCGAAACCTTACTGTATCTTGATTGATGAGGCGCAGTTTTTGAAGAAGCATCATATTCTACAGTTGGCGCGAGTGGTGGATGAATTAGATATTCCCGTTATGGCTTTCGGGTTGAAAAATGACTTTACAAACGAATTATTTGAAGGGTCGAAGTATTTACTTTTGTATGCAGATAAGATTGAGGAAATTAAGACGATTTGTTGGTTCTGCCACAAGAAAGCGATTATGAACTTGCGTTTTGCTGATGGACGCCCGGTTTATGAAGGCGAGCAAATTCAAATTGGTGGGAATGAATCCTACTATCCCGTTTGCCGTAAATGTTATAAAAATCCCGGTAAATTAGGCGAGTAAGTAACCAAAATAGAGGAGAATATTATGTTTGAGCAATTAGATACGTTGATTTTCCGTTTCGATGAACTCCATGAGTTATTGAGTGATCCCGAAGTGATTGCGGATACGAATCGTTTACGAGAATTGACCATTGAAGAAGCGGACTTAAGTCCCAAAATTATTAAAATTAAACGTTATAAACAGGTACAACAAGAAATTGCTGACACGGAAGAAATGTTGAGCGAAGGTTTGGACAGCGATATGGCCGAAATGGCGAAAGCAGAATTAGCCGATTTGAAGCAAGAACGCGCTACACTGGAAGAAGAAATCAAATTAATGATGGTACCTGAAGACCCTAATGATGGAAAGAACATCATTATGGAAATCCGCGGAGCCGCTGGTGGAGATGAGGCGCAACTTTTTGCGGGGGATTTGTTGAACATGTACCAACGCTATGCGGATAGCCAAGGTTGGAAAGTGGAAATCTTGGACGCAAATATTACCGGAATCGGCGGATACAAAGAAGTGTCAATGATGATTACGGGGCATAAAGTGTATAGTAAGTTGAAATTCGAGAACGGTGCACATCGCGTGCAACGTGTGCCGGAAACAGAGTCGCAAGGTCGCGTGCACACCTCAACAGCGACTGTTGTGGTGATGCCGGAAGCGGAAGAAGTGGATATCGAATTGAAAGATTCCGACATTCGTGTGGATATTTATCACGCAAGTGGTGCCGGTGGACAGCACGTCAACAAAACAGCTTCTGCGGTACGCTTGACGCATATTCCGACGAATACAGTTGTAGCGATGCAAGATGAGCGTTCGCAGTTGAAAAACCGTGAGAAAGCCATGAAAGTTTTGCGAGCACGTGTCTACGACAAAATCCAGTCCGAAGCGCAAGCGGAATTCGATGCCAATCGTAAATTAGCTGTCGGAACAGGAGACCGTTCGGAACGTATCCGAACTTACAACTATCCGCAAAATCGTGTAACCGATCACCGTATCGGTTTGACATTGCAACAATTAGACAGCATTATGAACGGTAAAATTGATGACATCATTGACGGATTGGTACTCTATGACCAAACACAAAAATTGGAGGAACTCAATGGACCTCAAATCTAGTCAAACATTGGCTGAAGCTCTCAGACGGGCTTCAGTTTTTTTGGAAGAGAAGGGATTCGACAGGGAGTTGGTGCGCCAATATTGGTTGCTGACTTTCGATTGGTCATTAACAGAATTAGTGACAAATTTACGTCAAGCAGTGGACATTACGTTGCTTGAACGCTTTGAAGCGGTTTTGCAACGAGTCGTAGCAGGCGAGCCGATTCAATACATTCTAGGCTATGCGGACTTCATGGGAGAACGTTTTGCCGTTACGCCTGCAACGTTAATTCCGCGTGAAGATACAGCGGGACTGATTGTCTTGGCGAATCATTATTTAGCTGAGCATCCGCAAGCGCGTGTCTTGGACATTGGAACAGGAACGGGGATTATTGCAATAACGCTTGCGAAACATTACCCACAGGCACAGATTGAAGCGGTGGATATTTCATCAGAGGCGTTGGCAGTTGCTAAGGATAATCAAGCACAACATGCAACGCAAGTGCTATTTCGCGAAAGTGATGTGCTATCTTGTTTTCCGCCGGGAACTAAATTTGACTTAATTATCTCCAATCCGCCTTATATTAGCGAAGCAGAGCGTAACTTAATGGACGCCAGCGTATTGAAGCACGAGCCGCATACGGCGCTTTTTGCCGACAAAAACGGACTGGAACTTTACGAGCGAATCGCTAAAGAAGCGCGTGATCACCTCGCTGAAGATGGTCTTATTCTATTGGAGATAGGGTTTCGGCAAGGGCAGGCAGTGTGTGACATTTTCCAACGGGAATACCCGCAAGCGGCGATTGATGTTTCACAAGATTTGAACGGACATGACCGCTATGTGTCCGTCAATTTGAAAGGAGGGAGCAAAGGTGCAATATGATGCGCAACACCCGATTATTTACACAACTGAGCAAATTGAAGAAGCAGCTGCCTGCTTGAAGCGCGGGGAACTGGTTGCGTTTCCGACGGAAACCGTCTTCGGATTGGGGGCAATTGCCAACAATGAAGCAGCGGTTGCGTGCGTTTTTGAAGCGAAGGGGCGCCCTTCCGACAATCCGCTAATTGTTCATGTTGCCGACATTGAACAAGTAGAATCTTTAGTGAGTGAGATTAGCCCGGTTGCGCGCCAATTGATGCAAACGTTCTGGCCGGGACCGTTGACTATTGTTTTCCCTGCAAAAAAAGGAATCCTCCCTCCAAACATTACAGCAGGCAAATCGACAGTTGCCATTCGTATGCCGAATCAACCGGAGACCTTGCAACTGATTGAAGCCGTCGGTTTCCCATTAGTCGGACCGAGTGCCAACGTATCAGGCAAACCAAGTCCAACATGTGTTGAGCATGTGGTGCATGATTTTCAAGCGAGAATAGCAGGGGTTTTGCAGCCGCAAGCAGCGACGGCAACCGTTGGTGTGGAATCAACGGTTGTTCAACCGCGCGAGGACGGGCTTTATATTTTGCGTCCGGGCGGCATTACGCAAAGCATGCTCGCACAATTTGGAATGCCGGTGTACGAAATGAGTGCCCAAGCTCAATTAGCCGACAATGAACTACTATCTCCGGGAGTAAAATACACCCATTACAGTCCCAAACAGCCTGTCTATTTGGTGGACTTCCGCCGTACAATAGCAGAATGGCAACAAGCGATTGCACAAATGGACGGGAAAGTCGGCATTCTAGCAGATGAAACCATCTGTCAAGCGTTTCCTTCAGAAATCTGTTACTCGCTCGGAGCACCGCATGATAGCCGATGTGCTACACAGCGTTTATATGCCGGTTTGCGTCACTTAGAACGCTCAGGTGTAGACGTGATTGTAGCACAAGGTTTGGACAATGAAGTTGAAGTAAATCATGCTTACATGAACCGTTTGGACAAAGCGGCAACCTATTATGTCTAATCTTTGTTACACAAAATTCAAAGAAAATATTTTGATTGCTTTCGATTATTTGCTATAATGAAACGTGATTAGAAACTAGAAGAAAAGAGGTAGATACAAATGGGCTGGTTTAAGCAACAACGCTTAGGAATTGATTTAGGCAGCGCCACAACTGTCATTTGTATCGAGAATAAAGGGATTGCCTTGCGCGAACCTTCCATTGTGGCACTTAATCAAGAAACGGCTGAAATCGTTGCGTTCGGTAAGGAAGCGGAAGCCCTAGTCGGACGAACTTCTGATACTTATCAAATTGTGTACCCGATTCAAGGGAGCGTCATCGTGAATTTCTCCCTCGCTCAAAAAATGCTCGCGCACTTCATCAAGCAAGCCTTGCATCAAGCGAAAGCAAAGCCGGAAGTCGTACTTAGTGTGCCGAGCAGTATATCGAAGTTAGAGCGTCGTGCGGTTGTTGATATGTTGAAATCGCTTGGCATTCATCGTGCGATGATTGTGGAAGAAACCTTTGTAACGGCAATTGGTGCCGATTTGGATATTGCTGCTCCGCACGGACATTTAGTAATGAACATCGGCGCCGGCACAACAGATATTGCGATTATTTCTTACGGCGATATGATTGATTCTATTACCACGCAAGCAGCCGGCAATGAAATCAATCGGATGATTATTGATAAAGTACGCGAACACTATCACATCAAGATTTCAAACGATATTGCGGAACAATTAAAGTTGACAATCGGTAACGCAAAGTATACACACCATGATGCGTCGGATCAGATGAAAGTAACGGGCTTACACGTTGTGTCGGGTGTTCCGGAGGACAAAACGATTCATGCGCGCATTATAGCGGAAGCCGTTAGTGAAGTCATCCGTCATATTGTATTTGCAACTAAGCGACTGCTAAGTGAGGCGCCACCGGAAATCGCCGCGGATATCGCAGAGGGTGGCATTATTTTGGCGGGTGGAACAGCACTTTTGAAACGGATTGCTGAACGTTTGCATGATGAGATCGGCATCCCGGTTCATATTGTGCAATCGCCGCTTGATTGTGTTGCAATCGGTGCCGTCAAAATGTTGAAAGAGATGGACAGCAAATCGAAATTGATTGAGAAAAAATCACGTTAAATAAGAAAGAGGATAATGAATGTTAAGCAATAAAAAGCTCATCGCGATATTGATTTCGACCATCGCTGTCGTGTCACTTATCTCGTATACCATGCTAAACGGTTCGAATAATATCGTCACCAGCGTTGCCAGCGAAGCCTCATCATGGGTAGGACGAATCATTTCTGAGCCGGTTGCCGTTGTCGCACGTTTTGTAGATTCAATTGACAATTTGGTCAACACATTTGAAGAAAATCAGCAACTGAAAGAAAAGATTGACCAAGTCCACGAACTACAAGTACGCGTAGCGGATTTAGAAGTTGAAAACAACAAAATGAAACAAGAATTACAACTGAAACAATCATTAAGCGATTATACCACGGTGTCTGCAACGGTTATCGCCCGTAATCCGGATCAATGGATGGAAACGATGACAATTGATGTCGGAGCGAACGAAGGCATTCAGAAGAATATGTCTGTCATGGCAGGAAATGGTCTGATCGGACGTATTATCGAAGTGAATCCGACTAGCTCTAAGGTGTTGCTTTTGACAACAGAACGAGCAAACGAAGGGAAAGTATCTGCGCGTATTCAGACTAAAACAAGTTCAGCTACCGGCGTTGTGAGCAGCTATGATCGCAAGAAAAATCATTATATTATGACGCAAGTAGACCCAACAATCAAAATTGAAAAAGGCGATATGGTAATCACTTCAGGGTTAGGCGGGTTAACGCCGAGCACATTATTGATTGGGGAAGTAGCAGATGTCAGAAAAGATGACTATGGGCTATTCCAAGTGGTTAATGTAACGCCGGCAGGTGAAATGACTGATATTCGTTTCGTCACTGTAATTATGCGCTAGAACGGAGTGTGATTAAATGAAATTTACACGACGTCGTGATATGAAATGGTTTGTGCCGATAATTTTGTTTATCGGTGTCATTATTGACGCTGCTTTGCCGGCAGTATTTCCAAAAGCTTTTCTAGGTGGAGGACAGACGGTAATTTCGCATTTTGCGCTGTTCTACTTAGTGACGATTGCTTTCTACTTCCGTGATTCGAATATTCTACTGTACAGTTTTCTGTTCGGCTTGCTGACGGATGCGTACAACACAACTTTCCTTGGATTGTATGCGGCAAGTTACTTCATCGTTGCTTATACTGTGCATCGCGTGAAGCGTTTCTTCCCCAAAAAACCGATTATCCATTGGATGCTATTTATATTGGCGATTACATTTGTAGACTTTGTCGTGTTCGTTTTCTATCGTGAGACCGGGCAGACAACGATGATTTTGACCGATTTTGTCGTAAGTCGTTTAACACCGACTTTAATTTACAATACAGTGCTAACTTTTATTTTGTATTTGCCGACGAAGCATTTACTCAAATGGTTAGGATACGAAACTTATATTATTTTTTAATCAAAAAGAACCACAGACAAAGTCAGCGGTGGCGCAATGCTTACCGGTTTGTCTGTGGTATTTTTTGTGTACTTAGGCGTAGGCGATGCAGACGCATTCGGGTGCACAAGTTGTGTTATGAAGAAATCGTAAAGTTCCTGTTGAGGTATCGCGTTCAAAGACACTAATATGATCGCTATCTTGATGCGGAACTAACACATAGCGTTCGCTTGCATCGAGAATAAAATCACGTGGAATTTCTCCTTGAGTGTCTATTTGTTGAATAAAGGTTAAAGTTCCTTCATGTTCACAAATATGGTAAACTGTCATTGTATTGTGGAAGCGGGTAGACGTATATAAGAAACGACCATCTTTCGTGATGCGGATAGCAGCACCGGCTGATGTCTGTAAGTACTTTTCCGACACATTTGCAATCGTTTGAATTAGTTGCAAAGTACCGTCATTTTCAACAGACACGACAAGGGTCGTATTCGCTAATTCACCGATAATATAAGCGATAGGTAGCGTTGGATGAAGTACTAAATGTCGTGGACCTGTGCCGGCTGGCGCATGAAACTCTGATGCGAGTGTCAAATTGCCTTCACCGTCGACGTGATAGCTACTCACAATATCCGTTCCCAAATCGCATACGAATAAGAGTGTTTGCGTGTGGTTTAATCCTGCGTAATGGATGTGCGAACTTTTTTGGTTAGGGTGGATACTTGAGCCGCTATATTGTAGCCGTTGGCGCGCTTCCAATTGATTAGCATCATTCAGACGGTAAGTATAGAGTGCTCCTTCGTGATAGTTAGCAACGTAAATAGTTCGGCTACTAGCGCGATAACACACGTGGCACCCGGGAATGTCACTGTCGAGAAGACGAGAGATTTCTTGCCAACCGGTTGCGGTACGCTGGAAAGCGACAATACCGCTCTTATCTTCGCCTTTATGAATCGCAAAAAATAACTGCCCGTCATCGGCAACTCCCAAGTAAGTCGGCTGACTTAACGGAGCAATGAGCTGAGGTGTGGTGAATTGAGCGGTCTGCGAATCGAAAGCAACCGCAAGTACACCTTGATTCACTCGCTTCGTATAGCCACCTAAAAGATAATCTTGCATAGTACAACGTCCTTTCAATGAAGATAGACTAAGTATAGCATAATTTTTTCTAAGACTTAAGACAGATGACAACTAAATGATATAAAAGTATGATACAATGAGAACGAATAGGTTACGGGGGGATTCTACATGCAAAAACAGCCAGCAACTAAAAGCAATCACGAACTAGCAGACAAAAAACAATCGTGGTTTTGGCGATATTTTCTAAATAATCAAGTGGTAACAACTTTATTAATAGTATTATTGTTACTGCTTATTTTGTGGGTATTTACACGCATTTCGCATTTATTCAGTCCGATTGGGCAATTTCTGGATATTGTGGCTTTCCCGCTGATTACGGCTGGAATTCTATTCTATCTTTTTTCGCCGATTGTTGACCGCCTAGTCAAAAAAGGCATGAATCGTCACATGGCGATTATCTTAATTTTTATTGGGATTGTATTGCTAATTGTGTGGGGCGTGTCGACCTTGTACCCGATTTTGCAAAGACAGACAACGGCATTCATCACGAACTTGCCGTCTTACTTCAATGCGATTAACGAGATGGTAGTAGACTTACCTTATTGGGATAATAAAGAGAGCGTCTTTGCTAATTTACAACCGATTATTGAAGGCTTGGATTTGAAAAGTTTGCCGGATCGTTTGAACAGCATTCTGTCGTCAACTTTCGGTGGTTTGGGGAGCGTTGTAGGGACGATTACCCAAGTTGTAACAGGACTATTGACAGCACCGGTAGTTCTGTATTACTTATTGCTGGAAGGACATCATTTAGGCGACAAATTGCTGTATTATGTGCCGACGCGCTATCGTCAAATTGTTCGTCGTATGATGTATCAAGGGAATTACCAAGTTTCTCAATATATTCGAGGACAAATCATTGTTGCCATCTGTGTGGCAATTCTCTTCACTATCGGATATTCGATTATCGGATTAGACTATGGGGTTACACTGGGAGTCGTTTCAGGATTCTTAAACATCATTCCTTTCTTAGGGTCATTCATCGCAGTGATTCCCGCATTAATTATTGCTTTAATCACTTCACCTTCAATGGTTGTTAAAGTAGTCATTGTTATGATGATAGAGCAAACGATTGAAGGACGTTTCATTTCACCACAAGTGTTAGGAAATAATATGAAAATTCATCCGGTAACAATTTTGCTTGTATTATTAGCTGCCGGGAAACTGTTCGGCATTGCCGGAGTTATCCTTGGAGTACCGGGCTATGCGATTATCAAAGTAATCGTGTCGGAAGTTTATGAATTGTTCCGTGAAAAATCAGGCTGGTACGAGGAAGAAGAAGCCCCTAAATTATTAGTCCGTGAACCTAAAAACTAATGAAAGTCGTGAAACAAAATGAGAAAAAAATTATGGCTAGCAACATCACTTGCTTTGCTAGTGGCAGGTTGTCAATCAAGTGCAATACCTGAAGAAATTTCAGTCGCCAGCTCGACTGTTGCATCTCAAAGTGAGGAAAGCGTTGAAGAAGATACCTTCGTTGATAAGCGTTTCGTACCGGAATTCAATCAAGTAGAAGTAGCGCTACAAGAATTGGATACTTTGACATTAGGTGAGCATTATTTTGAACTGGGGGCAGCACTAAAGCAAGAACAACAAGCTTTTGACGTGGTTATCGAGAAGATGAAAGTGTATGAAGTTGCACGTGCTGATAAGGAGTGGCAAGGAGAGTTTGCATTTGAAACGAAGCCGGGAGCCGTTATTGTGATGCATGCGGCGATTACTAATTATTCATCAGCTCCTATGTATTTCCCGATTGAAGAATTACGCTTGTCTTTTGACGATGCCATGAGCAAAGTCGCTCCGAGCACACAACTGTATCCACTTGAAAGTGGTAATCTTGCCGAAATTCTACTGGAGAATAATGGAGCAATTGCACCGAGTGCAACAGTAGACGGATACCTTGTATACGGTGTCGGCTCCACGTCTTGGCAAAAAATGAAGTCCCTAGATAATTTCTATTTGACAGTTGTACCGCCGCGCGCCAGTCTAACTGAATTGATTGGTGCCGGCGCCAATAAGCTGGGAGAAATTCAAGATTTCTTCCTGCCACTTAATTTGCGCGTGGAGCGCCAACTTAGTGAGAACGAACAATTTATTCAAGATCGTCTAACGACAGAGTGGTGGGGAACGAAGCACATTTTGGCGGAAGCGGCATTGCTGAATCAAACACAACGCCAAGATGATGTGACAGTGAAATTGAAACGTATCGAAGTAGCGGATTTCGAACCGCGAATGAAATACGAAGAAGCCTTTCAAAACTTCACGTTTGGACAAGTGATTGTATCGATTGCGTACGAAGTAACAAATCATGGCGAAACCATCTTATTGCCGATTGATACAGAAGCACAATTACTGATTGGCGATGATGAAATTCATAGCGATTATGTATTGACGAATCAAACCTACGGACATGAGGTCGACACAGGCGAAACCTATACGGTTATCAAGACTTTTGCCCTTGACAAAAAAAGATACCAAATGCTCTGGCAAGATCAGTTGATGAAGTTTGTTTTGCCAATACCACTGGAGTTGGACGGGATAGTGAGTAAAGATGCTGAGAGTTCGAGTGATACAAACGCTCAACCAACACCTATTCAACCGAAGAAGGCGGAAGTCATTGTAGAATTTGAATGGCAACCTCGTTTGACACAATGGATTGATGAAGCATTGAAACGTACAGCAAATAGTGCGAATTCAATGGATGACAGTTCGAATGATACAAGTTCAGTGGGGAGCGAATCCTCAACTAATGAATAGCTTAAATGACCAAACATGAAAGGTAGCGTAAACGCGCTTGATTTACCGAGTCAAATTGCGCAATGTTCACTAGAAAGATAGCATTTACCAAATGCTATTCACTAGGAAACGGGCTACCTAAATGTTTGGTTTTCGTATGGTTTTTAACGGTTAATATCAGCGAATTTTCAAAGTGGAGTTTGTTATATTTTCTTTGTGTTTATGGTATACTAGAACGAACGGAGTATCAGTGTAGAAAGAGGATTCTTTATGAGAGTGTTGTTTATTGGCGATGTTGTAGGTATTAGCGGACAGACAGCAATTAAACAGTTTTTGCCATTGATCAAACAATATTATCGCCCGCAGTTGACGATTGCAAACGGCGAGAATATTGCGGACGGACGCGGCATCACGGAAAAATTATATAAATGGTTATTGGCTCAAGGTATTGATTGTGTGACTTTGGGTAATCACGCATGGGATAATCGTGAAATTCATCAATTTATTGCGTCGGCAACTTGCTTAGTAAGACCGCTCAATTTGCCGAGCAAAACAGTAGGCAAAGGTGTGCACTATATTCGTATTAATCAATCAGAGGTTGCCATTGTCAATGTTCTAGGAAATGTCTTTATGGGAGCGTCACAAGATGTATTCCAAGTGTTAGATGCGCAGTTAGAAGGAATTCGCAAACGTACACCTTTGATTTTAGTTGATGTACACGCAGAAGCAACTAGCGAGAAGCAAGCGATTGCCCATTTTCTTGATGGACGAGTGTCTGCTGTGTTAGGTACGCATACACATGTACAAACAGCAGATGCGCGTATTTTGCCTAAGGGGACAGCGTATGTAACAGATGTTGGGATGACCGGTGCGATGGACGGTATTATCGGCTTCCGCAAAGAAGATGTAATTCAGCGTTTCGTGACACAAATGCCAACACGTCTTGAACAAAAAATTTCTGACGATGTGGCGTTGAGCGGAGCAGTGGTAGATTTAGACTGTAAGACGGGACGAGCGTTGAAGATTACGTCACTGTACATTACCCGTCAAACGGTTGCTCAACTCAGCAAATAAATTTAGAAAGGTGAATCAAATGGCAGAAGCGAAATTAACACCGATGATGGTGCAATATTTATCGATGAAAGAACAATATCCGGATGCATTCTTGTTCTTTAGATTGGGCGACTTCTACGAAATGTTCAACGAAGATGCGCTGGAAGCTGCCAAGATTCTTGAAATCACGCTCACTTCCCGTAACAAAAATGCCGAAAATCCAACGCCGATGTGCGGTGTGCCGTATCATTCAGCGAAAGATTATATTCGCCGTTTAATTGAAGCAGGACATAAGGTTGCGATTTGTGAGCAAGTAGAAGATCCTAAACAGACAAAAGGCATGGTGCGCCGAGAAGTTGTCCGCGTCATTACGCCGGGGACGGTCTTGGATGAAGATGCTTTGCCGATGAAAGAGCACAATTATTTAGCGGTAGTTCATTTTGAGAAGTCGCATTATACTTTAGGTTTTGTGGATGTGTCAACGGGCGATATTCGTTTGACTCAAACTGCGGACTGGCATCAATGTATCAATGAGATTCAATCTATGCGGCCGACCGAATTGCTTGTGTCAACAAAGTTTCCCGCACCGTTATTAAATCAATTGCAGCAGCAGGTGACGACTCATTTTTCTGTACATGAAGTGACAGTGACCGACGCACAGTGGCAATTGACTGATGCGAACGAGGATGAGCAGCAACTATTACAGTTATTATTCAGTTACTTGTTCAGCGTGCAAAAACAAGCCGTCCACCATATGAAACCGGTGGAACGGTACGAATTGAGCCAATATTTACAAATGAATCAGTATGCGAAAATGCAACTGGAATTGACGCGTTCATTGCGGACGCAACGCAAGAAAGGTAGCTTGCTGTGGTTAATCGACCGCACCAAAACCGCAATGGGTGGACGCTTGCTGCATCAATGGTTGGAGAAGCCTCTGTTGAGTCATCAGGTATTGACGAAACGCCATGATAAGGTTGAATTACTGATGCAACATTATTTCGAACGGATTGATATCATGACAACGCTTGAGCGTATCTACGATTTGGAGCGCCTCGTTACCAAAATTAGTCTGGGGACAGCTAATGCACGTGATATTGACCAGTTGCGAACTTCTTTGCGACAAATACCGTTTCTCAATCAATTATTGCAACAAGTGAATGAGCAGGCGCTATTGCCAGAAGCGACTTTTGACGTATTACCGACGTTTCAAGCGTTGTTGACGCATATTGATGACGTATTAGCAGAAGATCCGCCAATTTCTGTGACGGAAGGTAATATTATTCGCTCGGGCTACGATGAAGAATTGGATAAATACCGTGATGCTTTGAGCAATGGTCAGCAGTGGCTTGCAGAATTACAGCAACGTGAACGCGAGCGCACCGGCTTGAAAACGTTGAAAGTCAGCTACAACAAAGTATTTGGTTATTACATTGAGATCAGCCGTTTGCAAGCAGCGAGCCTTAATGATGAGCGCTATCAACGTAAGCAAACATTGAGCAATGCGGAGCGCTTCATTACCGATGAATTGAAAGAATTAGAAACCATTATTCTCGGAGCGCAAGATAATGCGATGAACTTAGAATATCGCTTATTTGTTGAATTGCGAGAGTATGTCGGACAATTTGTAGCGAATTTACAAGCGCTGGCAACGCAAGTGGCAGAATTAGATGTTTTATGTAATTTTGCGGCGCTGAGCGAAGAAGAAGGTTATACGCGAGCGAATTTGACAATGCAAGCGCATGAATTTAAGTTGCGTGACAGTCGTCATCCCGCTGTTGAGAAATTGATAGGGAAGTCTGCGTTCGTACCGAATGATTTGGATATTACACCGCAGCAGTCGCTCTTATTGTTGACCGGTCCGAATATGTCCGGGAAGAGTACATATATGCGTCAAGTAGCTTTCTGTGTGATTCTCAATCAAATTGGCTGCTTTGTACCGGCACGAGAAGCGACACTGCCTTTAGTGGACAAAATATTCACCCGTATCGGAAGTTCTGATGACATAGCAAGTGGTCAAAGTACCTTTATGGTAGAAATGATGGAAACGAATTATGCCTTGGAACAGGCAACTCCGAATAGTTTGTTATTATTCGACGAGATAGGGCGGGGCACGGCTACTTTTGACGGGATGGCGTTAGCTGAAGCGATTCTATATTATATTGCGAACCATGTGCAGGCCGCGACGATTTTTTCGACGCATTATCATGAATTGACAGAGTTGGAGGACAAATTGCCGGTATTGCGCAATATTCACGTGGGCGCTACCGAACAGGCTGGGGAAGTCGTCTTCTTGCACAAAATATTGGAAGGACCGGCTGATAAAAGTTACGGAATCCATGTCGCTAAACTGGCGGGCTTACCACGTCCGTTAATTGAGCAAAGCCGCGACATCTTAGAAGAATTGGAGCGCAATGCTAAATGGTTGCGTGAGCCGAACAATCAGCAGATGAGCCTATTCGATTTACCGGGAGAAAGTCAGCAACAAGAAATGCCACATCCGGTTATTACTCAATTAAAGGAATTGGATGTCAACCAATTAACGCCATTAGCTGCGCTACAAATGTTGGCTGATCTACAGAAGCAAGTATAATTTTTTTCGGAAAAGGAGGTGCGATAATATGGGGAAAATCAAGCAAATGCCCGAAGCGCTCGCTAACCAAATTGCAGCCGGTGAGGTAGTTGAACGTCCCGCCTCTGTTGTGAAGGAATTGGTGGAGAATGCGATTGACGCGGGGAGTAATGATATTACGATTGAATTAGTCGAAGCCGGTATTCAAAGAATTCAAGTGATTGACAATGGTGAAGGCATGGATGCTGAAGATTTAAGTTTAGCTTTCTTACCACATGCTACCAGCAAAATTTATCAACTTTCCGACTTGTTTCAAATTCATTCACTCGGCTTTCGTGGCGAAGCTTTGGCAAGCATCGGTTCAGTGGCGAAAGTGCGTGTCGATTCAGCACAAGCAGGAGCGAAGAGTGGCAACTTCATCGTAGTGGAAGGCTCTCGCATTCTGGAACAAGGCGCAAGCAATGCCAGAAAAGGCACGACGATTACAGTGGACAGTCTTTTCTATAATACGCCGGCTCGCCTGAAACACTTGAGCAGTTTGCGTACGGAATTGAAACATATCTTGAATTTCGTGCAAGACATTGCCTTGTCGTATCCGGCAATTCGTTTCACTTTAATGAGCGATGGGCAGAAGATTTTTACAGCGTACGGAAATGGGCAATTGAGACAAACGATTGCGAATGTTTATCAACCGGCGATTGCGCGGCAATTAGTACCGATTGAAGCAAGTGACCATGATTTCCACATTAGCGGGTTTATCTCACCACCCCAATTAACGCGTACTTCGAAATATTATTTGCACTGGATTATCAATGGGCGAGCTGTTAGAAGTTATGTTCTGAATGAAATTTTGTTGAAGGCATATGGACGTCGTTTGATGGTTGGACGCTATCCTTTAGCGGTGATTCGCATTGATTTGGATCCGCGTTTAGTAGACGTCAATGTCCACCCAACCAAGCAGACAGTGCGTTTGAGCAAAGAGAGCGAATTGGCGACTTTATTGACCGAAGCGGTTGAAATCGCCTTGCAAACGACGAATCCGGTACCGACCGTTGATGCCAAGGATATTCTTCCCGGTCCAAAAATGTTCAATCGATCGGTTTCAACATCTGCAACAGTCGAACAGACCACCTTGGACTTGACGAGTTCAACAACAGAAACGAAGCGACCAAATCTAACCATTGATGGGCTGCATCCCGATTCAGCGTCCGAAAAATTCTATCAGAAACCAACAATGCCGATGAATGAAGCGGATGTGGAAGATTATGTAGCAGAAGGAACTCGAATGCTGGAAGTGAGTCATCACAAGGGAGAAGTTGTACCACCTCAAGTGCCGCCTGAGGCAAGCCACCTACAAAGTGCGCTATCAACAGAAGGAGTTGATGCCGAACCTCTTCGCCAAACAGAGTCTCAAGCGTCTGCAATTGATTTTGCGAGTTTACGCTATGTTGGGCAGATTCATGGTACATACTTAATTGCAGAATCGCCAAAAGGGTTCTATCTGATTGATCAGCATGCGGCGCAAGAACGCTTACGCTACGAACAGTTGATGCGCTACGAACCGGATGTAAGCCGTCAACAACAATTACTATTGCCGATTATCTTCAATTTCACGTTAGCAGAAATGGAAGAGGTAGCACGTATTCTGCCGAAATTGGCAGAATTAGGGATTCATTTGGAAACCTTCGGACCAACCAGTTACCAATTGGAAAGTTATCCCATTTGGATTGAACAAAATGAAGTGGAACACTTGGTGAAAGACTTGACCGAATTACTGGTATCGAAGCCAAATCTATCGATTGCTGATATCAAGGAAGCTTCGATTATTATGCAAAGTTGTCGAGGCGCAATCAAAGCGAATCATTATTTAGATGATAAACAAGCAATCGCCTTAATTCAATCAATGAACGGACTGGAAGATCCCTATCACTGTCCACATGGCAGACCTGTTTTCATTGAATTTAACCAAAAAACTTTAGAAAAATTATTCAAACGGATTCAAGATCCGCATGAGAAAGGAACACTACGATGACCAAAAAAGATTACACACAAGAAATTCAACAACTAAACGATATTCAATATAAAGTAACACAAGAAAATGCAACTGAACGCCCATTTACCGGTGAATATGATGACTTCTACGAAAAAGGCATTTACGTTGACATTGTCAGTGGTGAACCGCTGTTTTCAAGTGCGGCTAAATTTGATGCCGGCTGCGGTTGGCCTGCCTTCTCGAAACCGATTGTTGCAACCAATATTACAGAGCATGAAGATGCTTCCTTGGCACGTGTCAGAACAGAAGTCCGCAGTAAAGATGCCGATTCACATTTAGGGCATGTTTTTACAGACGGACCTGAAGAAATGGGCGGATTACGCTACTGTATCAATTCGGCAGCCTTGAAATTCATTCCATTGGAAGAAATGGATGCAGCGGGATACAGCGATTACAAACAATACGTGGAGTAAACTATGTACGAATATATCACAGGCAAGTTGACACATATCCAGCCGACGTATCTTGTTGTTAATGCGGGCGGAATCGGTTATCGCCTACTCTGTGCGAATCCATTTCGCTGGCAAAAAGATTTACAGCAAGAAATTACATGTTATGTTGAATTAGTGGTGCGTGAAGACTCGCAAACATTATACGCTTTCAAAGATATGCATGAGAAGCAATTATTTTTGACATTGAACAAAGTATCAGGCATTGGTCCTAAGAGTGCTTTGTCAATTCTGGCAGCGGATGACCATCAAGGATTGATTCAAGCGATTGAATCAGGCGATAGCAAATATCTCACGAAGTTCCCGGGCGTCGGCAAAAAAACCGCACAACAAATGGTCTTAGACTTGAAAGGGGAGCTGGACTTATCAGAAGCGGTAAGCGTTGGAGATGCACCACAAGTGGCTGCAAACCACATCATGACAGAAGTAGTGGAAGCTCTATTAGGATTGGGTTATTCAGCTAAAGAAGTTAAACGTATCGAGAAACCACTTGCTGAACGCCGCTTTACAACAACGCAAGAAGCGTTGAGTGCAGCGTTCAAATTGTTATTGAAGTAATTGGGTAGAGGAGGGAGCATATGACAGAAGACCGCTTGTTGTCAGGAGATTTTTTGGAAGAAGATGCGGTGAATGGGTTGAGTTTAAGACCGCAACGTTTAAGCGAATATATTGGGCAGACCAAGATTAAAGATGAATTGCGCGTGTACATTCAAGCTGCAAAACAACGTCAAGAAGCGCTGGACCATGTCTTATTATATGGACCTCCGGGTTTGGGAAAAACCACGCTCGCAATGGTAATTGCCAATGAATTAGGCGTTAACGTGCAAACGACAAGCGGACCGGCAATTGAGCGTCCGGGTGATTTGTTGGCGGTCTTGAATGAGTTGAATCCCGGCGACATTCTCTTTATTGATGAGATTCATCGTTTACCACGCATTATTGAAGAAGTGTTGTATTCGGCAATGGAAGATTACTATGTTGATATTATTATCGGGCAAGGTGCAAGTGCCCACCCTGTTCACTTTGAGTTGCCGCCTTTTACTTTGATTGGTGCAACGACACGAGCGGGTGCCTTAACAAAGCCTTTGCGCGATCGTTTCGGTATCATTTCTCATATGCAATATTATAATTCGGAAGATTTACAACATATTGTTGAGCGTAGCGCTGAGGTTTTTGCTACGGAGATTGATAAATCCGGGGCGCTGGAGATTGCTTTGAGAAGTCGCGGCACGCCTAGGATTGCCAATCGGATATTGCGGCGAGTACGTGATTTTGCCCAAGTGAAGGCGGATGGAATGATTGACCAAGCAATTGCACAAGAAGCACTCAATGTGTTGGAGATTGACCGGTATGGTTTGGATGCAATTGACCGTAAGCTGTTGAGGTCGCTCATTGAGTTCCATAATGGTGGTCCGGTAGGATTGAATACCATTGCGCTGAATATTGGCGAAGATATGGAAACGGTGGAAGATATGTATGAACCGTATCTCTTGCAGAACGGATTCTTACAGCGCACACCACGAGGGCGTATCGCAACGCAACTTGCTTATGAGCATTTAGGCTATGCTTACCCACACCAAAAAGAAAAGGAAACAACAGAATGTTAACAACGAAAGATTTTGACTACGAATTACCCGAAGAGCTCATTGCGCAAACGCCGCTGGAGAATCGAAGTGCGTCACGCTTGCTGGTGCTAAACCGCGAAACAGGTGAGATGACAGATACGCACTTTCATCACATACTGGATTATTTGGAACCGGGGGACGCCTTAGTTGTGAACGAAACACGTGTCATTCCGGCGCGTTTATTCGGAACCAAACCTGAAACAGGCGGGCATTTGGAAGTGTTGCTTCTGACGAATACGGAAGGCAATCGCTGGGAATGTCTCATCAAACCTGCTCGCCGTGCAAAAATCGGCACCGAGATTCATTTCGGCGACGATGCCAGATTGAAAGCAACGGTCATTGAAGAGAAGGATCAAGGCGGGCGCATTATTGAATTTAGCTACAAGGGTGTTTTTCTTGAGATTCTCGAATCTCTTGGACAGATGCCTCTTCCGCCTTATATCAAGGAGCGCCTGGAAGATGCAGACCGCTATCAAACAGTCTACGCTAGAGAAAATGGCTCTGCAGCTGCTCCGACAGCCGGCTTACATTTCACGCCGGAGTTATTAAGTGCAGCACAAACTAAAGGCGTCAACCTTATCCCGCTCACTTTGCATGTTGGGCTCGGCACGTTTAGACCGGTGTCAGTTGACCGCATTGAAGACCATGAAATGCATGCGGAATATTATTATCTCTCCGAAGCATCCGCTGAAATGATTAAGCAAACGAAAGTCAATGGCGGCAAAATTGTGGCAGTCGGCACGACCAGTGTACGCACACTGGAAACCATTGCCCAACAACATGATGGTGCTATTCAAGCAAGCTCCGGTTGGACATCTATCTTTATTTCACCGGGCTATACATTCAAGATAGTAGACCGAATGATTACGAATTTCCACTTGCCGTGTTCGACGCTTGTGATGTTAGTAAGTGCTTTTTATGACCGTGAAGCAGTGCTGAAAGCTTATCAACATGCTGTAGAAGAACAATATCGTTTCTTTAGTTTCGGTGATGCAATGATGATTTTATAAATGTAAATACACTTCCCTAGCTGAAATAGGGAAGTGTATTTTTATTGATTATCTCAAGAAGATGTCCCACAGGTTACAGACCTTTTGCAAGTATTCGGTGCAGTAGGGATAAGTTTGTGTTATAATGAAGCAAAGATATTTGGAATAAGGAGTTGAAGTTATGATTCGTTTAGGAACAATTGGAACGTCATGGATTACTGCACAATTCATTGAAGCGGCACAAGCTTCGAACATGTACCACGTCAG
The DNA here is from genome assembly GCA_026131555.1 of Aerococcaceae bacterium NML190073. Taxonomy (GTDB): domain Bacteria; phylum Bacillota; class Bacilli; order Lactobacillales; family Aerococcaceae; genus Abiotrophia. The sequence continues at coordinate 2,314 of JAMXJH010000014.1, read as the reverse complement.
AGCAGTCTATTCAAGGCAAGCCGATAAAGCATGCGAATTGGCGCAACGCTATGGTGTAGACTATTATAGTGACGAATTGAATAATTTATTATTTGACCCGGAAATCGATGCTATTTACGTTGCGAGCCCAAATAGTGTGCATTTCGAGCAAACAATGCGAGCAATTCGTGCCGGCAAACATGTTATCGTCGAAAAACCGATGTTTTCATCGGTGGAGCAGTGGCAAGAAGCGCATGCCTTAGCCAAAAAAATGAATGTGATGTTGTTTGAAGCAGTAGTGCATGTGCACGGCGCAAACTACAAACGTTTGAAGCAACTCGTTAATATGAAACGTGAAGAATTGCAGCGTCCATTTTTGGGAGCGAACTTGAATATCGGGCAATACTCTTCGAAGTATACAGCTTATACAGACGCAATGGACAATCATCTGGAATCTGTACCGAATGTCTTTAATTTAGCGATGTCTGGTGGAACATTGATGGACATTGGTGTTTACCCGCTGTATGTGGCAATTGATTTATTCGGAATTCCGTCATCTGTTCGCTATCATGCCATGAAAGGTCCGAATGCAGTTGACTTATTTGGCAATATTATTTTGAGCTATGACACTTATCAAGTAAATCTCTTTATTTCCAAAGCAGTACATTCGGTCATGCCGAGTGAAATTTATATGGATGATGAAACGATTGTTATCGAAGGAATTACGCGCATTGATAAAGTTCATGTCATCAACACAAAAGGGCAGACCGCAACGGTTATCGAGTATAAACCAAGCAACCCGATGGCGGGAGAAGTAGAACATTTTGCGGAGATGATGATGAAACGCGATGATGTGCACCAACAATTACTCTATGAGAACTGGACACAACTCAGTCTACAAGTAGCACAGGTAATGGAAGACATTCGCCAATCTGCTAATCTCAAACTGAATTAAGGAGCATTATGCAAACAAATTTACCAACCGCACTCCAATCCCATTGGATACAAAAAGGGTTCACACCCCCAACTGATATACAACAACAAATTTACCAACCGCTTCTAAATGGAGCATCCTTTGTAGCCATTTCGCCGACCGGAACCGGAAAAACGCTCGCTTATTTATTGCCGTTACTCAGTCGATTGGAAGCGAATCAGGAACTACAAGCAATTATAGTGGCACCTTCGCAAGAATTGGCCAAGCAGATTGGCGTTGTAGCACAAGAATGGGCTGCGACTTGCCAACTCAATGTACAATTGATTGTTGGAGGAGCGAATTTCAAACGTCAACAAGAAGCATTAAAGAATAAACCGGAATTGATTGTTGCAACTCCCGGACGTTTCAACGAGTTGTTGGATAAGACACGCAAATTGAAAGTCCACACGGTAAAAACGGTCATTTTTGACGAGGCGGATTATTTATTTGAACAAGAGAATCGCCGAGCAGTCGAACAAATGCAACGACGCTTCATGCGTGATACACAATATGTTTGGTTGAGTGCTACCTTCGGCGAAGACTTGCGCACACTGGCAAAAGAACAACAACTGCAAGTTTACGAAGTAAGTCGTCATCATCAAAACACTTCTGTTTCCCATTACTATATTGTGACACCGAATCGTCAGAAAGTTGCCCAACTTAAACGTTTAGCACAACTGGAAGCTATGCGTGCAATCGTCTTTTTTGAGCAAGTGAATGAACTGGAGGAAACCGCTGCTAAACTTTTATATCAAGGGATTCGCGCTGTATCGCTTCATGGGCAACTCAGCAAGCAAGAGCGCGAATTAGCCATCCGCTTATTTACTAAAGGTGAAGCAACCTATCTATTAACAACGGATATGGCGGCAAGAGGACTAGACATAGAAGATGTCGCCTATGTCGTGCATTTCAATCGTGTTGCTGATGCACGCACGTATATTCACCGTTCAGGACGTACTGGTCGCATGGGCAAAAAAGGCACCGTACTTTCTTTAGTTAACGAACAAGAAGGACGTGACCTCGTTCAAATATTACAGCCGGAAGCCATTCAATTAAGTGAGCGCCTGATTCACAGTGCGCAACTCATTGAACCGAGCGATAAGCCGATAAGCGACCGACCACAAAAGCCGACAGTAAAATCCAAACAAGTGGCAGCACCAACACCTACCCAAACAACGACTACTAAAACGAAGAAAAAACGCACACGTGATACCAAGAATAAAGGGAAGCGGAAGAAATTAAATTAGTAGACGTATACAAAATAGCCTCTAAAACTTTGTTTTAGAGGCTATTTATTTTGTAGATTAAGCGAATCGACAGCAAGAAATGGAATTCCAATTGAGTTTTTACAATAATGAAAGA
>JAMXJH010000013.1 GCA_026131555.1 Aerococcaceae bacterium NML190073 | reverse complement strand
CTTCATAACGGGTGTTGAAGTCTATCGGTTCCGTGTGAATTTCAGTCACGCTACCGTTAATCGGTTTGGTTCCGATACGTTCTACTTGATGTGTCGGTGGGGTCAGCTGAGTTTCTTCGATTGTTGGCTCGCCGACTTTTTGACCGTTTTGTGATGGGTAGGTTTTGGTAATGCGTTTGCGACCCGATTGTCCTTGCGTGACAACTTCGCGATCGCCTTCCCATAATTCGTCGCTCTGTTGAGTGTGCGTTTCGAACGCAACCTCTACTTCTTCCGTTTCGATAATCGGTTCTTCCGGAATTGGTCGCGTCCCTTGTTTAATAACTTTATCAATTGGTGTGCGGGTCACTTCACGTTTAGTGGATAAAACTTCGCTTGTTTTGACACCACGAACCGTGCGGTATTCGGTCGTAATAGTTGCTTCGCCTTCGCTACCTGCCGTCACTTCTTGTGTTTGACCTTCGTCTAAAGTTGCATCGTCTTCATAACGGGTGTTGAAGTCTATCGGTTCCGTGTGAACTTCAGTCACGCTACCATTAATCGGTTTGGTTCCGATACGTTCTACTTGATGTGTCGGTGGTGTCAGCTGAGTTTCTTCGATTGTTGGCTCGCCGACTTTTTGACCGTTTTGTGATGAGTAGGTTTTGGTAATGCGTTTGCGACCCGGTTGTCCTTGCGTGACAACTTCGCGATCGCCTTCCCATAATTCGTCGCTCTGTTGAGTGTGTGTGTCGAACGCAATCTCTACTTCTTCCGTTTCGATAATCGGTTCTTCCGGATGAATCACAGGAGGATTCTCCTGTGGATTGGAATCTTCTTCAATTGGTGGATCTACTTTAGGTGGCGTAGGTTCTGCATGAACAGGAACATCTGACTCAGTCGGTTGGGTTTCGCCCGATACAGGCGGCTCTACGGGAGTGCTGTCCTCAGGAATTGGAACCGTTGGGACAGGAGAAACAGGAACATCTGACTCAGTAGGCTGGGTTTCGCCCGATACAGGCGGTTCTACAGGAGTGCTGTCCTCAGGAATTGGAACCGTTGGGACAGGAGAAACAGGAACATCTGACTCAGTCGGTTGGGTTTCGCCCGATACAGGCGGCTCTACGGGAGTGCTGTCCTCAGGAATTGGAACCGTTGGGGCAGGAGAAACAGGAACATCTGACTCAGTCGGTTGGGTTTCGCCCGATACAGGCGGCTCTACGGGAGTGCTGTCCTCCGGAATTGGAACCGTTGGGGCAGGAGAAACAGGAACATCTGACTCAGTCGGTTGGGTTTCGTCCGATACAGGCGGCTCTACGGGAGTGCTGTCCCCCGGAATTGGAACCGTTGGGGCAGGAGAAACAGAAACGTCCGATTCCAGCTTCTTAATTGCATCGTCTGCCAGTTTCGGGTAAATAATTCCCTCAACAATCGGCGTCTTAATGGCTTCATCAACCGAATCTGTTAACTGTGATAAAGCACCTGCTAACTTATCAAGTTCTAGCCCTTGCTCAGACATATTTGCGCGAATGTATCCAATATAGGTATAATTTTCAATAATTGCTGGCTCTGGCAAAAACGCGCCCTTTTCCAATGAAAGTGTCTGATTCAAATGCGCCAAAATCACAGATTCCATGGCGTCCACAACAGGAAGAACACAAATCATTCCTCCAATCACGAGTAGTACCGATAATATTTTTGGACCTTTTTTCTTAGTTAGTTTAACGGCGACAAGTAATAACGCCGTACCCGATACGGTTGCGATAGCGCTCAACCACGCTTTATGTTCACCGGTATTAGGTAATTGCTCTTTGAGCGTTGAAATGTCTGAACGATAAACCAAATAATAAGTGGCATCTTGCGTCGCTTGCACTTGCTGGAGCGGTTCACGGATAATAGCTTCTCTCTCCGTTGGTACCAACTCACTATCGATTACATATTGATACTGCACTTGAACCGAGCTCGCCGACTCATTAGCGCCCACATAATCTCCCGCACAAAAAAATACACCTATCGTAGCTGAAACCAACCCGACAGATAATTTCCTCAATGAGAAACGGCGTATGCGCTCGCTTTGAATAAGTTGTTTCATTTATTCTTACTTCCCCTTTTCAAAATTTCTACCAGTAAAACTATACAACTCGAATAAGCGAGTGTCAAACACTTCATGCAAATTATACAACCTTTACCATCAGGATACCGCTAACAAATTGCACTCATTCAAAAAAACACACTCCGATCAACCTCAGAGTGTGTCATTCAAATTCATTCTATTAAATCGAACAGCTTTCGCATTCGTTACTGCCAACCTCGTCACTATTTTCCGTAAAGGTGCGGACATAATAGATAGATTTAACGCCTTTTTTCCAAGCGTAATGACGCAAAATGTTCAAGTCGCGCGTCGTCATCTTGTTCGTACGCCCTGCTTTCCATTCGTACATCCCTTCCGGTAATTCAGAACGCATGAAGAGTGTCAATGACATCCCCTGATCAATATGCTTCTGTGCAGCAGCATAGACATCAATCACTCGACGCATATCAATATCGTAAGCTGACTTATAGTAAGCGATTGTTTCGTTCGACAACATTGGTGCCGGGTAATATGTCTTACCGGTTTTCTTCTCTTGTCGTTCTTCAATTAAACGTGTAATCGGGTGCAAGCTGGCAGATGTTTCATTCACATAGCTGATTGAACCTGTCGGCGCAATCGCCAAACGGTTTTGGTGGTATAAACCGTGCTCTTGAACTTTCGCTTTCAGTGCTTGCCAATCTTCCGGCGTAGGCATAGGAACGTTCTTCATGATTTCCGCCACTTTTTCATTTTGAATCGTGAACGGGTGCTCGATGTACGCATCGAAATACTCTCCTGTTGCGTATTTCGAATTCTCAAAGTTATCGAATGTTTGACCGCGTTCTTGTGCGATTTGATTACTCGCTACCAATGAATAGTAATTCAGCGCATAGAAGTACGCTTCTGTCAATTCGATTGATTCCGGAGAACCGTAATGCATTTGGTTTATGGCGAACAGAGTATGCAAGCCCATGCCACCTAAGCCGATTGTGTGCGCCAAATCATTCCCGTGCTTGACAGTTGGCACTGCTTCAATGCTCGAATGATCCGTAACATATGTCAAAGCGCGGACAGCCGTTTCCACTGATTTAGCAAAATCAGGCGACTGAATCATATTCGGAATATTAGTTGAACCGAGGTTACAACTAATATCCGTTCCCAAGACTTCAAACTCTTGACGGTTATTAATATGAGACGGGCGTTGTACTTGCAAAATTTCCGAACATAAATTACTCATCGTAATCGTACCGTCAATCGGATTCATACGGTTCGCTGTATCAATATTGATAATGTATGGATAGCCTGATTCTTGTTGCAATTTACTAATTTCATTTTCCAAATCACGTGCAAAAATCTTCGACTTGCGAATGTCGCGATTGTTGACCAAGTTGTCATATTCTTTGGTAATGTCAACGTACGAGAATGGCACACCATAGATACGTTCCACATCATATGGACTGAACAAATACATCGGCTCGTCTTTAGCTGCCAACTCATAAAACTTGTCCGGCACCACTAAGCCGAGGGACAAAGTTTTCACGCGGACTTTTTCGTCGGCATTTTCTTTTTTGGTAGAAAGGAAAGAGACGATATCCGGATGGAATACATTGAGATACACCGCTCCGGCTCCATTTCGCTGACCTAATTGGTTCGAATAGCTGAAACTATCCTCCAATAGCTTCATCACCGGGACAACACCACTTGAGGCATTCTCAATCTTCTTAATCGGATCGCCGGCTGCACGTAAGTTCGACAAGCTGACACCAACTCCACCACCGATACGCGATAACTGCAAGGCAGAGTTAATCGCACGCCCAATGCTGTTCATATCGTCGGACACTTGTAGCAAGAAGCACGATACCAATTCACCACGGCGCTTACGTCCCGCATTCAAAAATGTCGGCGTCGCCGGCTGATAACGTTGTGCAATCATTTCATCACGCAATGCTGTGGCTAATTTCTCGTCGCCGTCCGCCAAAAACAGCGCACAGAACACAATACGGTCTTCATAACGCTCCAAGTAACGCTGACCGTCATTCGTTTTCAGCGCATATTGCGTATAAAACTTGTATGCAGACATAAATGATTTGAAACGGAATTTCATCTTATAAGTGCTGGAAATCAATTCCTTTACAAATTCACGATTGTATTTCTCAATGAATTCACGCTCGATGAAATCATTATCCATTAAGTAATCGATTTTCTCATCTAAAGTATAGAAAAATACCGTATTCGGGTTTACATGCTCCAAGAAATACGCACGAACCGCTTCACGATCTTTGTGCAATGGAATTTTGCCATCAACCGGACGGTTCAATTCATTGTTCAACTTAAAATACGACACTTCTGTTTGACGTTTCGACAAGACTGGTTTATCCAAGTTTACTCACCTTCTCCTTTAATAAATCAACATCATTTTGTGAACCTTGAAATTCGAACAAATGTAACAACGGCACTTGATAATCGCGGCTCAAATCTTTGGCAGTAAAGCCGAATAAAGTATTGAAATTACGATTGCCACCGCCTGCTACACCTCGAAAAAAAGCACGGTTATTGCCTGTTTCAATGAAATCATTCGCTAACGCCGTTACCTCTGTCTCATAAGTTGGCACTACCATAATATAAGGTTCGTCCACCGGCGTAAAGGCATTTTCCATTGTTAATTCGAACGTCGGATACCCTAATTTCTTAACGAATTTACGTGTTTGCCCCGTCAAGGAAAAATATACCACAAGCATTTTTCGCACTCCTTTCTCGGTCTGAAAACTTCACTCTCTATGATACCATTTTATTGAGTAATAGCAAGGAGAAAATTTAAGAATTCCGCCCTGTTTTCACCTTATTTAGTTAAAGTCTCCATTGAAAAACACAATATATTGTGTCTTTTTACATTTCCCAACCCATTTCTCCATAAGGAATTCCAGCGAGATAATGGTGAATGGCTGCGCGATTATAAGCACTCATTTTCGTTGGTAACGCTGCTAAGTCGAACCACTGCAACACTTCTATCTTATGCGGCTCATTCAAACGGAACAACCTTACTTCTTCCTCTAACACGCGCACAACGAAATAGAAATTATAATAAACTTCCCCGTTATGTACATTATGAATCACTGTCGCCAAATCGAAACGCTCCGGCGATAATACCACCCCTACTTCTTCCAACGTTTCTCTGAGCGCAGCTCCTCTGGCGGTCTCGCCTTCCTCAACATGACCGCTCACTCCCAAATCCCAGAAACCGTCCATGTAGCCGGTATTTTGGCGCTTTTGTAACAGCACTTGATGCTCTTTAACAAATAACACGAATGACGCACTTTTGGTCATATAACGCATGATAACACCTCCGCTGACCATTGTAGCATATTCTTCCCTTGACAAAAACAGATGACAAATGTAAACTGAACTCAATAAGATTACGTTTGTAACCTAAAATGAGAAAGGAACTTCCTATGAAAGGAACAATTACTAGCGCGGAATGGGAAATTATGCGCATCATCTGGGCAGACGCCCCCTTAACGAGCCGTCAAATCATCGACCGAGCACTGACTATTTTGGGATGGAAAGAAGGAACCGTGAAATCATTATTGAGTCGCCTAAGCCAAAAAGACGCCATACATAAAGATACGAGCGTTACGCCTTTTTTATTCAGCGCAACTATCTCGCAACACGAAGCAACGCGCATCGCCTTAGACCAATGTTTAGCGAACACTTGCGCAAAAGATTGCCACACGTATCTCGAACACTTAATCGCAACCAAATCCCTCTCACAAAGCGATTGCGAACACTTGATTGACCTCTTGCAAACTAAACGTGCCGATGCACCTCAAACTGTCCCTTGCAACTGCCCGACAGGACAATGTAGTTGCCACCACACGAAAGGAGCTTACCCATGATTACCCAACAATTCAAAGTGACAGGCATGAGCTGTGCTTCCTGTGCCGCTCGCCTCCAAAAAAATATCCAGCAACTCCCCGATGTCGCACAAGCCACTGTCAATTTCGCAACAGAAACCTTGTACGCAACGTGGCACGACCAACCACAAGTGGACACCCTCATTCAAGCTGTACAGAACATGGGATACAATGCGCAACTCGCATTATCCGCTAACGAACAGTACGAGCAAGATTTAATCAATGCTCAACGTAACCTCGCCCAACAAAAACAACGCCTTTTGTGGATGATCGGCTTTACTTTACCGCTGTTTATTCTGACAATGGCACCGATGATTGGCATTGAATGGTCGAGTTGGTTGATGAATCCGCATGTGAATAGCTTCATTCAGTTAGCACTCACTTTGCCGGTCATGTGGTTAGGACGCGCCATGTATCAGCGCGGTTTGAACAACTTGATGAAACGCAATCCCAATATGGATTCCCTTGTCGCTATCGGTACGGGCGCAGCTTTTGTACAAGGTATTGTAACGATTGGACAATTGTTCTTAGCTTCCAGTCACACTACCTCACACCTGCATGTCTATCTCGAATCCGTTGCCGTCATTCTCACACTCATGCATCTCGGAAAATATATGGAAGCCGTCAGCAAAGGTAAAACTTCAGCAGCAGTCAGTGCCTTAATGAATTTAGCACCCGCGCAAGCAACAAGAATGCTTGCCGACGGCAGTACCGAAACCGTTAATGTTGCTCACTTACAAGTAGGTGACCTTATCCTCATTAAACCCGGTGAAAGCTTACCCGTTGACGGCGAAATCATCCAAGGACAATCAACGATTGACGAAAGCATGCTGACCGGCGAAAGCATACCCATTAACAAAAAAGTCGGCGACAGCGTCATCGGTGCCAGCGTCAACAAAACCGGCTCATTCACTTATCGGGCAACCAAAGTCGGACAGGCAACAATGCTCGCACAAATTATTCGCCTCGTACAAGAAGCGCAAGGCAGCAAAGCACCTATCGCACAATTAGCAGATACCGTATCCGGCTTCTTCGTACCGGTTGTCATGGTAATTGCTCTGCTATCCGGTCTAATTTGGTACTTCTTATTAGGTGCCGACTTTGATTTCGCCATGAATATTGCGACGAGTGTCTTAATTATCGCTTGTCCTTGTGCGCTTGGATTAGCTACTCCAACTGCCATTATGGTCGGAACAGGTCGTGCTGCCCAACAAGGCATCTTAATTAAGAGTGGCGCCGCCTTAGAACAAATGGCGACCACCACTACCATCCTTCTGGACAAAACAGGCACCATTACACAAGGCAGTCCGGTCGTGACGGATACATTTTTCCATGAGGAAAGCGATTCGGAACAACTCTTACAGCTGATTGCCAGTGCTGAAACCCGTTCAGAACACCCGCTCGCTGAAGCCATTGTCCGCTTCGCTCAGGATCAAGGCATACAACTGTTGCCGATAACGGAATTCCAAAGCATTACGGGGCAAGGTGTCCGCGCACTGGTTCAAGCACACAACCTCATCATCGGCAATCGCAAATTAGTGGCAGACTACTTAACGGATCATCGATTGGTTCAGCAGGCGGATATTTTTGCAAATGAAGGCAAATCCATTGTCTATGTAGTATGCGATGAGCAAATGGTCGGCTTGATTGCAATTGCCGACCCGATTAAGCCATCCAGTCCGACAGCCATTCGCTCCTTGCAAAACCTCGGCATGGATGTGTGGATGGTATCCGGCGACAATGCTCGCACTGCCCAAGCAATTGCTGACCAAGTCGGTATCCAACACGTGATGAGTGAAGTCTTACCGAAAGACAAAGCGCAACAAGTCCAACACTTACAAGCGCAACACAATGCAGTAATGATGGTCGGTGACGGAATCAATGACGCTCCAGCCCTCGCGCAAGCGGATATTGGCGTTGCCATTGGGTCCGGAACAGACATTGCGATTGAATCTGCCGACATTGTCTTAATGCGTGGTGACTTAGCAAGTGTCGCAACCAGCATTCAACTCAGCCGAGCAACCTTGCGAACAATCAAGCAGAATCTCTTCTGGGCATTCGCCTACAATATTGTCGGCATCCCTGTCGCTATGGGCGTGTTGAAACTCCTATTCAACGGACCTTTGCTTGACCCAATGATTGCGGCACTGGCAATGAGCCTCAGCTCTGTATCCGTCGTCTTGAACGCACTGCGCCTCCGCAACAAATCTTTATAAAAATGAATCAACACCTCCCCGGCGTATTTAACCATAGGAGGTGTTTCTTTTATGTTAATTATTCTCAAATTCGCATTCGGCGCTTGTATCGGTTCGTTCATCTATTGTGTGGCAGAGCAACTCTTGACCAAACAACTGAATGTTCGACACCGTTCCTGTTGCGCGCAATGTCAACAAATCTTGCAATGGTATGATTTAGTTCCCATCTGCTCGGCAATCCTCTTACATTGCCGTTGTCGGTATTGTCAGCATCCATTCTCCCCTCTACACTTATGGGCGGAAATTCTTATCGGATTCGTTTGGGCGACTTGCTCGCCGACATGGGCAATCATTACGACCTTACTCCTCGCCATGTCCTATTGTGACTTGAAGGCTTATTGGGTGCCCGACACGTTCCAACTCCTACTCCTCATCACTTGCCTCTACGACACCATCGTCGTACACGCTAATGTCGTGGCGCTTTGGTATACGGGAAGTATCTTTATCTTGCTGTTCATAGTCTATCAAGTTTACGCACAATATATCGGCGGCGGCGACATCAAATTAATGGTGACTCTATCTCTCGTCATCCCTTTTACGCAACTCCCATTGTTCTTAATGAGTGCCGGCATATGCGGCTTGTTGCACTTTGCCTTCCTCTCATTCAAAAACAGAAAGCAACCGCAAGCCGTTCCTTTTATTCCTTCCTTAGCATTGAGTGTCGGCATTGTGCAGCTTTTCCAACTGATGTTGCCATAAGCGTCCCCTTGTTCCCCGCATTCAATTCGGCTATAATGAAAGAAACTTAAGAAGGAGTGTTATTCATGCCTAAATTATATTTCGCAAGCCCGCTATTCACGGAAATGGAAGTTGCCTTCAATGCGCAATTAGCTACGCGTATTCGCCAACATTTTCCGGAGATGGATGTCTTTTTGCCACAGGAGCAGATGGCGATTAACGATAAGAATGCCTATGCCGATGCGAAGATGATTGCTCAATATGATACGCAAGCCGTGCTTAAAAGCGACGTGGTGCTCGCTATCTTGGACGGACAAATCATCGACCCGGGAGTTGCTTCCGAAATCGGAGTTGCCTACCAAGCCGGCATTCCGGTCATCGGCTTATATACAGACGTGCGCCAACAAGGCGGCACTCACCCACAAAAAATCGCCGCCCTCCAAGAGATTTGCGAGTCACAATTCAGTTATGTCAACCTCTATACTGTCGGCTTAATCAAACTCAACGGCGAAATCGTCAACTCCTCTGACCAAGTTTGCGCCGCCATTGAGCGTGTGTTGCAGAAATAAATAACCGCCTTTAAGATGACGCCCCCACGTTCATGAGAACGCGGGGGAGTTGTTTATTTCAAAGGTTGTTCTACGCTGAATAGTCGGTACATAATCATTCTCCCTCGCTCAATCCAAACAAAAATAGGACAGACAAAACAAAGTGATGACAAACGGTTAAGCGTGCGAATTTGAACAAAATGAAAGAAACAGCTACCACTTGTCCCCTTTGATACATTTCCTTGACAGCAGCGGTATTTGGCGTGAATCACTTTGTATTCTTGCCGTTGACAACCGTTTCCGGCGTGAATCACTTTGTATTCTTGCCGTTGACAACCGTTTCCGGCGCGAATCACTTTGTATTCTTGCCATTGACAACCGTTTCCGGCGCGAATCACTTTGTATTCTTGCCGTTGACAACCGTTTCCGACGTGAATCACTTTGTATTCTTGCCGTTGACAACCGTTTCCGGCTTCCCACACTTGTCATTGTTCAGAATCTCTTGTTAGCGATTAGACGGAATCTTTGTTTGCTCATGAGTAAGGGAGCGGGATATTAGGAAATATCCCATTCCCTTACTCGCTATGTTTTTGAATCCTTGACTTCCTTAATGATACCTTTTATATTTTTATTAAAAAAATACAAAAATGATAGAATGAAGAAAGGCGGGAGTTAATATGTTTATAGACAAGGATAATCTGTTTATTATTAAACGTAAATTCCGAACCGCCAGCGGATTGTTAGCAATTTTGCTGGTATCCGTGCTAACCATTGGATACGTTTGGTCTTTTGGAATAGTAATGTGCGGTTCCTTTGTCATCGGCTGTATCGTTGCGACTCTTGAACTTCTTGTCACTCCTACAATTATGTTCATCAAGAAAAATCCTATGTATCTTCACGCAAATGATGCAATGAAAAAATGGATACTGCTGTGGGGGATTTTCCTCTTTGGGACAACGTTATTATTGATACTCTCAACTTTATTCAAACCTGAACTACTCCTATGGATTTTTGCCACTGCTTGCATTGGAACACTGTATTTATTTATCATAATTTCTTATGAAGGAGCAAAATTTATTCTATTTCACCATGAGATGTTCACAGGAGAATACGAAGTATCGAATGCAGAACAGACAATGTTTACTAGTTACTACAGGAATCTTTTAATAGTATCTCTATTATCGTGGATTTGCTTTACTTTTGCCTTGGTTCTGACGGTTATCGATGTTATTTTGGCAGCTGGATTTCTTTGTTACTTTTTTGTTGCATACTTCAGTATATGGTACGAATTATCGGAAGCGAAACTGATCGTCGGACTGATTGGTTTCGGTAGTGGGTATTTATGGTTATTATATCAATCAATCGCTAGCCAGTGGTATTCAAGAATTGATTCCTTCGATATTATGCTCATGTCGGTTGTATTTCTTTTGGTTGGAAGCCTTTTTGTTGTATACCAAAGAATAAAGTTTTCATATGAAGAACAAGCTCGATTGATTTATAAAGTAGATTTGAACGTACGTGCTCACAAAAAAAACAATAGATTAACCTCATAAAGATTTCTTACAAAAAACACAGCCAACATAGGCTGTGTTTTTTTTTGATTAAACCACAATATTATATTGTTCCAAAACGATGTTGTCGACTTGTTTGATTTGGATTTTCCAATCGGATCCGTAGCCGATGTTGTACAACTTCGAGAAGGAATCTTGGTTCACTGCCACTCCCAAATTCGTCAAGGAATTGACGTACACTAAAGGCTCGCCAATTTCTACTTGCGCAAATGAGCGTACGAATTGCATCACGTTTTGGTAGACGCGTTTGCCATTGTGGTGAATGGATACAAAGACGTAGTCACCCGACTCGATTGCCGTTTCTTTCAATAACTCTAGCGGAATGTTCGTCCAGAGTGACCCGAAGCGAATGTCGAGAATATCGACGGTTCCGCTCAGCAACTCGCCATTGCGCGCCGGTTCTTCAATCGGCAACATTTCGAGTGTGTGCACATCAATTACTTCGCCTAATTCTTCGAAAGTAATCTCGCCACTCGCTAAACGTGCACCATTGTATGCGTAAATATCACGTCCGTGGAAAGTATGACTTTCTTGCGAATGCGGCAAACGACTTTTGACCTCATCGATATTGCGCGCTTGTGCTACTTCGCCACGGTGAATCAAATGAGTCAAGGTACCATTATCCGGTGTAATGACAATTTGCCCGTGAACCGTACGAATACCGACACTGCGGCGGTGACTGCCGACACCGGGATCCACAACGGATACGAAGACCGTGCCTTTTGGCCAGTAGTCAACCGTTTGAATTAAACGATAAGAAGCTGACCAAATATCGTATTGCGGAATCTCATGCGTTAAGTCGGACACTTCAAGCTGACGATTCACTTGCTTAGCTACACCATGCATGGCGCTGACCGCACCGTCGACTAAACCGAAATCTGTTTGTAAGACTAATGTGTTCATAAATCTCCTCTAAATATCATTTCTATTCTAATGTTTGCGCCGTAAGGAATTGGATATTGACGGATGAAACTACCTTGATTGATGGCGATGCTCGCATTGCCATACTCATTCTGATAGATGGTCAACGCGCCTTTCGGTACATCTCCAAACGTCTTGTGAATCACAATCTCCTCGTCAAAAACCCGCGCACCCTCGCCATCATAAACTTGTACTTGAACCTTCTCCCCTAGCCGGTCTGCTAAGTATGCCATTGGAATATTGGTCCACAAATTACCGAAGTTCGGGTCGATAATTTCCGCCATACCGCCGACACGCCCCGCTTCTTGGTACGGTTCGAGCAGTTCGAAACGCACAATCTCCGACACAGGGTATTCATGACCGAATGCCTCGAAAGGCACTTGCCCGCTCGCTAAACGAGCCGCACAATAAGCGAAAACATCACGCCCGTGGAAAACGGAAATCCCTTCAGTACCCAAACCTTTCAAACGATGTGTGTCAATATCAATCTCAATAATGCGCTTGATACCGTACACTTTATCGACATGCGTCAACGTTCCGTTGTCCGGTGTAACGATGTAGTAGCCGTTGTTGGTGAGGGCAATCGACGCTTTGCGCGGTGTGCCGACACCCGGGTCAACCACCGATACAAAGACTGTCCCCTCCGGCCAAAACTTCATCGGTTGGAATAAACGAAACGAGGCGCTCCAAATATCATAGTTCGGCACTTCGTGCGTACTGTCAAAAATTTCAAGTTCACGGTCCACTCGCTTGACAACACCGTACATTGAGCTGACCGCACCTTCTTTATATGTAAAATCTGTTTGAAACACTAATATCGGCTTCATAAGCACTCCTTTCCTTACCAAACCCAAAGACGAGGCGCTTGCCCACGGAAAGTAAGAATCGCATAGAAAATAAGGACCGCCAGTTCCGCAATAATCAGTAGGCGTACCTTACGGTCATTCGCACTGACATCCAATTCCGAATAATAACTCCGCTTATCTCCTTGTCCGTAACCGCGCAAATCCATGGCGCTGGCAATTACTTCAATTTTCTCAAAGGAAATGAGAATCAGCGGTAGGAGAATTTGCGTGTTCGCTTTCAGTCGGTGCCATAAACTGGCTTTCCTTGCGTCGAGTTCCATTCCACGCATTTGCATGGATTCTTTGATAGCAACGAAATCGCGATGCACATCAGGAATGTAACGCAATCCTAATGAAATCATCGTGCAGAAACGATACGGTACACCGCAGGCGTTCAAGCCGGAAGCCAGCTGTGAAGGCGTAATACTCATAATAAACCACAAACTGATAATCAGTGTGCCTAATATTTTGAGTAGGCGGGTAATGAAATAAATCAGCGTTTCATACGCAATGACATAATGATCCGTGAAACGCCATAGAATCGTCGTTGTTCCAACCAAGTCCGTTCCGATGACGGGATTCACCAAGTAGAATAACAGAAAGTTCAAGAAGTTCATCGCAATCGTGAAACGGAAGATAAACTTCAGGGTCGCCATCGGTTCATACACCGATTTGTAAATGGCTAAATGAATCAGAAAGAGTGGCACAATAACGCGCAAGTCGAAACTAATCATCATCAAGAGCACCGATACGAGAAACAGTTGTACTTTCGTTGCGCCTGTTAGCTGATCGAAGAAGCGATTTCCTAAATGATAGCGAATCATCGCTTGCTGACTACTCATAGGTTTCACTCTCCTGTTCGATAAATGCCTTCACGAAGGCATCAATAGGTTGATTGAGTTGCCGCGCAACTTCGAAGATAGACGTTTTTTTCAAAGAGGCACGTTCGATGAGCACATCATCATCCAACACGTCAAAAATCGCCCGATCCGCAATAATGCCACCTCGCTCCATCACTAAACCGCGGTCGGTATATTCTAAAGCCAAGTGCATATCGTGCGTAATGAATATAATGGTAATATGATGTTCTCGATTCAAGCGGTCGACGAAATTCATCATCTCACGGTAATGTGCGTAATCTTGTCCGGCAGTCGGTTCATCCAGAATTAAGCAAGCCGGTTCCAGTACTAACACAACCGCTACCGATAAACGTTTCTTCTGACCATAACTCAACGCCGAAATCGGCCAATTCCGCATCGTATACAATCCGGTAATCTTCAATACCTTTGCCACGCGCTCTTGAATTTCCGCTTCCGGCACATTGCGTAAACGCAACGCCAAGGCGACTTCATCAAACACATTGGCGGTCACTAGCATTTGGTTTGGATTCTGCATCACGTAACCGATTGTTTGTGCGATTTCTTGAATGGTTGTCGGATTACCTTGACGAACAATCTCGCCTTGCTGCGGACGAATAACACCAGTCAACAGTTTCGCCAAAGTCGTCTTCCCTGACCCGTTCTCGCCAAGTATCGCAATGCGTTCTCCTTGATGAATGGTCAACTCATCAATTTGAATGAACGGTTTGTCTTCATAGCCAAAAACAATCCCCTTCAATTCAATAATCGGTGCTTGTTCTTGTTGGCGAACTTGTTCTGTTCTTAGGTCAGGTTGCCCCCCATAATGATACGCTTGCCAGTCGATTGTTTGCAACGAAGCCAGTCCGGTTGTTTGCTGCAAACCACCTAACATACGCTTAATCGCACTAATATACAAAGGCTCACGAATACCGTATTCTACCAATAAATTAGACGCTAATAACTCATCCGGTGACATAACCGTCACGATTTGTCCTTTGTCCATCAGAATGACGCGGTCAATATGGCGGTGCAAGACTTCCTCGAAGCGATGCTCAATAATAATCACGGTTTGTTGCTCATGCGCATTTAAGCCGTCAATCAGTTCAATCATCACTTGCCCCATATGCGGGTCGAGTGCTGCGAGCGGTTCGTCCAATAATAAGACCTCTATGTCTTCATGCAAAATCCCCGCAACAGACACCCTTTGCTTCTGTCCGCCCGATAATGAATACGGAAGCGTTGTTAACTGGTGTGCCACGCCGACACGTTCCGCCGACTGCAACACTAACGGTTTCATCTGTGGGCGAGGCATGTTCTGATTCTCCAAAGCAAACGCAATATCTTCTCCGACACTCAAACCGACGAATTGTGCGTCACTATCTTGCAACACACTGCCGACCGTTTTCGATAGTTCAAAGATACTGTACGTTTGTAAGTTCTTCCCTTTAATTTGACACGTGCCGCTAATTTCCCCTTTGTATTGGTTCGGAATCAATCCATTAATACAGTTGCCTAACGTTGATTTGCCGCTCCCGCTTGCACCGAGAATTAAGATTTTCTCCCCGGGAAAAATATCCAGCGTAATGTTCTCAAGGGTCGGCTTCTGTTGCGATTGGTAACGGAACGAAAAATCTTTGAATGTAATAATCGGCGTACTCATTAGAATTCTTCAGTTAAATTCGTTTGCTTACGGTAACGATTTGCCAAGACGAATAGCAATGGAATACCGACTACAACTACCACACTTGCGTTAGAAATCACCGCTACCTGCGCTTGCGCAAACGTAATCGTCGCTTCCGCTTGGTACAATAACTGCGTCAATAACGGTGTCACTAAACCGAAAGATACCGCAATCCCAAAAATGGATACCACCGCAAAAATAATCGCATGACGTACCGTGAAAATCCCCTCACGAATACGTGCACCGTAAAGTGGCAATAAGCCGATGAACAACGCAGCCAAACCGTTCCCGATTGACCAGTCGAACCAGTAGCCCCAACCGCCGATAAAGTCTGCCAAAATATTACCGAATAAGCCGACTAAAGCTGCCGGAATCACACCGAACAAACCGCCGACAATAACCGGCACAATATACGCTGTTGTCAATTTCGTATTCGTGAATACCGGAATGCCCCCGTACACCATCAACACCGCAAAAAGCGCCGACCCGATTGCAACGGCTACAATCGTTTGAGTTGTCATTTTGTTATTCATATAAGTTCCTCCTAGAAGTAATCATTAAGATTGATTGTTTGAGGACAGCGAGGAGACCTGATTGAAATTGACCGGTTTCCAATCGTCATTCTCTTAAACATTCGTCTTTTGTCCCCGGACAATGCACTCTTATGCGCTAAAAATACCACACCTCCCCTATATAGTCAATCTCTCTTACAGTTTTAACGAACTTTATTTTAGATACTTTCGTGTTTTTCAACTTTTTTGAATGAATACGGTTTTAAGGAGTTTTTATACAAAAAAACTTCCCCTTTCTGCGTTGAGGTATGGTATGATAATAGGGTATGTGCGCACGTCTTCGTTCGCACGTGAATTATTTTCAACTAAGGAGGAATTTGTTGCATGATTAACGTTTCTAACGTCAGTCTACTTTTCTCAGATCGCAAGCTATTCGATGAAGTGAACATTACGTTCACGCCGGGCAACTGCTATGGTGTCATCGGTGCGAATGGTGCAGGTAAATCCACATTCTTAAAGATTCTATCAGGTGATGTAGCGCCAACAACGGGACATGTTTCCATGGATCCGAATGAGCGCTTAGCTGTATTGAGCCAGAACCACTACGGCTTTGAAGATTACTCTGTTATCGAAACAGTTATGATGGGTTACAAAGAATTGTACGATATCATGAAAGAAAAAGACGCCATCTATATGAAGGAAGATTTCACCGACGAAGACGGTGTGCGCGCCGGCGAATTGGAAGGACTTTTCGCGGAGATGGGCGGTTGGGAAGCTGAAGCGGAAGCAAGCAATATGCTGCAAGGCTTAGGCATTCCAAAGGATATGCACTACAATATGATGCGCGAATTGATTGAAGCGGACAAGATTAAAGTCTTATTGGCACAAGCATTGTTCGGCAAGCCGGACAACTTGCTCTTGGACGAGCCGACCAACGGTTTGGACGCAGCGGCGATTGAATGGTTGAGTGATTTCATCTTGAACTTCCCGAACACCGTTATCGTCGTATCCCACGACCGTCACTTCTTGAACACTGTATGTACGCATATGGCGGACGTCGACTTCGGCAAAATCAAAATCTACGTCGGTAACTACGACTTCTGGTTACAATCCAGTCAACTTGCCGCTAAATTAGCCGCCGACCAAAACGCCAAGAAAGAAGAAAAAATTAAAGAGTTGCAAGCTTTCATCGCCCGCTTCTCAGCGAACGCTTCGAAATCCAAGCAAGCAACCTCTCGTAAAAAAATGCTCGACAAAATCTCGCTTGACGACATTCAACCGTCCAGCCGTCGCTACCCGTTCGTTGGATTCTCACCGGAACGCGAAATCGGTAACGACCTATTGCGTGTAGAAGGTCTATCCAAAACCGTTGACGGCGAGAAAGTGCTCGATAACATTACGTTCACACTCAATCGCGAAGATAAAGTTGCCTTCCTAAGCCGCAACGACATTGCGCTGTCAACTTTCTTCGACATTATTATGGGAAAAATCGAACCGGATTCCGGCACATTCGAGTGGGGCGTCACAACGTCACAAACATACTTACCGAAGAATTCCGGTGATGAGTTCGACGGCGTACAGTTGACGATTCTCGACTGGTTACGTCAATACGCACCTAAGGAAGAACAAGACAATACCTTCCTACGTAGCTTCTTAGGGCGCATGTTATTCTCCGGCGAAGACGTCATGAAAGAAGTAAACGTCCTATCCGGAGGCGAGAAAGTACGCTGCATGCTGTCCAAGATGATGTTATCGAAAGCCAATGTCTTAGTGTTGGATCAACCGACAAACCACTTGGACTTGGAATCCATTACAGCGTTGAACGACGGTTTAATCAAATTCAAGGGTGCCATTTTGATGGCTTCACATGACTACGAAGTGTTGAACACAACATGTAACCGTGTCATCGAATTAACACCGAAAGGCGCATTCGACCGCATCAACACCACTTACGAAGAATACTTAGAGAACAAAGATGTACAACAACGTGTCAACGAAATGTACAAATAATGTCTAACCGACACTCCCTTTCTTGCCATAAAAATTACAGAACACCACCTATTACAAAGGAGCCATTCAAATCATGGAAGTTTTTGACTACGAAGATATTCAGCTAATCCCTAACAAATGTATCGTCACCAGCCGTACCGAGTGCGACACAAGCATTCAATTTGGTCCGCATACATTCAAAATCCCGGTCGTCCCTGCCAACATGCAAACGGTTATTAACGAAGAATTAGCGATTTGGTTCGCAGAGAATCAATACTTCTACATCATGCATCGTTTCGATGAAGCAGCGCGTAAACCTTTCGTCAAGAAGATGAAAGAACGCGGTCTAATCGCTTCAATCAGTATCGGTATCAAAGCGTACGAGTACGATTTCGTACGTGAACTTGTAGCGGAGAACTTGATTCCCGACTACATAACGATTGACGTTGCCCACGGACATTCCGATGAAGTCATTCGCATGATTCAGTTCATCAAACAACAGATGCCGGCTGTTTTCCTGATTGCGGGAAATGTCGGCACACCGGAAGGCGTGCGTGAATTGGAATACGCCGGTGCGGACGCAACGAAAGTCGGCATCGGTCCCGGTCGCGTCTGCATCACGAAGTTGAAGACCGGCTTCGGTACAGGCGGTTGGCAATTAGCAGCCCTTCGTCTCTGTGCAAAAGCAGCTCGCAAACCGATTATCGCTGACGGCGGTATTCGCCACAACGGTGACATCGCTAAATCCGTTCGTTTCGGTGCGTCAATGGTCATGATCGGCTCTCTCTTGGCAGCCCATGAAGAAAGTCCCGGCGAAAACCGTGAAATCGACGGTAAACTTTACAAAGAATACTTCGGTAGCGCCTCTGAATTCCAGAAAGGCGAACGTAAAAATGTCGAAGGTAAGAAGGAAATGATTCCTGCCCGTGGCAAATTAGGTGACACCCTCATCGAAATGCAACAGGATTTACAATCCTCTATTTCATACGCCGGCGGACGCGATTTGGACGCGATTCGCAAAGTCGATTACGTCATTGTCCGCAACACCGTTTATAACGGCGACAGATAATTTCCACCCACATACAAGCAAACAGAACAACCGCCGATTACCTCGGCAAGTTGTTCTGTTTTTTCTAATTCTTTTTGCAAAAATATGCCGCTTTCTCATCTTCTTGGTACGCCAATTAAGGTCGATTGACGACAAGCACACGTCGATAATCATTGTCGTTGCGCTGAATGCAACGATTGATGTCTACCGACGGATGCGCAACGGATGCTTGCGTTGATTCCCTTTCATCATACTGATGAGCATACGCTATCTGAATCGTACCATTCACTTGTGCAGACACATCGCCACCGAGAATCAGCGCCTGTTACGCTTGGAACAGATGACAGCTCTCAACGATATCCCCATACTGCTAAGCATATTCTTTCCTGTCGAACAATGTTGCTAAGTAGTAAGTTTTTTGAACTATTCCGCAGGCACAAGCATTTGCCAATCTGCTACTGAAGCAGCTTGTCATACGTCACTTACATTGTGTGGCAAAGTTGTTGCAATCAACTCTTGTTTACTTGTCGTCGTTGCTTTCTGTTTACCTTTACGTCGTGCAAGGGTATCCGCATAATATTTATGAATGCTGTTCATAATTGTCAGCACCTGCTTATATGTTTCGTTCGATTTGACTTGTGCGTTGATCCCTACATAAGCTACCAACAAGCGATAATCTTCGGCGAGTGAACGGCGCAAAGCTTTCACATCGTATTTGGGTTTAGTGCGTTCTTCCTTGATGCGTTCCGTGAACAGCTTGTTGAATTGCACTTGGCTCTCCGTTAGGTTCACCACGAACTTCGTAATGCCTAATGTCGTCACGTCAGGTTGATATTCCGATGTTTTCAACTTCTCCAGTAGCGAATGAATCAAGCTCGTTTCTTCTTCATAACTTTTGCGTGCCGCATGCCTATACTGCTTAAATAACAAATGAAGCGCATTGTACGCTTCCTTTTCCGCCAATACTTTGGTATAGCGATACGGGCGAATACTGTCAAAAAGTGCCTTTATACTCATGTCGCGTTCTTTGTCCGCTCGGCTGACAGCTTCTGACTTCTCTTGAGTAACGACTTGTTCAAGGGCGTTCTGCATTGCCGTCAACTTCGTTTTGACCGTTGCCAACAAGCGTGTGAGGTCTTCGTCTGTTGTTCTCATCTTGGTTGCTTCATATTCTTCAATGAAACGTGCTACTAACTGCGCATATTCCGCATGGTGCAAATACGTAAAAGTAATCGGATAAACTTTCTCTACCATAGACAGTATTCCTTTCCGGTTATATTGATTCTAGTTACCTTTATAGTAACATAGCTTTTCTTATTTATCCATCATTTTAGATTCTTTTAGTAATTTTTATTGTGTTTTTATTTATTGAGCGTGTAATTTAAGTCTTTTCGTTGTATGAACATTCTGAAATTCCGTTTAACGTCATGGTGTAGCAAGGGAAACACAGAGAATGAAAGGGAGGTAGTGTTTTGCGGTACGTAAGTTGAACGTTCAGACTAGCTTTGATTTTTTGGCGGCATACAAGTTGAACGTTCAGACTAGCTTTGATTTTTTGGCGGCATACAAGTTGAATGTTCAGCCTACCTTTGATTGTTTTGCAACACTCAAGTTGAACGTTCAACCTGCCTTTGATTTTTTTGTAGCAACCAAGTTGAACGTTCAGACTGCCGTTGTTTTTTTTGCGACACGCAAGTTGAGCGTTCAGCCCAGCTTTGATTGTTTTGCGACACGCAAGTTGAACGTTCAGACTGCCTTTGATTTTTTGGCGGCACACAAGTTGAGCGTTCAGACTGCCTTTGTTTTTTTGGCGGCATACAAGTTGAACGTTCAGACTGCCTTTAATTTTTTGGCGGCATACAAGTTGAACGTTCAGCGGTTAAGCGCTGATGTTGAGAATAGTTAGCGATACTGACAGGCAGGCACAGCTTTGCCCTCTACTAATGCGCCACACCTGATAACACTCCCAAAAAACCGAACAATACCCAAAAAAGTTATCGCTACCGCCTAAAGTTCCCTTGCCCGATATTGATATGTTTACTATACTGAAACAGGAACTAAATATTTGGGAGTGAATTTGATACCATGAAAAAAATTTGTCAACCTCATCTAAAGCTCACACGTCAATCCTTCAAAGGTAAAAGCCGTCTTGCACTCAGTTTTGCATTGGCTTCTTTGGGGATTTTTGCGTTGGGACATCATCAAGTTGCAGCTGAAGAAGTAAGCAACGTACCGACGGAAGAAGTCGTAGCGGATACGGCTACCCCAACTGCATTGGAAACCGCTGAAGCCCTTGCCGACACGAACGCCGCTGACGAAGAAGCGGTCATCGCCGAATCAGCGAATCCCGTTCACACCGTTGACGCCTTCAAAAACAATCCTGCCCTTATCGGCGAAACCGTCACAGTTGAAGGTGTCGTGACAGGCGCATTGGATAAACCGAACAAATACGGTAATGTCAAATCCAACTTGGCACTCGGTGCCAGCGCCGATGCACCTGCCGATGTTACCGTTCCGGTCCAATTACCGAGCGGTGCATTACGCACACAATACAATGTCGTGGATAATCCGCAACTAATCGGCAAACACGTACGCGTTACCGGTCGCGGTGACAAATACTTCGGCAGAGCCGGTTTGAAGACCGTTACCAATATCGAAGTTGTCGAAACACAACCGAATACACCTCCGGTTAGCGAACCACCGGTTGAGCAACCACCCGTTGCGACACCGACCGCAACCCCGATTGCCGATGTGCGCACCGCTCAACAAGGACAAACTTACACCGTTCAAGGACAAATCATCAGTGCCATTAACGGTTGGGGCGGCGACGGCTTCTATATCCAAGATGCCTCACAACACGGACTCTACATTTACCCACGCACCGCCCTCGGATACAAAACAGGCGATAGCGTTCTTTTGAGCGGTAAACTAAGCAATTTCAACAACGAACTTCAATTAGTGGACATCACGCATCATCAGAAAGTAGCGCCGATTGCGATTGCCGAACCGCAAACACTCGCCATCAATCAATTGAGTAATGCGCATCAATCCACCTTAGTGAAGCTGACACAACTAACCGTCGGACAAACGAACACAAATGCCCAAGGTACAGTAACCTTCAACGTGACTGACGAAGCGGGCAACAGCATTGCCGTTCGTGTCGATAACCGCACCGGCCTTGCTGCTGACGCCCTCCTTGCAAAAATCGGCACCGGCGACCAAATCAACTTGACAGCCATTCTCTCAACCTTCAAAGGAACGAACCAACTGAAACCGTTCAGCTTGGAACAATTCGAAGTAGTGAAGAAAGCCGATACCGCCGTTACCCCGACACCGCCGACAGCGACACCAACGTTAACCATTGGCGACATTCAAGGTGCTGCCCATGTGTCACCGTATATCAACCAAGAAGTAACCGTGCGCAACGCAGTAGTCACTTATGTGGACGGCGCGAATCGCTTCTATGTACAAGACGTGACACCGGATAACAATCCGAAAACTTCTGACGGTATTATGGTGTACAAACGCAATCACCAAATGAATCTCGGCGACATTGTTGAGATTGTGGCGACGGTCGAAGAATTCCTCGGTCAAGGATACAACGAACGTGCGCAAACCGATTTAACCATTACACAATTAAACGCCAAGACTGTGACGAAGACAGGAACGGGCGAAGTACCCGCACCAATCGTCTTAGGTAAGGATATCGCCCTACCGACAGGTGTTATCGACAATGACGGTATGAGTGTTTTTGACCCGGAAGAAGATGCCTTGGACTTCTGGGAAGCGCTCGAAGGAATGGTTGTCGCTATCGACAATGCGAAGATCTTAGGACCGCAACAACATCGAGAAGTCTATGTTCTACCGGGCGATTACAACGGCAAACTCAATCAAGTCAACGGCTTATTGTTAGGGCACAATGACTATAACCCGGAGAAAATCGCACTTCTATTCACGAAACCTCTCATCACAAAGGCAGGCGATACTTTTGCTGAACGTGTGAGCGGACCGGTAACGTATAGCTTCACCAACTACAAAATCTTAGTGAACGCCAAACAATTGCCGAAAGTAATTGACGGCGGCTTGCAACCGGAGAAAACATCGATCACTTTCCACGAAGACAAATTGACAATTGCGTCTTACAATATCGAGAACTTCTCGGCAGATAAGAACAAGACGCCGGACGAGAAAGTAGAACGCATCGCCCGCTCGATTATTACCGACTTGAACAGTCCCGATATTGTGACACTCATTGAAGTACAAGATAACGACGGTGATGCAGATAGCGGCAACACGGATGCAAGTCTAAGTGCGCAACGCCTCATCGATGCGATTAAAGCATTGGGCGGTATCGCTTATCAATACACTGACATCGCACCTGAGAACAACAAAGACGGCGGTGCACCGGGTGGTAATATCCGTACAGGATTCCTATACAATCCATTGCGTGTTACTTTAGCCGACAAGCCGAAAGCCGATGTCAACACGCCTGCCGAATGGGAGAATGGCGCACTCAAGTATAGTGTGGCGCGTGTCACACCGACGGACCCAGCTTGGAAGAGCGTACGTAAGCCTTTAGTTGCCAACTTCCAGTTCAAAGGCGAAGACATTGCAGTCATCGCTGTTCACCTCAATTCTAAGCGCGGCGACAATGGTGTATTCGGACGCGTTCAACCGGTTAAATTCGCATCCGAACCGAAACGTCACAAGTTGGCTGAATTATTGCATCATTTCGTAAGTGTCGGACATCATCAGAATCCGAATGCTCACGTTGCCATTCTCGGAGATTTCAATGACTTTGAATTCTCGAAAACAATGGACATTCTCGAGAAAGATTTGCTCTTCAATTTAGTACGCAGCCATGACATCGACGATCGTTTCTCTTATTTCTACCAAGGAAACTATCAATCGCTCGACAATGTGGTGCTGTCCAACAACTTGAAGAACCGATATGTCTTCGATATGGTACACGTCAACTCGCCATTCATGGTGGCACATGGTCGTGCTTCCGACCACGATCCGTTATTGGTACAATTAGATTTCAGCAAGAAAGAAGTTCCTGCGCCAACACCGCAACCGGAACCGACACCGACGCCGGAACCAACACCGCAACCACCAGTAACTGAGCCAACACCAATGCCACAACCGCAAGTTCCTGCTCCGACACCACAACCGGCACCGGAGCAACCGAACAAGCCACAGACAGATAACGGGGCAACAACGATTATTATCGATACGAATAAGGACAACAACACGATGATTGTCGTGCCTAAGAAAGACAGCCAAACAGTTTCTGAAGGCAAACAAACTACACCGTCAACCGCATCTACACCAAGCCAAACCTTACCGGAAACCGGTGAACAGAACATCGCTTGGTTCGGTGCAACAGCTTTAAGTATTCTAGCCGGATTGGGACTGACTTTGCCGAAACGTAAAGAAAACTAATCTGCCTAACCGCTAGATTACCGCACACCCTTTTCATTAAAAAACCGTATGAACGCACGTTACAGGAACGTGAATTCATACGGTTTTTGGTTGTTATGGCATCGTTAGCGGCGTGCAACACCTCATTTACGTTATAGACGAATCGTTGGCGGACAGATGCGGGTAGGCTCTCGTGAATGAAGCACATTATATTCCTTCCCTATTGTCCGAGTGTGGTTACTGAATTATCCGCTTGTTTATGAACCCAATAGTGAATGTCTTTCGACAACCTTCTCATTCGCCTCTGCTCCCTTTCTTCGTTAATTCGGCTTCCAGTTGTTGAATTTGTTGTGCGATTTCGCGCAGTTTTTCTAACGGTACGGTTTCATCGGCGAGCATTTGGTTTTTGCGCAGACGCAAGACTTCCAATTCACGCTCAAGGGCGTGCTTAGCGACTACTTGTTGGTGAGGTAATTTCAGCTGCTGTTGTTCGATTCGCCATACGGTTGCGTTCAGTTTTTGTACGAAAGCAGCATCATGCGAGATTAACAAATACGAACCAATATAGTGACTGAGGAAATTCTCCAGTGCTTCCATGGTCACCATATCCAAGTAGTTCGTCGGTTCATCCAATATAATGAGATGATAGTCGCCGACTAAGATTTTTGCCAAGGCGACACGCACACGCTCGCCGCCCGATAAGACGCCGACTTGCTTATGAATCGTATGATCGCGAAAGTTGAGTGCGCCTAATACTTGTCGAATGGTCCCGATTGGTTGCAGACTGGTTGCCGCAACATTCTCAAGAATACTCTTGTCGAGTACAAGTGTCGATAAATCTTGTGAGAAGTAACCGATACTTAAATTCGGTGCATAGTAACCCGCTAATGCTCGATTCATCATCTGCCGAACAAAGGTTGTCTTACCGGATTGATTCTTCCCTTGCAAAATAATACGCTCGCCAAACTGAATCACCAAATCACCATAATGAAAAAGTGTGCGGTTTCCGATGGCGACTTCACCGGCAGTCAGTCGCATTAGCGTGTGAGGTGCGTCTTGCAGTTTGCCGACCGTTTGCAAATGGATGTGTTGCGGTTTAGGCGGTGCATCAATTTGTTCCAAACGTTCAATCCGCTTGTTAAGTGCTTTGCCGGTTTTGGCGAGTGCCCTGGCTTGTCCATCATAACTGCCTAGCTTTGAACGCATTTTCCATTCTGAATGGCTGACACTTTTCTTTCGTTTAGTCAACTTAGTCGCCCTTACTAGTCGTTCTTCCGCCTGTTGCTCCAATCGTTTCTTCTCGTCAACATACTGCTTGTGGGCACGCAACTGTTGTTCCCGCTCCTGTCGGCGCCATTCGGCAACCGCTTGATAATTGCCGACATATTCGGTAATCGTCTGCTGCTCGATGTTCCAGATTTTTTCCACGATTTCGTCCAAAAAATAGCGGTCGTGGCTGACAGTCAGAATCGTACCACGATAACGTTTCAATTGCTGAATGAGCCAGCGGATATTGTCCGCATCCAAATTGGCGGTCGGCTCATCAAGAATTAACAATTCCGGGCGTTGCGCCAAAGCTTCGTCCAAATAACGCTTCATCTGCTCGCCACCCGATTCGGTAGACGGTTCCTTCAGTTGTGGAATATAAGCAACTTGTGACGCGGATAAGTCAATCCTTCCTTTATAATCGGTATCCAATCCCGCAATCATCCGCAAAAGCGTCGACTTCCCGGCGCCGTTTGCGCCAATCACTCCGATACGCTCTCCCATTCCAACTGACAACTGTTCGCATTCAAACAAAGTATTACCAACGATTTCCTTCTTAATCTGATGTAACTTCATAACTTCCATTACAATTCTCCTTCCATGATTGAACTCTGAAAGGCTCCAAGTATTGAAGGCAACACAAAAAGGCCCTGTTAACCATTTGTTCCAGAAGTGCAGACTCCCCCCTGAACCAATCAGGAAGTTATCTGGCAGTGGCAAAAAGGCATTCCCTTTCTGACCACCTTCACTATACTTGGAGCAAATTAAATTAACATGACCTCATATACCTCGTTTCTTAAGATGTTTCCAGTATAACACATTCGAAAACGCTTTACAATTCAACAAATTTG
Source organism: Aerococcaceae bacterium NML190073 (assembly GCA_026131555.1). Taxonomy (GTDB): domain Bacteria; phylum Bacillota; class Bacilli; order Lactobacillales; family Aerococcaceae; genus Abiotrophia. The sequence goes on along the minus strand of JAMXJH010000013.1, from coordinate 18,575 downwards.
AGGTCGTGCTGATTTTTTACTTAACAAAACAGCGGCGAAACGGTTATAATAGGGAGTAGATATTTTGTAGAAAGCGAAGTGAAATAATGGGACGCAAATGGGCTAACATTAAGGAAAAGAAAGCTAAACTAGACGCGAACAACAGTAAAGTGTACGCGAAATTCGGGATTGAGATTTATGTGGCAGCCAAGCAAGGCGATCCGGATCCGGCAACTAACCAGAAATTGAAATTTGTTATCGAACGTGCGAAGACTTATAATGTACCGAAACACGTCATCGACCGCGCCATCGAGAAAGCAAAAGGTAGCGGCGACGAGAATTTCCAAGAATTACGTTATGAAGGATTCGGTCCGAACGGTTCCATGATTATCGTTGATGCATTGACCAGCAATGTGAACCGTACTGCCAGCGATGTCCGTGCCGCTTACGGCAAAAACGGCGGTAACATGGGCGTCAGCGGTTCCGTGAGTTACTTGTTCGATTCGACGGCTGTCTTTGTCTTGGCGAATCAAGACGCTGACGACATTATGATGGGCTTGTTGGAAGCCGATGTTGATGTGCGCGAAGTAACACAAGATGAAGACCAAGTGATTGTCTATGGCGAGCCGAGCGACTTCCATGCAATTCAAGTTGCCCTCAACGATATGGGCATCAACGAATTTGAAGTTGCCGAAATCGACCTCCTCCCACAAAATGAAGTTACCTTAACCGGCGACGACTTAGCTAAATTTGAGAAACTGATTGATGTGTTGGAAGACAATGATGACGTGCAGCGCGTTTACCACAACGTTGATTTAGGCGAATAACATTGATAATGAGGGGCTTGCGTCCCTCTTTTTGCGAAAGGAGAAGATATTATGACATTACCGAACATCGCATTAACACTCAGCACGGGCGAACAATATCCGCTAGAAACCTACGCCGGACAAGTGCTATTAGTCGTGAACACTGCTACCCAATGTGGCTTCACACCGCAATTGGAAGGATTGGAGACACTCTATCAAACCTATCGTGACCAAGGCTTCGCCGTCTTAGGATTCCCTTGTAACCAGTTCGGCTCACAAGAACCTCTAGCCAACGAAGACATTGCGCCTGCTTGCCAACTGAACTACGGCGTCACCTTCCCCCTCCACCAAAAATGCGAGGTAAACGGCACCCAGACGCATCCACTCTTTCAATGGCTGAAACAAGAACAAGGCGGCATCTTAACCGATGACATCAAGTGGAACTTCACCAAATTTCTAATCGACCGCCAAGGCAATGTCATCAAACGCTACGCTCCAACCACCACCCCGGAACAAATCCGCAAAGAGATAGAGGAAGTTTTGAAATAAATACAACAAAAAAGGACATCTAGCCTGAGTGGCTAGATGTCCTTTTTAGAAATTAGTTACTTCTTCAAGTTATAGAAAGATTTCAAGCCGTCGTAGCGTGCTACTTCGCCTAATTCATCTTCGATACGTAATAATTGGTTGTATTTCGCTACGCGGTCAGTACGTGACAATGAACCTGTCTTGATTTGACCTGCGTTTGTTGCAACAGCGATGTCAGAGATTGTTGAATCTTCTGTTTCACCTGAACGGTGTGATACAACGGCTGTGTAACCGGCTTTTTGAGCCATTTCGATAGCGTCGAATGTTTCAGTTAATGTACCGATTTGGTTAACTTTAATTAAGATAGAGTTACCGATACCTTTCTCGATACCTTCTGATAATTTCTCAGTGTTTGTTACGAACAAGTCGTCACCTACTAATTGAACGCGATCGCCCAAACGCTCAGTTAATAATTTCCAACCGGCCCAGTCGTTCTCGTCCATACCGTCTTCGATTGTGATGATTGGGTATTTGTTAACTAATTCTTCCAAGTAATCTACTTGTTCAGCAGAAGTACGTTTTGCACCGTCTGCACCTTCGAATTTAGCGTAGTTGTACACGCCGCCTTCGTAGAATTCAGAAGCTGCACAGTCGAAACCTAAGAAGACATCTTTACCTGGTTCTAAACCGGCTTTCTTGATTGCTTCTAAGATTGTTTCAACGCCGTCTTCAGTACCTTCGAATGCAGGAGCGAAACCACCTTCGTCACCTACTGCCGTTACTAAACCACGGTCATGTAAGATAGCTTTCAATGCGTGGAAGATTTCAGCACCCCAACGCAATGCTTCTTTGAATGTAGGTGCGCCAACCGGCAAAATCATGAATTCTTGGAATGCGATTGGAGCATCAGAGTGAGAACCACCGTTAACGATGTTCATCATTGGTGTTGGCAATACTTTCGTATTGAATCCGCCTAAGTAGTGATACAAAGGAACACCTAAGTGATCGGCAGCCGCACGCGCAACAGCGATTGATACGCCTAAGATTGCGTTCGCACCTAATTTACCTTTGTTAGGTGTGCCGTCCAATTCGATCATCAATTTGTCGATTGCTTGTTGTGCTGTTACATCGTAACCTAATAAAGCTTCCGCAATAATGTTGTTTACGTTATCAACTGCTTTAGAAACACCTTTTCCTAAGTAACGACTCTTGTCGCCATCACGTAATTCTACTGCTTCGTATTCACCAGTAGATGCTCCTGAAGGAACCATACCACGGCCGAAAGCACCGCTCTCTGTGTAAACTTCTACCTCGATTGTTGGGTTACCGCGTGAGTCTAGTACTTCACGAGCGTAAACGTCTGTAATAAATGGCATTTTAATTTCTCTCCTTTGGGTTTATTTGTATTAATGCACTTCATTTTTTTGCAAAATGAAAGGCTTTATTACCTAGTTCATATTGTAGTGATTTCAATCACTAATTGCAAAGACTTTCTGAAGGGAATGTCTTATTTGATAATCAAGCTTTGACCTGTCATGTCCGCAGGTTGAGCAACGCCAAGCAAGTCCAACATTGTTGGCGCTAAGTCTGCCAAGCGTCCGCCGTCACGGAGTTCCACGTCTTTTTTCGTAACGATAACCGGAACCGGATTCGTTGTATGAGCAGTCATTGGGGCGCCGTCCAAAGTCAAGACTTCGTCGGAGTTACCGTGGTCTGCGGTAATGATGGCATAACCGCCTTTAGCAAGGATTAAATCAACGATTTCACCCAAGCACTCATCGACTGCTTCTATGGCTTTCACTGTCGGCTCCAACATACCTGAATGTCCGACCATATCAGGGTTCGCAAAGTTCAAGATGATGGCGTCAAGCTTATCTTCATTGATTGCTGCAACAAGTGCATCTTTCACTTCGTATGCTGACATTTCCGGTTTCAAGTCGTATGTCGCAACTTTCGGTGAAGGGATTAGGATGCGGTCTTCGCCTTCGAATTCCTCATGACGTCCACCACTCATGAAGAATGTCACGTGTGGATACTTCTCTGTTTCGGCGATACGTAATTGTGCTTTACCGGCATCGGCTAATACTTCCCCGATCGTGTTCTTCAAATCTTCTTTCTTGAATACGATTTGAGCCAATACGTCATCGCTGTAATGTGTGAAAGTGACGAAATGCAAGTGTTTTGGTGCGTTCTCACCGACTTCGAAGCCGTTGAAATCCGAATTAGATAATGCGGTTCCTAATTGGATGGCACGATCCGGACGGAAGTTAAAGAACACAACGGAATCACCGTCTTGAATCGTCGCAACAGGTGCATCATTTTCTTGAATGACAAATGGCACAACGAATTCGTCATATACTTCAGTTGCGTAAGATGCTTCAACGCCTTCCGCTGCCGAATTGTAGACAGGTCCCACACCGTCGACCATTACACGATACGCACTTTCGACACGTTCCCAACGTTTGTCACGGTCCATTGCGTAATAACGCCCTGAGATTGAAGCGAATTTACCTACACCGATTTCTTTAAATTCTTGCTCTGTACGTGCAATAAATTCTAAGGCAGTAGATGGACCTACATCACGTCCGTCAAGGAATCCGTGAACGTAAACTTTCTCTAAGCCGTAATCTTTTGCTAATTTCAATAGCGCAAATAGGTGTTCGTAATGCGAGTGAACGCCACCGTCAGATAGCAAGCCCATTAAATGTAATGCTTTATCTTGAGCTTTCGCTAATTTGACTGCATTGACCAATTCTTCGATTTCGAAGAAAGTTTTCTCGCGGATAGCAATGTTGATACGTGTCAAAGATTGATACACGATACGACCCGCCCCGATATTCAAGTGTCCTACTTCCGAGTTGCCCATTTGTCCATCCGGCAAACCAACATCTTCTCCACTTGCTTTCAATTGGTTGTGCGGATAGTTTTCCCAATAACGGTCGAAATTCGGTTTGTGTGCTGCTTTGACAGCATTTCCGAACACTTCGTCACGAATGGCAAATCCATCCAAAATAATTAAGGCTACAGGTGCTTTTGTCATTATTTCACACCTTCTAACAACGCTAAGAAGGACTCCGGTTGTAAGCTTGCGCCACCTACTAATGCTCCGTCGACATCCGGGCATGCCATGTAGTCGGCAATGTTCTCCGGTTTAACTGAGCCGCCGTATTGAACGCGAACTGCCTCGGCAGCTGCTGAACCGAAATCTTTCGCTACAACGTCACGCACTGCTTTACACATCTTTTGGGCGTCATCTTGAGTAGCAGATTTGCCTGTTCCGATTGCCCAGATTGGTTCGTAAGCAATGACTAATGACTTCACTTGGTCTTCTGTTAAGTCTTTCAAAGCTGCAGATACTTGAGCGCCTACGAATTCAACCGCTTTACCTGCTTCATAGGTTTCAAGTGATTCGCCGCAGCAAATGATTGGCACCATGCCATTACGGAAAATAGCGTGTGCTTTCTTGTTGATGTCCTCGTCTGTTTCGTGGAAATATTCACGACGCTCTGAGTGACCGATGATGACATAGTCAACACCTAATGCTGCCAATGCTTTTGGCGAAGTTTCTCCTGTGTAGGCACCTTCGTCTTGGAAATAACAGTTTTGTGCTGCTGTTTTCAACACACTGTCGCCACTGAAGTATTTTACACCGTTTAATAATAGAGCAGGCGCGCCTACTACAGCTTCTACAACATCTGCTGAAGGTAATTTATCTTTCACTTCGTTTACAAATGCAATGGCTTCTTCAACTGTTTTGTTCATTTTCCAGTTGCCCGCAATAATTGGTTTACGTGTCATTTATATGTCTCCTTTATTTGTCCTTTGATAGCATCGAGCATTTCATCACCAAGTTGACTTGCTGATGAACGCTCATTTTTTGCCAAAAGTAGCTTATTTGTCGCCGATTGATACAACGCCCGGTAATGCCACGCCTTCTAAGTAAGTTAATGACGCACCGCCACCAGTTGAGATGTGTGTGAACTTGTCTTCGTAACCTAATTGTGCAACGGCTGCTGCTGAGTCACCACCACCGACGATTGTTGTTGCGCCTTCCAAGTGTGCGATTGCTTCGCAGACACCGATTGTACCTTTCGCGAAGTTTGGCATTTCGAATACGCCCATCGGTCCGTTCCAAACGACTGTTTTGGCACCTTCAAGTGTTTTTGCGAATAATTCTACAGATTTAGGACCGATATCCAAGCCCATTGCGTCTGCCGGAATGTTTGTGTTGTCAACTACTTCGCTTGGTGCGTCATTGTTGAATTCACGTGCAACTACTTGGTCAACCGGCAATACTAATTTGTCGCCTGCTTTCGCTAACAATTCTTTCGCCAATTCTAAGCGGTCATCTTCTACTAGAGATTTACCGATTTCGATACCTTGTGCTTTCAAGAATGTGTAAGCCATACCACCACCGACGATGACTTTGTCCGCTTTTTCCAATAAGTTTTCGATAACTTTGATCTTGTCAGATACTTTCGCTCCACCCAAAATCGCAACCATTGGACGGTTCGGATTGTCAACGGCTTCGCCTAAGAATTTCACTTCTTTTTCCATTAGGTAGCCGACTGCTGATTCTAAGTTAGAAGCGATTCCTACGTTTGAAGCGTGTGCACGGTGAGCAGTACCGAATGCGTCGTTCACGTACAAATCACCTAATGATGCCCAATATTTACCTAATTCCGGGTCATTCTTTGATTCTTTCTTGCCATCTAGGTCTTCATGGCGTGTGTTTTCAACTACTAACACATCGCCGTCTTTTAAGTTCTTAACGGCTGCTTCCAATGCTTCGCCACGTGTTTCAGGTGAGAAGGCTACTTCTTTACCTAATAATTCAGCTAAGCGGTCTGCTGCCGGCTTCAATGTTTTAGCTACTTTGTCTTCTTCTGTTTTTACTTTACCTAAGTGAGAGAATAGAACAACTTTTGCATTGTTGTTAATTAAGTATTTGATTGTATCCAAAGCGGCTACGATACGGTTATCGTTTGTAATCACGCCGTCTTTCATCGGCACGTTGAAGTCAACACGCACCAATACCGTTTTGCCTTGAACTTGTAAATCTTCTACTGTTCTTTTAGCCATGAGTCAATTCCTCCTAATGTTGTGGATTCAGTCAAGTTTTTTTGATAAAAAACAGCGCGGAAGCGCCTGCCTCCCCGCTGCTATGGATAGACGCTCTTCAAAAACGCTATGCTACTGATTATAAGTTAGCGAAGTAAACTAATGTACGGATTAATTGTGCAGTGTATGACATTTCGTTATCGTACCAAGCAACTGTCTTAACTAATTGCTTGTCGCCAACTGTCAATACTTTAGTTTGAGTTGCATCGAATAATGAACCGTTTGTCAACCCGATAATATCTGAAGATACAAGTGGTTCTTCTGTATATCCGTAAGAATCAGATTGTGCTGCTTTCATCGCTGCGTTGATTTCGTCAGCAGTTACAGTTTTCTCTAAAACAGTTACTAATTCTGTCAATGAACCTGTAGGTGTTGGAACGCGTTGAGCCGCTCCATCTAATTTACCGTTCAATTCCGGAATTACTAAACCGATTGCTTTAGCTGCACCTGTTGTGTTAGGTACGATGTTTTCTGCTGCTGCACGTGCACGACGTAAGTCACCTTTAGCGTGTGGTGCATCCAATGTGTTTTGGTCACCTGTGTAAGCGTGGATTGTTGTCATTAAGCCTTCAACAACACCGAACTTGTCTTGTAATACTTTAGCCATTGGAGCCAAGCAGTTTGTTGTACATGAAGCACCAGAGATAACTGTTTCGTCACCTTTCAAGATGTTTTCGTTAACACCGAATACAACTGTTGGTACGTCGTTACCACCAGGAGCTGAGATAACTACACGTTTAGCACCTGCTTTTAAGTGTAATTCAGCTTTTTCTTTGGAAGTGAAGAAACCTGTACATTCTAATACGATATCTACACCTAAGTCTCCCCATGGTAATGCTTCTGGGTTACGGTCAGCAAATACTTTAATTTCTTTACCGTTTACTTTGAAAGCACCGTCTAATACTTCGATTTCACCATTGAAACGACCTTGAGTTGTGTCGTATTTGAATAAGTGAGCTAATGTTTTAGCATCTGTTAAGTCGTTGATTGCAACTACTTCGATTCCTTCCACATCTTGAATACGGCGTAATGCTAAACGTCCAATACGTCCGAAACCATTAATTGCTACTTTTACTGTCATACTTTGACTTCCTCCTTAGGATTTTTTTATTTTAACGGGTGTTTATCCCACTTAAAACCTTAGTTGCGATACCTTCATCACAGACTAACCAGCCGTGATTCGGCACGAGTTTGTAGTGTGCTTTCATTGCTTCCGCTTTTGAAGCGCCACCGACGATTGTCAACAGCAAAGGAATGCGTTCTAAATCATCGAGTTGCACACCGTATCGTGGCAACCGCATAACTTCTGCGCCGTTTTTGTCAAAAAAGACACCGAACACTTCACCGATTGCTTGTTTTGCCTTCAACTGTTCAAATTGTTCTTGCGAAACATTGTGTCGCTTCGCCATTACTTCGGCTACCCCAACACTTAAGATTAAACAGTTTGCTTTCTTGCTTAGTTCAATCGCATATTTGATAGACGGATCCGTAAAGAAAATCTTCGACATTCGTTCGTCCACATTCTCCGGTACGAATAACGGAACGTAAGTCGAATGGGTCTGATTTGCCATTAAGCCACCTACACTATTCGATTGAATATCATACGAACCACCTACGCCTCCACGAGCCGGCACGAACATCAGCTGTCGATTACGTGATAATTCCGGCGTGAAACTTCGTCCAATCTTGGATAAAGTTGACCCTCCTGTAACCGCAACAACATTCTGCCCTTCAGCCAAATAGCGAATTAACAAGCGCTGTGCGACATTGCCGAGCAATTCGTACACTTGCTCATCTTGATCCGCATCTCCCGGCACGATGTAACAGTGCTCGATTTGTAAATATTGCTTCAAGCGTTGCTCCATCTCATAAAAACGGTTCGACTCCGCTAAGGCAACATCAACAGATTCTAAGATGCCTCGTCCAAAAACAGTCAACTGAATTCCGGCATTGTTAACGTCAACCAAACCTTGTTGCTTCATGCTTTCAATCGCCGTACGCAGACTTCTCTCTGATAAGTTCACTTCAGCAGATAGAAATTTGCGACCGACACGTTGTGTATGCTTACTTAACGCACGGAGAATACTTAAACGCAAACCGAATTCATCGCTTATCTGTGGAACGATGGTTTGTATGAGAGAAAAAACATCCTGCATGTTATTCCTCCTCTTAGGTCGTTTAGCGACCACTCAAATGTTCTGGTTTTTCATTTTTTGAGTGATTCCTCTACCACCTATCTCATTGTAACACGCATTTTTTCAAAATACAAGCGCTAAAACGATTACACTTTGAAGAAAAAGAATATTGCCTTCTTTCTCTGTGGTCACAAATCGACCAACTCGAATGCCAATGGACAAAAAGAGCGAGTTCCCGTCTTATTCAGGGATTACTCGCTCTTTATCAGTATGTTTATTTATCTTTCAATGCTTTGTTATTCTCCATGACAGCATCAACCAAGCCGTATTTAACAGCTTCCTCTGCTGACATAAAGTTGTCACGATCGGTGTCTTTGGCAATTGTTTTCAATGTTTGGCCCGTGTTCTTGCTCAAAATACGATTCAAGCGATCACGCGTACTCAAAATATGGCGGGCTGCAATCTCAATTTCTGTTGCTTGACCTTGAGCACCTCCTAACGGTTGGTGAATCATTACTTCTGCATTCGGCAATGCGTAACGCTTGCCTTTTTGGCCGGAAGATAATATAAACGCCCCCATTGATGCTGCCATACCAATCACAATCGTTTGAACGTCGGCATTGATAAAGTTCATTGTATCATAAATTGCCAACCCGGCTGTCACACTACCTCCAGGAGAGTTAATGTATAAATAAATATCTTTCTCTGGATCTTGCGCATCCAAGAATAGCAACTGCGCAATCACGCTGTTGGCTAACGCATCATCAATCGGTCCGCTCAACATAATAATACGGTCTTTCAATAAGCGCGAATAAATATCATAAGCGCGCTCCCCGCGTGATGATTGCTCAATAACCGTTGGAATTAAATTCATCTTTCGTTCCTCCTTAAATCTTCTACGTCCTTCATTATACCCCTTAGGTCAAAAAAGGTCAATCCATCCACTTCACGTCCACATCACTCACTTTACTTAGCAAGCAACTCCGTCAATTCTATTTGACGCTCACAATTCGATAGGGAGTCCCCGGTCACAATGACTTTCCCCATCAAGAAGTCCGGCTGATTACCGATCGGATTAAAGAGCGCAAAGCCCCAATCCGTTCGCAACATCATTTGCGTCAAGACATTTTCCTTATTCAATTCTTCCACCGGCAACGCGATTGCCGCTTTGCTGAGCGGAACTAATTCCGGCAACGGTAAGCCAACTAAAGCACGCGCCATCGCCTCAAAATGCGACACCGACATTGAGCCAATTGTAAATAAAGCCTCGCTCGCTAAGCCGATGCTCGCACCATTGACATAAACGACGCCCGAAGATGTGACTAAATAATCTACTGTCAAGGCACCGATTAAGTGCAATTCTTCGGCTAAATATTGCCCGACACGGCGCACTTCTCGTTCCACTTCCAAACCGACATTAGCCGGATAGCGCACTTGTTCTCCGCCACTATCGCCTCGTTGCAACACTTCGAAGATTGGATACAGCAAGACTTCGCCACGCTCATTACGTACTACTGTCAAGGACACACGTTTTTCTGTAGGAATCCATGCTTCCAGAATGCAGGTTCCTTGCTCAATTTTGGCTTGAGCTGCTGCATAATCTTCCTCGTTGTACAAAATAATATGCTCATCTGATTGAGGTAAATGGCGTTGAGTTGCCTTCAACAAGCATGGAAACCCAATATATTCCACTGCCTCTTTAATATCTTCCAACTGTGTAATCATCGAAAATGGCGTTACAAGACAACGCTTGGAGTCCAAGTACGCTTTTTCGATGAGGCGATCGGTTGAAATCGCCATTAAATCTTCAGATAACGGCACGTCCGTTAATTTAGCTAATACTTGATAATCTTGATTGGATAACAAACCTGTTTCGGCAATCACGACATCCACTCGCCCAGCAAAATAGCGCAACGCTGATTCATCATACGCGTCTGCTACTGTTTGCCAACTGGCAAATTGACGTACCGGATTATTTGCATTCAAAACTAAGCTTGCCACCCGATACCCTAGTTTCCCGGCTGATTGAGCCAGCAACGCTGAGGTCACTGAACTTCCAATAATGCCGACGGTTGATCCCGGATAATGCTTATGCGGCATTCCCTTTCCTCCTTCATCTTTCACGCTTTATTCCTGTCTTCCATCATTGTACAGGTTGATCATATTGCGTTAAATTCCATTCTTCTATCATAGCAATCAACTTATTGGCATAATCCGGATCGGTTGCATAACCGGATGATTGCAGCCCCTTAGCTTGTTCTTGATAAGTTTTGCCGTCGAGAACCGCCTGATAGAAATCCGTATTCCACGATGTTCCATAATAAATTAATTCCGCATGTTTAGTCAACGACTCTTCCCAATCCGCATACACTTTGAAGCGGTCCGTTATCGTAATCCACTCATCATTGACAAACTCTTGCGTTTCATAATCCACTCCATTAGGGTCACCTGCATCCGTTTTGACACCGAACAGATTATGATGTTCTGCTGCCAGCTGGCTTTGACCGAAATTAGATTCAATCATCGCCTGCGCCATCGCCACACTTGCCAAAACTCCGTATTGGCGTTGTAATTTCTGAGCGGTTGGTGCAATCGTATTGACGAACTCCACTTTCTGCTCATAGCTGACAGAGCTATCAGGTGTTCGCTCATTGAAATTGCTTAACTGCGTCATGAGCACCCAAATGAAGACAGCTACGATTACAAACATGACAGTAACTTTCCCTACTGTTTGCGTTATCCAGTTGTAGATACCCTTGAATGTGTTTCCTATATTTTTCAAATGATATCCTAGATTTTTTTTGCGCTTTGTTGATTTATAATTGCGCTTATACTTACGTTTGGCCATTATACCTCCACTTGTTGATTCAGTTGATTATCAAACCACTCTAATAATTTCACTTCATCCGCTTCAATTTGTTGGCGAATCACACCGGGCAGGCGCAACTCTATAATGTCACTATATCCCCACAAATTATAGTCCGCAATCAATTGCAAAATCATTTGGTTTGATTTGCGCGTACTGTCTTTCTCATTCGCTTCGCTATGATGCCACTCCAGACGTGCCATACCATGATGCACCCAATGTTTCGCAATTTGGTATTTCAAGAACATAAACTCTTTTACCGGATTTGCCATAATATCCGACATAATCTCCGCGTTGCGCACCACTTTTTGGACAAGCATCCATTCGTAATCCGTGAATAACGTTGATAATAACTTAATGTTTTCGTACTTTAATCCTTGCTCGCCCTTTTTCCAACGATCCCAGCTTTGTGGCGAAATTCCTAATTTCTCTGAGTAAAAAGATTTCTCGCTCACATATTTCTCTTGAATAGCATTGACTACCAATGCGATAAGTGCTTGATTCATCTCGTTCACCTCGTTGTTTTTCCATTATTATACACTTTTTACGTGATATGAGAAAGTCATTTGATTGCTTCTTCTATTTTTTTTGCTACAATGAAAATAGCGTTATTTGTTAGGAAGGAAGAGAGCTATGAGCACACAACCGGGATGGCACGCCTTAAAGATTGGGCTTCGCACAACAAAAACTGTTATTGCTGTCGGTGTGACGTTGACTTTGTTTGAGTGGTGGAATCGACAACCTGCAATGTTAGCCGCTTTGTCCGCTGTCTATTCGATGCAACAGAGCCACGAAACAAGTGTCAATTACGGTAAATTTCGCATCTTCGGCAACACAATCGGGGTTGTTGTCGCCATTCTCATCGCCAGACTGGGATTACTTATTTCGTTGGATCCTTCGGTATTCCGCGTTCTGGCAAGCATGCTCGGAGTGTTACTGATTATTGTTATTTGTAATGCTTTGAATTTAAGTACTAGTATCATCAATTCAACCGCTACTTTTTTTGTTGTACTGCTGAACACGCCTTCCACACATCTATGGGACTATGGTGCCAATCGTATCTTGGACACAATTATTGGCGCTATGATTGGGATTCTCATTAACTATTTATTACCTAATCACCATACCGAATAGCAACGCCGGCTCAGAATTTTCCATTTTCGAGCTATTCATTTTTTGTTGCTACTACGAGCAAAAAAGTATCACTTACGCAAACAGGGACTCGGAAATAATGTTTCCGGTCCCTGTTAGTGTATTCTCATTGTCGATTGTAAGGCTGCCGTTTTGTGCCGGCACTATTCGCCAACACCATCTGTTGCTGGCGGCGCTACAACTTCCGGTGTCCATTCCGTATTCTCATAGTACGTTGGCTCTTCATAATGAACAGGTTCTTCAACGACCGGAGCAGCTTCTAAACCTGCCACATCATGCATAATCGCTGACACTACCGTTGCCACCGCACTCACACTCTCTGCGGCATCTTTCACATCATCCAAAAGAATGACTGCAACATACACCTTATCTCCAGCTTCAAAAATCGCCGCGTAATGTTGTTGACTAACATCTGTGTCCGCAGATGTAATTTCGAAACGGCGTGTAATACCAGCTAAAGTTGACGGGTATTTCTCGCTGACAGGTGTTTGCAACAACATCTCTTTGAATTTAGCATCCATCTCGGCACTCACTAATTGATCCTTGCTGAGTGCTGTTAATAATTTTGTCAAATCCAGCGCGTTCGTTTTGGCACCTTGAACACCGCCTGAAGCAGTTGTTTTCAATAAGCTTGTCACTTCAGTGGCAAAATAATCTTGTTGCTTCAACCAGCTATTGAATTCATTCGGTCCGCCCACTGCTTGTATTAAGTGATTTAAGGCTGTCACATCTTGACGTTGAACAGCTGCGATAATCAATTGGTCAACTGTTACGACGTCCCCCGCTGCCAATTGTGCCATTTCACCTTGATCGCCTGTTGCTTTCAAGTCATCTTGAATCTTAACTTCTTGCTCCGCTGTCAATTTACCTGCAGCCATATCTTCATAGACACGTTGTAAGACAAACCAGCTAATCATTGTTGACGCCTCAAATGATTCCGCACTTGAGTAGACAGGTGCAGTTGCCGTAGTTTCTGTGTACCCCACCGCTACTTTGCTTCCTTGAGTTGTTAATGGCGTGATTGCCGTGTTCAATTTCGTCAATTCTTCTGCAATTGCCGAACGTTCCGGCAATTCATACGTCATGCTGTGACTGAAGTTCAAGCTCGGCGCAAACAATTCAAATGTTGCTTCTTTGACTACATTCGGTTGGTCAACGGTTGCTGTATCATTATAACGAAGCGTTAAATTTTTATCTTCTTTCACAAGTGAATAATGCGTCAATACATGTTGTTGTCCATTTGCTTTCACTGCAAATTCAAATGTATCTTGCGTCACTTCCGTTAAAGGTTCCGCAAACGTCAGCTTCACTTCAACAAGCGGATATTTGCTGATGTTGACTTCCTTATTTGCTAAAGTCAGTGCCGGTTTCGGCTCTTCAATCGAAGATTCTTCAACAGAACTTTCTTGTGAACTTTCTGATACTTGCGCTGTTTGTTGTTGACTCGGATTCAAATAATTCATCATAAAGTCGATTGCTTTTGGCGCGTATAAAAACGCTCCGAACAGCACTAATAGAGATAATACTATCTTCAATATTCCGGAAATTACACCCAGAACAGATCCTTTACGCTTTTTAGTTTTTGGGACAATGGCTTGCTGTTCAATACCACCATTGAACACTTGTCCGCAGTACGCACATTGTTGTTTACTTCTAATCGTTTTGCCACAACTTGAGCATTTCATTCTGCATTCCTCCTAATATTCTTACGCCGATAGAAGGCGCTAATCTACTTAATTCTATCATATTCTGATTAAGAAGTTGGCTTTTTTTATTTTACAGTTTGATGACAGAAAGATGAGTGACTAATCCGCTCGGTAAAAGACAAAGACTTTCAAGTAGGCGCTCACTTCATCCGCACTTGTCGGGAAATCAGTAGGCAGACCGAAGGTTTGAATCAGCTGGAAGTTGCCCGTGTGTTTTTTGCCAGCGAAAGTCAAATCATCCAAAAACTTCTGGCGTGAGTAGGCGCTGTGGTTCGTACTGAAGATGCATAGTCCTCCCGGTGCCGTTAAGTCAAATAATTGGGTCGCCAACTGTCCGTAATCATGTTCCGCACGAAACTGATAAGCTTTTGTTCGTGCAAAACTCGGCGGATCACATACGACTAAATCAAACTGAATATGGTGGCGCTTGGCGTACTGCACATAATCAAATACGTCCATTACCCTAATTTCATGTTGATTGGCAACTTCAATATCATTCAAAGCGAAATTCTCTTTCGTTCGTATCAAGCTACGATTAGCAACATCAACACTTACCGTACGGTTCGCACCCCCAACTGCCGCTACGATTGAAAAGCCTCCTGTGTAACTAAACAAATTCAAGACAGATAAACTTTGACTTTGCGTTCGCACAAACTGTCTTACGTCACGTTGATCTAGGAATAAACCTGTCATCCATTCCTCTCCTAGATGAATCGCATATTGAACGCCATTTTCTTTGATGATTAGCGGATGTGGCGCGGATTCCCCGTAACTATGATGAATCGCCGCCTCATCTTCTGATAGCGGGAAACGGCACGTTTCATAAACGCCGCGCAATTGCGGAAGTTTTTTGCAAAGAGCGTCCATGAACCATTGGCGATATTGATAAATACCTTGTGAATACCAATTGATCTGAGCAAATCCTGCGTA
This sequence comes from Aerococcaceae bacterium NML190073, assembly GCA_026131555.1. Classification (GTDB taxonomy): domain Bacteria; phylum Bacillota; class Bacilli; order Lactobacillales; family Aerococcaceae; genus Abiotrophia. The sequence continues at coordinate 3,352 of JAMXJH010000013.1, read as the reverse complement.
CCAATCAATCGTCACGCCACCGATGCCGTCGCCTTCGCCATTAAACAGCCGAAAAGCAGTCGTCTGTTCATCTTGGAAATAGCTGCCACGTTGATGCAAACTTTCTTGCAATGTTTCTTCTACAAAGTCAGCGGACCAAGGATCATATTTCACTAAAGTGAAGATCCAAGCAAGTCCTTTGTGCTGTCTGCCAATCAATGCCTTCGCCACAAATCGTTGCGCTTCATCTACTAAAGCAATCACTTCGCCTTCACCTTCTTGTTCAATTGCATAATGTTGCTCGAAATCCTCACATTGTAACAATCTGCCTCCAGCTAATACGCGCTCGATTGCAGTCGGCGTCAAACGATAACTTTTCATACTGGCACTTCACTTCCTTTACTTTCATTTGTCTTAGCAAAAAAGCGGACGGAACGCTCCTCAGCAGGATGGCACTCCGCTCCGCCTCGCTCTAAACAGGCTTTATCTAAAAAAAGAACAATAAATGGGTGCTTCTATCTAATTATCACTAATTAGTCAGCTAGAGCCGCTAGCGCCACCGCTTGCGCATGAATCAGAGCTGTATCAAATACAGGCACTGCAATATCTTCTTGTGTCACTAACAAGCCGATTTCGGTACAACCCAAAATCATACCTTGCGCCCCCGCATGCTGTAGGCGCTCCATGATTTCCAAATAAGCGCGCTTGGATTCCGGTTTAATTTGTCCTAAGCATAATTCACCAAAAATCACGTCATCAATTAGTTGGCGTTCTTTCTCTTCCGGAATGACAACCTCAATGCCGTGTTTGATTAGTACCTGCTTATAGAATTCTTGTTCCATTGTATATTTGGTACCCAATAAAGCAACGCAATTCAACTTTTGCTGTTTAATCGCTTCAGCTGTTACCTCCGCAATATGAATAAAAGGAATGCCGATTTGATCTTGAATATCCGGAATAATTTTGTGCATGGTGTTCGTACAAATCACAACGAAATCTGCACCCGCTCGCTCCAATGCCAAAGCCGCATCTTTCAAAATTTCCGCACTCTTCTGCCAGTCGCCTGAACTTTGACATTGTCTGATTTCTTCAAAATCAACACTATAGAGAATACATTTCGCTGAATGCAAGCCACCTAAACGCTCTTTGATTGTTTCGTTGATAACTTTGTAATACGTCAATGTGCTTTCCCAACTCATACCGCCTAATAAACCAATTGTTTTCATACAAAGCAACCTCCTGTATATTATCTATTAAGTTCTTTACACAAATTCGCTACTTGATCTACTTTTTCCCAAGTGAAGTCTGCATCTTCGCGACCGAAATGTCCGTACGCTGATGTCTTCGAGAAAATCGGTCGTCGCAACTGTAACATGTCGATGATACCACTCGGTGTTAATTTGAAAGTGTTGCGCACTGCTTCAACTAACTGCGTTTCCGACACAACACCTGTTCCAAATGTATCGATACGAACCGAAACCGGTTCTGCCACCCCAATTGCATATGCTAACTGAACTTCGCAACGCTTCGCTAATTGAGCAGCTACAATGTTTTTGGCAATGTAACGTGCCATATAGCTTGCAGAACGGTCCACTTTTGTAGCGTCCTTCCCTGAGAAAGCCCCACCACCATGGCGCGCATAGCCGCCGTATGTATCCACAATAATTTTACGTCCGGTTAACCCTGAGTCTCCTTTCGGTCCCCCAATGATAAATTGCCCCGTCGGATTCACAAAAATACGTGTAGCCTCATCAAGCAAATTCGCCGGTATTACCGGTTGGATAACCTGTTCGATGATATCTTGTCGCAACTCGTCCAATGTAACAGTTTCGCTATGTTGCGTGCTGACAACAATCGTATCAATCCTCTTAGCCTGATTGTGTTCATCATATTCTACCGTCACCTGCGTCTTGCCGTCCGGACGCAAATAGTCAAGCAAGTGTGTCTTACGAACATCCGCTAAACGTTGTGCTAAGCGATGACTTAACGAAATCGGTAGCGGCATCAATTCCGGCGTTTCATCACAAGCAAAACCAAACATCAACCCTTGGTCGCCTGCCCCCAATTCTTTCTTCTCACCACGTGTTTCCAATGCGTCATCTACACCCATCGCAATATCCGGCGACTGTTCGTCCAACGATACTAATACGGCTAAATTTTCGGCATCGAAACCATATTTACCTCGATCATAACCAATTTCTGCCACCTTGTTGCGGACAATTTGTTGAATATCAACATAGGCTGTCGTTGTAATTTCGCCGAATACTAACACCAAGCCCGTGTTGACTGCCGTTTCACACGCAACTCGCGCCATCGGGTCCTGCGCCAAAATCGCATCCAACACCGCATCGCTAATCTGGTCGGCAATTTTATCCGGGTGCCCTTCCGTGACTGATTCCGACGTAAAAAGTTTCTTTTCTTCCATTTTATGTTCCCCCATATTACATATTGGTTACAAGGCATATCCACCATATTACAAGTGGACCCTATCGGGAAATTTATGTTGTAACACTGAACATTATACATTACTATAGAGGTAATAGATACCCTAATCACCATTTTAGTAGGAGGGATTCAATGACTATCTTAAATAAAATGATTCGCAATCCGATTGTGACCATCTTCATCTCACCATTTGCCGGTGCGGTGTTCGGTTTGATTGCCGGCGCCAAACAACAAGGGATCGATTGGCAATCATTCGCTCTAATATATGCGATTCTCATTATTACACATTTGTTGGATCATCATTTTTTTATCAAATATAATTTGCGACAAACGCGTACTTTACCGATGAATCTTGTATACGGCTTAGAAATATTGTTGCTGATTCTGGGCGTCATCTTTATGTTGACACACCATTGGGTACTAACCATCTTGATGATGCTGTACCTCGGCTTTGTTCATGTTCAATATTTCCCGCATAATATCACTCAGACTCCTTATCATATTGTGTTGAGCGTCTTCTTCTATGCGATTGTCCTCAATGCTGTCGCTTACTTTTCGCAGGCGAAACATATTGAACTGGACTTTATCGGCGCTTTGTTCCCTGTTACGCTCATTCTCTACGCCATACAAAATGCGGCTACTAAACAGCGAGAACTGTTAATGCGTATCCGCCCTGCCAAATGGATTATCCAATCAAACATCGCTATTGTCAGCATCGCTGGAGTAGGTTTATTGATTGCGGCTTATATGTCTTTGCCAACACAATCATTCTTCATTATGCAAATTTTGTTTATCGCTATTGCAGGTGCCAGCTATTTACCACTAATCGTTGACCCTGCCGGCGCTAGTCAACATCAGAACAAACTCAATTACTTACATTTCGTGTACTTTATCTTCTCTTTACTGTATGGATTGAGTTATATTTTCT
>JAMXJH010000012.1 GCA_026131555.1 Aerococcaceae bacterium NML190073 | reverse complement strand
AGGATACCGAGTAAACCCACCTCTGAGACACACACCAAAGTAAGTCTGCAACTAGCTCCTTCTATACGGAGAAGCCCCCACTCACTATCCAGTGAGTGGGGGCTTGTGTTTATTGCGTTAGTGTCGCAATGTCTGATGAGATACCCGCTGCTTTCTCCACAACCTCTTGATGAGAATGTCCGCAAGTTCCTAGATAAAGTTTAATCTTAGGCTCTGTTCCACTCGGTCTGAATGCTACCCAACTGCCATCTTCTAATGTGTATTTCAAAGCATCGGAAACTGGATAGGTCAATGGCACTTGCTTTCCATCACCAAATGTCAACATCCCGTTCAAGTAATCCGCTGCTTTGACCACTTTCAGTCCACCAAATGATGACACACCCTCTGTACGAATGCTTTCCATGATCTCCGTCATTTTTGCTTGACCGGCGATGCCCGGGAAATCAATCGAAATGGTCTTCTCATAGAAATATCCATACTTGGCGTAAATTTCTTCTAACGCGTCCGCTAATGTACGTCCTGCCTTTTTGTGGAAGGCTGTCAATTCTGCCAGAACAACCAGCGCTTGAATCGCATCCTTGTCACGTGCAAATGGTTTGATTAAATAACCATAGCTTTCTTCAAATCCCATTAAAAATGTATGGGCGCCCGTTTCTTCGTACTGCTGAATTTTCTCAGCAATAAACTTAAAGCCGGTTAACACTTCGACCATTTCCAGACCGTATCCTGCCATCAAGGCATCGGCCAAATCAGTAGATACAATGGACTTTACCGCCACACTATTGCTCGGTAACTGTCCCAAAGATTTGCGCGCATTTAGAATGTACTCAAGCATGAGAACCGCAATTTGATTCCCTGTCAATAATTGGTAGTCCCCTTTAGACGTCAGCACTTTTGCACCTAGACGATCCGCATCAGGGTCAGTTGCCAACAGAATATCTGCGTGCACCTTGCGACCTAATTGTTCTGCCATATCAAAAACCGCCGATGACTCCGGGTTCGGTGACGAAACCGTCGGGAAATCACCATCTGCTTTCGCTTGTTCTTCAACGACATGAATCGTTTCAAAACCAGCTTGATTCAGCGCCTTCAACCCTAGATACATACCCGTACCGTGTAGCGGCGAAAACACAATATTCACTTGGTTCGCCATTTCTGCGACCAGTTCCGGATTGATTGTCACAGATTTCATTTCAGCCAAATACGCACGGTCGACATTATCCCCTATGATCTCAATCATTCCAGAACCTAACAATTCCGTTTTATCACCAATCTCTACTGTTAACGGATTTTCTACCGCGCGGACAAATTTAGTTAAGTTATCGGCATCTTCTGGCGGCATTTGTCCACCATCAGCTCCGTACACTTTATATCCATTGTATTGAGAAGGATTGTGACTTGCTGTAATCATAATACCCGCTGCCGCTTTTAGATGGCGTACAGCAAATGACAGCGTCGGCGTCGGACGCAAACTTTCGTAAACATAACTTTTAATGCCATGCTTGCCCAATACCAATGCCGCTTCCATCGCAAATTCTGGAGAATAGTGGCGCGAATCATAAGCAATCGCTACTCCTCGTCTGGCTGCCTCTTCTCCTTGCGACAAAATAAGTTGAGCTAATCCTTCTGTAGCCTGTCGAATTGTATAAATATTCATGCGGTTCGGACCGACACCCAAGACACCACGCATACCTGCCGTTCCAAAACTCAACTGTCCTCCGAACGCATCCTTTAATACTTCCTCATCTTCAATTGCTAATAATTCCTGTTTTAGTGTATCATCTAATGCTTCGAACGTTTGCCACTGCTCTAAAGTTTCTCGCCAAAACATGATTAATTCCACCTTTCTATTGTTACTATTCTTCTTAATCATACCACGAATCTGAATTGTCTGCTATGCTTTCTCAAAAAAACTCAGCCCTTTTTCAGAAAAGGACTGAGTGAAAAGATTAATAATCTTCTTGACGCTTCTTGGCAAGCATACCTAATCCACTTAAAATACTTAAAGCTGCCGCGTTGAAGATGAGGAATTCGTTACCTTCTCCCGTCTTCGGCAATGTTGATGTCGGTGTTTGCTCTGATGAAGCGGTATGTGACGACGCAGTCGTTTGATTTGTTGAAGTTACTGCAACTTCTAGCTTCTCATTCTTAGGTTGAGCTGTCTGAGGTTTTTCTTCAGACGGTTTAACCATGTTGTCTTTGCCTTGCTCCGGCGCTTGAGGTTGTTCTGTCGGTACAGTATCCTCCACTTTAAGTGGTGTTTGTTCTTCTTGCTTCGGTGTTTCTTCTGCCTTTGCATAAAGAACGGCATACATACTAAAGTGTGGCGCTGTGAACTCTACATACTCTCCATGTCGCTCGAAAGCAATCGCCTTAGCTTCGCCGGTTTCCTGTAAGAAAATCACCTGGTCGACTTCTTTGGCTGTTGGAACAGGTATAGATACTTTCGCTCCTTGTTGAAGGTCAATATGCCCACCCTTATCATCTAATGCTTCCAAATCGTAAAGGTCGTACTCTCTGCCCTTCAAGACTGGAGGTTCTGATGCAAGTGGTGTTGTAACTTTCTGTGCGTGCAATCCATGAATGGTGTGTGGTTCGTCAGCAGAGAAAGTAACTTTTATGCCTGTTTGTTCGTCCTTGAATGCCAATACTTTAGGTTGTTCAGCAGTATCGTCGTCGCCCGGTGGATCCGGTGTGGTGGTACCGCTATCCGTTGGTGGTGTCGGCGTGTCCGGTGTGGTTGTACCACCATCCGTCGGTGGAGTTGGCGTGTCCGGCGTTGTGGTGCCACCATCCGTCGGTGGTGTCGGTGTATCCGGCGTTGTGGTGCCACCATCCGCTGGTGGAGTTGGCGTATCCGGTGTGGTGGTACCGCCATCATTATCCGACGTGCCCGGTGCAACATAGGAATTCTCATTATCCAAAAGTTCCGCTACAGTTAGCAACGCGTTGTTCATTACCGCAATAGACGGATTATTCGAATCAAATTGCTGACGTACGGTTGCTAACTGTGCTTGATAAGTTTGCAACGCTTCCGGTTTCAATCGGTTTGTTTCCGCGGTCGACAAAAGATTCATATATTCTCTATACGGCGCTAACATATCTGCTTGTGTGACAAGACGAGCATTTTCGCCACTAATGACAAATTTATCGACTTGTATCGCTGTGTTGCTGTTCGTATTATTCCGTTGACTATCCAAACGTACAGTTAATGAGTGAATACCCGGTTGTAAGTCTGACAATTTCACTAACGATTGATCGCCTCTACGTGTCGCAGCTGTCCCGCTAAAGTAACGTTTGCCATCCACTTCACTAGAATTACCTAAACCTTCTTGGTACTCCACTACTTGTCCATCTAATTCTACTTCGTAAATGCCGTGTGTCGGATCAACGTGACCAACCATTTCAATTCCTGTTCCTTCAAAATAAATCGTCACACTAATATCGCGTTTTGCTTCCGCTGTCGCTCTATTAAAGGTCATCCACGATTCGGTGTTATTAAATTTATCAGATGCGTTATTCGGTTGCTGCCAGCCGCCACGATAAATAATCCCTGTTGCTTGGTCATCTATTTCGCTCATATTTTGAGGGAGTAAAGCGGACTTCATCACGCGAACGGTCGCTTCTCCTACAAAGCCGATAAGTGTATCGCCTGAAGATTCCGTCAACTTCACTTTGAAATCAAAGACTTGATTCGGTTGTTCAGTAAAATCAAGTGTTGGGATGCTGACCACTTTTTCCATTTCACCTGCGGCAAATTGAACATTTAATGTGGTATCTTGATACACTTTGCCGTGCACGCCAGTTCCCGGTTCAGTAATCACTTTTACACTTGCAGGTACTTCGTGACCACCTACACGTTTGATTCGGATTTCTGCCGGTCTACCTTTTTGAACATTGTACACTGGCTCCGCTATTTCAAACATACCTTCGCCGTTATTGTTCAACACATAGATTCCTTCAGTCGCAATCGCTCTATTGGTTTTATTAACGAGTTTAATCGTATGTCTACCTTTAGAGAGCGTATCCGTTTCAAAGACCATCTGGCTTCTCTTACGTACTGTACTGCGTGTGTTGACTTCTTGAACTTTCACACCGTCTACGTAGATTTCCATCACGTCGTGGTTTGGATCTATTGTTGACACTACATATGCTTTCGTTCCTTCGAATGTATATTCTGCACTTGCGCCTTGACGATTAGTCCACATGGATGTGCCGCGAACGCCTTCATTTTCCGCGTGCCACGTTGTACCGTTTTTGTTAGCGGTAGTGTTAGAATGATACTCTAAACCGAGAGGGTATCCGTCCGTTTGCTCAATGGATGCCGGCGTCTTGTACACCGCAAAGTTAGTCAAAATCGGTGTCGCTTGCGAGCCGGTAATGTTTACGCGAATTTTGCTGGCGGTCACCGGACGTCCTTGAATGAGGCGACGATAGCCGACTGTGGCACCTTCTCCGTAGCGCACCCACTTACCATTTAATTCTACTTCGATATTGAAATCGGAAATACGTTGCCCTAAGGCAATATCTTCTTTCAACTCGACTACGTCGAATCGTTTTGCTTCGCCTAAATCTACTGTAAATGTTGCTGTTAACGCATCATTTGCCGGTGCCCATGATGTATCGTCTTTACCGTCTGTTAAATGAGCAACATTATACTTCGCATTTTGACGAGTAGAGGATGCCGTAACGGTAGCGCCTTCGGCATGGTTGACTGCATACATTGAATCAAGTGTTTCGCGGAACTCACGCAAGCGTGCCACATCCGCATCCGCAAATTTACCGCGTTTGTCCGGAGGAATATTTAACAACAACGGGGTGCCGCGACCGACAGACTTGAAGTAAATATTCATTAGATCACGCAATGACTTCGGTTGTTGATTCTCGTGGTAGAACCAGCCTGGACGAATGGATACATCCGCTTCACCGACAGAGTACATATCGCCTTCGGGATCCCCATTATTCAAATAGGCATGAGAAACTTTACCGGTAATTCTTTCTCTGCGCACCTTATGCCATACCGGATCTCCGGCAATTCCGCGTTCATTTCCAATCCAACGGACACTTGTCGGTTCTGCTGAGAAAATTGTAATATCGCCTTCTGCTTCGCGAATATAGTCAAACCATTTATCAAAGGTGTATGTTACTTTTTGTGCGCCTTCACCACGCGCACCATCCATCCACACTTCCACAAATTTCCCATTATTTCCGTAGCGGTCGTCTCCGAGAATCTCCTTTAACTGATTGAGGTAATATTCATTGTATTCCGCTTCGGTGTTTACGTGATATTTAGGATGGTTTGCATCCCAAGGCGATAAGTAAACCCCGAGATCCATATTATGTTTCGTTGCTGCTTTAGATACCTCCAACAGCACGTCTCCTTGCCCGTTTTTCCAAGGGCTTGCTTCAACGTCATGCTCTGTATGTTTCGACGGATACAGAACGAATCCATCGTGATGTTTCACTACTAAGATTGTCCGTTTGAATCCGGCGTCCTTTAAGACCGTGATCCATTGTTCTGCATCTAAATCTGTAGGATTGAAGGCGGTCGGACTCTCTTCACCGTTTCCCCATTCTTTGTTAGTAAACGTGTTCATTCCGAAGTGAATAAATGCTGCTAACTCTTCCTTATGATAATTCAATTGGGCTTCCGAAGGGAGTGGTCCGTGCGGTGCAATTTCAGTTTCAGCATTAACAACTGCTGTCGTATCCGCATCTGATGTAGCTTGTGTATTGTTGCTAGTTGCTGCATCAGTCGATGCCATTTCCGGCGATAAAGCGACTGAATCCCCTGAAGCAACGTCCACTTCTTCATTTGCTGCATCCGTGGTTGCAACTTCTTCTCGGTTCGATGCGACTGTTAACGTATCTAATTCAGGTTGCCCACCTAAATTTTCCGATGCGTGTGCCACGCCGACATTTTGCTGTAGTCCGACTACAAGCGCTGCGACTGACAATCCCGTAAACAGTGCGATTTTATGTTTAACCGGTTTGCCATGACTCGTTTTGTTCATGATTGAGGCTCCTCTCATTTTTTCTTCTGAAAACGCTATCAACATTCTATAGATAATTCCTCTGAAATTCAATTGTCTCTTATGTTTTTCCGAAAAAATCACACATCAATCGTATATTTTCAACAATAATAACAAAAAAAACTCCAGCCTCTCCTTATTAAATGGAGTTGCTGGAGTTTGTGAACCTCTATAAACTGGTGATGTACTGGTAAGCCATATGTCCCGCTTGCGCACCGTCACCCGTTGCTGTCGCAATTTGGCGCAAATGCTTTTGGCGTACATCGCCTACTGCAAAAATTCCCGGCACACGCGTTTCCATCAATTCGTTGGTAATAATCCAACCTTCTTCATCTGTAATGTCTAAGTCCGTGGCGACTTCTGAGTTAGGGAGCAACCCAACGTAAATAAATACGCCATCGGCTGACAATTCGCTGATTTCATTAGTTTTGACATTGCGTAATTTCAAGGAAGAAACGGCTGCTTCTCCTTGAATTTCCTCGACAACGGTATCCCAAATAAATTCAATCTTCGGATTTGCAAACGCTCGTTCTTGCAAGACCTTTTGAGCGCGCAACTCATCGCGGCGATGAACAATAGTCACTTTCTCTGCTACTTGCGTTAAGTAATTTCCTTCTTCTACGGCAGAATCTCCACCACCAACAACTACGACATGCTTGTTACGGAAAAAGAACCCGTCGCAAACCGCACAATAAGAAACACCGCGTCCGGCTAGACGCTCCTCACCTTCAACCCCTAAATGACGGTGATGCGATCCGGTTGCGATAATGACCGCTTTTGCAATGTAAACTTTGTCGGCAGTATATACGTGGTGGACTCTCTCGTGCGTTTCGATTCGCTCGACATTCCCATAAACATGCTCAGCTCCGAAACGCATCGCTCCATCATAAATATGCTGTGCTAATTCCGGTCCACTGATTAAAGAAAATCCCGGATAGTTCTCCACTTCTGCCGTGTTTAGGACTTCCCCACCGGGTGCGCCTTTTTCAATCATGATTGTGCTTAAATTAGCACGCGAGGCGTACAGCGCTGCTGTCATACCACCAGGGCCTGCGCCAATAATTACTACATCATAGGTTAATTGTTCTTTCGTCATAGCTTCTTTCCTCTTTTTTAATTCGTATTATCTAGTGTGCCTTCTAGGCTCGCTTCACGTTTTCCGTCGCGTGACATCAATTGTTTCAGGGCAGTTGGGATTTGAGCTTGTTCATATAGCACACTGTAAAGCGCCTCAGTAATCGGCATTTCTACACCTAATGATTGTGCTAATTCATGCGCCACTTTACATGTCGCTACTCCTTCAATGACCATTTGAATAGCACCTTCCACTTCCGCAACACTCGCGCCGCGCGCTAATAGATTACCGGCTTGCCAATTGCGCGAGTGCGGACTCGTACAAGTGACAACTAAGTCACCAACGCCACTTAAGCCAATAAAGGTTAAAGGGTCGGCGCCCATTTTAACTCCTAAGCGAGAAATTTCTGTCAAGCCACGTGTGACTAAGGCGGCTTTCGCATTGTCACCGTACCCTGCTCCATGCAAAATCCCTGCCCCTAAGGCGATGATATTTTTCAAAGCGGCGCCTAATTCAACACCGATGACATCTGTATTTGTATAGACACGGAAGTATTGATTCATAAAAATTCGCTGCACTTCCTCTGCCGCTGCCAACGATTGACTCGCTGCCGTTAAAGTCGTCACATCTCGGCGCGCCACTTCTTCTGCGTGGCTCGGTCCGGATAAGACAACCAGTTCTTGATACAATTCGCGCGATAACTCCGCTTCAATCACTTGGCTAATGCGCAAGTGCGTCTCGGGTTCCAAACCTTTCGTCGCGTGGACCACTAGCGGCTGCTTCGCTAGCGGCAAGAACTTGTTGAGTTGTTGGACTACGCTACGCACCGCTTTCGTCGGTACAACAATCAGTATCACATCGGCATCTTGAACCACTGCTTTCAAATCATTTGTCGCCTCTAATGTAGTAGGCAACTCAATGGCCGGTAAATATCTGTGATTTGTATGCATGTGATTAATTTCAGCGATGACATCTTCATCGCGCCCCCACATCAACACGTGATGGGCATTCTCAACTAGAACTTTCGCCAAAGCTGTGCCCCACGAGCCTGTTCCAATCACTCCGATTTTCATTTGCTCACCTCTTTTTTATACTCGTACGTTGGTATAAGATATACGCTACGCCCATGACTACTAATACAATTGATACAACTTGTGAAATACGAAATGCACCCAAATACAAACTGTCCGAGCGCAATCCCTCTATGAAAAAGCGCCCGAAACCGTACCAAATTAAGTACAAGGCTGCAATCTCGCCTGAACGCCACCAATTCTCTTGCTTACGGACAAAAATTAAACAACAAGCGCCAATTAAATTCCATAAAGATTCATACAAAAAAGTCGGGTGGTAATAATGTCCATCAATGTACATTTGCTCAATAATGAAGGTTGGTAAATGCAATGATTGTAGAAAATGCTGCGTTGTAACACCACCGTACGCTTCTTGATTGATAAAGTTTCCCCAACGTCCAATCGCTTGCGCTAACATCACAGCCGGAGCTGCAATATCCAATATTTGCCACACATCTTGTCGGTAACGCCGACACAACCACACTAGCGCTACTACTCCAGCTAAAATCCCACCATAAATCGCTAAACCACCATGCCAAACTTGAATGATTTGCTCCGGATTTTTGGCGTAGTAATCCCATTTGAACAATACATAATACGCGCGTGCGCCGATTAATCCACAGACAATCGTCCAAAAGATTATATCCGCCATGGTTTCGTCGTTAATTTGAAGCTGTCGAGCGCATCTCATTACCATTTGATAGCCCACAATCATCGCCAAACCAATGATAATACCATACCATTGCACCGGCCAACCAAATAAATGGAACGCTGTCGAATGAATGGTTGCTAACATATTATCGATATCCATACGCTTTACCCTTCTCGATTCGCCATAATCAATTGGTCGAGTTTTTTGTTGAAGGTTTCGGTCGCATCATAGCCCATTTGGTTAGCACGATAATTCATCGCTGCCGATTCGATAATGACTGCTAGGTTGCGTCCGGTTTTTACCGGAATGCGAATCTTCGGCACATTCACTTCAAAAATTTGCTCGAATTCTCGTTGTGAACCTAAGCGGTCGTACTCTGTTTTGCCATCATCCAATACTAATTCAATAATCAACTCTAAGCGTTTGGAGCGACGAATGGCCGATACACCGTATAAAGACATCACATCAATAATGCCCAATCCGCGAATTTCCAATAAATTCTGCAAAATTTCCGGTGCTTCTCCAATAAGCGTCAACTCATCAATCATGAATAGTTCCACTCGGTCGTCCGCAATCAGACGGTGTCCACGCTGAATCAATTCCAATGCCGTTTCCGACTTCCCGACACCGCTGCCTCCAACCAAGAGTACGCCCATTCCGAATACCTCGACAAAAACACCGTGCTTAGAGAAACGCTCCGCCAACTTTCCTTCCAAATAATTTGTCAAATTCGCTAATACACGACTGGTTTTGGATCGCGCTTGTAAAACAGGAATCCCTTGCGCCACCGCAACTTGCGCCAACTCTTGAGGCACCGCTAAATCGCGTGAAATGATAATTGCAGGTGTTTCTTCCTTACATAGTGTTGCAAAAATTTGTAAGCGCTCGGCTGATGTTTTCGTATCTAAGTAACTCATTTCCGTGCGTCCAATTAACTGAATTCGCTCTTGAGGATACAAATCATTATAACCTGTGAGTACCAACCCCGGACGCGATACTTCGCTTGATGTAATCAGACGGTCGGCAAATTCCTCGCCATAACTAATACGCATATCCAATGTGCTCACTAAATCTCTTACCGTCACCTTGTTTTCCATCTTAATTCCCTCCAACAAAAAAGTTCTTCTCCTTGATGTTATCATACAATCGTGCCAATGCCTACCAAAAAATCCTGCTCCCGTCAGCCGACTCCCGTTCAACCGACATCGCCAACAAGAAGAAAGAGGAAGTCAACATTTTGATACCGCTAACATATCGCGAAGTAATTCGCCGCTTAGTATAATGAAATTCATAAAACAAATATAAAGGAAGGTATTATAATGGTTAGCAAACGCAATCCACAATTACTCGCGCAACGCCACGCACAAAAAGTACGAACGTATGCCATTCGTCGACTCAAAGTCGGTGTTGCCTCTATCGCTATAGCAACCGGACTTCTATTCTCTTCTCAGACATTGTTGCAAACGGTTTCGGCTGAAAACAACGAGGAACTGTCCACCACACAATTGACAGAAGAGACGCCGGTTCCACCAAGCGATAACACTACTAACGAAATGTCCGAAGTTGGTTCAGAAGAACCACCAGCAGAAAGCGCAGTTATCCACCATAGTCCAACCGAAGCAATTGACGTTGATGCTGCCCCCGTGATTGAAGCAGGCAATTTCCGGATCCATTTCCAAAACATTCCAAATCAACCGATGGAAGAATTGAGTGTTTGGTTATGGGGAGGCGTCGCAACGCCATCTGAACAAGTTGCCGGCTGGCCGCACGGTGCAACACGCTTAGCAAACGGCACTAAAACCTCTTACGGCTACTATATTGATGTGCCACAATCGGCACAACCGGCAAACATCAATTACTTGCTCTTGAAAGGCGACCACAAAGTTACCCCGTCTGACCAAACAATTCGCCTCACCTCTGATCAAATGAACGAAGCTTTCATTGATACAAATTTCAATGTCCATGAATATCGCCCCCTCGAAAACGAAAACACCATTCGTATCAACTACTATCGTGAAGACAATAACTACGATAATTGGGGACTTTGGATTTGGGAAGGTGTAGACAGCAAACCAACCAACTGGCCAACAGATGCCATCGATTTCGTTAAAACAGGCACGCACGGCCGTTACATTGATGTCCCTCTAAATAACGGGCTTGCGTCCGATATCGCCTTTCTGATTGTTAATAAGGTAACCAAACAACAGACAGCCGATATCCGTTTCAACGACAGAGAGAATCACAGCCAAATTTTTGTGCGTGAACTCGAAGCAAAAGCGTACAACAATCCATATTTCGCCACAAGAGGAGACGCTCCACTCGTTGAAGGTACAGAGAATGTTACTGTGACCGCCACTGTGAACAAGCCATTTCATTACAATGAACACGGTGTGCTTTCCGTGAACATTACTAAACCGGCGCATATAAGCATTCAACGTATCACAGCAGATGCTACTGCCATCGGCGGAGGAATGCTAGATATCTCCCCGGAATTGAATGCCATTACTTTAAATGCAACACATAATATTGCACCGGGTAACTATCAAATTCCAATCAAAGTCATCGATACAGCAGGCGCTTATTACAGCACAACCGCCACCGCAACGATTGCACCACGCAACAAAAAAACAGGTGAAATCGACTGGGATGAAGAAATCATTTACTTCATGGTGACCGACCGTTTCAAAGACGGCGATTCGACGAACAATAACCCTAAAGGCTTGCCGTACGACACCGCTATCAACCAACGAGGTGTGTACCGTGGCGGCGACTTCAAAGGTATCACCCAGAAATTAGATTACTTGCATTCGCTAGGTATCACAACCATTTGGGTAACGCCAATTGTCCAAAACATTGATTTCGCAACCATCAAACAAGGAACAAACGAAGAGTATTACGGCTACCACGGATACTGGGCAGCTAATTTTTCCGAATTGAATCCACATTTAGGCACCTTGCAAGATTTCAAAGATTTAATTGATGCCGCCGCTGATAAAAATATCAAAATCATGGTTGACGTCGTATTGAACCATGCAGGATACGGCTTGAAACAAGATGACAACGTTACCGCCCAAGGAGCTCCGAGCCAAGCAGACCGCGACCGCTTCAACGGCATGTTCCGTGGCGAAGCAGACACTATTCGCAACGACGATATCAAAGATTCCCTTGCCGGACTCCCTGATTTCAAAACCGAAGACCCTGCCGTCCGCAACAAATTAGTTGAATGGCAAACCGCTTGGCTTGACATGGCAAAAACCGAGAAGGGCAACAGCATTTACGGCTACCGTGTCGACACTGTGAAGCACGTTGATAACACAACATGGCAACATTTCAAGAACGAATTAGCCAAAAAAGACGCAGACTTCCATCTAATCGGCGAATCATGGGACGCTAAGTACCAAGATACAAAAGGACATCTCGGTAACGGAATGATGGACAGCCTACTTGACTTCGGTTTCAAAGATATTGCAAGAGAGTTGACCGCAGGTCGTCTGGAACAAGCAAACCAACATATGATTGAGCGTAACAAGAAACTCACAAGTGCTCATACACTCGGACAATTCTTAAGCAGTCATGATGAAGATGGCTTTTTGTACAAGACATTAGGCGGCGATAAAGATAAATTCAAACTCGCTGTCACCATGCAATTAACAAGCAAAGGACAACCTGTTGTCTATTACGGAGAAGAAATCGGGCAAAGCGGCGCAAACAATTGGCCTGTCTATGGTAATCGCTATGACTTCGCTTGGGATGACGTTGAGAACAATCCGATGCTCGCACATTACCAAAAGCTACTGCGCTTCCGCCAAAACCATTCCGAATTATTATCGCGTGGAACGAACGAAACATTTGCCGGTTCTAACGCCCAACAATGGCTAATGGCAAAACGCACTCACGACAATCGGGAAGCTTACATCGCCTACAATATCGCACAAAAAAATAATCGCATCAGCATCAAGCTATCAGACAATACCGCAACTTTAACCGATCACTATTCAGGCAGAACCTTCAAACCTGTAGTGAACGAAGCCGGAGAAGCGATTGTCGAATTGGACATCCCATCATTAGCAGACGGCGGAACCTTGTTATTAACCGTCGATAAAGGACAGCTAGTGCGTGCCGAAAGCCAAGCAATTGAAGTGCCACCTATTCCGGATGGACACTTCCGCCTACATTTCAAAAAATTACCATCCGATAATTTGAACGAACTCGGCTTATGGCTATGGGAAGATGTCGAACAACCTTCTTCAAACTGGCCAAACGGCGCCATCAATTTTGGCACTGCTAAAGAAAGCAACTACGGGATGTACATTGACTTCAAAGTCATCGACGGCTTCCGTGACAAAATCGGTTTCCTTATCAACAATACACAAGGAAGCAACTTAAGCAATGACTTAGCTGTTGATGTTTTAAGCCAAGAAATGAACGAAGCATGGGTAGACGAAAACTACAAAGTCTACAGCTACCAACCGCTCGCAGAGAAACGCACTTTACGTATTAACTACACTAGCCAAGACGGAGATTACGAGAATCTCGGCATTTGGGCTTGGGACGCATTGAAAACACCGTTCCCTGATAATACATGGCCGGACGGTTTCAATCTGATCAATAAAGGCAAATACGGTCATTACGTTGATATCGAATTGCGTGAAGGCGCAGAATCAATCGGATTACACGTTGTCAACGAACAAGATCGTAGCAAGAAAACCATTGACTTAAGATTTAGCGACTTGGCGAACCATACCCAAATTTTCATCCGGGAAAATGACGAGAATGTTTACACAAACCCTTACTTTGTCAATGACATTCGCCTACAAAGCGCTCGTCAAAGTGCTACCGACCGCATTGAAGCACTGTTTACAAAACTGGAAGGCATGAGCAAAGAACAATTGAAGGCACGCCTCCGTGTCATCAACAAAGACGGCGAAACCGTGCCTGTAACAGACATTGACCTCGACATAACCAACAAAAAAATGACAATCCACGGCAACTTTGCCTTAACGGGCGCTAACTACACCGTTCGCTATGACGAGAACCAGTTTGAAGCGATTTTAGGTTGGGAATTGAAGGACGAGTTATACGGTTATGACGGCGATTTAGGCTTAACAATGAACGAAGACGGTAGCCAAGCCAACTTGAAACTCTGGTCACCAAGCGCCGACAAAGTGAATGTTATCTTGTATGACAAAGAGAACCAAGACACTATCATCGGCAAAGTTGCAATGACTCGCAGCGAAAAAGGCGTTTGGAACATTGATTTAACTAGCGCAAACGCTCACGGCATTACAGATTTCCGCGGCTACTTCTACCATTTCGAAATCGAACGTGACGGTAAGAAAGTACTCACACTCGACCCATATGCCAAATCAATGGCAGCTTGGAATAGCGACATCAAGGAAGAAGGTGTCAAACGTGTCGGAAAAGCTGCTTTTGTGAATCCAAAACAACTTGGACCTGAATTAGATTTTGCTAATATCGAAGGATTCAAGAAACGCGAAGATGCGATTATTTACGAAGCCCATGTGCGTGACTTTACATCTGACCCGAACATCGCGAGCGAATTAACCCACCAATTCGGTACATTCGCAGCCTTTGTTGAACGCCTCGATTACTTACAAAAATTAGGCGTTACCCACATCCAACTCCTACCGGTAATGAATTACTATCATGCCAACGAATTGAAAAACAAAGAACGCCACACGGAATACGCCTCTAAAGACAGTAATTATAACTGGGGATATGACCCGCAAAGTTACTTCGCTTTATCCGGTATGTATTCTCAAGATCCGACAAACCCGGCGAAACGAATCGAAGAGTTCAAACACTTAGTGAACGAAATTCACAAACGCGGCATGGGCGTAATTCTGGATGTCGTGTATAACCATACGGCGCAAACACATATTTTTGAAGATTTGGAGCCAAATTACTATCATTTCATGAACACTGATGGTACATCGCGTGAAAGCTTCGGTGGCGGACGTCTAGGTACCACTCACAAAATGAGCCGCCGTATTCTTGTCGACTCTATCAAATACTTGGTCAATGAATATAAAGTTGACGGGTTCCGCTTCGACATGATGGGCGACCACGATGCAGAAGCCATCCAACAAGCCTATGACGAAGCTGCGAAACTCAATCCTAAGATTATTATGCTCGGCGAAGGTTGGAAAACTTTCCACGGTGACGAGGGAGATTCACGCCAAGCAGCTGACCAATCTTGGATGAACCAGACAAACTCTGTCGGTGTATTCTCGGATGAAATGCGCAACGAACTGAAATCAGGATACGGGAGTGAAGGACACCCTCGCTTCTTAACAGGAGGCGCCCGTGATATTTACATGATTTATGATAATATCATCGCCAAACCGCGCAACTTTACAGCAGATGCCCCCGGTGATGTGATTCAATACATTGCCGCACACGATAATTTGACTCTATACGATGTGATTGCTCAGTCAATTAAGAAAGATCCGTCGAAACACGATGCCGAAATTCATCGCCGTGTTCGCTTGGGTAATTTACTCATTCTGACATCACAAGGCACACCATTCATCCACTCCGGTCAAGAATACGGACGCACGAAGCAGTTCATTCACCCGGATTTTATGGGTAAAGTAGATAAAGAGAATGAACCTTACAAATCAACCTACATGACAGATGAACAAGGCAACCCATTCAAGCACCCATACTTTATCCATGACTCCTATGACTCGTCCGACGCTATCAATCGTTTTGATTGGCAAAAAGTGACCGATTCAGAGAAGTACCCTAACAACACACAAACACAAGCCTATACACAAGGTTTGATTCACTTGCGCCGTTCTACTGATGCATTCAGTCGTGGCACGGTTGAGGAAATTCGCAATAATGTTTCGCTTATCACTACCCCGAATGATGAAGTTCGCTTACATGATCTCGTCATCGGTTATCAAGCGATTGCTTCAAACGGCGATATCTATGCTGTTTTCATCAATGCGGATAACCAAGCAAGAACGATTACTTTCTCAGACAAATATAAGCATCTGAGCAAAGCTCAAGTTATTGTTGATGGCACACAGGCAGGAACGGTTGCTATTGAGAATCCGACAGGCGTGCAGCTAACGGAATCAGGCATTCAACTCGAGCCATTAACAGCAAGTGTATTGCTAATCAAGAAGACCGTACCGGCAACTACAATAACACCAATTCCAACTGTTACTGTACAACCACTCACTATCCGCCAAAATGATTCTATCACTTATGAAGATGCCCTATCTTTACCACAAGGCGCTTCCCTAACGATAGAAAAAGGAATCAACACCCAAGTTCCGGGCAAACAAACTGCGCAAGTACGCGTACGATTTGCGGACGGTAGTTCAAGACTAGTGAGTGTTCCGGTGACCGTTAAAGAAGTACGACAAGCGACTCCTATCGTGGCTGTACCTACTGCGCCTACCGTTACACCGCTCTCAGTTAACCAAAACAACGAGGTGGACTATACAAGCGCGATGACGCTGCCGGCAGGAGCAATCATTCAAGTTGTCAATCCGGTTGACACAACTACTCCGGGCAAACAAACTGCGCAAGTGCGCGTACGATTTGCGGACGGTAGTTCAAGATTAGTGAATGTTCCGGTGACCGTTAAAGAAGTACGACAAGCGACTCCTATCGTAGCTGTACCTACTGCGCCTACCGTTACACCGCTCTCAGTTAACCAAAACAACGAGGTGGACTATACAAGCGCGATGACGCTGCCGGCAGGAGCAACCATTCAAGTTGTCAATCCGGTTGACACAACTATTCCGGGCAAACAAACTGCGCAAGTACGCGTACGATTTGCGGACGGTAGTTCAAGATTAGTGAATGTGCCGGTAACCGTTATGGAAGCAACCCAGCCAAACACACCACAAGAGCAACCGGATTACGCATTAACACACTCCTCCACTCAAGTGACAATCGCATTTTCAGGGAAGGAACCGACTAAAGTCCATGACCTAAAAGTGGATATTATTCAGCCTACTACCGATGCACAGATGACCGCTTTGAAAGAAAAAGATGCTGTCTTATTCGATATCGAAGCTCTTGATGAGCACGGCAACGATATTGATATTGCGCATCCAGCAACCGTTCGGATTCCAATTTCAATCGGAAAACAAGTAGAAGAAGTGCTATTTATCCCAGAAAATGCGCCGGTTCAATCATTAGCCTTTACCATGATTGATGGCAACATCTTGGAGTTTATGGCGCAACACTTCAGCGATTACGCGGTCGTATTCGTTTCTTCTGATCAAGAAGAAACACCGAAACCCGATGGAACGCCACCGGCAAAAGATGATACAGCATCAGATAACCAGCCATCTGAGCCGAACTCAAACAATCATCAGACAACTCCGGATACCGTTGAACCATCGAAACCAGACTCAACCACTCAATCGGAACCAACACCAAACACCAAGCATACGGATAAAGTTGCTTCCGATAACAACACAACCGACAACAAGAAACAAGCAACAGACTCTGCGAACGATCATGCCGAGCAAACGGATTCCGTTACGCTTCCTGCAACAGGAGAAGCGGACACACTATTCAGCGTTGCTGCACTATCTATCCTCGCTGGTTTAGGACTTGTTGCCGCATACAAACCCGAAGAAACAGAATAGGTTTCTCCACAGAGTCCCTCACCGAATCTCTTTTTACAAGAGGTCTTGAGGGACTTTTTCTATGCAAAAAATTCCCAGCCTTTTATAGGACTGGGAACAAAAATTCTATTGCTCAAGACTTATTCAATATTAGCCCCTCAAGTAACTATGCACATTAGCCATTAAACTTTTGAGGTCATTAAGAGGTCAAGTTAAACATAAAACCCTAATCCAATGCGGATTAGGGCTGTTTTGTCATTACTTAACTGTTACAGTTGCGCCAACTTCTTCTAAAGCTGCTTTCAACGCTTCTGCATCGTCCTTAGAAATTCCTTCTTTAACGATAGATGGAGCGCCGTCAACTAATTCTTTAGCTTCTTTCAAGCCTAAGCCAGTTGCTTCACGAACAACTTTGATTACTTTGATTTTGCCTGCGCCTGGGTTAGTTAACTCAACGTCAAACTCTGTTTTCTCTTCAGCTGCTGCTGCTGGACCTGCTGCTACTGCTACTGGAGCTGCTGCTGTTACGCCAAATTCTTCTTCGATTGCTTTTACTAAGTCGTTTAATTCGATAATTGTTGCTTCTTTGATTTCAGCAATAATTTGTTCAATGTTTAATGCCATGATATTTTTCCTCCATTTATTATATGATTATTAATTGATAATTAGGCTGCGCCTTCTTTTGCTTCTGCCACTGCTTTGATAGCCAATGCAGTATTGCGAACTGGTGCTTGTAATACTGAAAGTAACATTGATAATAATCCATCGCGATCTGGTAGTGATGCTAGAGCCTTCACTTCCTCTGCTGACGCAACTTTACCTTCAATCATACCACCTTTAATTTCTAATTCTTCTGCTTTTTTAGCAAATTCAGAAATTATTTTAGCTGGTGCAACTACTTCGCTTTCACTGAATACGATTGCTGTCGGTCCAACAAATGCTGAATCTAAGCCTTCGATTCCTGCTTCAGCTGCTGCACGACGTAAAATTGTGTTTTTTACAACTTTCATTTGTACGCCGCTGTCGCGTAATTGCTTACGTAAGTTAGTAACTTCCTCTACTGTTAAACCTAAATAGTCTACAACAACAACTGATGCAGCTGATTTAAGTTCGTTCGAAACGACAGTTACTTCCTCTTGTTTTTTCAAAATAACAGCTTTTGTCATAAGTTTCACCTCCGTCAATTTGGTATAGAGATTTCATTCTACAAATAAAACAAAATCTCTATGTCACCGCTAGACATAGAGATAGATTCCAAAATTCAGGAACTTCCTCGGCAAGAAATTAAGGCATTCGCCACTTGCTGTCTTCGGTCGTTTTACAACATATGATATTGTCGCATACTTGCTACAAACTGTCAACTGTTTTTTTGAAAAATGTATAACCACATGCGTTCACAGAAGAAATTCTCATGAACTATTGAACCAAGGCTCCTCTTCTTAACATCCTTGATTTAGATTCCTAGCTCTTTTACACAATTGTTCCCCATAAAGGTCCGCGTTGCCCACGGCTATATGTTCGAACCGCAACATAACAACGAATTCCGGAATAACTAATATAACTGATATAAACAAATTTATTCGTAATGTAGACCATATCATAAGTTACGGACTCTCCCGCATCCAAAGTATTAACAACCGTTGCCGATTCTTTCGGTTCATTCCGAATGGCAACAGAACGATTTGCAGTAAATTTGCCACTTTCTTTATATTGTTTGTTGACTTTCTCATCACTGTCAGGAACAGGACCTGACGTTGCCGGCTGCGAAGTATTTGCGTTTGTTCCATGCAATCTGAAGCAATAGATAGGACCTTCACCAACCCAACCATCTAGCAAGGTTTCTTTCATTCCATGTTTTTCATTGACACTATGCATTACGAAGTTATACATCAACCCGCACCAACCCGCAAAAACGCCGATTTGACAAGGGTAAATTCGTTCGCTTTTACATCTGCCCGCATTAAGGCGCAAAAAATAGGGGCAATTCTGCCCCTTATTTGCCCCTAAACATAAAAACACCCCCGCAAAAGGCAGGGGCGGACTTAATTGATACTAGCGCTCTTTAAGTATTAATTAAGTCAATTAAATAATACACCTCTTAATTTGATTTGTAAACATTTTTTATGACTTTACCAACACTATGTCTAAGTTTTTAACGATTATTCGCTGTTTAAAATCTCCGTGTTTAGTGAAGATTTTATCTTCATTTTCTTTGACATCTTCTAATAATTTGTTCCAGATTTTTCTATCTGAGTCATTTTTAGTTTGGTCAAAATCCACCGCTTGCGCATAAATCAAAGCGATTGGATTTCCAAACGTTCTGATTTTAGTTTCGAGGTCAGTTACCTGACCATCTTCAACATAGTCCGTAAAGAAACCTGTGGGCTTTCCATCTTCAACAATTTCAGCATTGTAGGTTACTTTATTATCTTTATTACTGAAACTATGTACTTTTTTTGTGTCTAAGTCTACTGTAAATGTTTCGCCATAGACATTTACTACTGTTTTATAATTGGTCATTTTACTTTCTCCTTTTCTTTTAAATAATTATTGATTTGTTTATAAACTTAATCCGTAGCACCCAACTACTTGCCCTTGTTCGTTACGTTTAGTTTCTCCCACAACGAGAAAATCTTTTCGTTCAGGGAACAATGTTTTAACAAACGCTGAAACAATGTAGCAAGTACCGTCAATTTCTTCAGGAACAAAATCAAGTTCTCCTAAAGTTGTTTTTGAAATTGGTACGCCATTAATTTCCCCAACTGTTTCACGTTGAGTTTTAACACGCACCACACCTTCACTTTTGAAGATGTTTGTAACTTCGTCATTTGCGTTTAGCACCACGATGTCGTGTGGTGTCATGTTTTTGACTGTTTTTACATTTTCAACTTCTTTTTTGCCCATGACACCTGAATTTGAGCTTACATATTCTTTTAGTAGTGTGTCCATGTCACACAACAAATAATCAGTGAACATGTCGTGCCCTGTATAACAGTCCCAAATTTTATTAAACTCTTTCATTAATTGCCGCTTATTCATTTCCCTCTCCTCCTTAACTTTCAATCACTAAGTATTTGTCGTCTCCGATTTTTAGATGACATGCGGCGTAGTCATCTAGTTCATACGTTGTAACAGAGAAACTCGCTCTTGCAATCTCTGTCACATTATTAAATAATATGACATTGATTGATTCGATGAACTCATCGTGATGATAATCTTCAAAACATCTATTCATCAAGTACATGGAAGTAATTTCAACTTCTCTTTGAAACTCGTCCCACCAACGCCCGTCGGCTTCGCCCTCACCGACTTGGCTAAAGCTCAGTTCAACCTTAGTTCCGTTGTCTAGTACGATATACTCATCGCACAATTCCACAATTTTTCTTCCAACGATTTTTTCTTTAACTTGTTTAAATTTATGTTCCACTTTACATCTTTCTTTCTCTATTTAAATTCTATATCTTGATAAATGTCAAACCATCTCTCTACCATTTTATTAAAATGGTAAACAATAAATTCTTCAAAATGTTTAGTTTCCAATATTTTATCTAAATTGCTATCATCAATTTTTTGTCCGAGTTCTTTTTCAAACTCCTCAACGGGTGAAAATATTTTAAACTCTTCCTCACCGTCCTTTTGAACGGCGGTGAGAATAAACTCAATTCTTCCATTATTTATGAAAAAATTCTTGTTTTTAATTAAAGCTTCTCTTATTCCATTTTTTAAGTTTAGCATAATCATCTTCCTTTCTTTTATGAGAGGGGCGATTGCCCCTCCGTTCTCGTTCTCGTTACTCTACGTCGCCTTGCTCTAGCGCTTCATTGATTTTGTCTTGGTTATCCCAGTAAAACTCATCTGTTTCTGCTTCTGGGTGCTCGTTTGCTGGGATACCTTTAATCCAACCGTTTTCAAATCTTAAATCGTATGTGTTCTCCGGTGCGTTGTAAAATCCTTCTAATAAGTTTGCTACTGTGAATTTGTTTTCCATTTTGATTACCTCTTTCTTTTGTTTACTTCTTAACCTTATGATTTAATTATACACTAGAGTTCGTACAAAGTCAATAGATTTTTGTAAAAAACTTTCGTTTATCCGAAATATTTTTTTAGCGCTTCAGTAACAATATCTTTTTGGCTTTTACCGGTTTCTGATTTCGCTTTCTCTAACTTGTCTGCTAATTCATTAGGTATTTGAGTGTGAATATCAGTAAAGCCTTCTTCCGGAGTGCCGAATTCCGATTCGTACTCCTCAGCTTCTAGCTTTCTTTCTGCCCATTCTCTCGCTTCTTCAAAAGTAAGGGGCACAATTGTTTTCCCTGGTCCTCTCATGTCTCCGTAAGAATCGGCGTATTTCGACATTCCGTTTCCTTCACCATGCAAGAAATACTCGCCCGTGCGTTTCTTATACAGAGTTTCTTCGTAATGTCTGAAATCAGACATCCCATAATTCGTTCTGAAATACCCAATCTCTTTAGCTGTCTCTGTGTCATATACCTTGTTTTGAATAATCTTTCTCATGTTTATTCTCCTCTTTCTTGTTTTTTATCTTGCCTTTGTGTTATAATTACGGTGTGATGAGCAAGGGGGCAAGACCCTCGCTCGTACACCATTTGCTAGTGAGTTGCTATTTATTTAGCAACTCTTTTATTTTTGCGATTGCTTCTTCTTTCGTCTTCGACTGCTCTATGATTGCTATAATCATTTCAAGCACTGTTCTAAACTGCTCGTTTGTCATTCCACTCATGATGTTCTCCTTTCTGCCTCTTGCCCGCGTATTAAGGTTATCTAATAACCTTAATTACATATTACACTAGAGTTCGTACAAAGTCAATAGCTTTTTTCGCTAATTCGCACTTGTAATATAACTGTAACATTCCAATATGCAAAAAAATAACCCTACTCCTCATCAGAGAAGTAGGGTGTTTTGGTTAAATTAAGCAAGTTTCTACTCGTTTCTACTCGTTTCTACTCGTTTCTACTCAACGCTACTCAACGCTACTCAACGCTACTCAACACAATCTACACTTTCTTAGTGTATCTAGCACCGTTGATTTCGCCAAGCGCCACATAAGATTGACCGCCACCGTAATTGGTGTACTGACCCCAATAGAATCCGCCGGATTGCGTTACTTTCTCGATGTTGACTGTTTCGCCCGGAACATACATATCGACCTTGCGAGCGTTTGTACGTGGCGCTAAACGCACGTTAACGTTCACAACGAATTGGTATCGTCCTGCGCTAAACGCCTGCTCTTGTAGCTTAGGTTGTGGTTGAGGTTTGTTGCCGTTTAATTTAACGATTAAATCGGCACGAATAGCGTTTAACTCCTCTTTAGAGTATGCCGGACAAGTCGTTGAATTTCCCGGCATTTCTTTATGCCCTCGAACCGTTTCTGCACCCAATCCTAACTCTTGTAGTAGCCA
Source organism: Aerococcaceae bacterium NML190073 (assembly GCA_026131555.1). Lineage (GTDB taxonomy): Bacteria > Bacillota > Bacilli > Lactobacillales > Aerococcaceae > Abiotrophia. Next base: position 40,055 of record JAMXJH010000012.1, on the reverse strand, counting down.
CAACGTCAACGCTTCACGAGAAGCCTTTTGAGCGTCTGAGTAGTCCGCTACGCTATTCGCTTCCACTGAAATATGAACGCAATACGGGTTCGCACGACCTGCGCCATACGTCACGATTTCTAAGTCGTAATTCCAGTAAATCTGTCCGTCTGCGTCGATATAGAAGTGGTATCCTCCAATATCCCAACCGTAAACGTCACGCCAAAAACGCTCGTGTCCTGTGATGAATCCGCCACCGGTTCGTTTGGTCGCTGTAAAGTGCCACACGATGTTTTTAATCGCTGAACGATGACGTCGTGCATAATATCCGCTTGACGGATAGCCTAACGCCTCTTTACGTCTGTCGATAATGTTTGGTCTTTTGAATGTCATTTTTACATCTTCCTTTCTATCAAATTTTGTTAAGTCGTATCTTTCAATAATTTCAATCAGTCTACGCCCGTACTGGCTACTCGTCGCATACGTTCCAGTCAAAGCGCTACATTGTCCCACGTAAGTTGTGGCTTCAATCGCTTGCTTATACACCTTTTCCGCACGCTCCGGTGTCGATGTGAAGAAATTGCTGTGGTCTACTACAAACGCCTGTACGCTTTCGTATTTGCGGAAATACGACGGCTCACGCTTCGTTTTTCCTGCGTATTCTTCATCAGATAACTTCAAGTACCTTTCGCCAGTCCAAGGCGCACTGGCTTTGATACCAGCGAAATTGTTCGCATTAACCGCTAATTCAGAACGACCCCAAGCTGACTCAAGAATCGCTTGCGCAAGCCTTACACTGACTAAAATAGGTGACGGTACTGATTGATACAGCACCGCCATTTTTTCGATGAATGAATTTCCCATGCTAAACAGCTTCTTTCGCTTTTTCGCCTACACGGTATAAACCAGTAGCGGAAGCGCCATAAATCAAGCCTTGTACAGCGTGCGTGAACAAATCAGCTTGATAGTACACCCCGAAGCCTATGCCCGCTAATAAGCCGAAAATAACCGCAAATAACGGCACATATTTGCTAGGGATATATTGTTTCGCTAACTCCGTCACAATCATTGTGACTGGGATAATAAATAAGTTAAATTCCATATTGTTCTATCTCCTTTTCTATCCGATTTTCTTTTCGATTCTTCTAATATCTTCCGACAAATTCCTTACCTGCTCAGTCAGAGCAACTAAAATTTTGTTCTGCTCATCGTGATTGTCTAATCGCTTAATGTTGTTTTCGACTTGTTTCATCATGTGCGCATTATCACGCTCCAAAATCGTCATGCGATTTTCTTGCGCTTTTACGTCATCACGAAACTTTAAGTAAAGTCCGATAACCGGTAGCAAAAAGACAATGACGGCGATGATTACTTCTTCTTTAGGCATACACCACTCTCCAAATTCAAAATGAAAGAGCGTACCGATAAAGTACGCTCTCTGTTACTACGCTTGTTCGTCTGCTTCTTCCGTTGGAACAACAGGATTATCGCTCGCTAAATACTCCAAGCCCAATGCTTTTAACTTACGTTTAACCGCCTTACGCATAAATTTAGGAACTTCTTTCCAAGTCATCTCGCCGTTCGCAATATCTAATGCAATCATACTCGCCATCACCTTACTCACCCCCTTCCATTTCGTCGCCACCGTCTGAAACATCTTCTTGAGAATCTTCATCACCGTTCTCCTCCTCAAAATCGTAGCCGACATGTTCAGCAATTGCTCCAATCATCGCCAGCAACTCATACATACCTTGCTTGTGATTGTCGATAATTTTCGTCGCTTCCGCTAGCTTCTTCTCTAGCGCTTCTTTGTCTTTGTTCAACTGAGTTATCGCTTCGCTCTCCGCACGGTTGAAATAATGCTTTTGATAAAAATCTTCCAACACCATGTCGATTAATTCGACATCAGGCTTATCAAGTAAATTACCGACAAATTCAGCGCCTATTCGATTCATATTACTGTCGATAATCACAATCGTTGCCGTCACACTTCCCATACCGTCAATTTGCGGATACTTCGTTACTTGCCACGTCATCAGCAATCGCCTCCTGTTTCTTTATTTTTCACATCTACACTCCTTTAATACGTAATCATCAATTGCCCCCAAACGGGGTAATTGTACCTACTCCAAGTACGTCGGTTAAATACGTGCGCATAACCGACAATCGGCACTCGTGCGTTCTCGTAATCGATTAAATGCTGTGGTACAAAGCAAACCGGACGCAATAATTGAATATTACCGTTGCGGTAATCATCGCCTGCTCGCCATGTGTCCGCATCAGAATACGAAATTTGCGCTTTGAATCGCTTGCCTTTGAAAATACCCGGCAACTGAACCCACTTGTACCCCGGATTCACTCCAAGTTGAACGCCACCATTATCCCGTCCGTCATGCAATATATCTCCGACCGGGATAATTTCTGTAAGGTAATGCGTTCGGTAATACGTGCCACCTTCCTCGTGGAACAGTCCACTTGGTGACAACACTGTCCTAGAGCCGTCCGTATGGCTAGCAACTAATGCGTTTCCGTCAATCGAAATTCGGTTGTTGATTCCGTTCCAAATCGAACGTAAAAACTCCGATGTAAAACCTGTTATGCGGTTCGCATTCACTTGAATAGCGTTCAACTGGTTAATGTTCGCTACCATCGCACGCAAGGTGTTTGTATCTAGGTGCTGAGTGATTAATTTCGTCACAAAAGCACTGTTCATGCGCACATCACCATCAAGATTAATTAACTTGCTCTTGATGTTGATAGTATCTCGCCCTATCAAGATACCGTCCAAAATGCCCTCTTGACCAAATAACCCAAGTTCCAGCAAACGCCCAATTTGCGCAATGCGGTTCGTTACTTGCTCGTGTGGCGATTCCGTCCATTCTTTGGTAGGATTCTCGCCTTTTTCGACCATGATTTGAGTGATAAATAGCGTCTTGTCAGGTTCGTTATCGCTCGCTCGTTTCTCTATACGTGGTTGCATAGAGCCGTCAGAAGTGACTGTGAAAGTGGTCGATACTTTCGTCCATGCTCCAGCAGGAACGTTATGCATTTCCGACAGCTTATCAAGTCCAGCTTTTGGACTTGTAGCCGGAAACGGCGCATTATCCCACTTACCTAAGATGTGCACCTTCATCGCTGTTTGAGAGTACACAATCGCCGTAAAGGTAATTTTATCGTCTTTTTTGACTTCAATATTTTGCCACAAGCCATTATGCATATGCTTGGTGTAAAGGACTTTACAGCCTTTATATTTCGTGGTGCTTTCGCTCCACTTCAACGTGGCTTGCCAGTCAATCGGCGTCCCCCAATCGCTCCCGTCGAAATTCTTCGTGCCAGTATAAAGATTCCGCCTACCACCCGTCGTAATCTCACTCATAAAGAGTTCGCTACTGCGTAGCATTCGAGATATGTTCGTTGTTGCGTCTGCTTCCGTGCGTCCGAGGATACTCTCATACAACTGCGCTGTTTCACGAACGTTGTTGAACTCAACGGAAGTAACCACATCATCGACTTCAATCTTGATGTTGCGCAAGCTGAATTTGTTGTTATCCGTCGGGTCATAGATAATCATTGCACCTTGATGATAAGTAGCAGGTATCGGCTTGCGGATAACCTCGCCACTAAATGAAAACGTCTGCCATTGCTTCGTGGCATTAATTTTTACATGTGGCTGTGCTTCTTCGCCTAATTTAATACCAATACCTGAATGCTGATAGTGATAGAACAGCAACTCTCGTTCTGTTCCGTCGGGTTCAACTTTCAAATCAAAAGTAACTTTTGCTTCTTTACCGACATAGTCCGCTAAAATATCGTGTAGCACGATGAAGTAGTAGCGAACAACGTTATTGAACGCCGTATTCACAAGTGGCAGTTGCTTCTTCGGAAAACGTTGTTCGACTTTAGAAATACTGCGCTTAACTCCCTCCGCTGTTTCTTCCAAGCGGTTAAACTGCGTTAGCGATACAGTATCTTCGGGTGCGGGTGACCAATCCGTCGCAATCGACCCACGCTCTAACTTGTATCCACAAACACTGATTTTAATACTGTCTTGTTGAAGTGATACATTAGGCTCAATTCTTGTAGTTTTAAGTGCTGTAAAAGTAATAGATACCTTTTGCCAACCCGGCTCAAGAGTGAAACTCTTATAGTATAAATCTGTATCAGTAGCTACTCTTGACGAAAGTACGTTTACATTTCCCTGCTTACTTAAATTTACATAAGCGCTAAACGTATATGTTTCTCCTTCGTACACTTGAACCGACTTTGATACAGATTGGTGTTTAGAACTTTTTGAATACACCGTTAATCCGTTATATGTTTCGCTCTCTTTCGACCATAGATTTTTGTTAGTCCATACTCCATCAAAATGCTGTGTACCAGTAATTAAATTCCTTCCGCCGATAGACGTCGGAATTTTCCCTTCGACTTTCGCTAACTCCTGCGTAATACGTTCGTTAGTTTCTGCTTTGAAAACATTTAATCCTTCTTCTGTTTCCAACACCTTCGTCGACAACTCCAATGCGTTGTTCAATGCACTTTCAGCGATGTTCTTGCCTTCCTGTGCTAAGTCTTGCGCAACACCTAAATCACCCATTATCGAGCCAAGATGTGCGCCTTGCGCTTCTAAATTGCGGTTGGCTTGTTCGACTTTGGTGTCGATTTCGGTAAGTTTTCGGTCGATTTCTTCTTTGTCCTCTTGGTCGAACTCTTTAACCCACGCCGTGCCGTTCCAAATGTGCATACGCATGTAGTTTCCGTTCTTCTCGAACCAAATGTCGCCCTTTTTATGCTCTCTGTCGGTTGGTGGTGTATCGTACCAAATCGTATTGATACCGTTTGAAGCTAACTGCCAAATAGGCAACGCTTCAATCCCCGCTGTACGATGTTGCAAGTCGGCAACCGCATTTTGCACACCGCTCAATACCGTTTCTCTAAACGTCTTACCAATCATTCCGACGTGAATTTTTTGGTTTTCGTTCAGCAAAACATCGTAAACAACTTTTGATACTTTCGCCCTTGAGTTCGTGATTTTTAATTTCGAGTAGTAAACCGGCAAAATATCGCACAATTCCACTTCTTCGACAATGCTCATCTGCTCATAATCAAGTGTTGACGCTAAATCGACATAACTCAATTCGATTTCGCCTTTCGGCACACCTACATCGTTTTGTTTGATGTATTTAATCGCTAACCGTCGTAACTTATCCTGCGTGATTTCTTCGTTGTCTTTGAACTCACTAGAAAAATCAACTTGCAAGATACGAGTAGTCGCATATCGAGCAACATGTTCGCTATGCACAACCTTTTCATCAAGCGTGGTGACATGGTTGTTATTACCGTCCTCACTCTGCTTAATCGCAAAAGGAAACACTGACGTATAAGTTTCAGAAATGTCGATTTCATTTTCGGCACTTACTAAATTTCGACCATACTCAATCGTGGTAGGTGCTTTTCGCCCCATTTGTTTATGCAAGCGAATTAAACGGTTGTCAAACTCATACTCTCCGCCCCACACGTCCAAAATAGAACCACGAGCGCCTCCTAAAGCGTCACGGGCGTTCTTGATACTCTCAACCGTCCAAGTCGTTGAATTAAGTGTCGTAATATCCGACCATACCTGAAAATCGTTATCACCGACAATGTTTCCAAGCCACATATTCAGAGCGCCCGTTGCATCAACATTTGACACCTTAACGTTTGGATTCATCACAGAATAAATTGTACTCATGCTGACGTGATTAGCGTACACTTTGACAACATCGTCCGAGTTGCGCACGATTCGCACAATTTCAAACGTTTGCCACTTCGTACGAACTCCGGCGTCAGCCTTCAACAAAAGACCCTCAACCAACAAATCCGATTGAGGTTCTTCCGCACTAATTTCGGCGTATAAAGAATACTCGCCATTACGAACCCGAGTAACCTCGCACTTGCTGAAAGGCACTTCTCCAAGTCCATAATGACGAAATTGTTTTTCGTTTTTTGGATATAGTACAGGTATCATACACGCACCGCCCAATTCGGAATAATTTGCATACTTGTTGCTCCAGTAATTTCAATGTCATTATCGCCAACGCCAATTACCGGAAAATCATCTTCACTTGAACGTACGATTTTATCCCATTGTGCGCCCGAATCGTTATAAATCAATCGACGCTCTGAATCAATCGTGATACCGTTCTGCACGTTTTCTAACAAAAGCTGTTTTCGGTTGATTGAAAGTATCATGTTTCCGTTGCCTTCAAGCATGATAATCGGCTTAGCGGGCAACTTTCCCTCGTTCATCAATCGCATGTTTTGCGTTGCTTGAATCGGTATTTTGCCCGTTTTTAGATATTTGACAGGGTGTAGCGTAAAGTCTAGCTTCAACATACCGAAATTGTGAAACAACTCGGAAATGCTTAATTGTGAAGTGTAACTTGCACGATAGATATGCTCGTTATCCCAATCGAACTCTAAATCGTGCCAGCCTCTGACGTTTAGCCACCTCGAAATCTTATCCAACTTATTCGTCAAACCCTCCGAATCCGTGATAGTGAAAGGATAGGACACATGAACAGGTCGCAATCGCTTATTGTCTTTCAAAAGAACACCGTCACGACCCACAACTTCGATTGTATCTATATCCGATTGTGCCGAAACGTAATCGAACCCCGATAACAACCGTAAGCCAAAATCGCTTGACTTCATTCCATTAAATTTAATAAAACTCACTATCCTAGTCCTCCTCTCTCGCTTTGTTTTTCAATCCACATCATCTCACGCATTAGCTTGACAGTATCATCTTGCGAGTTGTTGTAGAAGTTTTCCACATGCAACGTCGGCTTTCTATTGATAACCGTATTCGTGTTGCTTACCGAACCCGCATAAGCACCTACAAGACCCATAGCGACGTTTGGATTAACCTTTGGTAATTTAGGCAAGGGAACGTCCGAAACATCAGGAATCATCGCTGACGCCATTTTATGCGCAACCCCGATAACTTTTGGAATCATGCTTGTCATACCAGCAACTACACCCTCGCCCGTGAATGCACCGATAGCCATTGTCACACGAGAAGGTGATTTGATACGTAAGGCACTTCGCATTGCCGCCGCCGCTGAGTTGGCTATGCTGTACGCCAACCCGATAATTGCCCCAGCCATGCTCGCAAGACCGTTATAGAATCCGGCACCCATTTGATTACCTGCCGACCACGCTTGACCGGAAGCGTTGTACATAGCGCTAACTACTCGATACATAGAAGATACAGTAACCGAAACAATAGAGTTCATTTTGCTTTGAATACCCGCTCTCATAGCGTCAAATTGCGCCGTCACTTTCGACTTCATGTTCATTGAAGTACGCTCGACATCTTGACCTAGCTTCGTGTAAATGAAGTTGATTTGACCCGCCATGTGTTGTAACGCCTTGATTGAAACGTCACGCAAAGTGTTGTAATACTCTTTCGTTTTTTCGACTGCTTCTCCCTCCGTTTTAGCGTTGCTTGCAATATCCTTAACTGCTTGCGGAATAGAATCAGACATGCCTTGAACAGCGGAATTTGCGCCAGTAGCCAAGTTGTCGTAATGCGACACAGAATCCTCAACGCCCGCCGAAGCGTCACTAACGCCTTGCGCCGTCGCTTGCGCATTCGCAACTGTTGCTTCTCCGCTTTCTCCAGTTTTTCCGGTTATCCAATCCCAAGCACCGCCAACGGTTTCAGTAACTCCGTTCCAAGCGTTTCCTGTAAACTCACTAACCGAATTCCAAATACCCGAAATCGTTTCAACCACCGGACCAAGCAAGTCCGTAATTCCGGACACCCATTCGTCAATCGTTTCAGAAAGACCGCTCCAAAAACTATCCCACGCTTCCGTTACGGATTCCCAACCGCCAGTGAAAAACTCTTTGACCGATTCGATACCCGATGAAACAGCGCTCGAAATAGCTTCCCAAACGTTGCTTGCTACTTCTTGAATACTCTCCCAGCTTGTTCCCCACGATTCTAGGATATTTCCGACAACTTCTGTAATCGCAGTCCAAATGCCATTGATAAACTCCGAAACCGCACTAACCATGCCGTTCCAGTACCCAATTGCTGTTTCTTTAATCGTTTCCCATGCGCCCGACCAATCGCCGTTGAGCACTTGCATAACGGCTTTGATAATGCCTAGCACAAGATTGATGAAATTGCTGACAATATTAACGAAATAATCTAGCACAGGCTTAACTAGCGTCACGATGTTGTTCCAGCCTTCGACGATAAATGGCACGATGTAATTCATCACAAACGAAATGACCGCTAGAATAGCGTTCCATACAGTGACAATCGTCTGTCTAATTAAATCCTGATTCTCAATGAACCACGCCGAAACGGGTTGCCAAATCGCATTGATAAGGTTCGCAACAAACTCAATCACAACACCAATAGTTGTCGAAATGGCGTTCCAAACGGAACTAACAACCGTCATAAACGATTCTTGATTAGCACTCCACCAACTTGCGATGTTTTCAAAAATTTGTTGGAAAGTTCCTTGATAGAACTCAAAAACTCCTTTAACGACATTTACAATAGCGTTCCACACGTTAGTAGCTGTCTGCATAATGCCTTGTTGATTGCTGTTCCACCAATTCGAGAAAGCCGAAACAACAGACTTCCAAGCACCGCTTAACGCCTGCATAACGGGTTCGATTGCGCCTTTAATAGAATTCCACGCATTGACAGCAACTTCCGAAATAGACTGAAAGGCGCTGTTAACCGCATTTCTGAACCCCTCTGAATTTTGGTACAACTGATACAATCCGTATCCAATCATAGCGAGCGCCCCGAACAATAACATCATCGGGTTAGCGCTTAGCAATCCTAATGCGCCTTTTAATAACATGAACGCATTTTTGACAGCCATTATCACACCAACCGCCGTCTTAAACGCCAAAATGCCCGCTACAAAACTAGCGATGTAAGGAATTGCCGGCTTAATAAAGTTGTAAATAGCTTGTAATGCTCCTCCTACAACTTTGCCCATTTCAGAAGCTACTTTAACGACTTTATCAATCGCTTTTTCAACAACAGAAAAGTCTAGCTTATCAATCCACGAAATAATACCCTCAATCGCTTTAATACCAATATCACTTAACTTGATAAAAGCAGGCATTAGTTTATTTGCTAGTGTTTCTTTTAACCCGTCCATTGCTTGGTCAACACTCTTGTACTGCGTTGCCATTTTTTGGAAACCGTCGCTGTTACCGACTTCGGTAATAGCATTAAAGAAATCTTTAGTTGCAATCTCGCCTTTTTGAACCGCTTTAACCATTTCGGACGTTGTCATACCCATGTGCTTTGCAACAGCGGCGATACCGGCAGGCGTTTGTTCTAACATCAACTTAAAGTCCGCCCACGCAACAGCAGGACGCCCCGCCATTTGAGTAGCCTGTTGGCTTAATGTTTTCATCGCTTGCTTTGGATTTTCGGCGGCAGAAGCTAACCCCCCGAAACCTTTTACCAACATGTCAGTATTTTCAATACCGATAGCCGATAATTGTGCATAAGTTGACGCCATTTCAGAAGCGGAATAAATCGTTTTGGTAGCGTAATCTTGCATGGATTTTCGAGCGCTATCAATTTCTTGCTTGCTCTTGCCCAAAATCTCCATGTTCCCCTCGAACGTTTTCCACGCTTTCATCGAGTCGTTTAACTCTCCAACCATTTCGCCGACTGTTCCAGTAATTGCGTTAAGCGCCATGTCGATACCTTTAAGCGCTAACGAAATGCCCGCAATGTCTTTCAAGTTGCCTAATGCGCTTGATATAACACCCCCGCCCCGTCCGCCTTTTGCGGAAGCAGAGATTTTATTCAATCCCTCACGCACTTTGGAATCGTCTAATATCGCTTCAATTACAATTTTTCCATTTGCCAATCAATTACACCTCCTTTTTACTTTAGTGCGTAATGCCTTTTCGCTTTTTCTATCTGTTCTCTGTCTTTACCGTCGTATCTCGAACTATCCATTTGCCGTATCTCAATGACTTCACGATATTTCGTACCTTTCGGCAAAGACTTTAACAACGCCTTGAACTTGCGCCAATCCATATCCCACTGCTCCAACAAGTCGATACCGTACGTCTGAATAAATCCGGCGTAAATGTAATCAAAATCTTGCTCGTAATCAGTAATGGGCGTTTCGTAAGGTGTCGGTATAACGTTTCCTCGCAAGTCGTAACTGACAGCCTTATCTTCTCCCTCGACATACGCAACAATCGCCGTCAGCACCTCATAACGAACGCTTATAGGCAGATGACTTAGCGTATCATTCAACATCAACTGCAACGATTGATTCAGCTTGACAAAATCGCTCAACTCGTCATCTTTTAGCAGATAGATAAAACGCATAACCGTATCAAACCGCATGTCGATGTCGTGCATCTCACCGTCAATCTCGATACGGTCGTCATAGTCTTGGAAGAAATTAAGCGCCACGTTTGTTATAACGAGATACGTCCACAGATTCGTTAAATTCGTTGTTTACATGCTCAAACAACTCCATGAAGTAACCAACCATAATCAAAGTGTATTCCCCGCCGTCATCAGAAGTTGCCTTTTCAATCTTGTCAAAAGCACCCTCGCCCAACATCGTGTCAAAGGCTTCAATACACGTTTGTCGCAATGGTTGCAACTGCTCGATTTGGTCTAAATCCTTCGCTTTTTCCGCTTCTTCAATCAATCGTTTTGCGATTCTGTCGATTTTTACAAGCGTTTCATCGGACTTCGTAACCTTGAACTCCAACCCTAAAATATCAATGTCAATCGCTTCGATTTTTTTACCAATCTTCAATGCCATGTTATGATTTCTCCTTTCGTTTTTACGCAAAATAAAGGGCATTTATCACTTTGCAACCCGCAAATGACAAACGCCCCTTTCCTAGTTCAGTTAAATTTCGCCGTTGCCTTTTTCAGGCTTGCCGTTATACGCAAGTTCGGATTCAAACGGTGCGAAACCGTTAGCGTCACCGCTTCTTACTTTAACGCTTGTAACGGTCGCTTTTCCGACATAGTAAGTGTTATCCGGCTCTAAAATCTTGAACCAAACAACTCGGTCATCGCCCGTTTCCCACTCTTTCTTAGCGATTTCGTCTTGTGCTTCATCGCCCACTAAACGATGTCCAGTGACTTTGTATTTTCTTGATACAGAGCCTACAACTTCTTCGCTACTACCTCTATGTGCGTAATACTCAAACTTCTCGGACTTTACGTCACTTTCTTCTTCGATTGACTGAATGCCCTCTGCTAACTCTTTCCATTGGTCACGTAACGCCGTTTTTTCAAGCGTTGCGGGCGCAATGAAGTAGCGTGTTTGATAGTTCATTTGTCGTTTTAATGTTTTAGACAATTAAATCACTCCTTTTTCGATTAAAATATTGATTGCAAAATCCACTGCCCAAACTTGATAACCTTTCTCGTCGTAGCCTTGCTTAGACGGCAAATTAACCGTCGTAGCACTCACGAACTCGTAACTATCGTTTAAGCTAGGTAAGTCTTGCAAGTTTTCCACATGTTGATAAAGAGCCGTCAAAACGTTAAAACTTTCGCTATCTTTCTTGTGCTTCATCAGCACTGAAATGTTATAAGTTTTTTCACGCTTTCGGCTCATGTACATAATTTCTTCGCCACCGGGCATGTTGACAATCGCCACTGAATCACGTTCGCCTAACGTGCCAATGCCAATCGGTAAATCTTTGACACTTTTCTTTACTTCGTCACGTAAACGCTCCATAAAATCCAATTGTTTCATCAGTAAAATTTTTTCAACTCACTTTCCCAATGACCTAAATGCAACCCGATTGCTTTCAAATCCCAACGGTTAGTCGTACCAGCGGTAGTCCACTTTCTGGCTCTTTGATAGAACCAACGCAAGCCGTAAGGATAACCTCTGTTATTCGCTTGCCACACCGCATGTTTACCACCATTTTCAGAGTGTCCGCTTGCCCTTAACTTTCCGCTTTTCATCGGAACATAAGGCGTTGCGGATTCAATAAACATCGGGGCAAAGGCTTTTTGCGCTACTTTAGTACGTTGTTCAATATGGCGTATCAATGCCGACATATCCGCTTTCGCAATTCTGAATACAATCACTTAAACCAACTCCAAACGCCAATGATGAACCTTATCGCTCGTCGGTTGCGTATAACGATGAATTTTTTCTATGCGATAACGCACACCGTCATACGTCACATAATTCCCTTTCACAAAATCCGTGAAAGATGAATACTTTGGCGATACATACATAACCGCCGTAGATGTATCCGCTTCGTTATCCTTAGACTTCAAAAAGCCTTGATTGGCACTAATGCGCACGCCTGTAACGTCAATAGACGATGAATCAGCTTGCACGGCTTGCCAACCGTCGCTTTCTTCAATGTCGTATTGCACAGAGTGGATAAACCAGCTTTCCGGTAAATCATACATAATGCACACCTCGATATAACAACCCAGTGAAAGACAATGCGTTTAATGCGTCCTCGGACACAGCCGACGTTCGCTTTTGCGTTTCAGCGCTACCGACGGAACGATTATAAGCAATCGTTGTATCGCCTATCGTAACGCTATCAGGTTGTGCGTTTAACGCTTCAACGGTTGGAGTAGGCTTATCAGCCATAAACTCAATTTGAAGCGCCACAGCACGCTTAAACGCACGCTTTCGAGTTGCGTAATCATCATCAAGCGAATTATTCGCATAAAAGAAGCGAGTAACGGAATCTAGTTCCGCACTCGCTCTTGATAGCAACACTCCGAAATTATCCGGCACGTCGTTGCCCGTAATTTCTTTGTACTCCTCCGCTGTTAAATAGGCTTTACTCATCGCTATCAGCGACTTTCTTTCCTTTGCCCTTGCCTTTCGGCTTTTCGTTTTCCGGATTTTCGTCTGTTTGTTTTTCATCTACCAGTGGCTCTTGTTCAGACGATTCATTTGCAACCGCTTCTTCCATAGGCGGCTCTTGCGGAGCCACTTCTTCCGTTGTTTGCGCTTCTTCGTCAACAGGAACATTAGTCACTGGTACTTCTTCGATTACTTGTTCCTCCTCATCTTCAACGAAGCGAATAACCGGTGCTCCTAAATCGTTGAAAGGAGAAATCAATTCAGCCATACGCTTTTCGCTCACGCCTTGCGGATTGAACATGTCACCCGTTTCATAATGCGTTTGCGTTTCTTTGTCGTTAAACGACACTAAGCAAATATAAGCCATTCCTCGCTACCTCCTATACAGATAATTGTCCGATTTCCACCTTAACCACGCCGTCCAAGCGCTCAGGGAACATCAAGATACCGCTAACCATAAGTGTTTGGTGCGTTAAAGTCGTATTGTCTACAAAGTGCTTCATGCCAATGTATCCAAAGGTGTCAGAAGTTAACTCGAACGCTTTTCCTAAGTCAGATTGCGACGGGTTGATATAAGCTACAACTAAGTTTTCAGGAGCAGTCGCATAGATTGTTCCTTTCGTTACTTGCGCACTAGAGAACACCAATGTGCCAGTAACATCAGTGTAGTAATTCAATCCGAAACGATTTTCAAGCGTTACATTTTTGTTCGCAATTTGAGTTGCAATATCTTGCGGGTTCACGAATGCCACTGTTTTAACAGCGTCATCTTCAAACACCGTTTGCAACGCACCCCAAGCAGTCGCTAACGCACCTTGTAAAGTTCCTGACTTCAAGTTTGTTTTCGCTTCTCCGCTTTGAATCAAATCGAATAACGTTTTGCGAATGCCTTTTTGTACTTCTTTCAACATCGCTTCGTCTGTTACGTCAACCGCTTTATCATAACCGTATTTTTGAATCGCTTCACCAGTTGTTGATTTGCGGTATTTCTTCAACGAAATATCTTTTGTTTTTGCGACTTTCGGCTCAACTTTAGATAGCGGAATCAACTCGCCCTCCGCCACAGTGCCGTCTGCTAATGTAACCGTCGGCTTGTCATACATCTTAATCGTAAACCCTTCAACAACCGGCAACTGACGTGTAATTCCTAACGCTTCGATGAATTTCTTAAAGTTTTCTCCAAAACGATAAGTGAAGTCGATTTCTTTCGCTTTCCAGTTCGCTAAAACCGTTGTTGTCTGTAAATTATTTTCTGCCATAATTTTTTATCCCTCTTTCTGTTTTTTTTATTTGTTACCAAACAAGTGCATGTTGTCCTGAATGGCTTTTTGACGCTCTGTTGCGTCCTCAATCGCCATAATGTCTTTAACCGATAGCGAACCATTGTTGACGGTTGAAACGCCACCGTTCGACCATTTTGGCTTAGTATCTTGCGACGTTGTTGTCTTCGCTTCCTGCGTGAATAGCGACGGATTCGTTTCTTTTAGTCCTGACAAGATTTCATCAGCACCCACCAACTTGCCGTCTGTCATTTCAACGTCTTTCAACTTAAACAACACAAATTCCTTAGCGTCTTCCGTGACGCCCGCTGTACTAGCTAGCACTTCCAGCAAATGCTCACGTTTCAACGCTTCGATTTCGTTAGCGTGTTCTTGCTTCAACGTTTCAATTTGCGATTGCAAATCCTCGACTTCTCCGCTATCAAACTTCGCCAACTGCTTGTCTTTTTGCGACACTTGTCGTTCTAACTCTACCTTATCATCTTCTAATGCGGTTACTTTGCCAGTGAGTTCGTTTATCTCACTCCCATGTACCGCCATGATTTGTTTGATAACATCAGCTTCTAACCCCAAGCCTTGCAAAAATTCTCGCTTCATAAAAAATTCCTCCGTTCGTTTCTTTTACGGTGCTACGCCACCGACTTTGAGTAGCTTGATTAACGTATCAAGCAAACGACAAAAAGCCTAGTTTAACGACATGCGACAGGTCAGATTGCTAACGTCTGCAATCAACGATATATTAGACCACCTACCCTTTCGTTGCTACTGCATATCCGGCAACAGAAGTGTAATTCATTTCAACACGTCGTTTAACTCCTGTTGCCTTGCCAACGTATTCAAAACTAAATCCTTGCGTTGTCGGTGTTAGGTTTTCTACATCGCTAAAGTGTAAAGTTTTTCCCGTAATCATAAACACAATCAATTCCATACTATCACCTCCTAAGAATGCGCACATAAAAAGCACCCACAGAATGTGCGCTACTCCTTTAACTTGTCGATAACAGCTTTGATAAAAATAGCACCAAAGCCAACCAACACAATAATACCGACAGCGCACAACACATCAATCAACAAATTAACCACGCTTGACCTCAATCCTCCAATTCTTTTTTGACACGCTTATTCAACCACTTACGACGCACCTCGCTAGAACGTCTTATCGTGTCTACTTCCGCAAAAATATCCAAAACAATCTCTTTATCCTCCAGCATGCTCAACCAAGCATGGCGGCAATTTATGCCCCTATGTCCGCCAGCTTCCAAATACGCATGCTCTGAATCCCAAATGTTAGGGTATTGCAACGCATGCTCGCTCGCTTCGTTTCTAGGCACAATGCAAATAATTCCTGACGCTTGTAACTTCGCACACGCTTCACGAGGATTTGAGAACGACCCAACACGCACTAACTCAATCCTCATGCGTGCTAATTCCCGCAATTCAACTTCTGAATAAACATCGTTCATCAAATGCCGGACAATCACAGGCAACACACTACGAACTTTCCAAATCCTGCCGTTTTTGTCAACGAAACCGCTGTTCAAGCCGTTTTCAACAACATTTTGGATAATTCCGTTGATTACAGCTAAATCGTCTGAAACAGCGTCCTGTTGCTCTCTAATAGCGTCTATAATTTCGTCGTACAAACGGCGAACAATGCCATTTGACCCCAGCAACGCCAAAATAACATCACGATTCAGCACCTCAAACGTTTTTTGAACAATCTTACTGACAACATCGTCATAGTTCGGTGTTCCTGATTCATCGTTGCCCCATTGGCTATCAACATGCTGTAATATCGTTTCTTGCGACTGTTTCGCAAATTGTTTCACAGCTTCCTCAATCGGTCGTTGATACCTTGCGAACAGCACCACCAAAAACCTGTTTAAGTCGCCGCTCTTACCTTCTCGTTCTTCTACATACTCCTCAAACGACTGCTCTCCGTCGTGCTTCAATCGTTTAATCAACTCTTGAATGATTAGCCACTCAACCGTTAAGAACAACTGAATAATCTTCACTACTCAATCACTCCTCCGAGTTGGACACTCGCAATCGCTTCTTGTGTAGCAACATCAGCTTGCGCTTTCTCTGCATTGATTTCGTCAATGTAATCTTGCGCTTCTTGCTCCGATAACCCATGCACTTTAATCAACATGCGTTTTAACGGAATTGCGCCGGCTTTATACAACTTCAAGTAATAATCAAGTTCTGCCTGTTTGTCCGTAAACACCCCGTCGTTGAAGTCAATCGAAATTTCCTCACGCTCTAACGGTGGTAGCTGGCTTTGACTTGCGATATTCGCCACTTGATACACCGCAATAATCAAATCCCGCAAACCGTCCTCAATAATGTTCAAATGACTTTGGCGTGTTCGATACGTCTTGGAGTTCTCGCTCACAACTTGCGTTGCTGTTTTTAACCCTGTACCTGTAAACGTGAAAGAACCCGTACTCAATCCAACCTGCATTGACAAAATATCTAGCAATGCGTTAATCGACTGCACAACCTGCTCCGAACGGATTTCAACCGATAAATCTTTGATTTCCATTCCGTCTTGTTCGCCACTGTTCATCGCAACGAACAATTCTTCGCTGTCATCAAAATACATAAACTGATTGCCGTTTCTGTCAAATCCCGCTTTAACAAGATATTGAGGAACAGCTACCCGTCGCTTACCCAATCGGAACTCGTTGTACCAAAAATCGTACATCACATCAAGCATGCGCATTGTATCCCTGCTGTTATCGAACACGCCCACACCAAGCGGACTTGTCACATCTTTGTTGTTTGCTTCGTTCGGCTTAAAATACACAAATAATGGGCATTCTAAATTATCGAACATCACTTCTTCCTGCAAGTCAGGAAAAAGCGTTTTTAACGGTACTTTGTATCCAATATCACTATTGTTTTTCGATTCGTACAACTCGTTTGTGATGATGTACTTACCGTTCTTCCACTCATGCCACTTCAACAGCGTATAAGTGTTGCCGTTCTTCTTGAATTTGTTTGCGATAACCGCTTCGTCAACTTGTTCTGCGTCCTGCGAAATCGGGAAGAATGCGTCCGCTGTTGCGTAAGCGACTTTCGGCACATCTCCGTCAAGATACACTTCAACAGCCAGTCCGCCCATTGCGAACATATACTCCAAATACCTCTGAAATTCACGCTTGAACTTGTTGCTCGAAATCGTATCGCTAATCAATTCCCATTGCGCCTGCGATTCTTCCGCTAACCCAATCTGCACGCCCTCATTGAACACCAACATCGCAAACTCACGAGCCAATATCTTTGGCATGCCCAACGACATCTGCTTTCGCTTAATCGTATTACCGTTCGTACCTAGATACTCCAAATCATGCCAATCTTTCACGTATCCGGCATACATATCTTTGTTGCGTTCAATATCGCTGTACGCCTTTTCGCTTACGTTGATTTTTTTATGGTCTTGAACGCTGTTCAAATGCTTGATAATTCCCAATGCAACGCCCACCTTTCTACCAAATTGTTTAAGTGCTTCCCACACCGTGAACGCACCCCCTTTTAATGCTTCAACGCCAATCGGCGTAAGTTATCTGTCACGAAATACTGAAACTCATCGACAGTATGGTCTTCCGTCTTGTTGACTGTCGGATTTTTGGTCTTCAACGAATCAACATCCCACTCGTACTTTCGGCACTGGTCTAAAAATATCTGATTTTCGTCGTTATTCAACACAAAAAAACGACCTTGTGCTAACAAGTCGTGCGTATAATCAATCATGACTGTTTTCGTTTTCTTAGCAACACCATGCCACGCAATACCAAAATCTAATTGGTACTGGTTGCGCAATCCGCCCTCTGCGCTATCAATCGTGTATTTTGATATATGATAGTCATTCGCCTTTAAGTAATCGTGAATGTCCTGCGACAACTCGCTAGGCGCTTTCTTTTTGACTTTACCTTGCGGGTCATAATAATACCCGCCAAGACGAATCACGTTATTTTTACGTGTCACACCATAGCAACCAACCGATGTAGCGGATATTTGGTGTCCGGTATCGGCACTTGCAAAAATCTCGACAATCGGGTCATCTTCCGGAACTTCGTCAATCAAGTTAAACAGCGACATATTGTAAACGTTCGTTCCTAAACCAACCGCTTCACCAAGATATAAGTACCTGTAATAGTCGTAATCGTTCGCTTTAATACGATTGATTTCGTCCAGCATTTGCTCCGTGACGAACCCAAGTCTGTCGTCAAGATAGCTTGATTCATGCACCAAATAATTCGGTTCACGTCGTACCGTTTCGACCCACTCGTTTATCCAGTTGTACGGATTTCTTGGCGGGTTGTACGACCAAAAGAATTTAACGAAAGGTACGTTCCAATGCTTTTGTCGCATAAAGGTTGCGTTCGTTTGGTCGAACTCCTCGAACGAACTAAACTCAGCCGCTTCCTCGTACCACACCGCAATCAAATCGTTAATGTCATTCCCTTTCAACTTCTCGAAATCATCTTGACCGTAAAAGTAAAAGGCAGAACCTGTTTTTCTGTCTTTAATCGTAAATGGAGAAACCGTTGTGTCAAATCGTTTGCGAACACCAAAAACATTTAACGCCCATTGAATTTTCAAGAACACACTATGCCGAATCGTGTTGCCTACCTTTCGGATAACAGCAACGTTAACCCTCTCTTTTCGCTTGATGTGCTTTAACATCGAATATACGAGCCACAGCGCAATGACCGATGACTTGAAAGAGTTACGTCCGCCTTTCAGTATGTTGTAAGGCTTTTTGCTTTTCCAAACCACTTTGAAATGAGGGTTGACATTCTTTTGAATATTAAACACTTTCGCCATTGTCTGAATCCTCATCTTCCCATGCGTCTACAATCACGATTGTTTCATCGTCAATCGACATTTCAGCAAGTTCTGCTTCCAGTCGTTTAGCTTCCGCCTCCAACTTCTTAGCTTCCGCTTCAATCTTCTGCTTCATCTCGCTAGACATCTTGCGCCATGTATCAGGCTTACGATTTTTCAGCCAGAAGATGATAGCGCCTGTATCAGGCGGTGCATACTTTTTGACTTTCTTTATACGAGTTCGTTCTTGCTTGTCAATTCCTTCTCCAATCGTGTCCTTGATGACTTCCGTTTCTTCGTACTCGAAACCCAACGCACGCTTTAGTAACGCATTTTCCACCATTGCGTCAACGGGAGCTTTGCCCTTTTTTATGGCGTCGGAAATGTCGGGATACTTTTTTAACCAAACATAAAAGGTTGTCCTATCGACACCTATTTTGTTAGCTATCTGCTCGTCCGTTAGCCCATCTCTCGCCCACGATTCGAGCATTAACAAACCATCTTTCGTGAGCCATTCTTGGTACTTTCCACGAGCCATATCAGCACCTACTTCCGCATTCGGTGTAATTTCTGTATGTGAATAATCATCAAAATCATGTTCAAGAACCAAACGCTAAACGAATTTATCATTACGCCATAAACACAAAACAACCCCGCTCCGATAAAATTCACACTTCGGATATATTTCTCTTTGTTAAATGCAAAAGAGGTTAGCACGAATAAACTTGCTAACACTCCGATAATTTCGCTATTCATTTGCAACACTCTTTTCGTACGCAGACACTTTCTTCACTACCCATGTGGTGAATGGTAAAATCATCACTTCGTAAGCCGTTTTAATCAACGGTTGAATGATAATCATTGTAACCAACACTTCTGTCGGCATTAATCCTGCGAATGCAACGGGAATGAATACTAAGCTATCTGACAACTCGCCCATTAACGACGATACAACGGCACGCAATCCAAAACGTTTGTGAGAATCCGGGTATTTACGCTTCATAAATCGAAACACACGGTCGTTGACGAAATCACCTACCATTAACGCTGTTAGCGACGCAAATAAAATGCGGGGCGTATTGCCTAATACCGCTTCAAACGCTTGTTGATTTTGATAGAACGCTGGTGCGGGTAACATAATCGCCGTCGTGAACACCGACACCATTAACAAATTCATTGCGAAACCGATATAAGTAACAAATCGAGAATACTTATACCCGTAAACCTCCGAAAACACATCACTCAAAACATAAGTGACGGGAAACAGAATAACTGCCGACGGCATAACGATATCAAATGGCAACTGAATCTGCTTGCTTACAATGACGTTACTCACTAGCAAGCAAGACACAAACAGCACTGTCAACAACAACTGTAAATTACTAATCTTAATCTTCATTCGTTATTACCCCTCCACTACAACCGTCGCTTGATAAACATTGTCAGAACGCTTGCTTTCTGTCGTTACTGCCAAACTTCCGTTAACGAGCGGACGAACCATGTCGTAAATCATCACCGTTAAATCTTCTTGCGTTGCTTTTACGCCTTCTAATTTTGAGTTAAACTCTTTCTTAATTAACTCAAAATCAATACCTGCCCCTTTTGGTTGATAATCAATCGCTACTCCAACCAAGCAATAATCGTTACCTAATACGCAATAATATAAAATATCCGTTTTATAAGTCACTTTTGATACTTTTTCGTTTATTTCTACTTTCATTTTCACTAACTCCTGTCTAAGAATTTTTGATATTTAAGCCATTGGTTAAAATTGTGCATATCTAACGTCTTGTAGTCTTTCAAGCGTGTTCCCTCCGGTTTTTTCTTTGTCAAAAGTTGCCCGTTTGAATACTGATAAATCGTTGCGAAACGTCGACCGCTTTTCCAAGAAGTCGAATCCACTGTATAAAACCCATAGCTATTTAAGTCCTTTGTTGGCGTGAATCCCATACCATGCAACTTACAGCCGTTATCCCTTGCCAATTTATTCAACAAGTGATACTTGTTTTTGTGCTTGCTTAATTCCTCTCCACCAGCTATACCACCGACACCCGCAAAACTATATTTTTTACACATGTCGATAAAATCTTCTTTCCCACGACTTACATGCCATATCGGAATACAAGGGCGCCCTACTTTGTTTTCTAAAATCTCTCTCAACTGCAACGCAAATTCATAACCAAAAATCGAATCGACATCTAACTCGACGTAATATTGAATATCATTATCAATCACGAATTGAGCGTACTCTTTGGCATATTGAAGCAACGCTGTTTTTGACGGTACTTTTTTAGAAAACATAAACGTAAACGCACCGCTATCGCATATCAAATCTTTATTACCCTTTAACAAACCTAAATCTTTGCCTTTGTAGTAATAATAGCTGATAAGCAAGTATTTACTTTTCAATATTTCATCGCCATAGGCTTTCAAATCATTATCATCTACACCAAGATACAACTTAGTCACGACCCGTTGTGAGCCACAAAACAAACGATTGTTTTGAACCCGAATCCTCGTACTCCTCTAGCAACTGATTTAGAGTTTCCTCGTCAACTTCGGTAGTCTCGACCTTACCTCCGTGCCATACCAAATAATTTTGTTTTACTTTTTCTTCTTCCTCGTGTTCCTCGAACAAATCGTCCAAGTCGGTATCATCGGGCATTTCTAACCCAAATGCTTCCATGTCGAACGATAAACCTGCTAGCTCTTGTTGCAACAATTCATAATTCCATTGTGCTAATTCTGCAACTGAATTATCTGATATTCGACGCAATTTTGTTTCTTCCGGCGTCAAATCATCTTCGATAATACAAGGAACTTTCTTAATACCCAACTTTCGACAAGCTTTATATCGTGTATGACCGCAAATAATGACATAATCTTTCGTCACTTTAATCGGCTCTCTGAACCCGACTGTCGAAATAGTATGCGCCAATGCGTCAACGGCATGGTCGTTAATACGAGGGTTATGCTCGTATGGAATCAAATCGTCTACGTTTAAATAAACAATTTCCATTTCCTTTGCTTCACGCATTTTCTCACTCCTTTTCTTTATACAAAAAAAACACGCTCTTTCAAGCGTGTTCGTTCAACGACTTGCGTACCTTCAACTTCTACCAACTGAACTGTCATCATCTTAACAAGTCGTCTTTTCTACTCTCCCGCCTAAGCACGTTTTCCACCGAGGAGCAGGATTTCCTAAAGAGGCTCAAACATGAGGTGAACCGAGCCAAGCTACACTCGTTTCACAATACCTATTTTAGCAGGTTGTTCTAGCAATGTTCTTGCAACTTTCTTGCAACTTTCTTGCAACTTTCTTGCAAATTACTTGCAAATCTCTTGCGCTTTTCTAGCAAAAATCTCCCAAGATTTCATCGACACGCAACCCGTTCTCGAATACTAACAACTCGCCATGTCGATACGTTTCGGCAAACTCATACAACGCTCTATCTAGCAAGCGATAAAACTCGCTTTCGGTATAACCTAAATCCATATAAATGGCAATGTCCGTCTTATCGTATCGCTTGCAATACTTCTCAATCAGCACTTGCCGTTCGTAAGAACCTATCACGGAATTTATCGCTTCCTCGATACGTTCTAACTCCTGCTGTGCACTAACCTGCCTTGCGATGTGCTTCTCAATCGCATTGCTGTTGAGGTTCGTCTGAGAACGTGGCTCAAAAGAGTACGTTGCCGTAACTCTCGGCTCAAACTTTTCTCCAGCAATCCGCTTCAACAAGCGATATTGAGCCAATGTGGCTTGTGCGTTCTCTTTCGTTTTTTTTTCGTCTAATTTTGGAAATAAACTCACGTTCTCACTCCTCTTATATATTGTTTACACTATATTAGAAAGGCAAATCATCTTCGCTGATATCAACAGGGTGTGCATCAGGAACAAATGCCCCTTGATTTCCTTGTGCGTTATAAGCGCCATATCCGCCCGTGTAGGCATTTTGTTGTTGAGGTGGTTGATTATATTGGTTTTGCATTTGCGCCCCGTTATCCGTGCGTTTTTCAAGCAAATCAAAGTTGCTGACAATCACTTCTGTCACCCAAACACGATTACCCTGTTGATTATCGTACGTACGCACTTGTAATCGACCCTCAACACCTAACAACGACCCTTTTTGAGTGTACCTAACCAAATGTTCCACTCTGTCGCTCCACATCACGCAATTTATAAAATCCGATTCATACTCGCCGTTAGCATTTTTGAAATTTCGTTTCACAGCCAATGTGAAGCTACCGACCACTTTTCCAGCTTGCGTATGCCTTACTTCAACGTCTTTCGTCAGACGTCCGATTAAACTAACGTTGTTCATGTTCTTCACTCCCTTTTTTTCTAAACCTATCATAAGAACGACAAAACATTTTCCCTACGTTCTCCATATAAAACACTAACGCTTGTATGAGGGGATTGTTTTCCGAAACTTCCCGCTCCGTAATCTTCATTCGATAACCCCGCTTGCGTTTGTACGTCATCGAATCACCCACGCTTTTAGGACATTGAAATTTATCCTGTATTTATATGCAATTTTTGTTTTTGCAATTTTTATTGCTTCTTTCTCACTGTCTGCCCATACGATGACGTTTTGCTCGACTATTGGACAAACGACTTTAACTTTATACTTCTGATATTGCAACCTTGCTCACTCCTTGACCTGCTCTGTCCAATATTCCACCTCGCCAAGTTCCGTCCACCTAGCGTAATGCCGGACAGTCACCGGATTCACGTTGTCACCGATTTTTTCAGTTCGCAACAACACTGAATGACCCTCTGCGTTCTTGACTTGCTCAAGTAATACCTGTTGTTTCACTTCTTCAACCGTGATAGGTGCGACCTGTTCTGTTTCCGGAGGCTTGTCGTGTCTAAGCCAGTCAATTATTGCCGGAAATTGACTTGGTAACGTCAACAAAACGCTTAACACCGCTATCGCACCAACCCAAGCTAGAATTTCACGACGTTTGTTTTTCATTCTCTAACTCCTCCACTTCTTTGATAATTGCTTCCGCTATTTTCACAGCGTCTTCCTTAGTCCAGTAGCAATCTAATGAACGAAAACTTGTTCGATATTCAAATCTCACGCAACTTTCATTGTTCCAAACATAGATATTATCTGAGTTGGGCATTGTTAATACACTAGCCATTCTGCACCTCTCTTATCTTCGCCATGATTTCGGCGGGTGTTTCTTCGACAATATACGATTGCTCCGTACAATCAGGGGTGAAAATATATGTCGCTTGAGCGTCTTTGTTCCAAAAGAAACCACAAATATTATTTACGTTAAAGTAAATTTTATCTTCATTCCCTCTTGTCAACTCAATAAATTTACTCATCTTCTACACCTCCACACCCAACAACTTAGCAACATCATCTGCGGTATACTCTCCCCATTCAGGCACACGGACTATCTGTTTAACATGGAAATAACCCCAATTCTCCATGTGAAAGGGATATTCTATATTCCCAAATGACGTTTCAACACCAGCAACGAAGTAATTTTCAACCACTTTCCCGTCCACTCTCAATTTTGCCTTCCACGCTTTTTCTTCGTTGTGATTGCAGAGGGCTGCAAACAAAATCATCCTTTCATGGTACAAATCTCTAAAAGTGCGGTTTCCGTCGGATAGTAATTCGATTTCTGCACCATTCACTTTTGCTCTGTCTATTTGTTTTTGTATTTCTTTAATCATGCTTATACCTCCAAAAGTTCTCCGTTCTCGTACAAATTTCCAATTACCTCAATATCATCAATCGCTAAATCGTATATAAATCCAGCGGAATCAATCACAAACTGACCGCTTCTATACTTGATAATACCTACGCAATCAACGACATAATCAAATCCATCATTGATTGAAAAGCGAACAATATCTTTTTCAAAAATCTCTTGTTTTTTCTTGTCATAAAAGAAAGTTGAATTTGTAATTTCTACATCATCTAAATAAATATCAAACAGTTCTTCATCTTCATCATGCCAATGATAAGGACACAAGTCGCAAGTGTGCATATCCTCACTACCCCAGAAATCAACTTTCGCTATCCAGTACATTTTGCGTTCGAACCACGCTCTACATCTCATGTACATTAGTCCACCTCCACAAGTTCAGGATTCTCGTATATGTTCCCTGCAATAGTTCTGTATGGTTCACTCGCTAAAGGGTGGATATGACCCTCGCTTCTCCAATCTACAAACCAATCACGCTCATTTTCGTCATAGTAAACCACTCCATAAATCCAGCTATCTTGCCAGTCATTACCTTCGTCCGTCAAGATATGCCCCTCATAAATCGGGTCGCCG
The DNA here is from genome assembly GCA_026131555.1 of Aerococcaceae bacterium NML190073. Lineage (GTDB taxonomy): Bacteria > Bacillota > Bacilli > Lactobacillales > Aerococcaceae > Abiotrophia. Next base: position 14,800 of record JAMXJH010000012.1, on the reverse strand, counting down.
TTATAATCTAGGAAAGGTGTCGGACGCAATATTTTTACTTGACTGTCTTTTGTGCGAATCGGCGTGCTAACACCGTTCGCAAGGCTCACTTGTAAATGGTCGTCGAACCAATAAAGTCCGACCACTTCACGCATGCCGTATTGCTTTGAATATGCTCTAAATTTTGGAATCATTCCGTTACCTCCTGCGCAAATGCCATATAACGCTCGTCTAGTGATTTAATTTCTGCTTCTGTCAATTTAGTGTGTTCTTTGACGTTGAATACACCTTTTGATAGCCGTATTGACCCGTCCATATCTCGTCGTAAATAATGGCTATTTTTGAATTTGTCAACATCTGGCAACACCACCGTGTACAACTTCTCTTTTTCCACTTCGTACCCGTCGATAATTGCCCGAACAAATGTATAAGGGTTATCTTTAGACCATTCGCTAATCATGTCATTGATGTCAAAATCATAGGTTGGTTTCCCTTCGCCATACTGAAATAAATCATAGACGCAACGAATAACAAAATCCCCTTTTGAGTGGTCATTCCATTCTAGATAGTTAGTCTTGGCTTCTTCTATCCATTCAGCGATTTCTTTTGGAATTACAACCTTCTGCGGTTCGTCTAGTTGTTCGACTAAATCCAAAACATCACGTTTCCTGAACCCAATTCCTATGTTGTAAAATCTCCCTGTATTAATGCTGTATTTTGGTAAAATATTCAACTTTTCAATCAATTCTTGCTTGTTCATCTTCTTGTTCTCCTTATCCTGTTTCTGCTCTGGGATGACTACGGGTTGGATTTCGGTATTAGGGTATTCTATCTCGTAGAATTCTCTACGAGCAAAACTCAATATACCTGCACTCTCTCTAATACACGTTTGTTCCGAATATAACAACCATCTATTTATATGCGTAGGCTCAACTCGCTCTGCCCACTCACACCCCTCTGCCTCCAACTGTTTCATCAAATAGTCATACTGTTCTTGTGTTTCACAATGCCAAATTCTCATGTTCGTTCTCCTCCTAAAAAATCATTTCCGCTTGTATCATGCCGTAAATGTTTTTAACTCGCTTGATATACTCTTTCAATTCGACGGGTTCTTCGATTGAATCATCAGTCAGTCGAATTGCTAATGCCTTCAAGCATACATCTAGCTGTGGATAATATCCTTCAACCATTTCTCTAATCTCTCGCTCACCGTTCTCGTCATACTTCGGATTGCCGTCTTTATCATCAGCAAGCGAACGACGAACTAAAATATACTGATACTTGTCTTTATCAATCACATAATCTTGTGTAACACTTAAAAATATCCTCATCTTCTAAACCCCTTTATCGTTTCTTGACTCTTTCAACCTGCACTTCGAACGGTAGTTGAAACTCAAACTGTTCAATGCCCCATTTCGAAAATTTGCTCTTTGTTCCAAGGCTCAAAATGAATTGATGTGCCAATCCCTCCGTTTCAAACACACCTAGCGATTTGCCAACTGCGTCACGGACCACGTACTCGTAGTCGTTTTTTAATATCATGTGCGCAACTCCTCCACTTTGTACCCTAAGCAATACCCGCAAAAATCCGGCTTAGACATCAAGTAAGTTAATTTCCTTTCGTGAAAACCTAGCGCCAAGCTTGCCAATTTTTTGGACGGATACACTTTCGACCTGCCCGCTCTATCGGTTAGTCGGATACGCACGCCACGCTTTGAAGTTTCACCGAAAGAATACCCGTCGCCTGCGTAATATGGACGCAACTCGTCAAGACGTTTCAACACCTTTTCGTTATCTTCCCAATTGTCCGTGTTAATCAAAGCAAGCATTTCGTTATAAGCTTGCTTGCTATCCATGCAACAACCCCTCCAGCCTGTGCGGTCTGAATCCAAACCAGTGATTGTCGCTGTCAACGTACACGACAGGCAACGACTTATACCCTAACGCTATCACTTCTTCAAGCGCTGTCGGTTGCTTTTCGACGTCCAATTCTTCGTACATAACACCGTTATCCTGCAACCACTTCTTCGTAAAATCGCACTGCATACAATTCGGCTTGCTGTATACTTTAATTTCGCTCATCATCTTCACCTCTTACGCATAACCAGCGGTATCCGCCCACTTGTACCACTCGCCCTTGCCGTAATTACCACAACCAAATATTTCGCCACGCAACCCGTTTGTGCCAATTACAAGTAATTCCCAAGGCGTGTCCTTTCCGTACTTCTCGTACACATCGCCCAGCTTCACTTGCCCGTGATGAATTTCCTCTAAAGCCTGCAACTGTCCGCTCATTACGTTCCCTTTCGCAATGGTAAGGACTTCAAAACTAACCACTGTATCGCTCGGCACAGCGTGCCCTACACCAAATTTTCTCGCTTGATTACAAAATCCACACATGTTTAATACTCCTCCTCGTAAAATCTCCCTCGCACCAGCTTTGCAAGTACGAGCGGAACTTGATATTTCTCAATAAACAACCGTGCTTTCAGCTTGAACAACTGCGTTTCCATGCCTTTAACATCAACGACTTTCACATCGCCGTTGCGATACGTTACAACAAAATCGGCGATATAAACCAGCTTGCGATATGTCCGTCCGTTAAACTCCAGCTTGTCAAACAAGGTGTAACGCTTCTGACGCTCAAACTCTTTCACGACGCCCGACTTCTTCAACAGCTTCAACTGCTTGTAATAACTCGCTTCCGCTCTGCTGTCGAACGTGATACCGTCAACGGTTGTTTTAATGTTTCTGTACTTGCTCATGCACTCAATCCATATCTGCGACCGTACTCACTTCCGAAGTCGCCTAACAGGTATCGTCTGTATAAGTGTTTTATCTGCCCGTACAGACGTTTTTCAGTTAACCCATGTGATAAGTCTAACCCTCGATTAAAATCGATGACAGCCACCTCTACGTCGCCAAAAAACACATGTAGCGTTTCGCTTTCGAGTTTCGTATCGAATCCTAGCAACTCTAACCCATGCGCAAGGTTCGCTAAATTCCAAATGCTACGATTCGCTTTCTCCAAATTGTTCATGTCATCACGCCTTCTTTCGTTTGTTCTCGCCAGCTAACCGTATCGGCTTAGCCAGCATTTCAATTCGTTCCTGCATTCGCTCTGCGTCCAACGCAACAGCTACACGGTTCTTGACTAACTCCGTAAACTCGTTAATGTCGAGGTTCGAAGTGAAGTAAGTCATCAATCCGTTTTTTGCTCGGGTATCGAACACGTCGTACAAAACTGATTTATAACCATAGTCACGAGTGTTCTCTGCCCCCATATCATCAAGAATCAGGACTTCCGCTTTTTTCAGTGCGTCAACACGTTCTCGTATCGCACCGTAATCGTTGTAGTCTAAACACTTGCTAATATCTTTCATCAATCCGACGGCGGATAGATACGTTACGGCTATCCCTTTCTTGCGGTACTCTCCCGCAACTGCGCCTAGCAAATACGACTTGCCACGCCCGAACTTTCCATACAGCCAAACGCCTGTTTTGCCGGATTTATAGCTGTACTCATCAAGCTGTCGTTGAAACGCTTTGACAATCGGAGCGTTATGCTCATCAAGTTTTACATCGTCAAACGTCACACTCTTAAACGCTTCGGTTATCTCGTCATACTCTGACCGCCTTAGGATTCCGTCACGCATACGCATTTCCGTTTCTTTATCTCTCGGTAAGTAAGACACGTACACATACGAGCCGTTATACCCAAGACTAGAGTTAACGTCATTCTCACGGTTCAGCAGGTATTCGTTAAACCGACCCATTGAAGCGGTAATCTCGTCCTGCGTTAGCTTGTGTTCTTCGATAAACGATTTAACCTCATCATCGTTCAAGATAGCCTGTATCCGTTTATTCGCTTGTTCCCTAACGTCGTTTTTAACGCTAGGTATCATGTTTGATAAAATTTCCAACAGCTACCCCTCCTCCGCAAATCTGCGTATGTTCTCCCGCTCTTCGTCCGTTAACTCATCAGGCAGTGAATCAATAGCGTATTGCTTCGGCTTGTTGAGTATGCTCTCGTTCAAGTACCCCTCGAACTTCGTACCGAACAACGTTTCGGGTCGAAGATACTGTTGCATGTCCTTGTTGCCTAGCCACTGGCTAACTTTCACATCAACAACCGCCTTGAAGTCGTCGAGTTTATAACCCTCGTTCAGTCTTGCGTCGATGTGTCTTTTAGCTTTATCGGAGTTCCACCGATAATTCGTACCTGCTTTTCGGTTCAGATACTCAACAATCTCTCTGCGAGTAGAACTGGCGTCGTCGGGATTGTCAGGAGTATCGTCAGGCTGGCAAGCCGGACTATATATATTATTAGTATTAGTATTAGTATTAGTATTAGTATTAGTATTATTGTATCCATAGGGTATGGATACGGTATCTATACCCTTTGTATAGGGTATGGTATCTGTATCAATATCACTTATTTTTGTTGCAATAGGGTATCCATGCCCTATGCAAGCCGTAACGACCCTTACTCGAAATTCGCTTGTCTTTATTTCCGATAATTCTTTATCGACAGCAACTGCGGATTTTCCTGATTTTAAGTAAGTTTGATACTTTAGCCAATTCGTAATAAATACTTCTTTGTTCTCTGCGTTATACAACAATTTGCCGTCTTCTTGGAATCGGTTGATATAACGCTTGATTTCATCTTGTGAAACACCTGTGTCAACGGACGCTTTCCTGACTGTCATTTCAAAAACACCGCATATAGATGTCTTTGAATTGGTAAGCAAATACAGATATATCAACTTGCCTAACGGCTCTAACTCCTCGATATAAGCGTCCTCCCAAAATGTTGTATGTACTTGCCTAAATATCGCCATTCATTCGCCTACCTCCTTTGTAGTAACACCGTTACCAACTGTTACTGTTCGTTGCCTGCCCTTTCAATCTTTAATCCGCACACCTGGCAGAATTTGTAGTCTCTTCTAATATCTGAGTTCTCACAACGTGGACAGATATAGTCGCTGTATAGTAATTCGTTTACGTCCATATCAGCTAGATACGACAAACTCAAAAGAGTTGGTTTGTTAGGCAGGTTTCTGCCTTTCTCCCAGTTGTTAACAACCCCTTTGCTTACACCGAAATTCTTCCCAAACTGTTCCATTGTTTGCCCTACGGATAACCGTATCTCCTTGATTCTCCGACCGACAGCTTGCTTATCAATCTTCATGTGTTTACCTCCTTTCGAGTAGGGTAGCTTCACTACCCGTTTTCTACTCGATAATCTCTCCTGTTACTTCATCCACTTCTATATCGTTAATCGCTTCCGATGGGTCAAATAACTGCTCCGGAACTTCAACATCAACGGGCGTAACATCCTTGAATACAGGTTCGCCAGTATCTGTAACATCCTCAATCGTCTGTTCATCAGAAAGAATTGCACGTTGCATTTCGATTGATAAAATCCCCCATTTGCTAAGCAAGTTGCGCAAAACTGTTTTCTGCGCCATCGCATCATAATGCGACTTCCAAACACCCGATAATTCCTTTGGATTCTTGCTCTTGTTGTTTTCAATCCGATGCTTCTCAATCTGTTCCTTAGTCCAGTAAACTGTCTTTTCAAACCCGTTAACCAACTTGAAATAGCCGATATAACCAACCACTGTGTCGCTTGTTTTCTTATCAGGAACAAAACCGATTTCTTCTGTTAGCGGATTCCAACTTTCAAGCTGTCCCTCATAAACCGTTACAACGTTGATAGACTTGTACTGACCTGACCGTTGAGCCAACTGGATATATCCACGGTAGCCAAGAATGAAATTTGCTTTCTTAACCCATACATTATTCTCTTTAGTGTTAAACGGTACTAAATAAGCAAATCCAAATTGTTTTTCGAGCGGTAAATCAAGCTGTGCCGCTTGCATCGCTCCACTGATAATTGTCATAGGTTGAGCATCCGCTAAATAGCTATCGTTGCTCACAAGTGTTAGCAAGCTAGAAGTGAATCCTGCCGACTTCTCTTTCAGTAGGCTCTTAAACTTGTTCTGAATAACTGGTGAATCCAGCAAACTTTTAACCGTATTCGGCTTGTTGACTGGCGCTTTAGAACCGTTTTGTTGTAGTTGATTTTTAATTGTTTCTGCTGTTGCCATTATTCTTCAATCTCCTTTACTCTTAATACTTTGAATTCCGATACCGTCTTGTACTGGTCGTACACTTCGGGCATATCTTGTTTTAATTGTTTCTCGTCAATGCGTGTTCTGCGCTGTTTTTTCCATGTTGCTCTGTATCGGCTATCTATTAGCGTGTCAACCTCCAAAACGCCCATATCACGCTTTAATTCGTTTTCTAGCATTGTTTGCATACTCTCTAAAGCCTTAATATCTTCTTTGAGTTGTAACACGCTTTCAACCTTATGTATCTGTTCTGCTGTCATTGTTGTTTCATTCGACATATCGTCACCGTAAATGATTTCGATAGCCTTTTTCGTGATATTAGAACCGTCTATTTCAGGCTCTTTCATACCGATTACGTTTTCTTCCCAAAATTCAACAGCTTTCTCGGTATACATATCAATCAACTGTTGGTCACGTTTAATCTCTTTCCAAATGAACTCGCTATTCCCGATGATTACAGCAATATAAGCTGTATCATAATCAAGGACGTTCAAATAATGTTGAACCTGCAATAGATAGCTAGCAGGCACTTCGTCATCAATCCATTCTTGTCTAAATCGGCTGTTCGTTGTCTTGCACTCTAACAACGCTCTCTGTCCCTTGATTTTTCGGTCAATATTCGCCAGCAAGAACGGATAGTCCTTGTGGTAATGCGTCTTATTATCTTTCTGGACTTCTAAACCAGTCGCTTGTGTAAATAATTTAGCGACTAAATCTTCTAATGCGTTTCCAATCTGAATAGCGATTTTATCGCTAATATCTGGCGGTTGGTACTGACCTGTTTTCTCCAGCCATAGCTGGTAAGGTGTACAGTGCTTGTTAAACCCAAGCACCGTGCCAATATCAGAACCTCCCAATCCTTTTGAACGCATCTCCAACCATTCATCATGTGTTTTTGCGATAGCATATTGATTCATTACCAATACACCCCATGCAACGCTCTTCCCCACATATCCGCAACCCAACCGTCAAGCAGTCGGTCAAGGATTGTTTCGCCGTTGATATTCCAGTTGCCGTCATCGGTCAAACAACCAAAATACTCATAGAAATCTCCAATGTCGCACTTAGCAACAATATAAGTTTCACCCGCAAAGTCGATTGAATGGTACAACCGACCGTTGATAATATCGTTGCCTCTCCAGTCTTTCGCTTCCTCGCAACTGTTCAAATCGTAAGGGTGCAATTTAATCTTCATCATCTACCGCCCCTTCGATAAAAAATTCAAAAGACGGTTCTATAACAACCAATTTTCCTTTTGTATCGGAAAAAGAATATTCTAGCTCCACAACTAACAAATTAGCTTCTAAAAATTCAGCTAATTTTTTAATTTTTATCCATTCATTAATGTCGCCTTCGACGCACTCAATAGGTGTCATCAGCGCCTGCGAAATGTTGCTCACCCAATGCGATTCACAAAACAATCCGCCACGTTCTCTGTTCCCGTAAGACGCTAAGAACATGCCTTTGTCTTCTATAACAATAAATTTCTCTACTTTTTTACTCATGTTTGTTCTCTCCTCTTTTTTAATTAATAAAATTATTGTTCTCATCTACAATCAGCACTTGCCCTTGAACTCGTACAGCTAAGTTCTCGAATGCAGTGTGAGAGTGAATGTTGCTCGTTACCTCTGTTGCTGACAACTTCAACGCTTCCTCAATACTGTCCGTCAACACTAACGGTAGCGGGTTGAAGTCATCATCTCGTTTCGGTTGTTCTTTCAAATACAACCCGTCTTTTTTGAAGACGTAAAATCTTTGTTCGCTCATGCTTTATTCTCCTCCGTATAACACTCAATCGTGATTTCTGACCCGTCTTTGAATAAGAGTTCTAGTTTCGGGATTCCTCTATATGAACCCTGTAAACCGCCTAACTCTTTAGCACGAGATAGGTTGATTAAAAACCTGTCTTCCTTGCTCCAAACCGTTTCAGCCGTGCTGTGCCAGTCAGGCACAATACCCATATCCGCTCTGACTAACTCGTCAGCCAACACGTTTATAATTTTTCTTGCTTTTTTAAAGTTGTATTTTTTCATCATGTGTGTTATACTCTCCTTGTGTAATTTTTCTGTGCCGTTTCAGTTTTCCAACTGAACGGCATTTTCTTTTTCAAACCATTCATCACGCAAGCGACTGTGTTCTGCTCTCAATTCTTCTTGCTTCTGCGTTTCCAGCTTCTTAAATTCGTCAGTTGTCAAGTCATACTTGACTAGCAACCAACGTGGAAATGCCATAGGCTCTCGTGTCATCTACATAACCCTCCCGTCTTCATAAAATCTTTTTCGACTTAGCAACATGACAGCGAACTCACGTTCAACCGTTCTGCCCATTTCCTCGAACTCTCGAATCGTCTTGTCGATTAGAAGTTCTTGCGTAACTTCATCTAGCTTGTTAAATCTCATGTTATTCACCACCTTTCAATGCCTGCTGTTTTTTCCAAATGTCGTAAGCTTCAATCTGACGCCCTGTTTGATATATCATCTGCTCTGTTTCCACTGCGTCAACTCTTGACTGTCTTAACAAAGCGTCTACACGTTGCGTTTGAAAATAGATAATCACGCACATTGCGACAATTACCGTACCCAACACGCCACTTAGGAACGACACGAAATAATCGAACGGGTCCCTTTCCATCTATGCCACCTCCTTTTTTTCTTCCTTAATCAATCGCTGTGATGCGATTGAGAATTGTAATATCAACCCCTCGAGTTCGTCCTCCAGCTTAATGCTCCGACTTCCTGCGTCTAGTAACTTGCGGTTGCAGTAGTAGTGATAGAAGCAAATCAAGTTATATTGCGTTTTCGCACCGTCATCTTCAATGACAGGTTGCAATGCCAGCTTTCTAAAGTAGTTCGGTCGTTTCTTGACGAACGCTCTAAAACGTTTAAGAATGTCCGTCATACTCCGTTCTGATTTACTCACCAAATCACCGCAATCTTTTGGATAGCCAACAAGTGGCACGCTGTGGTGGATTTTTAAAAAATTAAGTTGCATATTTGAGCCTCCTCTCAACTTTTGGGAATTTCCCAATAGTTCGTTTCTATCCTAAATAATTTTACTTTAAGACGATTTTTATCCTTTATTTTCTACTTTATGTTGATTCTTTGAGTAAAAAAAATAATCAGGTTTTACTCCGAAAACATTCGCTATTCTCACCATTACACCGTAAGCCGGATTCCTAAATCCTCTTTCAATTGCCGAATAGTGGGAAAGAGATATTTGTGCTTTTTCTGCTACTTGACTTTGAAGCAAGCCTTTTTTAATTCTTGCTTCTTTTAATTTTTTTCGCTCCATTTTAACACCTCCTAAAACTTATACTTATAGTATAATCTACTTTAAGTAGATTGTAAAGTGTTTTTTTATAATTTTGCTAATTTTGTTTGAAAAATTCTACTCTGGGTGTATAATCTACTTAAAGTATAATGAATGAGTAGAGTTTAGGAAGGGGATATTATGAGTTTTGGAACACGATTAAAGCAGTTGAGAACTGAAAGAAGATTAAATCAGTCCGAGTTGGGCGAGATTTTAGGTCTTACAAACGCAACCATTTCAGCGTATGAAAACGAAACTAGAACTCCCGACATCAAAGTTGCGCAAGAGTTAGCAAAATTTTTCAATGTGTCAGTTGATAGTTTGCTTGATGTCAAATCCAGCAAAAAGATAGACTTGAAAGAACTACTCCGCAACCAAGCTATGACCTATAACGGCGAGGAAATTAGCGAACACGATTTAGCCGTTCTCGAAGGTGTTGTTAAGGCGTTCTTAGAGAAGAAAGGAGTTGACACAAAATAAACAGAGTTGATGAAGTTTTGGAAACGGTCATCAGTACATGCGGAACGAACAATCCGTACGAGATAGCAGATATGAACAACATCTCGATTGAGTACGCCCTTTTTGAAAACATCGACGCTGTTTACTCAAACGTCTTGGGTTACAAACTCATCGTACTTGATGAACGCATTACAAATGATATACATAAAGATTTTATTGTCGCACATGAAATTTACCACGCAATCGAACACGAAGATACCGTCGCTTTCTATCATCACGCTAAGAACGCAAAATCACGCAAAGAGCGTGAAGCAAACGAATTCGCAACGAAATTATTAGCATACGGATTCTGTATCGAAGAAGGCACAACAAAGTACGACATCATGCGTGAGCGTGGCATACCGGAAGAAATGGAGAGATTTATTATATGAAGAAAATTATTTTGTCACTTATAGCAATCTTTTTTATGACCGCCTGTGGCTCAAATGCTGTTTCTGTTCAAGACTTACAGCGTAATGAGTGGATGACAAATACAGAGAAAATTAAAGGGAATGCAGATATTGGATTGAAGTTTTATGAAAACAGAGTAGATATAGACATAGACTTTGAGGGTATCTATCAACTAGCTGTTGAAGAAAATCCCGAACTAGCACAAAATCCGCTTTCAAAAGGAGTACTCAAAAACTATACCGAAAGTTTACTCAAACAATCTGCTGTTTACTCTTTGGAAGGCGATATTTTGAATTTAACTATTTCTGGTCCGGAAAACGAAAAAGCGGATTTATCTTTCAAAGTCAAAAAGGACGGGAAAAATATCATCTTGACATTAAACCCTGCCAACGAACAAGCTAGAGAAAACTTTGAAAAATTAGCAAAAGAAAACGGCGGGACGGTTGAGGATATGGGATTTGTTTTAACGCCTAAATAACAGCTTAGCAAGTAAAGAATCAGCCTTTCGGGGCTATTCTTTTTAACCGACAAAAGAACATATGTTCTAATAAAGACAAAGAGGAGAATCGACATGAATAAAAAAGACTTACAAGCATACTTAAATACGCACGCACCAAACATCTGCAAATCGTTCTTAGATAAAGCGTTGAACTTCCAGCAGGAGAAAAACAAAGCTAGAAGTGTCAGTAAGCGATGGTCGGAAAAGAAAGTGCAAAAGTCAGCAGAGAGAATGCTCGAACAATTTATCGAAGCAATCCACGCAAAAGTAGCGAGCGCCCTATCAACAAACTCACGCAAGAGTGAGATAGCGTGGCGCAACAAGATTGAGGAAATCGAACTAATCGACAACCTGTCCGATATGATAGGTGAACTAGAATTCGAGTAGGAGGCATCAGCACTATGTGGATAGAAGAACTGCCAAACGGCAAATATAAATACGTTGAGCGCTACACCGACGAGGTGACAGGTCAAGTCAAGCGTGTTTCAATCACGCACACGAAACGCAATGCTAGCGCCATAAAAGAGATGACATTGGCGTTGCAAGAGAAGATAGACAAAGCGCAAAGCAAGCACAAAATCGCTATCAAGGTCATCACATTTAGCGAGTTGATAGATAAGTGGTATCTAATCTATGCTAAAAAAATCAAAGGCAATACGATTAAAACAAGGAAATCTCAAGCGTTAGCCGTTAAGAAAGCGCTCGGTGACTACCGAACCGATAAAATTAACGCTATAATCATCAACAAATTTCTGCTATCAATCACCGAGAAAGGCAGAGCGCATACGACCGTTCAGGGTTATAAAGGATTATTAAGTTCAGTTGTTACATTTGGCGCAAAATACGGCTATTTTGCAAAAGACTTCTCGAAAGATTTGCATGTAGAACGTATCAACCTTTCAAAAAGAAACGAAGATAAATACTTAGAGCATGACGAGATGAAGCAACTACTAGACAAGCTACACGAATCACGCCAATACGAAATCGCCCGCATGTGCAAGCTACAAACACTTACCGGAATGCGTATCATGGAAATGCTGTCACTTGATTTTGAAAAGCATATTGACCTAGAAAAAAAGACTATCTTAATCGAGCGGATATATATACACCGTGAAAAATCGTTCACAACACCAAAAAACGGTAAAACACGTACTATATACATAAACGATGAGGCGGTGGAAATCATCAAGGAGCAGATACGATGCTCTTTGTCGAAAAACATGCTCTATAAAAACATACACCCGAACAATACATTGTTGTTTAAAACACACTCTGGAAAAATATATTATTTTTCAAACATAAACTCTGTTCTGAAAAAGTTTCCAATCAATAACAAAACAATCACAACGCACTATTTCCGCCACACGTTTATAACCTTGATGATTGAAAACAATGTTCCGTTTAACCTGATAGCCGAGCAAGTCGGGCACTCTAATACAAGAATGATTGAGCAAGTCTATAAGCATTTCAGTAAGAAAGTGAAGCGCAATTTACAGCAGGCGGTGGATTCGATTAGTGTAAATTTTTAACGCTTTGCCCCTTTTTTGCCCCTTAACCTATCAATTTCAAGTGGAAAGAAAATGAGAATACTATTAAATCAACATTTTTAATCGTTTTTATAGTCAAACGCTATCTATTGACACTATGCACAATATGCGTATTACTTACAAAAACTCCTGTATGTGTACCGGGGTGATCTCCGACGATGAAAATATCGCCTCTTTTAGCTTCCGAACGGGTAATTCTGCTGAACAAATTTCCCTCCAAGCGATACAAATCGGATGTTCCTCCAAGCCATGTCCCTTTCGGTAAAAAACCGGCTTCAATCAATGCAGCATAAACCGCTGATGAACAATCGTAATAGTGTGGTCCTTGGCGTAAAGTCAAATCTTGAGAATAGCCTGTCACACCAATTCGATCGCGAAACCATTTAATCATTTTGTCAATTTTTGATGGAGATGGAGTCGTTACTTTCTCCGGCGTAGAGGATTGCCCAGCAGAGCTTCCTTTTTTCACAATCAACTTTTGCCCTGGGTGAATGACAACGTTAGATGAAGAGAATCCATTTAATTGAACAAGTTCATCAACTGTTATGCGATGTAATTGGGCGATGCGCCACAAAGAATCTCCAGAAACAACCGTATAATATTGTTGCCGTGATTTAACTGGCGACGTGCGTACAGGTGTTTGCGATAAAAACAGCTCTGCTTCAGCTTGACGACGGCGTCGCAATCCTGCTAACACTTGTCCACCCGCTCTATTATATAATTTCATTTCTTCTGCTGCAGCTTGCCATTGCTGATTATTGATATAAGTTAATAAGGTAGAGCCTTGTAAAATATTTGCACCCAAATTAAAATGAAAACTCACTAATGCATCAAACTGATTCTGGTTAAGCTTAACTTTAATATACCTAAAAATCCCTGACGCATGCTTTTTTAAGTCTTCATTCAAAAAATGATTTGCCTGCTCTTCCGTTATAGTCATCCCTGGATGTACGCCTTTCGTATGTCCGTAGCCTATCGTCCAAATCCCCACAGGATCACGATAAGCACTGAGTCTTAATCCTTCAAACTCCCTTACTAGGCTAATACCTTTCGTAGATATTTTCATGTTGCTATTTACCATATGTTGTCCTCCTAAAGTTTACTATTTTCTATTTTGACAATGTATACTGCATGTGATTTGTTAAAGATTGTAACGTATTCGACAACTCATCAATCTTCTTTTCAAAGCGCAATAAGAAGTAAAAGACTAATGCGATGGGAAAGCCGAAGTTCCCAATTAAATTCACGATATCTTCCAATCATTTATGTCCCCTTTCTGATTTAGATTCTTGTAAGATGGATTTTGCCAATTGAATACAGATAATAGCGTATTCTTGCAAAATATCTTTCTGCATGTCACGAGGAAAACCTCTCACATTTTTAAGCAACAAAGGATGCAACTCTTCGACTAACGAGTGATAATCTTCATATTTCAAAGCTAGAATTAATTTGGAATAATTGACTTTCACTGTAATCCCTTCCTTAACTGCTTCAAGGCGCGCTGCATCGTTTTATGCACAGCCACCGGTGAAATGGATAATTGTTCAGACAAATGTTTCTGCGTATCCTTACAAACATACACGCCCCACAATATTTTTTGTTGATTGACTGGTAATTGAATCAAGTGATTCAATAACAATTCGTCCGTAATATGTCTGGTCCAATCCAAATAATGATCGAAATAACAATCTTCTGTACAAATATTCATGGTCGCTATATCTTCCCTTAGCTCCTCTTTTCCCTTCATTGCATGCCATTTCCGCATGAAATCCGTCCTCCTGTTTCTATTCTTCGCTTTATCAAAAACAAATAGCGTTTAGTTATCTCGATATCTTCCGAAGAAATTTCCTCCTCATTGACAGATGCAGCCATCAATTCCGTAAACAAAATATCAGAAAAATCTAGATGTTCTTTATCCAAATTGAGCGCTCCTTTCTGTAAATCGCTTACATTTTATATAGCCGAAATTCATCGCTAAAAATTAACCCCTTCCCTTGCAAAAAATACTAATATAATTTAACGGTTAACTAAAAGATAATTTGACATATTTAAAATAAACTTATCATTCCTAACAAAAAAGGTGTCGATGACTAAATAGCCATCAACACCCAAAATATTGAACCTCTTTATTAGACACAAACAATCTAATAAAACGTCATTGCCTTAACAATTAGTTATATATAATAACAAGATTATTGATTATACGGTCAATAAATATCCACTTCATAACATAATTGCCTGCAATTTAGAGCGAGTTCATCACAATTGGTGGTCTGCCGTCGCCACTGAATCTGACAGCAGAAGAATTTGTTATCACTGCTCCACCGACTAAAGAAACAAGTAGCAACATTCTCATTAATTTCTTCATCTTCATTACTATTCCTCCTTTCTTATTTTTATACTCATAGTATACCATTTGT
>JAMXJH010000011.1 GCA_026131555.1 Aerococcaceae bacterium NML190073 | reverse complement strand
GACCGGAGAAAGTCACAGTTGCACTTGTAGCCGACGGCAAAGAAGTAGAACAAAAAGACCTCACAGCTGCGAACAAGTGGACACATCAATGGACGAACTTACCGAAGTACAACAACGGTGTGGAAATTAAGTACGAAGTCAAAGAAATCAGCAAACATGACGGTTACACCACCAAAGTAACGCATGATGCAACAACACGTACAACACGCATTACGAACAGCCACACACCGGAAGTCACCGAAGTATCCGGCAAGAAAACATGGGATGACGCCGACAACCAAGACGGCAAACGCCCAACAACAATCGAAGTTGCGTTACTGGCGGACAACAAACAAGTCGACACGAAAGTCGTGACAGAAACCGCCAACTGGAGCTACAACTTCACAAACTTGCCGAAATACAAAGCAGGTAAAATGATTACGTACACGGTGAAAGAAATCAACGTACCGGAAGATTACACCGCCATCGTTGAAGGCACCAACATTACCAACCGCTACACGCCTGAAACCACATCATTCACCGTTGTGAAACGTTGGGAAGACGGCAACGATGCAGACAAAATACGTCCACAATCCATCAAAGTCCAATTGTATGTCGCAGGCAAAGCCGAAGGTTCGCCGATAGAATTAAATGCCGCGAACAAGTGGAGCCACACCTTTACCGATTTACCGAAGTTCGCATCAGGTAAAGAACTGACATACGAAGTGAAAGAAGTAGACGTACCGAAAGGCTACAACGTCACTTACAAAGCGGACAGCACTACCCAAACAACCATTACAAACTCGCACACCCCAACACCTAAGAAAGAGAAAGACACTTTACCGAAAACCGGTGAAGACTTCCCATTCGGCACCACACTCATTGGCGCCCTCATCTTAGCGGGTGTTGCAGGATACGTTATCTACACCAAAAAACGTCACAAATAAGTCAACTAATTGACTGAACGCACTCAAATAAGCCGGGATAATTCCCGGCTTCTTTTTTGGATAGGAGAAGTAATGACAATTAAATTATTAAATAAAAAATATTTTCACTAAAAAGAATAAAATCCTCTAGTAATATCTATAAAAATATGCTAGAATGGCAACTGTTAGTAATTAAATGAAAAGAGAAAGGAGAATGAACGATGAACAACGTAATCGTATCAATTACAAACAAAAGAATAATTCATACTCCTTTCCGCTATATACAATAGGTAATTGTAGCATTTATTTGTGTAATTATGCCCACAAAGAGAAGGTGTATGCCTGTCTTTGTGGGCTTTTTGTATGTAGTAGGGAAGGATTTCATTCTAGGAGGAATTTATGATACAAGAGTTAATGCAATATATTAAGCGACATAAGTGGCTCTACTTACTCGTCTTTATTGCGCTGATGGTTGATTACAGTTTGACGATTATACCGACGATGGTGACGCAGAGAGTGATTGATGCAATCGCTATGCAACACTTGACAGTACAGTTACTCAATGAACAACTATTGTTATTGATTGTCACGACGATACTTTTTTACATTACGGAATATATTTGGATTAAGTATTTATATAGTTCGTCTGCGCGCTTCAAGTTCGAATTGCGGATGCGTTTGTTCAATAAGCTGATTCGAATGCGTGTGCCGTTCTATGAGAAGTTTCGTTCAGGTGATATGATGACGCGCTTCACTAACGATATCAATGATGTATCCGAGTTATTGGGTTACGGCTCCATGAGTTTATTGTTTGGTTTGGGAACTATCTTGTTTGTGGTTCCGGCGATGTTCACGATTTCGATTGAGATTTCGTTAATGGCAATGTTGCCGATTATCATTTTGGGCGTTATTGTTTTTTACGTGGGAAAATGGCAAGAAAAAGCAATGGAAGAATCGCGCGAAGCAGTGGCGAGTTTGAGTAATGAAGTATTGGAAGTAGTCGAAGGCATCCGCGTGACGCGTGCTTATGGTAAAAAAGAACTCGGCGCCTCACGTTTCCGTAAACGTACGAGTGAATTGGCAACGAAAGCCAATGCGATTATGAAGTACGGTGCTATTTACGGACGAATTGCCAACACAATGCTGGCAATTAGTACAATCATCGTCTTAGGTGTTGGCGGTTATTATATGCAACAAGGGAATTTAACATTAGGGAAAGTCGTCGCTTTACAAATGTACACCCTCATGTTGATGGAACCGATGTGGGTACTGTCTGATTTCATCCTCGTTTATCAAGCCAGCAAAGTCGCTTTCGGCAAAATATCCGAACTATTATCAACGAGTGATGATATGGAAGAAGACGGCGAACTGATTTTGGATCAGCCGGAAGTCATTGAATTTAAGAATTATGATTTCAAATACGCCAACAGTGAGCAAAATGTTCTCAAACAAATTAACATTCGCCTGGAAAAAGGGAAAACCTTGGGAATTGTCGGTAAAACAGGAAGCGGAAAAACGACACTTGTACGCCAATTATTGCGACAATATCCGGTCGGAAGCGGCAATTTACTCATCAATGGGCAACCGGTTACGGATTATCAACGTAGTAGCGTGGAAGCGCAAATTGGTTATGTGCCGCAAGAACATATTCTTTTCTCACGGACGGTACAAGCGAATATTGAAGTCGGCAAAGCGAATGCCAGTCGCAAAGAAATCGATTATTCTGTGGCAGCCGCTTCATTTACGCAAGATTTAGAACGAATGTCCGAAGGCTATGAGACGCTCGTCGGCGAGAAAGGCGTATCCATTTCAGGCGGTCAAAAGCAACGTATTTCGATTGCCCGCGCCTTTATTAAAGACCCGAATGTCCTTATCTTGGATGATTCGTTATCAGCAGTAGATGCGCGAACGGAACGTATTATCATTGAGAACATCCAAGCATTGCGCCAAGGCAAGACAAACATCATCGTGACTCACCGCTTATCCGCAGTGAATCATGCCGATTGGGTCATTGTTTTGGACGAAGGTAGGATTATTGAAGAGGGTACACCTGCGCAATTACTAGCGCAAAAAGGTTGGTACTATGAACAACATGAACGTCAACAATTGGAAGGAGAATCCGCATGACCATTACAATCAGATTACTTAAATACTTAAAAATTGTCGGTCCGCTATTCGCCTTCGGCTTAATAATGATGATTGCCTCGAGTGGCGCCATTCAGTTAGCCCCTTTAATCATTAAATACATCATTGACAATCTTTTAACAGGTGTGAATCAGGGGCAAGCACTCGATATGGGACGCTTGTTGATGTTGTTGGCAATTTATTTCGCTGTGATTCTGGTTGCAAGTTTGGTTGCTTATGTTGCCATGCGGATGCTGATGTATTGTGCCAATAGAGTGGCGGAGCATTTACGTAATACAGCGTACGACACGATGCAGAATTTGCCGATTTCTTACTTTGATGATAAGCCCGCCGGCAAAATATCTGCCCGAATTGTCAATGATACGGAAACATTAAGAAGCCAGTTCTATGGGAATTTGGTGACGCAAGTGTTGCTTAATTTGTTGCCGGTTGTTTTCATCTATGGCATTCTGATTTACCTCAATCGTTGGTTAGGGGTATTCCTGTTGCTTCTCGTGCCGATTTATTTCTTATGGCAACGTATTTATAGTCGCCGTACGCAAGAGCAGATGCCGATTTTTTACGAAGCGCAAAGCGAAATCAATACGCAAGTGAACGAGGCGATGAACGGCAGCACGATTATTCAGTTGTTCGGACAGGAAGAACGCGCACTGGCGGAATTTGAATCCGTGGCACAACGTATGCTTGATGCGGATTTACGAATGATTCATGTCGAATCGACGATTTCGTGGAATTTGGTAGAAGTGATGAAGCGAACGCTTATCACAGCGATACTGGGGATTGTCGGTTATCAAGTGATTGGCGGAGCGACCGGCTTAACAGCAGGTTTAATCTTTGCGTATGTCAATTATACAGAGCGTTTATTCAATAGTTTAGGGATGCTGGTTCGTTTATTACCGAGTCTCCAACGTACACTGACGACAGGTAGACGCGTGCTGGAATTATTAGATGCCGAGATAGAAACGGATAGTGATCAACCGTTGCAAATGACAGAAGGCGTCGTGGAATTTCGCAATGTTTCTTTCGGCTATTTGCCGGAGACGCTTGTTTTGAAAGATATTAATATTTTTGCGAATAAGGGTGAAACGGTTGCTTTGGTCGGTCATACGGGTTCCGGTAAGAGTTCCATTATGAACTTATTGTTCCGTTTCTATGACCCGCAAGCAGGGCAAATTCTCATTGACGGGCAAAATATTGGCGACTGTAACCGTGAAAGTGTTCGCAGTGACATGGGCATTGTGTTGCAAGATCCTTATTTGTTTACCGGCACGATTGCGTCCAATGTGGCGATGGATAATGCGGACATTTCGGAGGAAGAAATTCTGGATGCCTTGAACAAGGTTGGAGCGCATGATATGATTCGCCGTTTAGAAAAAGGAATTCACGAACCTGTCGTGGAGAAAGGGAACGCTTTTTCGAGTGGGGAACGTCAGTTAATCGCCTTTGCGCGGACATTAGCTTCCAATCCGAAAATTCTGATTCTTGACGAAGCCACTTCGCATATTGACACGGAAACAGAGGAAATCATCCAGAATGCCATGAATGTCGTGAAAGAAGGGCGCACAACCTTTATTATTGCGCACCGTTTGTCTACGATTCAGAATGCAGACCAAATATTGGTATTGCACGAAGGTGAAATTGTGGAACGTGGCACACACGCAGAATTATTAGCGCAAAATGGGCGTTACGCCGAAATGTATCGTATGCAACAGAAGATTTAGCAATACTTTCTCACTGCGAGAATGGTTTACTTTAATTTTTAGAAAGCCTGTCCTGCGGCAGGAATGGTTTACTTTAGTTTTTAGAACCCTCGTCCTGCGGCGAGAATGGTTTACTTTAATTTTTAGAGATCCTGTCCTGCGGCAGGAATGACTTACTTTAAATTTTAGAACCCCCGTCCTGCGGCAGGAATGGCTTACTTTAATTTTTAGAGAGCCTGTCCTGCGGCAGGAATGGTTTACTTTAGTTTTTAGAAAGCCTGTCCTGCGGCGAGAATGGTTTACTTTAATTTTTAGAGAGCCTGTCCTGCGGCAGGAATGGTTTACTTTATTTTTTAGAGAGGCTGTCCTGCGGCAGGAATGGTTTACTTTAGTTTTTAGAAACCCTATAATAATCATAAGAAGCTACTTGTTTTCTGTGCTAAACAGAGGGCAGTAGCTTTATTTTTTTGTCAAATTCTGATAAAGAATACGCATTTATAATGCGAGGAAATCGTCATTATCAATCTTGACGTAGTGATATAATATGTTTGACTCAAAATATAACAAGGGGGAGTTCAAAATGTTGTGTCGCAATCGCAAAAGAAGAATCGCACAAATGCTATTAGGGTTATCGACGGTAACGCTTGTGTCTATTATGGCGCATTATCCTTCGGTCTTCGCCGAGGAAACATTAGCGCCACCGGTAGAGGAAGTGCAGGTTGAACAACCGGTCGTTGAAGCGGAGCAACCGGAAGCAGAGATGCCGACTAACGAAGAAGTTGCAAAGTCGGAAGAACAGTCGGAGAACGCAGAGATAATGCAGCCGGTAGCAGAGACCAATGTAGAAGCTTCGGTGTTGGCAGAAGTACACATGGCTCCTGTTCAGCTTGAAGACAAAACAGTGTATATGTCTGAAGAAGCAACACTCTCTGACACGATAACCAGCAATCAAGACCCAGCAACTTATACATGGACATTAGATGGCAAACCTCTCGCCGAATGGAAAATATTTGATATGACTAGCGGTGATTTAACAGGGGATCCATTTATCACTTTCACATCTCATCTCAATTCAGACGGTACTTACACTTTGGACACAAATGTGAAGGCACTATTTGGTCCGGATTTGAGCAAACGCTCTCCGATGATTCGTCGCCGTTATCGTCACTATATGAAAGAATATGAGTTGAAAGGTGTGAGCTCGGACGGCACAACAACACTCACCAGAAAGCTCAATTTGCGTCCTTACGAAAGCTTCCAAACACACGACGAGTTATTAGCAGATATCGAACATAGTAAAGCCAATGCAGCAGCTAATCGTCTTGTAGACATTGAAACCATTGGCAAGAGTGCCGAGAACCGCGATATCAAAATGGGGATTATCGCCAAGAATCAAGCGGTAATCGATCGCTATTTACAAGAGTTTGCGCCCGTGATGTTAACGCAGCCGGATGAATTGTTGAAACTTTTGGAGAAACATCAACTGGACTATCAATTACCGATTCTCATTAATAACACACATGCGGATGAGCAACCGGGAATTGACATTATATCCGGTCTATTCAAAGAATTTGCAACGAAAGATATAATTAAATATCAAACGACAGATGAGAACGATCAGCCGAAAGAAGTGACGCTCAATGTGCCGCAGTTGTTAGAGAAATTTATTCTGCTATTCAATTTCACGGAAAACCCTGACGGAAACGTGAATAATACGCGTACGCTATTAAATGGAATCGATCCGAACCGAGATGCGGGATACCAAGCAAACCCGGAAACGCGTGCTACTGTCGCACAAATCAACAAATGGAACCCGATTGCTTTACTGGATATTCACGGTTTCGTAGAAGAATTTTTGATTGAGCCGGCAACACCGCCACATGATCCTAACTTTGAGTATGATTTGTTAACAAACTTAATGGTAGAGCACGCTAAAGAAATGGGACGTGCGGGTGTAGCGAACTCTAAATACACGAGCTATCTGATTCCGAAACTTGATTGGGCGGATGGATGGGACGATTCATTCTCAGGTTATACAGGCGTTTATGCGGTGTACCACGGTATTTTGGGACATACCGTTGAAATTCCTGAATCTAACCAAGAATCGTATAAGGCGGGCTATTTTGCGAGCTTGGCAAGTGTAAACTTCTTAACAACCCGCCCGGATGAACTGATGAAGATGCGATTGCAATTCTATTCACGCGGTATCAACAAGGTAGAACACCCTGATGCTGAGAAGGAATTAGTTGGACCGGACGGCAAGGTTGTCGGTCGGGTTAAAGGGAACAATCCTAAGTTTTTCCCGGATTATTATGTGATACCAATGACTTTGGATAAGTTCAATGACATGGAGCAAGCGTTCAATATGATTGAATACTTCAAGCGCAACGGTGTCATTGTCAAAGAATTACTGGAAGATGTAGGCATGCATAAGAAGGGCGACTTGGTCATTGATATGGCACAGGCAAAACGCGGTTACGCAAACCATGTGCTATATCCGGGATCCAATGAATCGCAATGGAGCGCAATGTATGCGGAACTAGTAATGAACTTCCCGGCAATGCGCGGTTTCAAATCAACGCCTGTATTCGCAGATAAATTGTTCGATGGCAAATTAGGTGAAGTAACGCACCGACAAGCGCCACGTTCGGCTTCTACTCAAGTTGCGCCTTATTACATTGTTGCGAACACATCCGTTGCCGCTGTTCGCGCTGTGAACCAAGCGATTGCGAATGGCGCCAAAGTTTACTTGACCGACGATGGTTATGTGATGGATGCCGCAACATTCAATCATTTGTTGCCACAATATCCGCTTTATGGCGAAGCGCTTCATAAACGTCCGGTCGGAATGCCACTTAAAGCATTGAACATTTATTCGCCGGCACATCGTTACAGTTGGTCAGGTGACTTCCCGATTATTGCTAATGTGACCAATGCCTTGAAAGAAATGGGCTTCAATTTAGTGGATACACCGGAACAAGCAGATGTCATCGTCTTAGAGAGCGTTGAATTCGACGCGTCTATCCTAGGCAAGAAACCAACGATTGTTCTCGGCGGTCGCGCAATGCAAAAATTGGAAAAATTAGGGGTGCTTGCCGGTTTTGACGCGACGCATAATAATCGCGGTTCGAATTATGAAGGATTGTTCAAAGCGGTAATCAACGACTTACATCCATTGACGAGCGGATACTTGGCGAATGGTCTGTTCTATTCCAATTCAGGTAACTGGATTGATGGCGTACCTGCCGGCTTCGAGCCGTTAGTGCGTATTGCGAATCAGGATTACTATATTGCCGGATGGTGGCCGGGTAACGAAACTATGGGAGATAAAGTAATGGCGATTAATGGTCAATACGGCAATCAACCAATGTTCATCTATGCCGGAAATCCAACCAACAAATTGCACTCTCTACACTTCTACCGTTGGGTAACCAATGCGATTTACGGCAGTGATTTAGTAGCCTTGGAGGAGATTGAAACACCGACACCTCCAGTTACGGAGCAACCGAAGCCACAACCTGAAACACCAAAAGAAATGCCGACAGGCAAAGTGGCAACATTACCGAATACAGGAGAAGTATCTGTACATCCATTTGTTATCAGTACGATCTTTATTCTAGCAGGTGGTATGCTCATTCAACTTAAACGTAAAGAAGAAATGTAACACTGGTGAGATTGAAACAACATTCAAGAGTCCTATTCTTGAATGTTGTTTTCTCTTTCGTTGGCAATTAGCTAGACGCTCAAATAGTTATTTGAATTGAATTTAAGCAATCTACTAGAGAAGTGATATGATTTTTTGTATAATGAGGTAGTTATTTTATTTGAGGGGGATTGGAATGAGAGGATACTTATTTTATATTGCAAAACGTATCGCTTATATGGTAGTGACCTTATTTATTATTATTACGTTAACTTTTTTTCTAATGAAGTATTTGCCCGGTACGCCTTTTGCAGATGAGGATCAGTTGACTGCTGCTCAATTGGCAATCCTGAATGAAAAATACGGCTTAAATCAACCAATCTACATTCAGTATATGAAGTACATGTTGAATGTGTTGCGAGGAGATTTGGGCGTGTCATTTCAGTTCAACAATAAGGCGGTAACGGCATTATTGGCGGAGCGAGTAGGACCTTCCATTCAGTTGGGGCTACAAGCAATGCTATTAGGAACGGTGATGGGAACTATGTTGGGGATGATTGCGGCAGTTAAACAAAATACGTGGGTGGATAGTTTCACTTCGATTTTTGCGATTGCGGGGCGGTCGGTTCCAAACTTTGTCTTTGCGGTTGTTCTGCAATTTATTTTTGCGGTTACGTTGAGTTGGTTTCCGATTGCGTTCTGGCGAGACGGTTTCTTATCAACGGTGTTGCCGACAATTGCTTTATCCATTTCGCCGATGGCGGATTCGGCTCGTTTTATCCGGACAGAGATGATCGAGGTATTAAATAGTGATTACATTGAATTGGCGCGTGCCAAAGGTTTCCGCCAAATTTATATTATTATGCGCCATGCGTTGCGCAATGCGATTATCCCGCTGTTAACAATCTTAGGACCGATGACTGCCTCGTTAATGACCGGCTCGTTAGTTATTGAGAATATTTTTTCGATTCCGGGAATTGGGGAACAATTTACGAAGTCGATACTGGTGAATGATTTCCCGACGATTATGGGAATTACCATCATGTACTCAACATTTCTGATGGTGATTATTCTCATCGTTGATTTATTGTACGGCGTTATCGACCCTAGAATGCGTGTCACACAAGGAGGTAAGTAGTATGAATCAATTGAAACAATCTTCATACAATGCGAGATTACTCGAGTCGCTTTCAGACAAAAAAGAAGGCCTCCAATTAATGAACCGTGACACGCAGCGAGAAAGTGAAGCAATCCAGACACCGTCATTGAATTTTTTGCAAGATTCTTGGCGACGCTTGAAGAAAAATAAGGCAGCACTTTTCTCGTTAAGTATTCTGGCAATATTTATTTTGTTAGCCATTTTGGCTCCGGTAATCGCGCCACATTCACCGATTAAACAAAATGTGAATTGGGCAAATTTGCCGCCGAAAATTCCCGGTTTGGAACAATTCAGCTGGTTCGACGGGCAAGCAACGAATCGGGCAGGCAAATTGATTGACCAATACGCGCAGAAAAAAGTACCGGAAGGCATTTATTATTACCTAGGAACTGACGCGTTAGGACGCGATTTATTATCTAGAATTCTGTACGGAACGCGCATTTCTTTGATTATTGCCTTTGTGGCGGCATTTATCAATTTAGTGTTCGGTGTAATTTACGGCTTGGTATCCGGTTGGTTCGGTGGCAAAGTCGATACTTTCATGCAGCGACTATTGGAAATCTTATCCGGTATTCCTAACTTGGTGATTGTTATTTTGATGTTGTTAGTTCTGAAACCTGGCTTGGTATCTATTATTATTACCATTGCCTTAACTAGCTGGATTTCTATGTCGCGGGTGGTTCGCGCACAAACGTTGCGTATCAAACAACAAGAATTTGTGTTGGCGGCTCAGGTTTTGGGGCAATCGCCATTCAAGATTATGTTTAAGCATATTTTGCCGAATATGTTAGGGATTATCATCGTGCAAGTTATGTTTGCGTTGCCGGCGGCAATTTTCTTTGAGGCGTTTCTTAGTTTTATCGGCATTGGAATTCCGGCTCCGGCTGCTTCTCTCGGTACTCTAATTAATGACGGCTACAAAGTGTTCAGATTTTATCCGCATTTGATGTGGTATCCGGCAGCGGTGATTTCGCTTCTGATGTTGGCATTTAATTTGTTGGCTGATGGATTGCGCGATGCCTTCGATCCCAAAATGAAAGAGTA
The DNA here is from genome assembly GCA_026131555.1 of Aerococcaceae bacterium NML190073. GTDB lineage: Bacteria > Bacillota > Bacilli > Lactobacillales > Aerococcaceae > Abiotrophia. The sequence continues at coordinate 54,043 of JAMXJH010000011.1, read as the reverse complement.
GGTGACTTTATGACAGATATATTATTATCCGTGCGTAATTTAGAAGTAAGTTTTGCTACTTTTGCAGGGACTGTGCGCGCCATTCGTGACATTTCATTTGACTTAAAGAAGGGCGAAACACTGGCGATTGTCGGGGAATCAGGTTCCGGCAAAACAGTGACAACTCGTTCGATTATGCGTCTACTTAGTAAAAATGCCAGCATCGATAATGGAGAGATTTTGTTTGCGGGAGAGGATTTAATTAAGAAGTCGCAAAGAGAAATGGAAACGATTCGCGGGTCGCAAATCGCAATGATTTTCCAAGATCCGATGACATCGTTGAATCCGACCTTATCGATTGGACGTCAAATAATGGAAGTATTGATGAAACACCGCAATATGACGAAGCAAGAGGCGATAAGAGAAGCAACGGAATTATTGCATTTATGCGGGATTCACAATCCGAGTGAACGCCTAAAAGATTATCCCCATCAATTTTCCGGCGGGCAACGGCAACGGATTGTCATTGCTATTGCATTAGCGGGAGATCCAGAAATTCTCATCGCGGATGAACCGACGACGGCGCTGGATGTGACGGTTCAAGCACAAATTATTGAACTGCTTCAAGAAATTCAACGCCAAAAAGGTATGGCGATTATTTTTATCACACATGATTTGGGCGTAGTGGCAAATGTTGCGGATCGAGTGGCGGTTATGTATGCGGGAAGAATTGTAGAAATCGGCAATGTCGATGAAGTGTACTATAATCCGCAACATCCTTATACATGGGGGTTGCTGAGTGCTATGCCGACACCGGAATCTAAAGGACAATTGTATGCCATTCCCGGCACGCCGCCTAATCTATTAAATCCGCCAAAAGGCGACGCCTTTGCCTACCGTAATGAATATGCATTGGCGATTGATTTCCAAGAGCAGCCGCCGATGTTTCAAGTTTCGGATAATCATTATGCAGCAACATGGTTATTGCATCCGGACGCGCCTAAGGTAACGCCGCCTGCCAACATAGTAGAGCGACATGAGCATTTTGTCAGAAAGCAACGAGGAGGTGCGGCAAATGACGCAACCCATGATTGAAGTTAGAAACTTGAAACAATATTATAATGCCGGTACTGCTCGAGAAATGAGAGCGGTCGATGATGTGAGCTTTCAAATTTATCCGGGCGAAACGTTCGGTTTGGTCGGGGAATCGGGAAGCGGGAAGTCGACGATAGGCAGAGCGATTGTGAATTTGTTGCAACCGACATCGGGCGATGTGATTTTTCAAGGGCAATCAGCCAAAGACCGGCAAACGACGAAAGAACGTTTGGCATTCAACAAAGAAGTTCAGATGATTTTCCAAGATCCGTATGCTTCGCTTAATCCACGGATGAAAGTGCGCGACATTATTGCTGAGGGAATTGATGTACATGGCTTGGCGACGAATCGTCAAGAGCGTCGGCAACGTGTGAATGACTTACTGGATGCAGTCGGATTAAATATCGAACACGGCGACCGTTACCCGCATGAATTTTCAGGTGGACAACGGCAACGAATCGGAATCGCGCGCGCACTGGCGGTGGAGCCGAAGTTCATTGTCTGTGACGAACCGATTTCGGCACTGGACGTATCAATTCAAGCGCAAGTCATTAACCTTTTGGAGAAGCTACAACAGGATAGAGGGCTGACATATCTTTTTATTGCGCATGATTTGTCTATGGTAAAATATTTCAGCGACCGCATTGGTATGATGTATCGAGGAAAATTGGTAGAATTGGCAACATCTGATGAATTGTATGCGAACCCATTGCACCCCTATACACAAAGTTTACTTTCTGCCATTCCATTACCGGATCCGGATTATGAAAAAACACGCAAGCGTTCCATTTACATGCCACCTGCGGATTTCCAATTGCAAAAGCAAAACTTCAATGAAGTTCGAGCAGGGCATTGGGTACTAGAAGTAGAGCAGTAAATTGATTAAATCAAACAGTGTTGATGCAACAAAAATCGCATTTAACCAACTAAGGAAAGTGTTCACAAATTAACGATGTGAACACTTTTTCTATGTAGACATAAGAGAATAACCCGTTTAATAAAGAATGAAAATAATACAGTTTCAAAGTTGTGACACAACAGATGAGGACAATAAGAACAACTGAAAGTATGTAAAGTAAACGAATTCATGTGAAAACTACTTCAAAAAGGCTCGCTAATTCAAGGATTCACAAAAGAGTGAAAAAGCTTGATTTAATCAGATTCTTATTCGGTTTCCCTTGCATTTTGGCAAGGAGAGTGGTAAATTAGTAGGGTACAAATGGATAATAATACAGTTTGACTAGCTGTATATTGTTCGAGTATTTATTTTAGAGAGGAAAGTGTACAAGCATGGCAAAAAAGCAAGCACAAGCTAAAATGGAAGACTTACTACGTCCAGACAATTTTGACTTCAGCATGGTCCAAGTCATTAACCCTGACGGAGAGGTTGTTAACAAGAACTTATTACCAGATTTATCTGATGAAGAATTAGTTCAGTTAATGGAAGATATGGTATGGTCACGTATTTTACATGAGCGCTCAACAGCGTTAAACCGTCAAGGTCGTTTAGGATTCTACGCACCAACATTTGGTCAAGAAGCTTCACAATTAGGTTCAGTCGCAGCATTGGAACGCGAAGACTACTTGTTCCCTGGTTACCGTGATGTGCCACAATTAATCAAACACGGTTTACCATTACACAAAGCATTCTTGTGGTCTCGTGGTCACGTTGAAGGAAACAGCTATCCTGAAGATTTCAACGCATATCCACCACAAATTATCATCGGTGCACAATACATTCAAGCTATGGGTGCGGCCGTTGGAATTAAGAAGAACGGTAAGAAAGCTGTTGCAGTAACATGGACAGGTGACGGCGGTTCTTCACAAGGGGACTTCTACGAAGGTATCAACTTTGCCGGAGCATACAAAGCACCAGCAATCTTCTTCATCCAAAATAACGGATGGGCAATTTCAACACCGCGTGAATTACAATCAGCAGCTCCAACATTAGCTCAAAAAGCAGTTGCAGCCGGAATTCCTGGTATCGTAGTAGACGGTATGGATATCTTAGCAGTTTATGCTGTCACTAAAGCAGCACGTGAATATGCAATCGCTGGAAACGGTCCGGTATTGATTGAAACATTGTGCTACCGCTTCGGACCACATACACTATCAGGGGACGACCCAACTCGTTACCAACCGGAAGGCGTACAAGAAGAATGGAGAGCAAAAGATCCATTAATTCGTTACCGTAACTTCTTAGAGAAAAAAGGTCTATGGTCACAAGAAAAAGAAGAAGAAGTAATCGAACGCACTAAAGAAGAAATCAAAGAAGCAATTAAAGTTGCTGACCAAGCACCAAAACAAAAGATTTCTGATTTCTTGAAAAACATGTATGAAACACCAGATTTCATCACACAAGAACAAATCAATAAATTTGAAGCAAAGGAGAATAAATAATAATGGCTCAAAAAACGATGATTGAGGCTATCACAGAAGCGTTAGCCATTGAATTACGTAACGACGATCGTACTTTAATTTTCGGTGAGGACGTTGGTTTGAACGGTGGCGTATTCCGTGCAACTCAAGGTTTACAAGCTGAATTCGGTGAAGATCGCGTCTTCAACACTCCTTTGGCAGAATCAGGAATCGGTGGTATGGCAATCGGTTTAGCATTAGAAGGCTTCCGTCCAATTCCGGAAATCCAATTCTTAGGATTTGTATTCGAAGTAATGGACTCAGTAGTAGCACAAGCTGCTCGTACGCGTTACCGTTTAGGCGGCACACGTAATATGCCAATCACTTTCCGCGCACCGTTCGGTGGTGGGGTTCATACACCGGAATTACACGCCGATAACTTAGAAGGTTTATTGGCACAATCACCAGGTTTGAAAGTAGTTATTCCTTCAGGTCCATACGATGCAAAAGGTTTGTTACTTTCTGCAATTCGTGACAATGATCCGGTTGTGTTCTTGGAGCACATGAAGTTATACCGTTCATTCCGTGAGGAAGTGCCGGAGGCTGAATACACAATTCCTTTAGGAAAAGCAAACGTTGTAAAAGAAGGTACTGATGTATCAATCATTACTTACGGCGCAATGGTTCGTGAAGCGATGAAAGCTGCTGAAAAGTTAGAAAAAGACGGCATTTCAGTAGAAATCTTGGACTTGCGTACAGTACAACCATTGGATATTGAAGCGATTATCGCAACAGTTGAGAAAACAAACCGCGTAGTTGTTGTTCAAGAAGCGCAACGTCAAGCAGGTGTAGGTGCGCGTGTAATGGCAGAAATCACAGAACGTGCAGTGTTGTCATTGGAAGCACCTATTGGTTTCGTAGCAGCACCGGATACTATTTTCCCATTCGGTCAAGCTGAGCACGACTGGTTACCAAACGCTACTGACATCGAAGATAAAGTACGCGAAATTTACAACTTCTAACATCGTAAATAACGTATCATCACCGTGTAGCAAAAATTTGCTACACGTTTGATGCGGTATGAATACTGTATATTTTTTGCACAAGGAAAAGGAAAGGAAGGAATGTTACATGGCATTCAAATTTAGATTACCTGATATCGGTGAAGGTATTGCAGAAGGCGAAATCGTTAAATGGGACGTTAAAGAAGGCGACACAATTAACGAAGACGATACATTGGTAGAAATCCAAAACGACAAGTCTGTTGAAGAAATTCCATCTCCTGTTACAGGGAAAGTATTAAAAATCTTAGTTCCGGAAGGAACTGTTGCTCGCGTGGGTGATGTATTAGTTGAAATTGATGCACCGGGCTATGAAGATGAAGGGGATGCAGCACCGGCAGAAGCATCAGCACCTGAAGCACCGGCAGCTACACCAGCAGCACCAGCGGCAGAAGTATCAGCGCCGGCGTCGAATGTACGCGTATTGGCAATGCCATCTGTTCGTAAATTAGCGCGCGAAAAAGGTGTAGATATCACCAAAGTAACACCTTCAGGTAAAGGTGGACGTGTAACCGCTGAAGATATCTTGAACTTCACAGGTGAAGCACCAGCTGTAGCAGCACCGGCAGAAGCAGCAACCGCTCCAGTAGCAGAAGTAGCGGCATCCGCACCGGCTCAACCATATGTGTCACAAAAAGCAGAAGCAGAAACACGTGAGCCATTATCAGCAATGCGTAAAGCAATTTCTAAAGCAATGGTTAACTCTAAGCATACTGCGCCACACGTTACATTGTTTGATGAAGTGGAAGTATCAGCGTTATGGGATCACCGTAAGAAATTCAAGGATATCGCAGCAGCTCGCGGTACGAAATTAACATTCTTACCGTACGTTGTAAAAGCATTGGTATCAACAGTGAAGAAATTCCCAATCTTGAATGCGTCTATTGATGATGCATCACAAGAAATTGTATTCAAAAACTACTACAATATCGGTATTGCAACAGATACTGAACGTGGTTTATTTGTACCAAACGTGAAAGATGCAAACATGAAGAGTGTGTTTGAAATTGCTGACGAAATTAACGGAAAAGCAGCTTTAGCACATGACGGTAAATTAACTGCGGCTGACATGGGGAACGGAACAATTACAATTTCTAACATCGGTTCAGCTCGCGGACAATGGTTCACGCCGATTATCAACTATCCAGAAGTAGCTATTTTGGGAATGGGAACAATCAATGTTCAACCAGTTGTCAATGCTGAAGGTGAAATCGTAATCGGACGTATGTTGAAATTATCATTGAGTTTCGACCACCGTATCGTAGACGGCGCAACTGCTCAAAACGCAATGAATGAATTGAAGCGTTTATTAGCTGATCCAGAATTATTATTAATGGAAGGTTAAGGTGAATAGAACATGGTAGTAGGAGATTTCGCAATTGAACTCGATACAGTCGTAATCGGTTCAGGACCTGGTGGGTATGTAGCAGCTATCCGCGCAGCACAATTAGGACAAAAAGTTGCCATCATTGAGAAAGAATACATCGGCGGAACATGCTTGAACGTAGGTTGTATTCCTTCTAAAGCGTTGATTAGCGCAGGACACACTTATCACAACGCTAAACATGGCGACCACTTCGGTGTAATGACTAAAGACATCACAATCGACTTCAAACGTACTCAAGAATGGAAAGACAAAGAAGTTGTTGGGAAGTTGACAGGCGGTATCCGCATGTTATTGAAGAAAAATAAAGTGGAAATTATCGAAGGAGAAGCTTTCTTCGTAGACGATCACACACTACGTGTTGTAACAGAAGATGCAGCGCAAACATATTCATTCAATAATGCTATTGTTGCTACAGGAAGCCGTCCAATCGAAATTAAAGGTTTCAAATTCGGCAAGCGCGTTATCGATTCAACAGGTGCATTAGCTTTAACTGAAATTCCAAAAGAAATGGTTGTAATCGGTGGTGGGTACATCGGTTCTGAATTAGCAGGAGCATTCGCAAACTTCGGAACAAAGATTACAATCTTGGAAGGCTCAAACCAAATTATTCCAACATTTGAGAAAGACATGGTGAAATTAGTTGAGAATGAATTCGCGAAAAAAGGCGTAGACATTATCACGAATGCAATGGCTTTGAACTCAGAAGTAAAAGGTGACCGTGTTGAAGTAACTTACGAAGTAGGTGGCAAACAACACAAGATTGAAGCAGACTACTGCTTGGTAACAGTAGGACGCCGTCCAAACACTGATAACTGTGGTTTAGAAGTAGCGGGCGTTATCGTTGGTGAGCGTGGCTTAATCAATGTTGATAAGCAAGGTCGCACAAACAAACCAAATATTTTTGCGATCGGAGATGCAGTTCCGGGTGCGGCATTAGCGCATAAAGCAAGTTACGAAGCGAAAGTTGCGGCAGAAGCAATTAGCGGTTTACCAAGTGAAGTAGACTACATCGCAATGCCAGCAGTATGCTTCACTGACCCTGAATTATCTTCGGTGGGTTACACGGTTGAACAAGCAAAAGAAGCAGGTTTAGATGTGAAAGCTTCTAAATTCCCATTAGCTGGTAACGGACGTGCGTTGTCATTAAATGCTACCGACGGATTCGTTCGTTTGGTAACAACTAAAGAAGACAACATCATCGTTGGTGCACAAGTAGCTGGTGCAAATGCTTCAGACTTGATTGCTGAATTGACATTGGCAGTAGAAGGCGGCTTGAACGCAGAAGATATTGCGATGACAATTCACTCACATCCATCATTGGCAGAAACAGTTATGGATGCTGCTGAATTGGCATTAGGACACCCAATTCACGTTTAATATTCAATCACAAGCTTTGCTCTCTCCAAAAAGAGAGCAGAGCTTTTTTGGCAGAGGAGAAAATGTATGAAGAGAACAGCTCAAGAATGGATTGCAACTTTAGGTTTGCAGCCCCATGTAGAAGGTGGATATTATCGGCAAATATTGAAAGCAGATGAGTCCGTCCGAAATGCAAAGGGTGAATTACGTGCGCTTTATACAAGTATCTATTTCCTATTGGAAGATACGAATCCGTCACATTTTCATCGATTGCAATCGGATGAAGTGTGGTATTTCCATGCCGGCGATAGTTTAACCATTCATCTGATCTTACCTGATGGCGAATATAAGACCATTCTACTTGGCACCGACTTACAAAATGGTGCACAACTCCAAGCAATCGTCCCGAAAGGAGCCATTTTCGGTTCAAGTATTGAAGATGGCGAGTATGCGCTTGTCAGTTGTATGGTATCGCCGGGTTTCGAATACGCAGATTTTGAATTGTTTGAACGCAATGCGTTGTTGGCGCAATATCCGGCGCATGCTGACATTATCCGCAAATTAACGAGGGCAACACAATGAAATTAACGATACAATCAACTTTTCCTTGTGAAGCAAGACGATTATTCGCCGAAGTTTTGCAAAGTCGCTCATTGCATTATGTAACTAAACCGCTCATCCGCTTCAAGGCAGTGGAGGCACCTTTGCCTAGTACGTGGAAGGATGGTAAATATTTAGTCAAAATGTATCTCTTTAATGTTATTTATTTGGGAAAGCAGTGGATTAACATTCATGTCAATGGCGAAGAACAAGAATTATTAGATGCCGGCAGTGGACAACTCATCACTAAATGGCATCATTTGATTCATGTACAGGAATCAGCTGAACAACAGACAGATTATACGGATATAATCGATATTGAAGCAGGTTGGTTAACACCTTTTGTGGTGGCATTTGCTTACATATTCTATCATTATCGTCAAAGAAGATGGCGCAGACTTATTCATCATCAATTTGATTACAAACAATAAAGTTATCACGTTGCTAATGTTAGCAACGTGTTTTTTTAGTTAGGTAGCGTACTTATTTATAAAGGAGGCTATCTTATGCAAAAAATTATCGAACAGTATAAGTTAATTATTATTGGCGCGCTCGGGAGTATCGTCTTGTTATTTCTCGTTTGGCGCAGTATTGCGGTGAAGCAACAACCATTCGCTATGCTATCGAGTGTGGAGTCGCAAATGAGCAGTTTCTCTCTTGTAGAGTCAAGCGATTCCTCGAAGGAGAAGGAACCTGACATCATTTATGTTGATATTAAAGGTGCGGTGAAGCAACCGAATGTCTATGCATTACCGAGTGGCAGTCGTTTGTTTGACTTGATTGAGTTGGCGGGCGGTTTTTTGCCGGAAGCGGAGACATCCGTAGTCAATCAAGCGCAGTTATTGAGTGATCAGATGTTAATTTATATCCACACGCAAGATGAATGGGCGGAATCAGGTCAAGTTATAATCATGCCGACGCATAACGACACTGCAAATGAAAGAACTGGCTTGGTCAATCTGAACACCGCAAATGTCAGTGAGTTGCAAACTTTACCCGGTATCGGAGCGAGCAAAGCAGAGGCTATTGTTGCTTACCGCACCGAAAATGGTTCTTTCCAAAGCATTGAAGAATTACAACAAGTGAAAGGTATTGGTGGCAAAACGTATGAACAATTAGCACCTTTAATAACGGTGGGACATTGATGAAAGCATTACAATATCATTGGACATTTATTTTTTTGTGGCTATTAGCATTGAGCTGGCTAATACTTACACCCAACATAGGTTGTGTCTTGTTCGCAGCTTTATTGTTGTTACGCATCGTTTATTTACGACAGCGGGCGATTCTATGGGGGATATTTTTGGGAACGGTATTGTTAATAGGGCGTTTCTGGTTAGTGAATCAGGAACAGCTAAACAGCAGGACGTATTCTTTTGAACAGAATCATACAATGTATCATGTGCGGATAGATCCTCTGGAAATACGTGAGACGGAATTCATGTGGATAGGGCGTGGCGATTTGCAACTGGAAGGCAAGAGTCTTCAAGTGGAATGGCGACTACCGAGAGAAGCCATGGCAGAATTGCCGACAGCAACACAAGTCTGGCAAGTAAACGGCAAGATGAGTCGACCGGAACCCGCACGAAATTTCTACGTATTTGATTACGCGCATTATTTAGCAATGCAAGGGATTGATTGGCAGTTGGAAATCGAAGAGATTCAAAGTCAAATCGTAACATCAGACGTTCTGGCAAATATCAGAATTACTTGGTTACAACCTTTCTTAAGGCTGCGGTCTGTCGACTGGATTGGCTTACATAATAAATTGTTATGGAACCTGGATTCTCTAGCGTATCGTGAGTATCGTCCGGAGTTGGTGACGCTTGGAGTTGCTCATTTTTTTGCGATTTCAGGATTTCACGTCCATTATATTCGCCGTTTATTGGATGATGCGCTTAGGCGAAGCGGCATGACGATTGAAACGAGTCGCTGGGTGCTATTCGTACTGCTCGCTGTTTACAGTTGGCTCGTTCGTTTTCCAATCGGTGTAGTACGTGTCCTCGTCACGCTTTACACGGCAAAAATCGCCCGCCATTATCAAGTGCCTCTCAGCAAACTCGATGTCCTGGCGCTAACAGGAATTGCGCTATTGGTGTGGCAACCACAATTGAGTGTCGCTCTCGGTTTTCTATTAAGTTTCTTGATGACTTATTTAATTCATTTCTATCAACAGACCGCACCTGCCAAACCGAAGTGGCGCAATCATTTAGAATTGACAGCGACTTGCTTGTTATTCTCCTGGCCGCTCATCATGCAGCAAAGTCACGAATGGAATGGCTGGCAACTGTTGTATGTTTTATTTTTTGCATTGGTGTTTGAACGGTGGTTATTCCCCCTATTCGTGGTAACAAGCGTTAGTTTATGGCTGTTGCCAAGCGATGTTTTCAGCAAGATAAGCAATATCTTCGAGCAAATGTGGCAAATGATTCTGATAATGACAGAGTACGGCAAGCCTATTACAGTGGGACATCTGTCATGGACGACATTTGTCGGCTTGATGATAGTTGCCGGTTGCTGGTTACATTGGATTCATCGGCATCCTAAGCGTGCATTCGGCATTGTTGTATTCGGATACGGCATACTGATTGTCGTTTTGCCATACTTAAATCCGGTTGCTAAATTGACTGTCATTGATGTAGGGCAGGGCGATGCGCTTTTGTACCAACCTGCTTTCTCGCAAGAATCTTGGCTATTTGACACAGGTGGACGCCCGAATCTCACACAAAAAGATGCCGCTCCCGACCCGAAATACGCCAAACGGACAATTATCCCTGCTTTGAAGGCACTAGGAGTACGACAACTAACCGGTATCGTGATTACACATCCGGATATGGATCATATCGGCAACTTGGCACAACTCGCTCAAAGCATACCAATCGATACTTTAATTATCACACCTTACACGCACCGGTCAGACATCTGGCAAAAAATGCTTCCTTTTCTGTCTGCTGATACACAAATCGTGAAGATGCCTTTCACCAGTCGAATGCAACATCCAAGTTTGCCGATTCAATTGTTCACAGCACCGGATTTATCAGCACAACCGGAAATGGATGGCTCCAACGATACTTCCATTGTGGCACTTATAACATTCGGTGATATAACGCTCTTGAATATGGGCGATTTGTCGAGCAATGCGGAAACCGTCTTATTGCAACACTATCCAGAGTTGCAAGCAGATATCCTTAAGACAGGTCACCATGGTAGTAAGCACAGCACCTCAACACAATTCATAGAGCATATCCAACCTAAGCTGGCATTGATTTCGGCCGGCTATCAGAACCGCTACGGACATCCGCATTCGGAAGTAATCGAACGATTGCAACAACAAGGGATTCCTTATTTAGCAACAAATGAAAGAGGTGCTATTCAACTGAGCGATGATTGGATAAGAGGTTTGCAAATTCAGACGGTGTTATCGGAAGAAGAACCGTATTAGTAGACCACCCACTGAAATTTGCAAGATTCGCACAATCGTTTAATGTCAATGTGTATAAACATTCAGATTCACACCTTCAATTGTTTGATGATAGCAACAAATTGACGCTATATCAGACAATTGAAGGTGTCTATTGTCATTAAGTCTATCAAGTGCGAAACACGCCTAAATATGCTATAATGATTAGCAACAAACATTCAGTACAACAGACCATCTCAATCCGTTAGGCATATTTGACAATAAAAAATCTTGAGAGGTGCCACCATGTTTACCCATGAACAACTACAATCCTTAAACGAGTTAGAATTTGAAGTCTATAAATACGTTTGCGCCAATATGGAAAGCATCCCCAAAATGAAAATTCGTGATTTAGCCGATAAAGCGCATGTTTCGACGTCAACCGTTCTGCGATTCTGTCAGAAAGTAGGTTGCGACGGCTATTCGGAATTGAAACTCAATATTAAACGTGAACTTACCAAAAGCACTCTGCCATGTAGCGAGAAACATTTGGTGATGATGAAAGAATATTTCAGCTCAATTTCAAGCGAGCAGTTTCATCAACAACTCGGAGCAGTTGCGCGCGTATTGGCGAAGGCAGAACAAGTCGTTTTTTGTGGGATTGGTTCGTCCGGCATCTTGGCAAAGTACGGTGCACGTTGGTTAATGGTTTACGGCAAATCATCTTATCATATTGATGATTCTTGGTTGACGATTCCTAAGGGATTGTGTCCGAATATTGCGGTCGTTCTGTTATCCGTGTCGGGAGAAACAACGGAAATTATACGACTGGCAGAAGAATATTCCAAACAAGGGGCGACAACGATTGCCTTGACTTCAAGTGCGATTTCAACTTTGGCGCGCATGTCGAATCACGTCCTCACTTATTCCGTACCGGTCGAATATCTTCCGAATGGCACAACGAATGTCACGACACATGCGCCTTGCTTATTCATTCTGGAGCAATTGGCCCGCATGACACCACAATACTTTGATTGAGTCCTTGCTTTTGGCAGGGCTTTTTTTGTTTGGTGGAAAAATGGAGATGTAACCTGTTACGTGAAATGTAACAAATTACGAATTAAGAGCATTGTTTCTTAAATAGAGCAAGCGATTCACAACTGTGTGTAAGCGCTCTACAATGGAAGTATCTTAAAGAAAATGAGGTGAAGAAATGAGTAAACTACCCAATGATTTCCTGTGGGGAGGAGCAGTTGCAGCGCATCAATTAGAAGGAGGGTGGCAAGAAGGTGGTAAAGGCGTCAGTGTTGCTGATGTGATGACCGGTGCACGGCATGGTGTTCCGCGCGAGATTACAGATGGTGTCGTTGAAGGGAAATATTACCCGAATCACGAAGGGATTGATTTCTATCATCGCTATAAGGAAGATATTCAGTTGCTTGCGGAACTGGGATTCAAGTGTTTCCGTACGTCAATCGCATGGACGCGTATTTTTCCGAAAGGTGATGAGTTGGAACCGAATGAAGCGGGATTACAATTCTATGATGACTTGTTCGATGAGTGTTTGAAATATGGCATTCAGCCAATTGTGACACTCTCTCATTTCGAGATGCCGTATCATTTGGTTCGCGAATACGGCGGTTGGCGCAATCGCAAAATGATTACATTCTTCGAGCGGTTCGCTAAAGTTTGTTTCGAACGCTATCAACATAAAGTGAAATATTGGATGACATTTAATGAAATTAACAACCAAGCGAACTTTCATGAAGACTTTGCACCGTTTACAAATTCGGGGATTATTTATCAACCGGGCGAGAATCGAGAACCTATTATGTATCAAGCAGCGCACTATGAATTAGTAGCGAGTGCTCGGGCTGTCAAACTTGCACGCAACATCAATGCCGAGATGCAAGTCGGCTGCATGATTGCGATGTGTCCGGTATATCCGGCAACTTGTCATCCTGATGATGTCATGATGGCTGAAAAAGCTATGCAGAAGCGTTATTACTTTACGGATGTCCATGTTCACGGAGAATATCCGGTAAATATACTGAAATATTGGGAGCGTAAAGGCTATCACTTGGACATTACGCAGCAAGATTTGGAAGATTTGCAAGACGGCTGTGTCGATTACATCGGCTTTAGTTATTACATGTCATTTACGATTCGTCAAGCGCAAGAGAATCCTTTCTATGATTATAAGGAGCATTCGCAATTAGTCCGCAACCAATATTTAGAAGCAAGCGATTGGGATTGGCAAATCGATCCGGTCGGCTTACGCTATGCGATGAATTGGTTCGAAGACCGTTACCGTCTACCATTGTTCATCGTCGAGAATGGTCTGGGAGCCGTCGACCAAGTGGAAGAAGACGGTAGCATCAACGACGACTACCGCATCGCTTACTTACGTGCACATATCGCTGAAATGATTAAAGCAGTTGACGAAGATGGCATTACCTTAATCGGATATACACCTTGGGGTTGCATTGATTTGGTATCTGCCGGGACAGGAGAATTACGTAAGCGCTATGGATTCATCTATGTCGATAAGCATGATGACGGTTCCGGAACTTTAGAGCGTCGCAAGAAGAAGTCATTCCATTGGTATCAACAGGTCATCGCAACCAATGGCGAAGATTTATCATAAGTAAGGAGGAATTTAAATGAAACGTGCATTGATTATTTGTGCAGCCGGCATGTCATCTTCTATGATGGCAAAGAAGACGACAGAATTTCTGGTAAATAAAGGCTTAGACATCGAAATAGACGCAACCACCGCCACAGAAGGCACTAAGAAGATTCGCGAAGACGTATTCGACTTATATTTAGTCAGTCCGCAAACGAAGATGTACTTTGACAATTTAGCAAAGGCAGCTGCCGAGTACAATAAACCGATTGTCAGCATACCGCCTCAAGCATACATTCCAATTCCGATGGGCATTGAGAAAATGGCGCAACTCGTCGAGGACAACATCTAGTATCGCAGTGAAATGCCCTCATTCAAGCAACAAGAGGAGGAATTGCAATGAATCAAGAAGAATTACAACAAGTTGCCTTTGAACTTATTTTGCATAGTGGCGATGCCCGTACGAATGTACACGAAGCCTTTGCGCAGATGCGTTCCGGCGAATATCAAGAAGCAGAGGCAAAGTTGGAAGCAGCTAACGACGCATTAGTAAGAGCACATCAAACGCAAACAGGACTCCTGCAACAATATGCAAATGGAGTCGATATTCAAATGGAAATCATTATGGTGCACGCACAAGACCATTTAATGACAACCATGACCTTGCGTGAAGTCGCACTGGAAATGTTATACCTCTATCGGAAAGTCGGATAGGAGAATGTATATGGTTATGAAGGAACAAGTTGAAGCGCTGAGACAACAGCAAATGATCAAAACCGGCTTATACACTCGCTACTTGCTATTGCGTTATTCATTGGCAATCTTCTTCTTTGCGAATTTGAATTGGGCATTGGCAAATATTGTATCGGGCAGTTGGTCTGCCATTCTTCCGATTATCTTGGTGATAGCCGCTATTCCGGCAGCGTATGAGCAAATGACATTGTATAGCGCGCCTTCTCGTCACTTAACTTACACGAAAAACTACTTCAAACTACAAATGTTCATGCAAATAATCTCGGGTGCAATCTGTTTAAGTTCATTCTTCAAAACGCTATTCCCACTATTCACAACGCATTGGCAAACGCGCGCTACACTGGGTGTATTGCTTGTAATAGGAATGGGAATCATTCTGCTGAATTTGCGACGTATTGCTGAGATTGAACGCAATGTCGACCCATTCTATCAGAAGTTTCAACACATGTATTCAACAGACTAATCAGAAAAGAGGGATATTTATGTCAGAGCAGAATAAGTTATTCACATTTCTCGAAAAAACAGTCATGGAACCGCTAGGCAAATTAGCACAATATAAAGTTGTTCGAGCAATCACTGCCGCCGGAATGGCAAGTATACCGTTCACGATTGTCGGGTCCATGTTTCTAGTATTCAATATCTTGCCTTTAACGTTCACGTTCTTGACCGATTTCTTTGATGCCACAGTGAACAAAATCACCTCGCTCTATATGCTGGGATTTCATGCCTCGATGGGGACACTCGCACTGTACTTCAACATTGTAATCGGTTATGAATTGACAAAGATTTATGCCGAGGAAGAAGGTCTAGATTTAACACCGATTAACGGGGCGTTACTCTCAATGTTTGCCTTATTGATGACCTTACCGCAATTGGTTTTCTCTGAGGGAGCCGTAACACCGCTTCATAATTTGGAAGAAGGCACAACAATTGTATCCGGTTGGGCAGTTGGCGGGAGTGGACTGGTTCGTTTAGGCACATCCGGTATCTTTACGGCGATTATTATGGCGGTATTAGCCGTTCATCTCTATCGCCTATGTGTGGTGAAACGTTGGGTTGTCAAAATGCCCGACTCCGTGCCACTCGGTGTATCACGAGGATTTACAGCCTTAATTCCAGCTTTCGTTGTGGCGTTTGCGGTTATCCTAATTAACGGATTCTTCCTCATGTTTAATACGGACATCTTCAATGTTGTCGCCATTCCATTCGGTTTCGTCAGCAACTTAACAAATTCTTGGTTAGGTTTAATGGTGATTTACTTCTTAGTACAAGCACTATGGATTGTCGGTATCCATGGAGCGAATATTATCTTTTCAATCATCACACCGATTACTCTGGCGAATATGACATTGAACGCGCAAGGTGCGCATATTCCGCTTGCCGGCGAGTTCTCCAATATGTTCGTGACAATGGGTGGTTCAGGCGCAACACTCGGTTTAACTTTATACATCGCTTATTGGGCGAAATCAGAACAGTTGCGCGTTTTGGGGAAAGCAGCAATTGCACCGGCAATCTTCAATATTAACGAACCGATTATCTTCGGTTTGCCGATGATTTACAATCCGGCAATGGCAATTCCGTTCTTCCTAGCGCCGATGGTATCCGCAACGATTGCTTACTTTGCGATTAACTTGCAGTTGATTAAACCGGTTGTTGCCCAAATGCCTTGGCCGTCGCCGGTTGGTGTCGGTGCTTTTATCGGGACTGCAGGCGACTGGAAAGCAGCAGTTGTTGCAATCATCTGTGCCTTTGCCGCTTTCCTTGTCTATTATCCATTTATCAACGCCTATGACAAAAAATTATATCAACAAGAACAAGAAAAAGCGCAAACATGAAAGAGGTGAGAATATGATTGGATGGATAGCCGCCTGTTTGACGACAGCCAGTTTCATTCCGCAAGCGGTACAAGTGATTAAGACCAAATGCACACAAGGCATCTCCTTACCAATGTACATCATGTTTGTGTCGGGAGTTTGTTTATGGCTGGTTCACGGTATACAAGTCCAAGATACACCCTTAATAATGGCGAATGTTGTGACACTAATCTTTGCTTCGATCGTTTTATTTTACAAAATCAAGTATAAATAAAAGCAATAAGAAAGGGGTTTGGCTATGTCCAAGCAATTTCCGGAAGGTTTCTTATGGGGAGGCGCTACAGCCGCCAACCAATGTGAAGGTGCTTATGATGCGGACGGACGCGGCTTAGCGAATGTCGACGTGGTACCGATTGGCGAAGACCGATTAGCCATTATTACCGGCAGAAAGAAAATGTTTCGCTTTGAGGCAGGTTACTTCTATCCGGCTAAAGGCGCAATCGATATGTATCATCGTTACAAGGAAGACATTGCTTTATTTGCCGAAATGGGCTTTAAAGTATACCGCTTATCGATTTCTTGGAGTCGTATCTTTCCGAAAGGTGATGAATTAGAGCCGAACGAGAAAGGATTGCAGTTCTACGAGAATCTGTTCAAAGAATGTCACAAATACGGTATTGAACCGCTTGTGACGATTACACATTTCGATTGCCCGATGCACTTGATTGAAACATATGGCGGGTGGCGCAATCGTAAGATGTTAGTATTCTATGAAAGACTGTGTCGCACCTTGTTTACTCGTTATAAAGGCTTGGTGAAGTACTGGTTAACGTTCAACGAGATTAATATTATTTTGCACGCACCGTTTATGGGAGCAGGTTTATGTTTCGAAGCGGGCGAGAATGAGGAGCAAGTGAAATATCAAGCGGCGCATCACGAATTAGTCGCAAGTGCCATTGCAACGAAGATGGCGCACGAGATAGATCCTGACAATAAGATTGGATGTATGCTAGCGGCAGGGCAATTCTACCCTTATACTTGTCACCCGCGTGATGTTTGGGCAGGCATGCAAGCTGATCGTGAGAATTATTTCTTCATCGATGTGCAAGCAAGAGGTGAATACCCGAATTACGCTAAGAAACATTGGGAGCGACTCGGTATTACGCTTGATATGACTGAGGAAGATTTACAGCTTCTTAAAGCACATACAGTCGATTTCATCTCGTTCTCTTACTACACAAGTCGTGTGGCATCCGGAGATCCGCAAGCAAATGAACAGACGGACAGCAATTTGTTTGCGTCGATTAAGAATCCTTATTTAGCATCTAGCGAATGGGGTTGGCAAATCGATCCATTAGGCTTGCGTATTACATTGAATACGATTTGGGATCGTTATCAAAAGCCGATGTTCATCGTGGAAAATGGTCTGGGCGCCGTCGATGTCCCGGATGCTCAAGGATATGTTGCCGATGACTATCGCATTGCCTATTTGGCGGCGCATATTCAAGCAATGCGCGATGCCATTTATGAAGACGGCGTTGAATTATGGGGATATACAACCTGGGGTTGTATCGATTTAGTATCGGCTAGCACCGGCGAGATGAAGAAGCGTTACGGCTTCATTTATGTTGACCGTGATAATGACGGCAACGGAACTTTAGCACGCTCTAAGAAAAAATCATTCGACTGGTACAAAGAAGTTATCGCCACCAATGGTGCAAGTGTGGGGTGAAGGAAACAAATGAAACAGCAGTTTATCTTTCTGGATATCGACGGCACGCTCATTGATTACGATATGACATTACCTGATTCAGCGGTAGCCGCCATTCGCCAAGCACGCGCCAACGGACATCGGGTAATTATCTGTTCCGGCAGGAGCAAGGCGGAAATCTACCCCTACATTTGGGAAATTGGACTGGACGGCTATATCGGCGGCAACGGTTCTTACATTGAATATCAAGGACAGCCTATCCACGAACAATTCATCAGCGCAGATGATGCGAAATGTGCGATTGATTGGCTGGAGCAACGCAAGCTCGGCTACTATTTGGAAGCCAATAGCGGCTTATATGCGAATGCATACTTTCTTGACAGTGCCGCCACCATTTACGGGGAGAATACACCGGAAAACCGTCAGAAAGTACAAGCGGCATTCCCGCACATGATTTATAATGCCAATCTGTATCGAAATGACTTGAATAAGATTAGTTTCCGCTTGAATTGCATGGAAGATTATGAAGCAGCCGTCCGAGATTTCCCACAATTTGCGGTCGGATTATGGGGTGGCACAGGACACCGAGTTGAATTTGCCGACTTCGGACAAAAAGGTGTGCACAAAGCGAAGGCGGTTGATATTTTACTGGAATACGTCGGTGCTTCGCTTGAAGATACGATCGCTTTTGGCGATGCCGATGTCGATGCAACCATGCTTCAACATTGTGCCATCGGTGTTGCGATGGGAAACGCTAAAGATTCGCTGAAAGCTATCGCCGATTATGTTACAACCGCGGTACAAGCTGACGGTATTTACAAAGCATTTCAATACTATCAACTCATATAGAAGGGAGCTACAAATGAAGAAAACACTTTACTTAATGCGACATGGACAAACACTGTTTAATCAACAGAAACGAATTCAAGGGTGGTGTGATTCCCCCTTAACGCCGGAAGGCATCAATCAAGCTCGAAGTGCTTATGCGTATTTTCAAACGGAAGGCATACAATTTGACGGTTTGTATTGTTCTACTCAAGAACGCGCTTGTGATACGGTTGAACTGGTAACCGGACGAACAGATTATACGCGATTGAAAGCCTTGAAAGAAATGAGTTTCGGCGTCTTTGAAGGGGCACCGGAGTATTTGCATATCAATCGTCGTGAAGGCGCCAATTCGTTCGAAGATGTCTATCTTGCTTATGGAGGCGAAGATATTCGCGAAGTGGGTAAGCGAGTGGAGCAATGTTTGCGCCAAATTCTTGATAATGAGCCGGGCAGGCATTTCTTAGCTGTCAGTCATGGCGGCGCCATGTGGGGATTCTTTCTCGGTTTGGAATTAGTGCGCTATCCGACTTTAAGATTCTCCAATTGTTGCATCTTGCAATTCGAGTATGAAGACGGGGTGTTTGAATTAGTGAAAGTCATCGACCCTGTCAATTACGAAGTGTTTGAATTGGAAGACTCTTTCGGATAGTACAAGCATGAAACAGACGGGAAACTCTCTTCAATCGATCATATAAGGGGAATTACACAAATGAACCGGTCGGCTACCGCTATCAAAAGGCGGTAGTCGACCGGTTTTTGTCTAATGAGATTTATCCACATACGCAATGTAATAGCGTTTGTGTGTTTAAGTCAGCTTCAGCGCTTGCACACGTGCAAGTGTTTCCGATTCATCGAGTGTCAGTACAGAACCGTGGCGTACAACGCATTCGCCACCGATATAAACATCTTGGACATCGCCACCTCTCACAGCATAAACTAAATGAGATAGCATATGATTGACCGGTTGTAGGTGTATCTTATCATGTGGGTTAATCACTAAGAAGTCAGCTTGCTTGTCGACTTCAAGACTGCCAATCTGTTTATCTAAACGCAAAGCTTTGGCACCTTCAATCGTCATTAAGCGCAGAACCGTTTCAATGTTAAAGGCGCGTGCGTCTTGTCTGCGCATTTTTTGCAAGAGGGCAGCGCATTTCGCTTCTTCGAATAAGTCCAAGCTATTATTGGAAGCGACGGAATCGGTTGCTAAGCCGACCGTGACACCTGCTTGCAGCAATTCTGTAATTGGCGCAATACCTGAAGCAAGTTTCAAATTACTGATTGGGTTGTGTGCGATGACGGTATTCGATTGTGCCAGTAATTGAATTTCTTCATCGGTTAATTCAACGCCATGTGCAAAAATACTCGGGTGCTGCAAATAACCGAACCCTTGTAAATAAGCAATCGGGCGTTTCCCGGAGCGCTCCAAGAGAATTGCCGTTTCCGTTTGGGTTTCTGCCACATGAATATGTATCGGTAACGCATATTGTTGAGCAAGTAACAATGATTGTTGTAGCAATTCATCATGACAAGTATATGGAGAATGCGGCGCAACCATCACGTTGAAGCGCTCATCGTTAAATGCCAGAATTTGTTCAATAATATGCCGTGTACGACTAATGGTTTGTTCAGTTGTTTCTTGCTCGCTTGAGAAGAGTGTCGGCGAGAAGTAACAACGCATCTTAGATTGTCTGACCACCCGGTAAATCTGTTCAATATCAACGCCGTGCGGATTATACATATCATTGAACGTTGTTGTACCGGATTTCAACATTTCAATCAAGGCGGTTTCAACGGCTAGAGTGGTGATTTCGGGTGTGAATTGACTTTCTGCTGGCCAAATATACTGTGTTAACCACTCATGGAGTTCGGCATCATCTTGAATACCGCGTAATAAGTTCATCGGGGTATGCGTATGTGTGTTGACTAAGCCGGGCATTAACCAACAGTCTTGGTAGTTGATAATTTCTTGACAGTCTTTCAAGCGTTCAACATCGTACGCACCGACATATTGAATCTTTCCTTGGTCAACAATTAGCATGCCGTCGTGAAACAGATTGAATCCGGCGTCGCAAGTCACAATATTCGCGTGTACGTAGGCTTTCATTTCCAGTCCCTCATTTCTTTGTGGCAAAATATTTTTAAGGAGTATTCTAACAACGATTCCGTATAATAGCAAGAAAAAATGTAAAATAAACGCTTAAATCCTGTTGAATGTTCGTAATTTAGTGAGAAAGCGTGAAGAACGAGCGAGGAGTGGGAAAAGTCAATTGGAATGAGAGGGAAACCGCAAGAAAATTCTTTCTTTCATTCCGGAAGCGGACAAGAGTTCCATGCATTGCTTGAATGGGGCGGTCACGAATGACGTTATACAGGAAGAAGAATGTCTGACGTTCGGCAAGACGTCAAGCTGACACTATATACGACTGTTTCAATCGGGAATAGGTGTGAATTCCGATACATTGTCGCATTTCTGACAGAAATGGTGAGTGCTTTCCGATACATTGTCGCGTTTCTGACAGAAATGGTGAGTGCTTTCCGATATATTGGTGTGTTTCTGACAGAAATGGTGCGTGCTTTCCGATATATTGGAGCATATCTGACAGAAATAATGCGATTGCTCCGATACATTGGAGCATATCTGACAGAAATGGTGAGTGCTTTCCGATATATTGGAGCATATCTGACAGAAATAATGCGATTGCTCCGATACATTGGAGCGTTTCCGACAGAAATAATGCGATTGCTCCGATACATTGGAGCGTTTCCGACAGAAATAATGCGATTGCTCCGATACATTGGTGTATTTCTGATAGAAATGACGTAAGCCCTCGACGCATTGCCATGCTTCTATCAAGAATAGTGTGGGTATCTCGATGCATGACATTATATCTCGTCAATCGTGAGCGAACAGAAATTGAATCGGGTAGCTGACACACTTGAATAGAGTAAATATTGATTCTCTAAACGTTCTCAAAAAAAATAAATAAAAAATGAAAATTAAACGCTTGTTCTTATTTATAAGTGGTAGATAAATTTCGACCAAAAACTAATGAATAAGGAGTGAAGTAAGATGAATTCATTGTTAAATGACATCAATTACAACAGATTGCGTAGTGCGGAGGTGCTTCAATTAGTGTCGCGCTTAATAGAAGATTACGAGGCATCAAAGCTGAAGTTGACGGACGAAGAATTGAAACGTCTCATCAATCGTGTAAAGCAACAGTTACAGGCGTTCCAATTAGTATTGGAACAGGCGAAAGTTAGTGAGAAAGTACAAGAAGTCAATCAATTAGATAATGCGCGCGACAAAGCATTTCGTTTGTTGACAGAGAGTATTAAAGCCTATCGTTACAGCGAAATTGTTGCCGAGAAGAAAGCTTATAATGCATTGAACGCTTTATTGAAACAGTACAAGGATTTGCTTAAGCGAGGTTACAGCGAAAAGAGCGGCTTAATTATCCCCTTACTTGCAGCCCTCAAGTCAACGGAGTATAGTGACGATGTTCAAGCTCTAAATGTATCGAAATTCGTCACCGCATTAAACGAGAAGCAACAAGCCTTCAATACGCTATTAGTTGAACGCTCGAAGGAGAAGTTAGCCAAACGTGCGCAAACAATTAAAGGTGCCCGCTCAAAATTATTGGAAGAGTATCATTTGTTAACGAATTATATCGTTATAATGAATGACGTTAAAGCAAGTGAGCAACTGCAACAACTACTAGCAATTGTTCGGAATAGCCGTGCGCCATTCGTAACGAATACTTTGAGACGTCAGACAAAGTATCGCAATCGTGATAAGTCAGACAAACTACGCAAGACCTCTAAGTGTAAGGAAGAAATGCCTCTTGAACATAACACGCTCTCGGATACAATAGCAGAAGCCCCTTCAACGAATGAATCGGAAGCAACAACAGCGGTTATTTCCGAAGAAGTGGAGAATAATTAAGTTGCTCAATATGTTCGATGAGCGAATTCAACAGGAGTTGAATCAGTCGGTTACTGACTAGAAAGGATAATCCCAAATAGAAAGGTGTTATGTTGTTAACCTTGACTGATTAAGCGTCACCGTGCGCACCCTCAAGATAATATCCATTAGAACGCACAGTGAATCATATAGAGGGTGCGTTCTTTTTTGGGAAAATGGAAGTGGGGAAAAGATTCGGTTGGATAAATGCATTACATTCCATGGAGGAGTGTGATAGAATTTGGATAAAGTGACTCGAAAAGGTTGCGAATTTAGAATTAGGCTTATATGTGGGGATTAAACGTGGGAAGGGATGGTTGAAACATGCACCCATTGTTGTTTGCCCGAAGATTAAAGGATTAGCCAGTCAATGAAGGAGTTATACGATGAAATATGTAGTGGATTATCAACGGGAAGGGATTCAATCGGAGGTAAAGCAATTCGTCTTATTGAGCGGCTCGCCACGGCGTAAGGAATTGTTGCAATTTCTGAATCCAAAGGTGGTGTTGACCGATATTGATGAACGTCATATTGAAGAAACGTACATGGAAGTCTACAAGCAAGATGATTTCGTCACGCGCGTTGCCAAAACTTGCTGTGAAATTTCCAAAGCAAAGTCGCAAATGCCTTTGGACGAGCAGACGATGTATATTTCGGCGGATACAATGGTCGTTCACGCTAACCGGATTTACAATAAGCCGTTAGATTTGGCAGATGCAGAGCGGATGTTAAGGTCTTATTTCGGCAACCGTCATCATGTCGTCACCTCTGTTTGTTTGCGTATGAAAGATTATCTTGATGTCTTCTATACCATTGCGGTAATTGAATTCGTCGATTATTATCCGGCATTGGAAGTGGCTATTCAACAATACTTACAATCAGGTTCGATGTTGGATAAATCGGGCGCTTACGGTATTCAAGATTTGGATCCACGCTTTGTTCAATCCATTTCGGGCGACATTCATACAATCATCGGCATGCCTGTTTCCGAAACGGCAAGGCGTATATGTGTGGGGTAGGGAGGAGATTTCTCACTTCTCCCTACAAAACTATTGACTTATAGGGGACTTTGCTACTATAATAAACACATTGTGAGGCTATATGTTTAACCAATGATTAGAGATGTTTCAATGATGGTGAAAGAAACAACGGTTAAAGATGCTCCCTCAACTTTATTCTTATTGAAAGATAAGCGTATTTCTGCGTTAAAGAGAATCAAAGATATGATGAAACAGAATCATTATAAGCAAGGTGGTACCGCGGTCATGCGCCCTTGTCTGTAATGGTTCTGTCTATTTTTTTACCAAAAGGAGAGCGAAAAGCATGAAACAACTAACGAGCGCGCAAGTGCGCCAAATGTATTTGGATTTCTTCGAGTCGAAAGGACACGAGATTATTCCGAGTGCGTCACTGATTCCGGTAAATGATCCGACATTATTATGGATCAATGCGGGAGTGGCACCGTTGAAGAAGTATTTCGACGGAACGGAAATTCCAAGTTCACCGAGATTGGCGAACAGTCAGAAATGTATCCGAACAAATGATATTGAGAACGTCGGTTATACCGCGCGTCACCACACATTGTTCGAAATGTTAGGAAACTGGTCAATCGGTAATTATTTCAAGAGAGAAGCAATCGAGTGGGCATGGGAGTTTCTAACCAGTCCGGAATGGTTAGCGTTTGAACCGGAGAAGTTGTTCGCAACTTACTATCCGGAAGATACTGAGACACCGGAAATTTGGAAACAACAACCGAATTTCGATCCGACTCACTTAGTGCCTGTGGCAGATAATTTCTGGGATATCGGAGCCGGTCCGTGCGGTCCTGATACGGAGATTTTCTACGATCGTGGGGAAGCGTTCAACAATTTAGCAGCGGACGATCCGGAGAATTATCCGGGAGGCGAGAATGAACGTTGGTTGGAGATTTGGAACTTAGTCTTCTCGGAATTCAACCATTTGCCGGATGACACTTATGTACCGTTACCGAATAAGAACGTCGATACGGGAATGGGCTTAGAACGTGTTGTGTCAGTTATTCAGAACACACCGACAAACTTTGAAACGGATTTATTCATGCCGATTATCCGTAAGATTGAAGCATTAACTTCCGGTGTAGCATTCGATTCTGCCGGCGACAAAAAAGTCAGCTTCAAAGTCATTGCAGACCATATTCGTGCAGTATCATTCGCAATCAGCGACGGGGCGTTGCCGTCGAATGAAGGGCGCGGCTATATTTTGCGTCGTTTGATTCGCCGCAGTGTCATGCATGGACGCAAACTCGGTATTAAGACAAGTTTCTTGAGTGAATTAGTACCGGTCATTGCGGAAATCATGGGAGAATTCTACGCGGAACTACGTACACAATTAGCATTCGTCCAGAAAGTTATCAAAAATGAAGAAGAACGTTTCCACGAAACAATCGAGGGCGGCGAAACACAATTATCACACATTATGGATGAATTAAAGGCGGAAGGCACAACCGAAATTAAAGGAGCACAAGCTTTCCAATTATATGATACATTCGGTTTCCCATTGGAATTAACAGTCGAAATGGCGCAAGAGAATGGTTTCAGTGTTGACGAGGCAGGCTTCGAAGTTGAAATGCAAGCACAACGTGAAAGAGCGCGTGCTGCTCGCTCGCAAGAAGAGAGTATGTCTGTGCAATCGGATGTTTTGCAGAAGATTACCGATGCGTTTGATTTCGTCGGTTATGATGTGTTAACAACGAATGCGACCATCAAGGCAATCGTTCAAGATGATGTGAGAATCGATCAGTTACCGGCGCATACTGAAGGGTGGGTTATTTTCAACCGCAGTCCATTCTATGCAGAGATGGGCGGACAAGTAGCGGATAAAGGTGGCGTCTATGACGGCGATACTTTGTTGGCGGAAGTCATCGATGTGAAGAAAGCACCGCAAGGGCAATTCATGCACCGTGTGCGTGTATTGGAAGTTCCGCTCAATGCACAACAGTCATATACTTTAACCGTTGAGCGTTCGGCTCGAATTAAGACGAATCAGAACCATACAGCGACTCATCTATTGCATCGCGCATTGAAATTAGTGTTAGGTGAACATGCAAATCAAGCCGGCTCTTATGTAGGTCCGGATCGCCTACGTTTCGATTTCTCTCACTTCGGCAAGGTAACCGAAGCGGAATTGAAGCAGATTGAAGCATTCGTCAACCAATGGATTGAATACGCAGTCGATGTCAATATTGCGGAAATGTCGCTGGAAGAAGCGAAAGCAACAGGGGCGATGGCGCTCTTTGGCGAAAAATACGGCGAACACGTTCGTGTTGTCAATATTGCGAATGAATCCATTGAATTATGTGGTGGAACGCATGTCGGCAACACAAGTGAAATCGGAACGTTCAAACTATTGAGTGAATCAGGGATTGGTGCCGGCATCCGTCGTATCGAAGCGTTGACAGGACAAGCGGCGATTGCGGATTATCAAGCAGAAGCACAATTATTACACACGATTCAAGAACAATTAAAAGTAGCGCAAGCCAGTCAATTATTAAACCGCATCGAACAAATGCAGGCAGAATTGAAAGAAACACATTCTAAAGTAGAATCTTTAACGGCTAAACTCCTTCAACAAGAAGCGGGGAATCTCTTGAATCAACCGCAGACAATCGACGATGTCACTTATGTAACAGTCGATTTAGGCGCACAAACCGTCGAAGCAATGCGACAAATGAGCGATATTTGGCGCGACAAGAAAGCATCGAATATCTTAGTGTTAGTAGCAAGCCAAGAAGAGAAAGTCAATGTCATGGTGTCAGTGGATGATGCAACAATCGCTAAAGGAATTAAGGCTGGCAACTTAATAAAACCGCTGGCGCAATTAGTTGGCGGTGGTGGTGGCGGCAAGCCGCAAATGGCACAAGCCGGCGGTAAGAAACCGGAAGGTATTCCCGCTTTAATTGCAGCCGTTCCAAGCATCATTCAGGAGCAACTGAACTAAAATTTCGTTTCTAAACCGCTAATTCTGTAAATAAATGTCCAAAACATAGCGTTTCAGTTTCATTTTTGCGATAAGTCATGTAAAATAAGGGATAAAGAAAGGATCGGTGAGGCAAATGCAATCATTAGATGAAACAATCTTATTCAAATTAGATGACTTAAACCGGTTAAGTATTAACGAGACGTTACAAGTTGTTTATCAATCGTTAGAAGAGAAGGGCTACGATCCAATCAATCAAATTGTTGGCTACTTACTATCTGGCGATCCGGCGTACATTCCGCGTCATAATGATGCGCGCAATTTGATTCGTCGTTATGAACGCGATGAAGTAATGGAAGTATTATTGAAAGACTACTTGAACAAGTAAGAGGCGAGTATGACGAAGTATCAGCGTATTATGGGATTAGATGTTGGTTCGCGCACGGTAGGTGTGGCGGTCAGCGATTTGCTAGGTTGGACGGCACAAGGTGTCGAAACAATTCGTATCAATGAAGATGCGGGCGAATTCGGTATCGAACGTTTGTCGCAACTGATTCGTGAACACGAAGTGAAGACAGTGGTCATCGGTTTACCTAAGAATATGAACAATTCGATAGGACCAAGAGCGCAAGCAGCATTGGATTACGGCGAAATGGTGGCGCAAGCCCATCCGGACATTACAATTGCTTACCAAGACGAACGCTTAACGACATCGCAAGCGGAACGAATGCTGATCAATGAAGGCGACGTTTCACGCAAAAAGCGCAAGCAAGTCATCGACAAGTTAGCGGCGATTATTATCTTGCAAAATTATTTGGATACACATAAGTAAATAAACGGAGGAAATTAGAATGACAGAACATCACGAACATGAACACGAGCACATTACAATCGTTGACGAGGAAGGAAACGAATCCTTATACGAAGTCCTCTTCACATTCGATTCAGAAGATTACGGCAAAAATTACATCGTCCTCTATCCGGCAGGAACAAGTGAAGATGATGACGTAGAATTACTGGCGTATTCGTACATCGAACAAGAAGATGGACAATCCGGTTCCTTACAGCCAATCGAGAACGATGCAGAATGGGACATGGTTGAAGAAGTGTTAAACACTTTCTTAGCAGAAGAAGAATTTTAATCTTACGCCACGGAACGGGGAATTATCCTTGTTCCGTGATGTTTTTGTAATGGCTATGTCATACAAATTCTGTTATAATGCTTAACAACATCAGCAATGATGAGGAGGGAAATGGAATGAAGAAATTAGAGTGGAAGAAAATTCGTGAGCAAGCGCGTGAAAGCGAAACCTACCATGTAAAAGAAACACTCTGGACAAATCGAATTGTGAAGTATATTATCATCGGCTTGTTTATCTTCCTATTGGTAACAGGTGTCGGCGGCTATCTTTATGTACGCCACGCACTCGGACCTGTCGATGCGAATAATCAGAACAAAGTAGCAGTTACAATTCCAATCGGCAGCAGCAACCGCGAAATTGCTACGATTTTGAAAGAACATGGGATTATTCATCATGTTGATTTGTTTAATTTCTATTTGAAATCTAAAAGTGTCAGCGGCTTGCAAGCAGGACATTATGAATTGTCACCGGCAATGACAGCAGAAGAAGTGATTATCGCTTTAGAAAAGGGCGGCACACCAATCGCTGTCGATGTTGACACGAAATTAACAGTCATTGAAGGGATGACACTCGAACAGATTGCTGAAATGGTGGCAAATAATACACCAATCACCAAGGAAGAATTTATGGCAACAGTCAATGACGAAGCGTTTGTCAAACATTTAACAACGCAATTCCCGTCACTATTGAATGGCTTAATGGAAATCGAAGGGCTCAAATATCGTTTGGAAGGTTATTTATTCCCGGCGACATACGATTATTTTGCCGGTACTGATGTCAAGGAAATTATCACTCAAATGGTTGCTAAGACTAATTTGGAATACCATAAACTGAAAGATAACGGCGACTTGAATGACACGTGGATGTCATTCCACCAAGTGTTAACATTAGCTTCCATCGTCGAAAAGGAAGGCATCACGGATGAAGATCGCAAATTGATTGCCGGTGTGTTCCTGAATCGTATCAATGCAGAAATGCCATTGCAAAGTGATATTACCGTACTTTATGCATTAGGTGTTCATAAGGAATTGGTCACTTACGAAGATTTAGAAGTAGACTCACCGTATAATTTATATAAACATCATGGTTTGGGTCCCGGACCTTATGATAGCCCGAGTTTGAATGCGATTTTGGCAGTATTGCATCCAACTTATTCGGATTATTATTACTTTGTTGCAGACTTGGAAACACAGAAAATTTATTATTCAGCTACAATTGAAGAGCACGATGCTCTAGTGGCACAATATGTGAATAAAGAGTCCAGCAGCACTCAAGAAGTATCGAGTGAAGCAACGGATGAATCAGAAGAAACAGAATAGTGTGATAATGGAGGAATTCAAATGACAAATAGACCGATTGTAATAGGTGTAACAGGTGGCTCAGGAAGTGGCAAATCGAGCGTCAGCAAACGCATTCTAGATATTTTTGCGGATTTACCGGTTATGTTATTGCAACAGGATTACTATTACAAAGATCAAACGCATTTACCATTTGAAGAACGTTTGTTGACGAACTACGATCATCCTTTAGCGTTTGACAATGAATTGTTTGCGGAGCATATTGCCGCTTTATTAAGAGGCGAGGCAATTGAGCGCCCAATTTATGATTATGTAGCGCATACTCGAAGTGCTGAAAGCGTGCATCAAGAATCAAAAGATGTTATCATCATCGAAGGTCTATTGATTCTTGAAGATGAACGCCTCCGTGATTTAATGGACATTAAAGTGTATGTGGATACGGATGATGATATTCGTTTGGCGCGTCGAATTTTGCGCGATATTAAAGAGCGAGGTCGTTCAGTTGACTCGGTGATTAAACAATATGTCGAAGTTGTTAAACCAATGCATCATCAATTTATTGAACCGACTAAGCGCTACGCAGATATTATTGTTCCGGAAGGCGGCTACAATAATGTTGCGATTGATTTAATTGCAACGAAGATTCAGGCTATTTTGGACAAAAAACAATCATAGAATGAACATTCTGAGTTGAAATTGACAAATGAACATGCTATATTAGTCGTGTTGTTGTCGAAAACACTACAAGGAGTTATGAAATGGAAGAGAAAGTTTATCCGATGACCTTAGAAGGTAAGGCGAAACTTGAAGCTGAATTGGAAGATTTGAAGGTAAATAAGCGTAAAGAAATTATTGAGCGTATTAAGATTGCTCGTAGTTTCGGCGACTTATCAGAGAACTCTGAATATGAATCAGCGAAAGATGAGCAAGCTTTTGTTGAAGGACGTATCTCAACTTTAGAGAAGATGATTCGTTTTGCTGAAATTATCGATGATCGTCATGTTGCCGATGATGTTGTCACACTCGGTCGTACAGTAACCTTTATCGAGATGCCGGATGGCGACGAAGAAGTGTACACAATCGTTGGTAGCGCCGAAGCAGATCCGCTTGAAGCGAAGATTTCCAATGATTCACCAATCGCCAAAGCCATCTTAGGCAAAAAATTGGGTGAAACAGTTACCGTACAAACACCTGGCGGTTCCTTTGAAATCAAAATTATCAAAGTAGAGAAAAACTAAGGTTAAATTGAAAAGCATCCTACAGCTAACTTAAGTTGATAGCTGTGGGATGCTTTTTGTTAAGTATATAAGTAAATTGAATCGCAAATTTAGATAGAAATCTTTAAGTTTTTTGCAAACAAGTAATGAATAGAATGTGTATTTATGCTATTCTTATCTCTGTAATAAAAAGTAAACGATTGCGATTGTGAAAAGAGGAGTGTATGCGTTGAAGAAACTTTATGTATCTTTATCAATGATTGTATTATTTGTAGCGGTGTTGTTCGGTATTCGTTATGTTTTGGAGTCGCCAGGGTTTGCAACCGGCGGTGAACAAGGAGAACGTCAAACGCTGCATATTTTTAACTGGGGGAACTATGTTGACCCGGATTTAATTAAAGAATTTGAAGCGGAAACGAATTATACCGTTATTTATGAAACGTTTGATTCCAATGACGCAATGGAAGCCAAGATTAAGCAAAGCGGCACGCATTATGATTTGATTTTTCCGAGTGAGTCGAGTGTGCCGAAATTAGTGGAACAGAACTTACTATTACCTCTTGACCACACAAGACTGGTTGGATTGGAAACTATTTCGCCATATTTGTTAGACCATAATTTCGATAAAGGAAATCGCTATACAGTGCCGTATTTTTGGGGTACGGTGGGGATTATGATTAACACGAAGTATATTGACCCTTCCGAGGTAACGAAATGGAGCGATTTATGGAAGCCGGAATTCAAGAATAATGTGCTATTCTTGGACGGCAACAGGGAATCATTAGGGATTGCTTTACAGTCGCTTGGCTACTCGCTCAATTCTACAAATGAACAAGAACTACAAGAAGCGCAAGCGAAATTGATTGAGTTGGCACCGAATATTCGAGCGATTTTGATGGAAGAAATCAAGACCTTAATGACAGCAGAAGAAGCAACGATAGGAATTGGCTATTCAGGCGATGCAGCGGCAGTCATTTATGACAATCCGAACATTGCCTATGTGATTCCGGAAGACGGTAGCGCTGTGTGGACCGATAACTTCGCAATTCCTCACAGTGCGCAAAATATTCAAGGAGCCTACGATTTCATCAACTTCATGTTGAGACCGGAAATTGCGGCGCGTAATGCAGAATGGGTAGGTTATACAACACCGAGTGAGGCTGCGAAGGCTCTATTACCGGAAGACATTACAAGCGACACGGCTTTCTATCCGCCGGCGAGTATTTTGAATGAGTTGGAACATTACGAATATTTAGGTAAGGAATGGATTGAGAAGTATAACGAACTATTTCTTACTTTCAAAATGGAGTTGTAAGTATGCATTATTTAGTGAAGAGCAATTATATCTTTGATGCGGAGAAACGGGAAACATTCTCCGGATATATTGAAGTGTACGAAGGGACGATTCAGAATCTCTATTTGAATGATACGACTGATTTGCCGAATTGTCCGATTATTGACTATTCTGAGCAAATGATGATACCGAGTTTTATTGATGCGCATGTGCATTTTTACTTATCGAGTTTGATTCACGCCGGTCACATTCATTATGTGAGCGGAGTAACGCCGGAATCTGTTGCCCAAAAGGCTGGAGAGTTACCGATTCATCAAGGTTGGCGTATCGGTATCGGTTGGTATGCAAGTGATTTCGGACAACAAATTTATCCGGATCGTTGGGTATTGGATACGTATACGGGTAGCATTCCAACCATGTTGATTTCAGGCGATGCACATACGGTATGGTTTAATACAGCTGCATTGCAAACATTGGCTATTACAAGTGCTACGATTCCGAATGAGATTAGTGGCGAGCGATTAATGAAAAATGGCGAGTTGAGCGGTGTTTTTCTCGAGGCGATTGCGATTTATTATATTGCGGGAGTGCTAGAGAAATTCAAGGCGCAAGCGCCAAAGGCTTGTTTGACTTATATGGCACACTTGAACAAAATGGGGATTACAGCGGTCGGTGATGTAGCGTTAACCGGAGAAAGTCCTGATGATTTAGTTTATCCTGAATTGTATCGCTCAATTGAGTCGGAAGCGACCGTGCGTATGAGTTTTTATCCGGCGATGCGCTTAAACGTTTCACCTTTGCAAAAAATGTCCGCCTCTTATCAGTCACCAATGTTGCAGATGGGCGGTGTCAAACAATTTTTCGACGGTGTCACGAGTTCGCATACTGCCTTGCTGAAGGAACCTTATTATGTTCCTTATGGTGAGCATGATGTCGGCACGTCTTTATTACCGATTGAATTGATGCATGAACTTATTTTATTAGCGAATCAAGCAGATTTGCCAATCAGAATCCATGCGATTGGCGACCGTGCGATTCAACTGACATTAACATACTTACAAGAAGCGCAAATGAACTATCCGCTGTCTGCAGGAAAGTATAATACAGTGGAACATTTGGAAGTAATGGATCCAATAGACTTACCATTAACCAGACAAACCAACTTAGTTTTATCTGTACAGCCTAGTCATTTATTAGTCGGCTACGATACATTGGATTGCGAAGTGGGACCCGAGCGCGCACGCAATATGTTTCCATTCCAATCCTTTATCCAAAGTGGTGCGACACTGGCTTTCGGCACAGATACTCCCGTTGTATTGGATATCACACCTTTACAAAGCATTTATTATGCGGTTGCCCGTCAGACAGATGAAGGTTTGCCGACCGAAGCTTTAATGCCGGAAGAGCGTATGACCATTGGGGACGCATTATATGCACATACACAAGGAGCGGCGAAAGCGTTGAGTAGAACGGATATTGGGAATTTGTCCAAAGGGAAGCGAGCAGATTTTGTTATCTTAAATCGCAATTTACTCAATGTATCGGCACAAGATATTTTGACAACAGAGATTGTTGCGACTTATTTGTCCGGAAACAAAGTGTATGATAAGCTGGAATCGAACTAGATTAATAAGGGGAAATCCTTGCATGTAAATAGAATGATTATTGATTACAAGAGGATGTTTAGTAATAAGAAAATGCATGTTATAATATAAACTGGGTACGATTGGAGGGGATATTGAATGCGAACTTTTGTGAAACGGAATATCTTTTTGTTATGTTCGGTAAGTTTGTTGTTTCTGATTTTGGAAATAGTGACGTCATGGCAAGCACTCATTATGACGGGGATTGGCTTCGTGATTCTTATTCTTGCGATGTTGGTTCAAAAGCCGTTTTTGCGTCAAGTAGGGATTGCGCTCGCTCTGTTTCTAATTGTTCTATCCATTTCCTTAACGCGTTCGGTTTGGTTGTTGTTACTCGCCTTTCTTCTAGTGCTCATTGTTTTTCGGACGAATGAAGGTAACGAATTCATTGTCTGGGGAGAATCGCTCGTGCATCCATTCGATTCGCGTCAAAAATATCACGGACTGCAATTAGTTGCACCGCAAAGTCAGCAACGGACTCTTTTGAAGCAGCAAGGGTTGATAGAGTCAATGGATATGCAACAATCACAATACGAATGGGACGATATTAATTTAGTGTACTTCGGCGGGGACTCCATTATTGATTTGGGGAATACATTATTGCCGGAACAAGAGTGTATTGTGATGATTCGTAAAGGCTTCGGGCGAACACGAATTATCGTCCCGAATGATATCGGAATTCGTTTGAATATTAGTGCTATCTCCGGCAAAGTAATGTTTGAAGCGAATGAATATACATTAGTCGGAGAGAATTTCCGTTGGGAAACTTCTGGCTATTTGCAAGCGAATCGGAAATTACGCATTATTTTGTCAGTCGGCTTCGGTAATGTGGAGGTGATATTGCTATGAATATGCGTTTGTGGATTCGTCTGTTGGGCACACAATTGTTCATCAATAGTCTGATTGTTCTGGCGGTTGTGACCGTGCTAGTGCAGAGTGGGTATCCTCAAGTACTGGATACCATTTGGAACGGTCACTTCTGGCAAGTGCCCATCTATTCAATTATTGCAGCGTTGATTCTGGCAATCTCAGTTGTTTACGCGACTTATACAATGCTAACGCTCAACGCTCCTTATGAACTAATCCGTGCCAAAATTAATTGGTTATTACTTGGTAAATATCATCACAATATTTTCCGAGAAGAAATGAAAGAACGCAATTGGTATGATAATACTCGAATTATCGCCAATGATTTGAATCATATCCGGGAGAAAATGTTGCAACTTTCAACCGATTTGCAAGAATTTGCAGAAGCACCGACTTTTGTCGGAACAGAAACAAAAGAAGAAATCATTGAAGCGGAACGGCATCGTATTGCCAGAGAATTGCATGATTCTGTCAGTCAGCAGTTATTCGCAGCAACGATGATGCTATCGGCGGTCAATGCCAGTTTGAACGATGAATTGCCCGAAAGTTTAATTAAACAACTAAAAATGATTGATCAAGTGATTGGAACGGCACAAACAGAAATGCGCGCATTATTGCTTCATTTGCGACCTATCGGTTTGGAAGGGAAATCTTTGAAAGAAGGAATCACGCAAATTTTGCAAGAATTGCAAACGAAAGTACCGTTAGATATCACTTGGGAATTAACAGAAACAACATTAGCATCCGGAAACGAAGATCATTTGTTCCGAATTGTGCAAGAAGGTGTTTCCAATACTTTGCGCCATGCGAAAGCGAGTAAGTTAGAAGTTTATTTGCGTCAAACAGACAGCCAAGTGCAATTAAAGATTATTGATAACGGTATCGGATTTGATTCGGCTGAATCAGAGAAATTAGGCAGTTACGGTTTATTGAATATGAAAGAACGCATAGCTAGCATGGGTGGCACATTCAAAGTGCTGAGTTTCAAGGATAAGGGAACAGTCATTGATATGATTGTGCCGATTCAATCGCCAAAAGAGGAGGCAACGACATGATTAAAGTATTATTAGTAGATGATCACGAAATGGTGCGTTTAGGTGTATCCAGTTACTTGATGATTCAATCGGATATTGAAGTAATTGCCGAAGCCGAAAATGGCTTAGTAGGTTACCATAAAGCACTTGAATTGCGACCGGACATTATCCTAATGGATTTAGTAATGGAAGTGATGGACGGTATCGAAGCCACACGGAAAATTATGACTGAATGGCCGGAAGCAAAAATCATTATTGTAACCTCTTTTCTTGATGATGAGAAAGTGTATCCTGCGATTGAAGCCGGTGCCAGCAGTTACTTGTTGAAGACATCTTCCGCTCAGGAAATTGCCCAAGCAATTCGCAGCACGTACGCCGGAGAACAAATTTTGGAACCGGCAGTAACTTCCAAAATATTAGAGCGCAATTATCAACAAAGTCAGCCACAATTACATGATGATTTAACAACGCGTGAACGCGAAGTGTTAAACTTAATTGCAAAAGGCTATTCTAACCAAGAGATTGCAGACGAACTGTTTATTACGTTGAAGACAGTTAAGACGCATGTATCAAATATTTTATCGAAGTTGGAAGTGGTTGATCGTACGCAGGCGACGATTTATGCTTTCCAACATAAATTGGCAGAACCGAAGTAATTCGTTTAGAAGTGTAGATGAATTGCTTATTGAAGGAACAAACTTTATAATGAAAGTAATCTGATTTGAGGAAGGAATATCAATATGCAATTAGTAGTAGAGCCCAAAGCGGCAGCTTGGTTCAAAGAAGAAGTAGGGATTCCGGAAGGTGCTGGTGTGCGTTTCTTGGCGAAAGTATATGGTTGTAGCCCGGTTAACAGCGGTTTCTCTTTAGCAATGGAAAGTAATTTTCCGGCGTATCCGGTGGCAACCCATCGCTCAGAAAACGGCATTTTATTCTTTATTGAAGAGAATGATGAGTGGTTTTTCGATGGACACGACCTACATGTTGTGTACAATGAGGTTTTACAAGAGCCTGCATACATTTATGTAAAAGACGGCGTAGCTGTCAATAATTAGAGGTGATTATTTTTGAATTATTCAACAAAGAAGACGAAACGTTTAGTACAATTAGGTTTATTTATGGCATTGATTATTTTGCAAACATGGGTGCCGATGTTAGGGAATATCAATATCCCACCATTATCAATTACATTTATTCATGTTACAGTCATTATTGCGACGCTATGGTTAGGCACGTATGAAGGAATGGCAGTTGGTTTAATGTGGGGGTTAAACAGTTTGTTGCGCGCTTATATTCAACCGGTGTCGCCACTTCACATATTAGTATTTACATCGCCATTAGTAAGTGTTTTGCCACGCGTATTGATGCCGCTTATTGTAGGTAATCTAGCGAACTTCTTCCGTTCTCAAAAATTATCCAAAAATTTGGTGGGCATGTTGAGCGGAGTAGCCGGCAGCTTGTTGAACACAATTTTTGTGTTGGGCGCCATCGCATTATTCAAGCAAGCGGATTACTTACAAATCAAAGAAATCACACAGCCGGAATTATGGGCTGTACTCGGCAGCATCGTCGTTGTCAATGGTGTGCCGGAGGCAATTGCGGCTGGGATTGTAACGCCGGCGATTTATCGAGCGCTTGACCACAAAAAACAATAGCTTATTGCTTCATTTAGTAAGAATTTGAGAACTACATTCGTTGCCACAAACCCCGTAAAAAGTCGCCAGACTGCTTACGGGACTTTTATTGAAGGACCAGTAAGGAGGGGTGGAAATGCCATACTTAGATGAGAAGACATGTAGTATTATCCGTTACCTATTAGAGCAATCCAGTGCCATTTCAATCAGTGAATTAGCACAACAAGCCAACGTATCTCGCCGAGTTGTTTATTATCATTTGGACAAAATCAATGATGAACTCAATGCCAAAAAATTACCGATAATTGAGAATCAACCACGTGTGGGAATTTCGTTGAGCGAGCAACAGCGTACTTTTCTCAATGAATTGGTTTCAAGTGAAGAAGAAGCGGAGACGTATATTCTCAATACGGATGAACGTCAATTATTGCTAATGTTCTACATTGCACTAACTGAGCAGCGCGTTACGTTAGAACAATTGATGAAAGTTTCTGAAACTTCCCGCAATACTGTACTCAATGATATTGTGACCATTCGTTCGTACCTAGCAAGTAGCGCACATGCGATTACACTTGAAGTTAGCAAACGGAAAGGGTATTTTTTTGATGGAGAAGACATTGCGTTTCTGGAATTTGTATATGCTTTATTGATGCAAATTTTCCAGTCAAACAACGACTTATTCCTTCAATTAATTAAGCAAATTCTTCAACAAAATGCGGACGCGGCTGTTTTGTTGTCGCCTTTGTTTCAGCAGGCTTTATACGATAATATTATTGCGCAAGAACCTCATTTAGGTAAGGAATTTAACCGCAAGGATTTGGAAGAGCTTTTACAATATTTTCCGTACTTTATCTTGGCGCTACGTAATATTCCCAGCCAGCAGTTGGACGAACAATTGCAAGATGTTTTTGCCCGCTTGGAATATCGGATTGCGATGCGCATTATGACGCAGGTCAGTCAACAATTTGAGTTGGTATTTAGCGTGCAGGAAGTGTATTTTCTGGCATTGATGCTTCTTTCTATTCGCAAAAATTACGATAAACACAGTCAAAGTCCTGCCTATCATGATTTACAACAAACCTTAATGGCGTTTATTGAATTGTTCGAAGTGCAAGCCGGCGTTCAATTGGAGAATAAACAATTATTATGTGACCATTTAGTGATGCATTTCAAGGCGTTGTTGTATCGCAAGAAGTATAATGTTTTTACGTTCAATCCTTTGACGCCGGTTATTCGAGAGAAGTATCATCATCTCTATGAATTGGTGAAATTATGTGCGCCTTTTCTTGAAGATGCATTAGAAATTCAATTACAAGAAGATGATGTAGCGTACATTACTGTTCATATCGGCGGTGCACTGAGAAATGAGGAGAAGCATATCTCGTCACAACGCATTGTCATCGTAACAGATGAAGGGGTGGGCATTCAGAAATTAATCAAGCAACAATGTCATAAATATTTATCGAGAGCAGTCATCGTTGCGATTGTATCGGATGTAGCAGATATTGCTAATATTGATGAAACAATAGACTTTATTGTTTCAACCATTCCGGATATTCGTGTCAATCTTCCTTATGTAACAGTGATGCCGATTTTTCAAGCGCAAGACATTGTGAATTTATTAAAGGTCAGTGCGGGATTATCGTTGCAAAATGAACAAGAAACCTTAATTCAGCGTTTAGACCAAGTGTTGGCAGAATATGTGCCGAATGCGTTGAAGCGTTCGAAAGCAAACTTGGCGATTCAACAAATATTCAATGAACAATTCTACTATCCGGTAACTGATGGCGCTCACTATTATCCGCTTGAAGAAAAGCAGGTGCAGATTGTAGAGCGAGTAGCCGATTACGACGAAGCAATTGCGTTAACAGGGCAACCTTTACTGGAGCGCAACAGCATTTCGCCAACTTATTTGACATCCATTCAATCTGAAATTGAAAAGCGCGGTTTATATATGTCGGTGTATCCGGAAGTGGTTCTCTTGCACAGTCATTATATTCCGAACGAAACGATAGCGGATATTACTTTCCTTTTCGTACGAGAACCGCTCCAAAGTAAGGACGGGAATTTCAGATTATTCATTATGGTGGCAACCCAAGAACAGATGCAACATTTGCCGTTAATTCTCGGCGTTGACCGCTTACTCAAAAAAGGGCTTCTATCCGTCTTTGAACGCAGTCAAACAACCAAAGAAGTCCTCAACTTCATCAACCAACATTTATAATGTATTTAGAGTCCAATGATGTACAGTAAACTGTGTTCCATTTGGACTTTTTTTGTACGCTGAGAAAGGTATACTCAAGGTGTCAAAGAAATTTAGAGGAGGAATCATCATGGGGAAAGCACAAGATGTAACAAGAGAAAGTTGGATACTAAGCACATTTCCTGAATGGGGCACTTGGTTAAACGAGGAAATCGAAGCAACAGTGGTGGAAGAGAACACTTTTGCGATGTGGTGGCTAGGCTGTACAGGCATTTGGTTGAAATCGCACGGCAATACAAACATTCTTTGCGACTTGTGGTGTGGAAGCGGCAAGCGTACCCACGGTTCAGGCAAAATGGTAAAAGGACATCAAATGATGCGTATGAGCGGTTGTCAAAACGTACAACCAAACTTGCGGACACAACCTTTCGTTATTGATCCATTTGCAATTAAAGATGTGGATGCGTTAGTTGTAACACATATCCATTCAGATCACTTAGATGTTAACACAGCCGGAGCAGTATTACAGAACTGTCCAAATGCTAAATTTATTGGACCACAAGCAGTTGTGGACACATGGATTGGCTGGGGCGTCCCTGAAGAAAAATGTATCGTGGTAAAACCGGGCGACAGCGTGCAAGTCAATGATATTGAAGTGGTAGCATTGGAAGCATTCGACAGAACGGCTTTAGTAACGGAACCTAATCCGGAAGTTGTCTTGCGTGGACAATTCCCTCAAGATATGGATTTAATTGCGGTAAACTATTTGTTCAAGACTTCAGGTGGTAGCGTATATCACGCAGGGGATTCGCATTACTGTAACTATTTTGCAAAACACGGGAACGAAC
Source organism: Aerococcaceae bacterium NML190073 (assembly GCA_026131555.1). Lineage (GTDB taxonomy): Bacteria > Bacillota > Bacilli > Lactobacillales > Aerococcaceae > Abiotrophia. Next base: position 13,977 of record JAMXJH010000011.1, on the reverse strand, counting down.
ATGAGGTAGACGTTTGCTTAGGAGCATTCGGTGAGAACCCGCGCGGTATTACAGATAAAGTAACTTCGGTAGATATGTTACGTATGGCAGAATCGTTGAATGCCAAAGTTGTCATTCCGGTTCACTATGATATTTGGTCAAACTTCCAAGCAGATCCTAAAGAAATTATGGAACTATGGAAAATGAAAAAAGACCGCTTGCAATATCAATTCAAACCGTATATTTGGCAAGTTGGCGGCAAGTTTGTTTATCCAACTGATAAAGATAAGTTGGAATTCAACTTCTATCGTGGATTTGATGATGTCTTCTCAGTCGAGAACGATGTGCCGTTTACATCTTTCTTATAATTAGTTCAATTAAAGGAGTGCAGCCGGCTACCGTAAGTCGGAAAACTGGCTGCACTCAACTAATTGAAGAAGAGTCCAATAAATGAACACTCTATCGTGTAAGACTTGGACTTTTTATTAGCGATAATGAAAGCGTATACTAGGGATAATAGAGGAAACAACTCAACAATTAAATTTAACAGAAAAGAGGTAAAAAAATGGAGTTTCTACAAGGTATTATTCAGTTTTTCTCTGTGAACATTTTACAAAAGCCAGAGTTTTTCGTCGGCTTGCTCGTCCTAATCGGGTACATGCTATTGAAAAAACCGCTACATGAAGTGTTTGCGGGATTCATTAAGGCAACCGTAGGTTACATGATTTTGAACGTAGGTGCAGGTGGTTTGGTAACAACATTCCGTCCGATTTTGGCGGCATTGAACGTGAAATTTGGTTTGAATGCGGCGGTTATTGACCCTTATTTCGGATTGGCAGCTGTTAACAAACAAATGGAAGCTCAGTTGCCTGACTTTGTCAGTGCGGCAACAACAGCCCTATTAATCGGATTCTTAGTGAATATTGTACTCGTTTTGTTCCGCAAAATTACTAAAGTGCGTACGTTGTTTATTACAGGACACATTATGGTGCAACAAGCAACAACAATTTCTTGGATTGTTCTATTCTTGATTCCAAGTTTGCGTAATGTATGGGGAATTGTAACAATCGGTGTGCTTTGTGGATTGTATTGGGCAGTAAGTTCAAACTTGACAGTAGAAGCCACACAGAATTTAACGGGTGGTGCCGGATTTGCGATTGGACACCAACAACAATTCGCCGTTTGGTTAACAGATAAAGTTGCCGGCAAAATCGGTGACCCTAACAAAGGGCTAGATGATATTAAATTGCCTAAGTTCCTATCCATTTTCCATGATAACGTAGTAGCTTCTGCTACATTGATGTTGGTTTTCTTCGGTTCTGTTTTGACAATTTTGGGACCGGAAATTTTGACAGATAAAGAGATTGTTGGGAATGCGGTTTATAATCCGGCGAAACAAGAGTTCTTTATGTATATTATCTCAACAGCTTTAATGTTCTCTGTATACTTGGTAGTCTTAATGACTGGAGTTCGGATGTTCGTTGCGGAATTAACCAACTCATTCCAAGGAATTTCAAGCAAGTTATTACCGGGTTCTGTACCGGCGGTTGACTGTGCGGCAACTTATGGATTCGGTTCACCAAACGCTGTATTGTTCGGATTCGTTTCAGGGGCAATCGGTCAGTTCATTACAATCGGCTTGATGATTTTATTCAAAAACCCAGTGCTGATTATTACCGGATTCGTTCCTGTATTCTTCGACAACGCGACAATCGCTGTTTTTGCTAATAAACGCGGTGGTGCGAAAGCTGCTATGATTTTACCGTTTATTTCGGGAATCTTGCAAGTTGTGGGCGGTGCGATTGCTGTAAGTATTCTTCAATTATCAGGGGGACATCACGGGAACATCGACTTTACAACTGTGTGGGCAGCTATTCCGGGCTTGTTCAGCGTAACCGGCGTAGTAGGCGTTGTGCTTATAGCAATTGGTTTCCTGGCAATTCCACAGTTACAATTTATGAAAGCAAAAGACAAAGAGAAATATTACAATGCACAAGTGCAAGATGATGTAGTTAATGCCTAACAAATAAAACATATACGAGGAGGAGAGAGCATATGTTAAAAGTATTAGCAGCATGTGGTAATGGTATGGGGTCAAGCATGGTAATCAAAATGAAAATTGAAATGGCACTCCGTAATTTAGGACAGTCAGATTTCAAAGTTGATTCATGCAGCGTTGGAGAGGCGAAAGGAATTGCCGGTCAATATGACGTAATCGTGGCATCTGTTCACTTAATCAATGAATTAACAGGACGCACACCTGGTAAATTGATTGGTTTAGATAACTTAATGGATGATAAAGAAATTCGCGCTAAGTTAGAAGAAATTCTGTAAAAAGGCACCAGATAGTTCTCGCAATAACAGAGAATATCTGTGAAGGACATCGCGCTTTTAGAGAGAACAGTTTCTTCATAGACAGTTCAGCCGGTAAATTGAAATATTTAACACAGTAGGGGCTTGGGAACTTGGTTTTCCAACCCCTAAATTATAAAAGGGGGAATATAAATGAATTTGAAACAAGCATTGATTGAGAATAATTCTATTCGTTTAGGGTTAAATGCGACAACTTGGCAAGAGGCCGTTAAATTGTCAATTGATCCACTGATTGAAAGTGGAGCGGTATTGCCGGAGTATTATGATGCAGTGATTGCTTCGACGGAAGAATACGGTCCATATTATATTTTGATGCCGGGAATGGCGATGCCACATGCACGTCCGGAAGCTGGTGTACAACGCGACTCATTCTCACTCGTTACGCTTACAGAACCTGTAACTTTCTCAGATGGAAAAGAAGTTTCTGTTCTGATTGCACTAGCAGCAACAAGCTCACAAATTCATGCAAGCGTGGCAATTCCGCAAGTTGTTGCTTTACTCGAAATCGAAAATGCGGTAAGCAGATTGGAACAAGCGACAACCGCAGAAGAAGTATTAGCGATGATTGACGAAACAAAAGACAGCCCGTATTTAGCCGGCTTTGACTTGGGCGAGTAGTATAGAAAGAGGAGAGAAAGTATGATTCCAAATTTACAAATTGCATTAGATAACAATACTTTAGAAAGTGCATTAGAATCGATTCGCTTGGCTGGTCCGGAAGTAGATATTATTGAAGCGGGAACGATTTTATGTTTGGCGGAAGGGATGAAAGCTGTAAAATGTTTACGCAGTGTGTTCCCGGATAAAATTATCATTGCAGATACCAAATGTGCAGATGCAGGTGGGACAGTCGCCAAAAATTGCCGTGAAGCCGGTGCGGACTGGATGACGGTTATTTGTAACGCAACTATCGCAACGATGAAAGCAGCCAAAGAAGAAATCGGTGAGCTTCAAGTTGAACTATACGGGAATTGGACTTATGAAGATGCGCAACAATGGCTGGATGCCGGAATTGATCAAGCGATCTATCACCAAAGTCGCGATGCTCTACTATCTGGCGAAACATGGGGCGAGCGCGATTTAGAGCGTGTAAGAAAACTCATTGATATGGGATTCCGTGTATCTGTAACAGGAGGCTTGACCAAAGAAACATTAGAGTTGTTCCGTGGTTTAAATGTATATACTTTTATCACAGGACGCGGAATTACGGCAGCACCGGATCAAGCTCAAGCAGCGCGCGATTTTAAGGCGGAAATCGTCAGAATATGGGGGAATGAGGAATGAAACGCCCCATTGGTATTTATGAGAAAGCAACACCTAAACACTTCACATGGTTAGAACGTTTGGAGTTCGCCAAAGAATTAGGCTTTGATTTCGTAGAAATGTCCGTCGATGAGAGTGACGCTCGATTAGCGCGATTGAATTGGACGAAGGAAGAGCGTTTGGAAATTGTGAAAGCAATTTATCAAACAGGAATTCGTATTCCAAGCATTTGTTTTAGCGGTCATCGTCGTTATCCATTGGGCTCTAATGATGCGAGTATCGAAGCGAAATCACTCGAATTGATGAAACAATGTATCGAATTAGCACAAGATTTGGGTGTGCGTGTTATCCAATTAGCGGGCTATGATGTCTATTATGAAGACAAATCACCTGAAACTCGGGCGCGTTTCATTAAGAATTTACGCAAATCTTGTGACTGGGCAGAGCAAGCACAAGTGATATTGGCAATTGAGATTATGGATGACCCGTTCATCAATAGTATTGAGAAATACTTAGCTGTAGCTAAAGAAGTAGATTCACCTTACTTGTTCGTTTATCCGGATACTGGAAATGTTTCTGCATGGCATAATGACTTGTACAGTGAATTCTATTTAGGGCATGGTTCCTTAGCAGGATTGCACTTAAAAGATACTTATGCAGTGACACCGACATCGAAAGGACAGTTTCGAGATGTTCCTTTTGGAAAAGGGTGTGTCGATTGGCAAGAATGTTTCCGAATTCTTAAGCAAACGAATTATCAAGGTCCATTCTTAATTGAAATGTGGAGCGAGAATTGCGAAACAGTAGAAGAAACACGCGAAGCTATCAAAGAGGCACAAGCCTTTTTGTATCCATTGATTGAGGAAGCGGGGTTAATGAGATGCGATTAGAAGCATTACGCAAGCGCGTATATGAAGCGAATTGTGCACTACCTAAGCACGGTTTAGTTAAATTTACTTGGGGCAATGTCAGTGCGATTGACCGCGAGTCCAATCTAGTGGTGATTAAACCGAGCGGTGTGGATTACGAGGATTTATCCCCGGCAAATATGGTCATTACAGACTTGGATGGTAATATTGTTGAGGGGGATTTACGACCTTCCTCTGATTTGAAAACTCATTTAGAACTGTACAAAGCGTTCCCAACACTTGGCGGAATTGTCCACACGCATTCACCGGAGGCTGTTGCGTGGGCACAAGCAGGTCGTGATATTCCATTCTATGGTACAACCCATGCGGATTATTTCTACGGATCGATTCCATGTGCGCGCTCATTGACAGCCGAAGAGATTAATGGCGAGTATGAGAAAGAAACGGGCACAGTGATTATTGAAACGTTCACGAATCGTCAGATTGATCCTGTTGCGGTTCCGGGTGTGATTGTGCGCAATCATGGTCCATTCACTTGGGGAAAAACACCAGAAGAAGCCGTTTATCACAGTGTAGTTTTGGAAGAGGTTGCCTGCATGGCAAAAAATACTGAATTACTCAATCCGAAAGTAGAAGTAGCGCCACAAGTGCTGATGGATAAACATTATTTGCGTAAGCATGGCAAGAACGCCTACTATGGACAAGGAAAAGGACACTAAATTAAATCGCTAAATTCCCCTTAAAGAGTAACAACTTTAAGGGGAATTTTTGTCTGTTATGAAAGGGTATTAGACAGTGACGATGTGTTCGTATTGCTTAGAAGTTAACCAGTAGATGAAGCAATAACTAATCACAAAGATAATACAAGTAATGCTTGTGATACTCAACATTAAGTTTTGGTTGTTAATGCTCATCATGAAGAGGATAAGTGTTAAATTCTTATAAGCGAAAGCTAGATGGATGACTGCCAAGATAGCAGGCATAAAGAATACAATTAACATTTGTTTACGAACAGTTCGTTTAATCATTTGCTGGTCTAGGCCGACTTTTTGCATAATTTCAAATTGACTGAGATCTTCAAATCCTTCTGACAACTGTTTGTAGTAGATGACGAGTACCATACTAATTACGAACAGAATTGCAAGGAAAGTACCTACGAAAAATGCGCTTCCTACCACACTGTAATATCCTTCCGCGTATTCTGCTTGTGATTGCACAATGCCGTCACCGTAATCAGCTTGAGCATCCCATTCCTCAAACAATGCTAGTTGTTCCGCACGAGAAGCGGTAGTGTTAAAGCCTACATAATACGTATTGAACCCGAAGGGTTTCGATTCGAAGGCATTGACAGCTTCAGTCAATTGAGTTAAAGATGGGACAACCATAACGTTGAAATCAGCTATCGCATTAGAGGCACTATCAGGCATCTGATGACGTAGCGGGTCTTCTTTGAGTGCGGTTTTGATTGTAAAGGCTTCTGTTAGGAGATGACGCATTTCTCCGGTAGAAGCTGTTTCGTTGCGATTGTAAAGTAAGATTTCATGCTCATTAAGTGTTTCAGTTGATTGAGTAAGCCGATTATAAGTTTCTAGGTCAACCACACGGATTTCTGTACTTGGAAGTTGATGAGAGGACATTTCTTTGTCGAATAATAACTCCAAGTGGTCCTCGTTCATACTACCAAAGAATTGCATCATTTTAATGGGTTCAATTGCCTGGACTGCTAAGCCTTTCTGTTGGGCAAAATCTTGGAACTGTTTAGCAACTTCCGTCAGATTGCGTTCAGGTGTACCGAATGAATCACTCGCTTCCAAGTTAAAGTGATGTGGAACATATTGACGAATGGTATCTTCACTCCCAACATATAATACGCTCCCGCCGACAACTGTGACAAGCGCCATTGTGCTTAATAAGCAAATCGTCGCTAAGCCGGCAGCGTTTTTGCGCATTCGGAAAATCAAATTCGAGACAGAAATGAAATTCTGCGGTTGGTAGTAATAATGTGGATTACGTTTCAAAGCCTTTAAAAAAGTGATACTGCCGGCGTTGAAGAGAATATATGTTGCTACAACGACCAATAATACAGCACTAAAGAATGTCGGAAGTGACTTAATCGGATGTGTTACAGTTTGTGCCAAGTAATAAGCCGCTCCTAGAGTGAGCAATCCAAGTAACGTTTGAGTTTTAAGGAATTTCACTTCTTTCTCACCGCGTTTGCTTTCTTTGAGCAGGTCGATGCTTTTCAGACGCTGGACTCGAATGATATTTAGTATTAACACCAGGGTATAAATGATTAAGAAGCTAAGGGTGACGCCGATAACAGTGTGCCATTGGAAAGTGGGAATTATCTTGACCGGCAAATGCATTATTTTCAACAGAGTAGCGAAGGCAATCTTGTCCAAAAAGGCTCCAAGCAATATCCCGATGCCAGTCGTCAAAGTGGCAAATAAAGTAAGTTCGGTTAACATCATCACATGCAAGTGACGTTTCTCTAAACCGAGTACAGTATATAAACCTAATTCTTTCGTCCGATTCTTCATTACAAAGCTATTAGCATAGACAATAATAATGAAGCTGGCGATAAATACGATAACGATTCCCAACTCCAGAACTCGCTGGATAGCACTCCCGCCACGCAATACTGAGATTGAAGGATTTAACATCAAGGATAGAAAGATGTATAGGGAAACGACAACTGTCAAGCTTGCCAAAGTAAAAGGTAAGTACAGCTGACGATTCTTCAGCAAGTTCGAAATTGCTAATTTAGTTGTGACTTTCAACATTTTACTCACCTCGATTTGCCATGACGGTTAATGTATCCGAAATTTGTTGGAACATTTGGGCATCAGTTTTGTCACCTTTGAAGAGTTGATTATACAAGATGCCGTCCTTGATGAATAAGACGCGTTTAGCACGGCTTGCGGCAGTGATACTGTGCGTCACCATCAGAATTGTTTGACCTTTTTTGTTGATAGTATCGAACAAATCAAGGGTAATAGCAGCCGACTTGGAGTCCAAAGCGCCTGTCGGTTCATCTGCTAACAGAATGGAAGGATTCGTAATCATTGCACGTGCGATGGCAACACGTTGTTGCTGTCCACCGGAAAGTTCATAAGGAAACTTATTAATCAGCTCGTGAATTCCAAGCAATGTCGTAATTTCTGTCATGCGTTGATTCATTTCTTTAATGTTTGCACGCGCTAAAACCAGGGGTAACAAGATATTATCTTTCACTGAGAGCGTGTGAAGCAAATTGAATTCCTGAAAGACAAATCCTAGCCTATCGCGACGAAAAGCCGACAAATGCTTACTCGGAATTGTAGTAATATCAGTGCCATTCAAATACACGGCACCTTTCGTCGGACGATCAAGCGTTGCCAGGATATTAAGCAACGTTGTTTTTCCTGAGCCGGATTCTCCCATAATAGCCACGTATTCGCCTTCTTCGATTGTAAAGTGAATATCTTTCAGCGCTTCTACTTTATGTGCGCCGAAACGCGTTTGGTAAATTTTTTGAATATGTTGGACATCAAGCAATGTCATAACAATCACTCCTTTATTATTTGATAATCTGATTGTACCGCACACCATTCGCCTTTACCTTAACTTAAGATTGCGTTAACTTACACTTTTGTAAGGTTAAGTCAAAAAAGGGTAGATATGGAATCCACCCCTTTGTAGTTCAGCGCATTATTCAAGGACAATGTTACATTCATCAAATGTAAGTTGTGCAATGGTTCCTTTCCCGAGTTCGGAACTGAGCTGTAAACGAATGCCCAGCTGCTGCGTAATTTGGCGACATAAGTATAAGCCGAGTCCCGAAGATTGTTGATTCATTCTACCGTTGAATCCGGTAAAACCTCGTTCGAACACCCGCTGAATATCCTCTTGACGAATTCCAATCCCTGTATCCTGTATGAAAAGCGTACGCTCTTTTACATAAAAGTGAATTGCCCCTTTAGGTGTGTATTTCAAGGCATTGGATAATAGTTGTTCGAGCACAATCGCCAACCATTTAGCATCTGTGACGATATCAAGGTGACAATCATCGAGAATTAATTGAATATTTTTGCTAATAAAGAACGGTGCGTATTTCTTAATTGTTTGTCGAACGAGTTCATCGAGTGATTCTTGCTGTAATACTAAGTCTTGGTGGAAAGTTTCCATTCTCAAATAGTGAAGAACGCACTCTGCATATTGCTGAATCTTGAATAACTCTTGCTTGATTGGCGCAACCGATTGCTCCGAAGGTAACTGGTCAACAAGTAAGTAGAGAGCTGTAATGGGTGTCTTGATTTGGTGCGCCCATAGCGTATAGTAATCAAGCTGATCATTGTATTGTTTCGTCAATTGTGCCTGTAATTGCTCATGTTGAAGCGCAAGTTCATGTACACGCTGAGCCATTAAAGCATTACTCGGACTGAATGTTGCTAAGTCCGGTAATGCAGTGGCAGGCTGATCCAACCAATGGTAAATTGCATGAGTTTGACGATAACATGACAGACAATCAATAACAAGAGCCAGGCATGCGATGGACAATAACAAGTGTCGCAGATAGTGGAAAGCAATGGATGACTCCGTTTCAAAAAGATAAGGAACTAATAGGCTAATGGTATAGAGCAAACAGATAGCACCTATCATTAAGCTGCGAGAACGCAACCAACGCTTAAGAAAAGTTAATTTACTCATGATGCATCACCAATCCGTACCCGATGCCTTTCTTAGTAGTAATGAAGTCTTCCAAACCTATATCAGCAAGTTTACGTCGTAATCGAGCAACGTTAACGGTCAAAGTATTATCATCAATAAAAATATCGCTATTCCATAACTGAGTCATCAACGTATCGCGCGATACAAAAGTCCCCACATTTTCAAATAGGACACGCATTATTTGAAATTCATTACGTGTAAGATCGATTGTTTTGTGATGATAGGATAAGGTTGTGGCTTTCAAATCCAATACGACTTGCTGGTGCTCCAAGCGTGCTACCTCAGAGGTAAACTCATAGCTACGTCTAAGCAAGCCACGGACTTTCGCAATCAGTACAGATACATCGAAAGGTTTCGTAATAAAATCATCTGCACCGAGATTGATTGCCATTACAATATCCACAGGTTGATTATGTGAAGAAAGAAACAATATAGGTACATTGGATACTTTTCGGAGTTCTTGACACCAATGATAGCCATTATAGAGAGGTAATGTAATATCTAAGATAATGAGTTGAGGCAGGTAAGTATGGTAGTCCTCCATAATATTGTCAAATTGTGTTGTAACAATTACTTCATACCCCCATTTAATTAAGGCTGAAGCTAAAGTTTGTTGAATAATTGGATCATCTTCTACAATCATAATGTTTACCATGATACACCTCCAAAAGAGAATAACAGTATTTATAGTATAGCATGACTTTGAAGTGATGACTATTTTATCATTTTAACAAAAGAAAGCGTATCCATATCAAAATAAAAGATACACAAGCGAGCAAAAGTTGTTTATAATAATGTCATTAAGGAAGGAGTGGAAAAAACTTGGAAGTACAAAACAGAGGACTTATTGGAAGTTTAACACACAGTATTCATAAGAAAGCAGAATTGTTTGAATCAAGCTGGGTGCGCTACGCAGTACGTGCGATGTTAGCGTGCTTATTCTTGTCATTGGGCGTATCAATTGCCAGCTACATTGCCCACAAGGCAGATCATTTGTGGGACGGAACAGGTAAATTTGCCTACTCATTTATGTTTAGTTGGTCTTTGATTATGATTATTTATATGAATGCCGAGTTAGGAACATCGAACATGATGTACATGACAACAGCAATCCATCGTAAATTATTGAAGCCAATGACAGCAGTCAAAATTTTGCTAGTATGTATATTATTTAACTTCATCGGCGCAGTTATTGTGACTTATATTGTATCATTGACAGATGCCTACACAAATATTGCATCAGATCATTATTTACTGGAAGCAACAGTAGCTAAACTTTCTAAGACACCTTTACAACAATTTGCGGAAGGAATTCTGGCGAACGTAGTAGTGAATACAGCTGTATTCTGTAGTATTCGTATGAAGGATGATGCGGGGAAAGTAATCGCAATGTTATTCATTGTTTATATTTTTGCTTTCTTAGGTTTTGAACACGTTATCGCTAATTTCTCAACATTCTCATTAGCTTACTGGACAACAGGAGGCGCTGTAGAACATTTGACGCTACCAAATGTCCTTTCCAATTTCTTATTCTCAGGATTAGGAAATTACATTGGCGGCGGTATTTGTATAGGGTTGCTATACAGCTGGCTAAACGAAAAATCCAATCTGTATTTTGATTAATCAAATTAGAAATACCCTAAAGTGATGAGGAATAATCATTGCTTTAGGGTGTTTTTTTTTGTTTGTAATTAAAATACAATAATGTATTAAAATTATAGTTCTTATCTTTTTGGTTAATAGAATTAAAAAAGATAACAATAAAAAGGTTAAACGTGTATAAAAAAGTCAATAGATTATGAAAGAGAAAGGCTTGATAAAAACAAACATAGATAGTATTATGATTTTCGAAAGTAAAATATAATACAGTTGCTGTATAGCATTTTATTTTTAACGACCAAACAGAAAGGGGAGAAAATAATGCAAAATTGGTATAAGAAACTAAATAATTTTTTAGTGGCTTTACTATTGATTGCACAAGTTTTTGTGACACCGCTTCACGCATTTGCGCAAGGGGAAGATACTTCAGCAACAATTGTTGAAATAGATAATGCTGCAAGTAGCGAAGTGGAAACGGAAACACCGACAGATACGCCGGAAACAACACCGGGAGAGGAGGAAGAAGCACCGCAAACCGAAGAGGGAGAAGAAGAGCCGGAGCAAGGCGAGTTGGAATTATCCTCTTCATCTGAGGAAGAGGAGAAAGAAGACGAAGAAATTCACGCTTCGGTAATTTCACCGGCTAATCGCACGATTACATCATTAATTTTGAAACAGAACAACAAGGTACTTCAAGATAATGACTTAACGGATTATTGGGGTTCTATCGAGGCGACAATGTCGTTGGATTTAACAGGAGATGTGAGATCCGGCGATACTCTAACCTTAAATATTCCACCGCAACTTAGATTGACAACGGCAGGTGAGTTTTCCGTAACTGCTCCTGGTGGAGGAGAAGTAGGTAGAGCGGTAATGAATCCAGATGCGCGTACAGTGACTGTAACGTTTAATGATTATTTCACGACACGTCCGGACGAGAAGAAGATGAACTTGCAGTTCTTTGTCAATTGGGATCATGCGAATTCACAAGAAAATGCGCCGAATACCTTTAACTTTGAAGGATTCGTTAGAACTTTACGTAAAGGTTCTCAAGGGAGAAACCCGGTTAACGAAACATTAACGAAGTGGGGACGAGCTTACTTTGCTGATCGTGATCAGGTTCGTTGGACAGTTCGTGTTAACGGTAAGCAAGATACTGTTAATAATGTAGTCGTAACAGATACTTTTGACCCAAGTAATCAAGAATATGTACCAGGATCGCTATACGGAGAATATATTTCTTCATCTGTGCCTTATGTAGTTGTAGGAAGAGTTCCCGATAGCAAACTTCAAGTAGATGCAAATGGATTCACTTATAGAGATGAATTAATCGATGGTAAGACAGTAGTTCTTTATTATCGCACACGTGTTAAAGATGCTGGAGCATCTTTCTTCTATAAAAATAGCGCAACTTACTCGGTAAATCATACAGAAGTTGTTAACTCTGTGAATGCTGTTTATGTTTACGAAGGTGGTTCAGGAAGTGGATCAGCTACAGGCGCTGACAAGATTATCTTGAAAGCAAATAAGACGTTAACTGGTCGCCCTTTGCAGGACGGCGAATTCTAATTCCAATTGAAGAATCCACAAGGACAAGTTATCCAAACTAAAAGGAATACAGGCGGAGAAGTTATTTTCGACAAGTTCAGTATTAAAGACGTAGGGAACTACCGTTACACCATAGAAGAAGTAAATAATAATTTGCCGGGTGTAACGTACGATACGACGCCGGTTACAGTTGATATTGAAATCGTTGATATCTTCGGACTGAAGTACGCGAAGATCGTTTACTCTGATGACAAAACATTTGACAATACGTTCAAACCAACGCAAACAACACCGATTGGTATTGAAGTGTTGAAAGAATTAACGGGACGTCCATTGAAGGATCAAGAGTTTGAATTCATCTTGACGAAACACCGTGACACAGGTTCTGAAGAAATTGAACGTGTTAAGAATAGCGCTGATGGTAAAGTAACATTTACAGCAATTCCTTACGTGGATGCGGGAACATATCGCTACACGGTGACGGAAGTGAAAGGAACAGACCCTACAGTTGTTTATTCTGAAGAACGAATCGATATTTCTGTTGTGGTAGAAAACAATAACGGTCAATTAGTTGGTCGCGTAGTTTATCCGGAAGATAAAACTTTCAATAACGAAGTTCCACCAACTCCGACATCAGCAGTCATCAAAGCAAGTCTATCTGGTCACAACTGTATTACAGCACCTGTTGAAGTGGAGTTGTTGAAAGAAGACGGCACCACTGTTCTTCAAACTGTAACAGCTGTTAACGGCAAAGCAACATTTGCTCCGATTAATTACAACACGGTAGGTCCAACAACTTACAAGGTGCGTCAGAAGAATGCGGTTGATACGGCTCATGTTATTTTTGACAAAGGTGTGAAGACAGTTACAGTTAATGTAACTAAGAACGATTCTAATAACACACTTGTAGCGACAGTTGATCCAGAAGAAGTAGTCTTTGATAACCAGTGTAAAGATCCAACGCCAACATCGGCTACGATTAAAGCGCGCGTTAAAGCAGACGGCTGCCAGGTAGGTCCTGTTAAAGTAGCTTTATTGGATTCTGCAGGTCAAGAGGTAGAAGTTGTAACAGCTGACGAAACAACCGGTGAAGTGACATTTAAAGCACTTAACTTTGACGCAGTTGGCGAGAAAACGTATAAAATTGTTCAACGCGATGTAGCTGATTCAGCACATGTTCGCTATGATAAGACAGAGAAAACTGTCACAATCAATTTAACGAAAAATAATGATACAAACACGTTGACAGCGTCACAACCTGAAAAAGTAGTCTTCAACAACGAATGTTTACCACCAACTCCAACAAACGCAACAATCAAAGCGACTGTTAAAGCAGAAGGCTGTGTAGTTGGCGAAGTGAAAGTAGAATTGGTAGACGACAAAGGTCAAGTAGTCGCAACTGCAACAGCGAACGACAAAGGCGAAGTAAGCTTCAACGTACCAAACTTGAACGCAGCGAAGACTTACAACTACAAATTACGTCAAAAAGATGTCGTAGACACACCGCACGTTCGTTACGACAAAGCAGAAAAACCGGTTGCCGTAACAGTAACCTTGAACAACACAACGAACCAATTTGAAGCAACTACACCTGAAACAGTTGTCTTCAACAACGAATGTTTACCACCAACTCCAA
>JAMXJH010000010.1 GCA_026131555.1 Aerococcaceae bacterium NML190073 | reverse complement strand
TGTTGGCGTCGTCCCATGTTTTCTTACCGGAGATGTCGATGGTTTCAGTGTTGCGGTAGGTGTTGGTAACAGTGAAACCTGTCACTGCATCGCCGCTTACAACCGGTGCATCGTAATTCGCAACGGGTTCTTCTTCTACTGTGTAAGTGTAAACCTCGCCTGTTACTGGGTGATATTTACTGAGGTTTGTGAATTCTGTACGCCAGTTATCATCCGCAGTAACCACAGCGTTTTGGGTAGTTTGACCGTCACGCTTTAAGTTAAAGATAATGTTTGCGGGACGAGTGTTGAATTTATTGTTGTAGTCTTGCCAGTCTTTCGTAACGGTAATGTTGATTTTCTCATTATTAACGTACGTGTTTGTAATGGTGTTATCTGCGCCGTATTCTGTGGTATAGCCGGCAATCGGTGTTTCTTTCACACTGTAAGTGTAAGCCTCGCCTACTGCATTATATTTCGGTAAGTCTTGCACTTCGAATGTCCATTCATCTGCCGTTGCCTCACCTGTTACTTCAACGGTTTTGTTGAATTCTGCTCCGTCTTGTAGAACAGTTACGGTAATCTTATTTGGACGGGTGTTGAATTTGTTCGCGTAGTCCTTCCAGATTTTTTTGCCGGTAAGTGATGTCACTTCGGTATTCACGTAAGTGTTCGTAACGGTGAAACCTGTCGCAACGTCACCGGTTACAACTGGTGCATCGTAATTGGCAACGGGGGCTTCTTCTACTGTGTATGTGTAAACCTCGCCAGTTACTGGATGATATTTACTGAGGTTTGTGAATTCTGTACGCCAGTTATCATCCGCAGTAACCACAGCGTTCTGGGTAGTTTGACCGTCACGCTTTAAGTTAAAGATAATGTTTGCGGGACGAGTGTTGAATTTATTGTTGTAGTCTTGCCAGTCTTTCGTAACGGTAATGTTGATTTTCTCATTATTAACGTACGTGTTTGTAATGGTGTTATCTACGCCGTATTCTGTGGTATAGCCGGCAACCGATTCTTCTTTCAATGTGTACGCATGTAATTGTCCCATTGAGTTGTATTTCGGTAGGTCCCTCACTTCGAATGTCCACTCGTTTGCGGTTGCCTCTCCTGTTACTTCAACGGTTTTGTTGAATTCTGCTCCGTCTTGTAGAACCGTTACAGTAATCTTATCCGGACGGGTGTTGAATTTATTCGCGTAGTCGTTCCAGATTTTTTTACCATTCAACGAAACCGTTTCGTTGTTTGAGTAAGTGTTGGTGATGGTGACGCTTGTTTCGGTTTCTTCAGATATTGTAGGTGTATAATCTTCCAACAGTAATTCTTCAGCAGTGTACACGCTTAATGTGGTGGTTCCGTCTTGGTATTTCGGTAAGTTTTCCCAGACGACTGTTGCGCCGTCTTGGGCGTTGGCATCCAATGTTTTCACATCGCCATACGGTACGCCATCGCGTTTCAACTGGAATTGTACTGCCGGGCGATTGTTGGCGTCGCCGTTTACCCAGTTTTTGGTAACGGTGAAGGTGGTCGTTTCTAACTTTTTGTTCGGCCAAGTACGTATAATCCCATTGTTACCAACTTGAACAACCATTGGCGTCGGGTTGATTGCATAACCTGCCGGTGCTTCTACTTCGGTAATGGTGTATTCGCCATTAGATAGTGGTTCCTTATCAGCATGCACAACACCTTTTTCATTAGAGACAAATTCTTTACGGTAGCCCTTGTTAGAAGTAATCAAAAACTTCGCGCCTTGTAAAGGTATCGAAGGATTGTCTGCGTCTACTTTGAAAATTATGATACGGTTAGCAGTAGCCAGTGCAATCCCTTGAGCTTGTTGGCTGTAGGCAGATTTCACTTCATAATTTGAGCGCGCTCTATTATAAGGTTTGACTACTACATCATCGTTCATAATGTGAGCAACGTTAGTGATGTTTGTATTGTTTCCCGGTGCAGTGGTTGAGTATTCTAACACATATTGTTGCTGTCCTGCATTCGGAATTGTTAATTCAAATTTTGTATAGTTATTTGAAAATACAACATGATCTGCCGTACTTAATTGTCTACCACGTTTGTAGGTACGGTTCCCCTCTGCATAAGTTACTTCGTATAATTTGAACTGCTCCGGAATAAATTGGAACGGCGAACCTTCTAATGACATTTCGTCAACAACTTTCAAGGTTCCAAAGTTCTCTTTACCGCGGTTCAAAATTAAACCCCACGGATGTAATTTAGTACCATTCTTGCCCAAAATATCAGAATTCCAAACTCTGTCAGCTAAAGTTCCGCCTTGTTTGAACAATACTTCTCCATCGGCTCCAATCGTTTGTGCGGTTGGCGTTACAACTTTAATATTAACACTTTGCTTTGCTTCTACACCTTCTAAAGGTAGCTCTTGTTCTGTATTGTTTTCGAACTTAAAATCAAACGTAAAGAATCCTAACACATCGACAATAGCAGCTCCTCCTGTAGTAGCTAGATATTGCTCCAGATTCTTCAAGGTAACCGTTGCTGTACCTCCTTGACCTGGTCCTGCACTGGTAACTACAGCATCAGCGATTGTTACACCCGTTTTCGGATCCGGTAATTCCACTGACTTAGGAATAACCGTCATTGGCGCCGGAATATTAAAAGTAAATGTATCGCCATTATTTAAGTTGTTATTGTACTTGGACAAGTTGAAATCAACATTCAAGCGATAGTTTGCATTTTTGACGAATACTAACGGATTTGCTGTCATTTCCCGCAAGTCCGGTGAAAAAAATTGCACATCTTTAATCACTTCTGTTAAAGTTTTCGGTGTGCCATTTACTGAAAAATGAATCTCCTCTTCATCTTCTTTGGCTTCATCATCATCTTGTGATGATGAATCTACCTGAGATAATTCACCTTCATCAGAATTATCTTCAGTTGGTTCAACAGGTTGTACCTCTGCCTCTGTTTCTATCGTTGGAGAAACAATCGTTGTTTCCACTGTTGTGTCATTTTCGTTTTCTTGTGCAAACACTGATAATGGTGTTGCAAATGTATTCACAACTAATAGTAATGTTACTAAGAAGTTGTGCCATTTCCTATGCAATTGTTGCATGTAAATTTTCCCCCTCTTTTATTATCTTCTACATGTAATTTATCAACGCCATTTGTTTACCTTCTTGAACAACTCTATCTTGCTTAAAAGTTCGCTTCCTGCTCGAATTATCTTTACCGTCTTGAAATAATGACGGCTAAAGGTAATTAGGTAGTTGAAAAGTAAATAAATTACAATTGTTTTACACGCGATGATGCTTTCTCATTATACCAATCTATATTCATCATTGCAAATAGAACTCAAATATTTCAACTCCATTTCTTTGTTATTTCATCTGATTTTTTATTTCTCAAAGTTATGCATGCAAAACTTGCTGAAAGCCTCCTTTATTTGACTATCATTTCTGGATATTTGCCTTGTTTCACATAGCTAAAAAACATGGAAACCCATCCTAATCGTAATAGGACAGGTTCCATGCCTTTTGATTTGTTTAGTAAATTTAGTCGCACTATCTTTCCTATCGACGACTACATCTCATCTCGTTTCAATGTAGCCATTCCCAAACTTGCTAAAATACTTAGCGCTGCTACACCGAATATCGCATGTATAGATTCCTCGGAAGTGTTCGGTAAGCTTAGTGAGCTACTTTGAACCACGACTAGCTTCTCGCTCTCTTTATTTGCCTCTTTTTTCTCTGAAGTTTCAGGAGTTGTTTCCGGGCGTAAATCCGATGCGTTTGGCACGTCAACTTGCGGCTTAGGTGCTTCCGACTGCGGATCCGACGGTTGTGGCTGTTCTGGTTTAGGTGCTTCCGATTGCGGATCCGATGGTTGCGGCTGTTCTGGTTTAGGCGTTTCCGGTTGCGGATCCGACGGTTGTGGCTGTTCTGGTTTAGGCGCTTCCGGTTGCGGATTTGATGGCTTAGAAGTATAAATCAAACCATAAACACTAAAGTGTGCAGCATTGAATGTCACATAATCGCCCTTGTCTTCAAAAGCTAACTCCTGCTCTGAATATTCCTCACCGTCACCATCTTTCTTTTGTAGAAAGACAACTTTCGCAACTTCACGTTCTGCTTCCTTAGGCAATTTAACGACTGCTTCTTCCGTGATTGCCACTTTATTTCCATCACTACCTAATAGCTCGATATCATAGAGATCATGGTCTACTTCTGATAACGAAACTGCATTAATATTAACCGATTTATCTATCTTGCTAACTGTTGCACTGGCAACTAAATCTACGTCCGCATTTTTGACAGTCACGGAGACGCCTGTGGCTTGATTCTCTATCGTATTTGTTACATCAGGCAATTTACTCAGAACATCTACTGGCATTCCGTTGACATTGACAAACTCGCCGTTTTTCACATCAACTATAGAACTACCCATATCCTGCTTGGTGATAGCATATAATACTTTTCTATCGTCTATTTGATATACAAAACGTGCCTCTCTGCCATTAGAAAGCACTAGATTAGGTCGCTTAACCGATAGAATAGAGGACTTGAACTCAACTGTCAGCAGTGGATCCGGGTATTCATCCGTCTTAACATACTCGAGCTTACTAATCGTATTCGTCGGCTTGCGGCCGCTGTCTCTATGCGTCAAAAAGTCCCAGTTAAAGCGTCTGAACACCATATTGTAATCATACTGAGCTCCGCTCGCATGCTCATATAAAATACCAAAATTATCGGCGTCAATTTGTTGTAATGCGTTATAAGCGAATTTTCCACCTTGAATAAATTGATGATGAATCCACGTCAAGTTGCCTTCTGCGTCAACTTCTGCAACACGTACATGTCCATTTGTACGTCCCGGTCCATTTGCATTCGCCAAAATAATATATTCTTTGCCGTCCCGTTCATAATGAATCGCAGATAATTGAACATATATTTCATTCACATCCGGGAAGCGCACTAGTTCTTTTTCCCATGTGGTCCCGCCATCTTTGCTTGTCGCCATAACTAGTTTATTACCTGCTAATGTATTTCGCATGAACATCTTCAAGTCGCCATTCTTCAGTTGCACGACAGATGCTTCAGTTGTTTGTTCCCCACCTTTGTTCATTGTCGCTGAATCCAATATGGAACCGTCTGCCGCCGAACGTCCATCATTGACTGACGCTCCGACTTTCCATGTTTCTCCATTATCATCCGAATAAATAACGCGTGATGATTGTGAACCTCTCAAATGGCTCACATAATTCGTAGAGTAAGTAGGAATGACAATTCGGCCTTTATGTGTGCCGTGACGCAAGACAATCCCTACTCCCGGTCCTACACCGTGGAACTTCATCCAATCCAACTTAGTATGTGGTGTAATATCTTTAGGCGCTGACCACGTTTGACCGTCATCATCACTGTAAGACATCCATAAATAGCTATCGAGAGCAATTCGGAACGGACTTGTCTTATGTGTTGTAAAATACACATTTCCCAGCAAGTTATCTCCCTGATATAAATCCCCCAATGTGCTGTATGGCGCTTCTTCAGGCGCATTAACCATCCGATAATCGGTCTTCTCACCTGTTGGTGTATAAACATAGCCACCATCGCGTACAGTGTATGGTGTCGTCTCTCCATCCTTAAATAAGTTTAGATACTTCTTACCATCAATTTCAGTATATTGTTGCTGTTTTTGCTCCGCCATACCGAAAATTCCTCTACCTTCCGGAAACATATCATAAACTGCAAAGATTCGTTTCGTATCCGGATGTTGAGTCAAGACCATGTCAATTGTTACAGGTGACCCCTCACCGCGATTACGCGCATTTGGATTTGAACGCAAATCTAACATTTTGATGGTTGAGCCCCATGTCTGTCCACCATCTGTACTCCGTTTCACCACCATATTGATGTTACCCCAGTCGGAGTTATGATCTGTCCGCTCATCTGCTCCTGCAATGATAGTTCCCTTGTCTGTCACTAACAGAGCCGGAATTCGATAAGCACGAATCCCTTCCGCGTTGCGACCATCGCCTTCTCCACTTTCAAAAACATTGTGTCCATCAGTTAATTCAGCCGGTGCCGGTATAATGTTCGGTACTTCTTGGCGTTCAAATAATTGAGAACGTTGCTTAACTTCATCAGCTGTCAACGCTTTGTTATAAACCGTCAAATTTTTTACTTCTAGATGTCCCGCCCAACGCGTCATATCCGCACGTTTTGTAGCGCCGATTTGCACGTAAGCTGCGTTCGCTAAATCCTTGACGAAATTATCAGAAGTATCATTTTCACTCGTTCTAGACAAGACGCCATTAACGTAAACGCGCGCTCTACCTCGATTGTTAGCCAACTGCTCAATTGTTACCGCTATCGCATTCCATTCGTTCGCTTGAATTCTCAAAGGAGCTGATGCATAAGATTCATAGTATTGACCGCGGGCATTGCCATTTGGTCCACGTCCCTCAATACCAATTTGACCGTTATTCGAGTACAAACTGAAATATTCGTTTCGTTGCGTTTGACTGGATACCGAGAATAGATTGATATATTTATCGGTGTCAGGAGTCTTTACTTCCATGTAAACTGTCGCCGTTTGTAGCGCTTTCAATTTATCTAAATCTTCTGTCAAATCAACTCGATATTCATTGCTCTCATCCGCTTGCAAATCCAAATGTTTAATCACTTCATGGCGTGAAAAAACATACTCATAGCTGTCACGCGGATAATTAGCAAATTCATCTGCTTTCCTTGTTTCTGTTTCCGTCTCGGCTTGTGTGCCTTCTGACGTTGAATGCGTCACTGAGTCAGCCGAAACTGCTTCCTCCGTTTCGGTTGTAGCGGTTACGTCATTCATCTGCGCGTCAGTTGCTTCCTCAGATGATGTCGGTGTTGCTGCGACTCCTTCTTCTGCATAGGCATCCGTCGTCCCCACCATTCCTAGCGCTAATGCCGCAAAGGTTGCGATTACCCACTTGCCCTTGCTTTTAATCATTTTCTTTTTGTGTATCATTCAACTGCTCCTCCATATTTTTTATATTAGCGCTATCATTTTACTCTATTTTGTAAGCGCATTCAATATAATTCAGGTTGATTTAGTTGCCTTTTTTAATTTTTGTTTTGCCTTAATTAATATAATAAAAAAATCTCCAAGTCCCTACCTTGAGAGTTGGAGATTCTGTCCCTATTTCATCTCGTATACTTCGTATCGTGCATTCGAAAAAGTTAAATGATATCCCGCTTCTACTCTCTCAAGCAAATGCTTTGTAAACGGTAGTTCCGCTTGCGCCAAAGCCCCATGCTTCAACACAATAACTTTCGGAGGATTCGCATCAAACTCCACATAGAATTCAGTCAATAATTCAGGAAATTCATTGAAATTAACTGCCGGTAACGAAAAGAATTTAGTGTTTGCCAGACGGTCACTCAATAAATAAATGCGTCCTGCTTCAAACAAAGAATAGATACTGTCTTCCGGTCCGGTTACTTGTTGAACATACGCGCCCGCTTCTTTCGCCAATCGATCATGCTTATTTTCGGCGATATCACGTTGCCGTACCGTCATCATTAACAGGCGATTCTCTGCAACTACTTGTTGCTTGAACACTTGAATTTGAGGCAACCACAGACAGAAGATGAGCACCCAGAATGTATATTGTTGCCATTTTTTGTTTAAGGAAAAGTGCGCCAGCACCATACTCGCCATTGTCGCAATAATTGGAAAAATCAACATCAAGTAATGCAAGTATGCTCTCCCCGACATCGTCGCTCCATAAAAAGTGCAAATAAATGCACCAAAAAGTCCAAGCGAAATCAACCGTTTCTCTCGCTTTAGCATAGAAAAGACAATAAAACCAATTAGTATAAACAGACTGTAATCTTTTATCATTTCTAACAAAAATTTGGAAAGAACGTTTTGCTCATTGGTGTGTCCCAAATATGTAAAGTTGAACGTAAACGCTTGGAAAATAAACGCATCCCAAACCCCGGTAGCGATTAAAACGATGCTAGAAACTGCACCTACTCCAACAAAACCAATTGTAAAACCACCGATTGTAGTTCGCATGGCTGACCAATCTTTCTTCTTGATGTAATCGAACAGCATCGTTACAATTATCGGAATCCAAGACAGAATTAAATTGGCTCGCAATAGAAACACAAGCATAACGCTTACGCCCACGCCTACAGCCTCCGTCAATGTAACTTGTCTTTTTTGTTGAAAATGACGGATAAATAAGTACAAACTATAAATCCAGAACGGCAAAGCATAGGCCTCTGTTAAATTGCCGTGTTGCAAATAGCGACTTAACATCAGCGCATATAAAGCTAGAATGCCTAGCGCATTCACCCGCGATAAATAGAATCTTGCAATACGATACATACCTACCATACCGCTAAATAAAGCGGATAACTCAATCCAGTATACACCTGTTACTCTCCCTGGCAGAAATGTGCCCAAATAATTCAACACAAAAATAACAGGTCCCTTGTGATCGAAAATATCCGTATATATTTTTTTGCCGGCACGCATTGCCTTTCCAAAATAAATAAACATACTGGAGTCCCCGCGCCAAACTCTATCCGTCCACGGATTCGTCGTGTAGAGTAATGAAACGATGAGCGTTATCGCAATGATTATCACTGCACTCATTATCCTTGAATAGTTAAATTTTCTTTCCATCGATAAATCCCTTACCTTTAGTTTCTGTTTACTTCCGCTCATGATTAATCCGACATCCTTAAGCTTTAATTCATCTTAAATGTTCAATCTGTTGATTGTTTCTCACTGTATCAGTTTAACACATTCACACATCGAACTAAAGTTTACGATTCATATTGAACTTGTTCTCTGAAATTCTTTCCGCAAAAGTAGTACAACTCTTGATAAAATTGGCGGTTTCCTCTACCTTTTGGTGTTTTTTTTTGATATGATAAGGTGTATTGTAAACAAGCCTATCACGCTTGAATAAAGGAAGTGAATCTATGAATTTAGAAGAATTAAAGAAACGTCAAGAGAAAATTCGTAACTTCTCAATTATTGCTCATATTGACCATGGTAAATCAACTTTAGCCGATCGCATTCTACAACAAACGGAAACAGTGGCCGATCGCGACATGCAAGACCAATTATTAGACTCGATGGACTTGGAACGCGAGCGTGGGATTACGATTAAGTTGAATGCCGTGGAATTAACATACACAGCAAATGACGGAGAAGAATATATTTTCCATTTGATTGACACACCGGGACACGTCGATTTCACATACGAAGTATCGCGTTCCTTGGCTGCTTGCGAGGGCGCTTTGCTTGTAGTAGATGCAGCCCAAGGTATTGAAGCACAAACTTTAGCCAATGTCTATTTAGCATTAGATAACGACTTGGAAATTCTTCCTGTCATTAACAAAATTGACCTGCCTGCCGCGGACCCTGAACGTGTGCAAGTCGAAATTGAAGACGTTATCGGCATTGACGCCAGCGAAGCCGTTTACGCCAGCGCCAAAATCGGCTTAGGTGTCCCTGAAATCCTTGAACAAATTGTTGAGAAAGTTCCGGCTCCTTCAGGAGATTTGGAAGCACCGTTACAAGCG
This sequence comes from Aerococcaceae bacterium NML190073, assembly GCA_026131555.1. Classification (GTDB taxonomy): domain Bacteria; phylum Bacillota; class Bacilli; order Lactobacillales; family Aerococcaceae; genus Abiotrophia. The sequence goes on along the minus strand of JAMXJH010000010.1, from coordinate 62,226 downwards.
TTGATTTTTGACTCGATGTATGATAGCTATCGCGGTGTTGTCTTAAATATTCGTGTAGTCAATGGGATTGTTAAGCCCGGCGATAAAATTCGCCTAATGAGCAATAACAAAGAATTTGAAGTAGTAGAAGTCGGTGTCTTCTCGCCAAAACCATTGCAACGTGATTACTTAATGGTCGGCGATGTCGGTTACTTAACAGCAAGTATCAAAACTATTCAAGACACACGTGTCGGCGATACCATTACATTAGCAACTAATCCTGCTGACGCCCCACTCGATGGTTATCGCAAGATGAACCCAATGGTATATTGCGGCTTGTATCCGGTTGAGTCTAACGATTACAATGATTTACGTGATGCCTTGGAAAAACTCCAACTTAACGATGCTGCCCTACAATTTGAGCCGGAAACTTCTCAAGCTTTGGGCTTCGGTTTCCGAACAGGCTTCTTAGGTTTACTACACATGGACGTTATTCAAGAACGATTGGAACGTGAATTTGACATCAATTTGATTACAACCGCACCGTCCGTTATTTATAAAGTATTGAAGACGAACGGCGAAGAACTCATTGTCGACAATCCGTCTGCAATGCCTGACCAGACCGTCATTGACCAAATTTTCGAGCCGTACGTCAAGGCATCTATCATGGTACCAAACGAATATGTTGGTGCTGTGATGGACATTGGGCAGCGCAAGCGTGGCAACTTCATTACCATGGATTACTTAGACGAATACCGCGTCAACGTTGTTTACGAATTGCCACTGTCGGAAATCATTTACGACTTCTTTGACCGCCTCAAATCCAACACGAAAGGTTACGCCTCACTCGACTACGAAATGATTGGCTACAAGCCTTCTAACTTAGTCAAAATGGACATCCTTCTCAACGGCGATATCATCGATGCATTCAGTATGATTGTCCATAAAGATTTCGCTTATGGTCGCGGACGTGAACTCGTTGAGAAACTGAGAGGCATTATCCCACGCCAGATGTTTGAAGTACCTATTCAAGCCGCAATCGGCAACAAGATTCTCGCTCGAACCAACATCAAAGCATTGCGCAAAGACGTTACCGCTAAACTATATGGGGGCGACGTTACTCGCCGCAAAAAATTGCTTGAAAAACAAAAAGAAGGTAAGAAACGCATGAAGCAAATCGGTACAGTTGAAGTCCCACAAGAAGCTTTCATGGCAGTCTTGCAAATGGATGACGAATAATACACAAACTCTTGAACCTGTAACGAAAGTGACAGGTTCTTTTTAATTCAATCCTTTATAAATAACCAAAAAATATAAGATTCGAGCAAGATAATTCATTGAAAAAGTAACCGCTTTCAATTAATCTCGACACAGATGTTACATTTATAATATACAATAGGAGGATTACATATGAAGCATTCCCACTTTTTGGATAAACAGTCACGTTTTTCCATCCGCAAGTTAAGCATCGGTATCTGTTCAGTAGCAATCGGGCAATTCTTATTAGCATCGCCGCAATTATTAACTTCTGCTCACGCAACTGAAGGAACACCGCTTTCCAGTGAAGCTACCGCATCGGAAGACTTGCCTGTTACCCAAGCGGACAATTCGACGAATGTACAACCTGAAACTCAATTTGAGTCGGCAAGCTCTCCACTGACTGAAACAAATAGTGAAGACCAAGATGAAGTTTATCACTCAGAGCAAGAAAGCACCAATTTGGCATTAAACCGCCCTTCTGCTACATCCGGTTCTGAAAACACTACAAATGTTCATTCTAACGCTTTTGATGGTGACCCGAACACGCGCTATGCAGGGGCTAGAATGAAGGACAATAATCAACCGGACGCACAGCACACACCACAATGGTTGCAAGTAGATTTAGGTGCAAGAGCAAGCATTGACTCAATCAAAGTTGACTTTTATAGAAAAGTATATGCAACTGAATATACAGTCGAAAGTTCAGAAGATGGTGAATCAAACTGGAAAAATATCGCAACGCGTACAGAGCTCCAAGCAAATGCCACCCTTCAAAACCCTACTGACAACATCCGTTTTGAAAACGCTGTCGAAGTTGATCGCTTTTTGCGCTTTACCTTTAAGCGATTGAATCACCATGCCGCAGGGAATTCTGTTTCAGTAAAAGATATTGAAGTCAAAGGACGCTTATTAGAAGAAATTAAAGTACCAATTGACCCAATTGCTAAACTTAGAGATGCAGAATTGGCAATTGAAGGTAATCGTGCCGTTCTGACGAATATCCAAGAAGATGACGCATATACTTATGAAATTATCGGTTCAGCTAATCGATACGTCGTCGCCAATGATGGTCAATTAGCAAACTACCGCTTAAACGACCAAGAAATTACTTTACTTGTTGCAGCTCGCAACAAAAAGACATCTCAACTTGTCGTTGATAGCAAAATCAATAAAAAAATCCAAGTTGCAGCCAAACATAATGAAACCATTACGGGCACCAATCAGAAACCGCAACTGGCTTTAGATATCCAGGAATTTTTGGCTGGTGAAGGCGTAACTGCCCTTACAGCAAATGACAAAATCTATATCAGTGACCTTCACAAAGCCCAAGCGGCTCTCTTTAACGAAGACTTGAAAAATATCTTAGGCTTGGAATTAGCATACGGTACGCAAGCGGATGCCAAAATTCTCTTCCATCTGACAGACGAATATGACTTAAAAGATGAAGGTTACCTCATTCGTATTGGCGACAAAATCGAAATCTTCGCCCATGATGCGAAAGCCTTTAACTACGCGGCAGTGACATTAGCACAAATGCTTCAAAAAGATCGCGTCCTAACAAATGGCGTGTATCGCGATTATCCAAACTATGCAATTCGTGGTATGTTGCTTGACGTAGCGCGAATTCCAATGCGGATGGAATTTTTGCAAGACGTTAGCAAGCTGTTCCGATGGTACAAACTCAATGAGTTACATTTGCATTTCAATGATAACCAATGGCCGAATGGTAGCCGTGCCAATATCCCTGCATGGAAAATCACCGAAGCAGCCCATCGTTTAGAAAGCAAAAAATTCCCTTCTCTTAATAAGCGCCCATTCAAGCATGACCGCTATGAAGGCGAATATGATTTCTATCGCGATGTATACAAGAATCCGGCGTATAGTTTAGAAGAATTCAAACGACTTCAAGATTTGAACAATGTAGCCGGCGTGAACATTCTTGCCGAAATCGATACACCGGGACACTCCGCACCATACACTCTATATGCTCTGGACAATCCCGATAACATCGATTATCTAGGACAACCGATTCATCACCCGCAAGACTTAGAAGCATTGGCAATCAATGAACAAACGTTGCCTGACCAAACCGCTCGCGCAAAACGCTTCGTTCGCGAACTAATTTCCGACTATTTGGACAATGACGTTTTCAAATACGCTCATATCCACCTCGGTGTCGACGAATACTGGCAAAAACAAGGCAACATAGAAAGTTTCCGCAAATATCTCAACGAACTCAATGCACTTGCGAAGTCAAAAGGTAAAACCTTACGAACTTGGGGAGCTTTATCACAATTTGGTGGCACTACACCTGTCGATAAAGATATTATTTTTGACGAATGGGCTCAATATGAATCAATCAGTGAGGACCGTATCAAAGAAGGATTCCGTGTTGTCAACGTCCCTCAACCTTTCACATATGTTACACCAGGACGCAATCACAAAGATATTATCAACGAACAACACGTCTTCGACCATTGGGATCCAACCGTGTTTAATTTGAACTACCGCAACAAAAAGCACGCCGCGCTCCATGGCGAACCACTACTTTTAGGAGCAAAAGGCGCTCTATGGGGCGACGAACACCGTGAAGGAATTGAAGAAAGCGACCTATACCACCGCCTTGAAAAATCTCTCGCGATGATTGGTTTCAAAACTTGGAATCCATACAGCAAACGTAGCTTTATCGATTACCAGAAAGCCATCGAAGACACTAAATTAACTAATAATTACATGCCATTGGCAACTAATAATGAAGTCCTCGTTCATATTGACGCTAAACATACGAAAGACAATATTATTCACGACTTGAGTACTAACGGACATCAATTTACGAATGAAGGCAATGTAGAAATCGTAGAACTCGAGAATGAAAAATGGTTCAAGTTTAACGGTGAGAATTACCTTGCTTCAGACATAGAAACCATTGGTTTACCATATACTTTAGAAATGACTATCCGTCCGACTGACAGCAATAGCGGCACCCTACTCTTCAGCAAAGACGGCGCCATTTACCTGAACAAAAAGGGACGCAACCAAGCAGACGGTAGCGTTGTTGACGGCGTCATGTTGAACCGTTACTTCTATGCGCAACATATTATGCCAGTATTAGAAGCCAATCAAGAATACAAGTTAACTTTTGCAGCAACACGTCAAGTATTAGTTGTATATCTCAATGGACAAAAAGTGGCTACTCTGGCACACCAAAATGAAACTGACAGTTCTAGCAAAATCGATCGTAATTTCCGAACAAGCTTCAACTTACCATTCAAGATGATTGGACATGGCTTCAAAGGGTATATTAAGGATATCAAAGTATACAATCGTACAAGTAGTGATGAAGAAGTTCCTACCGATGACTTGGATAAATTGAATGTTGCCTTACATAAGCCGGTTTATTCATTCCGCAACAATTCCTTATTCTACGATCAAGGCATTCGTCCATATAACCGATTCAAGGTAACGGATGGTGACATTTCTGCAAGTGAAGGACGTTGGAATTCTAGTAACCGCGACAATGATTATTTCATCGTTGATTTGAAAGAAAACACTGCTTTCTCTAATATCGAGTTGATCTTTGATTCAAATCGTTTCGCCGATTCATTCAAGTTTTCAGTTTCCGATGACATGGAGAACTTCACGGATATTCATCACACAACTGATAATACTCTAGACAAAATTAACTTGTCCTTGCCGAATCAAAATGCGCGCTACCTCAAATTTACCATTTTGAAACGCAAAGCAGGTAGCAACGAAACAGCAGTCAAAGAACTTCGTGTTTATCAACCAATCAATAATAAACAAGAATTACGAGAACGTTTCGCAACTAAAGCAGCAGATGTATCAAATACAGATTGGTTAATCGTGAACAATATTGTCAACAATAAATACGCAAGTGCTGAAATGATTGAAGCAGCTCTCGAAGTTGTTGACTCATTAGCATCATTGGAAGTACCGGAAGAACCTAAGCCGGACACGCCGAAGAATCCAATCCCGGATACTCCGGAAAAACCTAAGCCGGACACGCCGAAGAATCCAACTCCGGATACTCCGAAACAACCAAAACCAGACACACCGAAGGTTCCAACTCCGGATACTCCGAAAGAGCCAAAACCGGACACTCCAAAGGTGCCAACCCCGGATACTCCGAAAGAGCCAAAACCGGATACGCCGAAGGTTCCAACTCCAGATACACCGAAAGAGCCAAAACCGGATACGCCGAAGGTTCCAACTCCGGATACACCGAAACAACCAAACCAAGAAGAAATCAAGCCACAAAGCGCAGTACCGAAAGTCGCGCCTACCGCTGAAGAAAAGCCTATCTTCGATTTGAACGGCGATGACGATCAAGACGGCTATACTAATCTTGAAGAGTTACTGGCAAACTCAGATATGTATGACGCAACATCCATCCCACAAAAAGAGAAACCAAAACCAGACACACCAAAAGAAACTCAGTCAACTACAAATAAAGAAGCTACAAGCTCAAGTAATACAACACAAAGTAATAAAGAAGCAACCTTACCACAAACCGGCGAAAAAGCTGAATATGCACTATTCAGCGCAGCAGCTTTGGCTATTCTAGCGAGTCTAGGAATGGTTACTGCTCAACGCCGAGAAGATTAGAACGATAATCCCATGACAAAGTAGTCATGGGATTATTTCATAGCGACACAATAAAAGACAGTGATAAGAGAATACTTCTCAAAACCACTGTCTTTATTTCATTTTTTTGTAAGGAACACTACATCAATAGAAGATGAATGGATTATTCTTCACTTACTAATGGTACAGTCATATCTAGTTTCTTAGTATATAAACGTACTTTAACGCCTGTATCTGTTGGATAAACCGGCTTACCTTCTATCGATAACTTGATTGTTTCCCCCGCTTTTACAGTCACATCTTCAGTAAGGGAGTTTGCAACACGCTCCCCTACGTTATTGGATGTATTCCCTTGTGACATGTGTCCGAACAAAGGTCCAAAGTTTTCGTTTGAAGCATCTGCTTCTTGAGGATGCACAATAAAGTGAATCGCAGAAGTATTAAAGTGATAGTCCACCTCACCATTATTCGTTACTTCAACTTCAGCCTTAATTGTTTCGCCTGCTTCATCATAATCTGCTGATACTACTTTCAATTCGAAGTTTTCACCGGAAATACCCGCATCTCGTACTGCACGAGCATCTTCTGATTTTTCAGTGATTGTTCCAATGTCATGTGTGTAGCCATTCGCTAAATAATGCTCAACTGCAGGTTTCACTTGCTCAACCAATGCTTGATAATTCGCAAATTCTTTCGGTGCATTCTCCAATTCAACATCCAATGATTGTGCCTCAAGCACTTTGGCTTTGAGTTGCGCAACGAAATCAATGAATTCATTGTCTTGTGAAAGGGCAGGATTTTTCTCTTTGCTGTTGTAATCCAATGAATCGTGTTTGCTTTGACGGTAAAATGGTTTCAACGCTTCATCTTTGACATCATCTTTGTTATCTGCCAAATACTCATCATACCGCACATCAGCAATATTTTTGCCATCGAATACCAATTCCAAACGTGGGGTTACGCCATCAACTGTTTCACCCACATAGCCGATATAGTATTTATTAGAGGCCTCCTGTACTTCTTTGTTCATTGCTTGAATAGCCGGAATGAAACCTTCACGTGCACTGTTTGATGATCCTGTAATCGTATCAAATTCAATCGCAATATTGTTCGCTTTCAAAATTTGCCATTCTAAGAATGTAATACCATTAGACCATGTAACATGCGTCATATCGGTTCTTGGCTTAGAGAATTGGAAGAAAGCATATCCGGAATTGCGTTTAGGCTTACCTGCCCACGTTTCATCGTAATACGTTTCTGGGGTGTACTCATCCAGTTCAACGTGCACGATTTTGCCGGCATCGACAACTAATTCAACAATTGCTTTATACTGCGAATCTGCGGCGCCAAACAACTGCTCAGTTGTGAAATATTCACCCATAATCAACCCTTTAGGTGGCTGCACTGTCCAATGGAAAAATTGCTCCTTTTCTTCCAAGCTCATCGCTTCAGGTTGCTTGCCGTCTTCAAGACGCGCAGGTAATGGTGTTGCACCTGATGTGACATCATACTGATACTCGTGCCCGTTGTAGATAATCGCTTCACTTTCCTTATCGATTACCGTATGCATATTCGCATTTAATTCAGCAGGTAATTGACTATCAGCAGCTAGAACGCTTGGCGCTAACGACGACAACAACAAAGAGCTGAGCATCACAGTTTTCAATACATGTTTTTTTGTTTGACAAAACATACAAAAATCCCCTTTTCTATTATTTTGTGATTATTCTAACATGAAATAACCTCTCTGTCTATGACGAAAAGAAGATTAAACATCATTTAGAATTATATTCTCTGTGATGAGATGTGCAATCGACCTATCGCTACTCGCTTCCAACCCGATTAAATTCTCGCTCTAAGTATCTTCACTATCGTTATTAAGTTTGAAATGCACCTGCTTCCTCATGCCTATTTTTCTCATATTAGAAAAACCATGCAGTATCTGCATGGTTCCGTATGTAAGAGTAAGTTTTGCATGATTGACATGGCAATCACGTCCATACTATTGATTAATATAATGTTTCAAAGCGTGCGCCACACCATGTTGCGTATTGGCAGTGGTGATAAAGTCTGCATAAACTTTCACTTCATCACTTGCATTCTCCATTACGATTGCCTTGCCGACCATTCTTAACATAGAAATATCATTATGCCCGTCTCCGAAAGCAGCCACTTCTTCAGCAGCTAACCCTTCATGCGCCAAAATAAACTCAATTCCTCTTGCTTTTTGCGCATCGCAGTGAGTAACTTCCAAATAGCCATGCCCCGAACGTTGTACATTGATGCGTTCATTCGAATAACGCTCTTGTAAAAAAGCCTCGACTTCTTGAAGTTCCTCCATGCTGAAAGTAACCATCATGATTTTGAACAAAATAAGATTTGTTTGCTCCAGTTTCTCTTGTAAGTTAACAAGTGTATAACGTTGACGAGTAATCCGTTCCTCCAACTCAATCCCTGCATCAAATTGATCTGTGAACCATGCGTCTACATCATAGAAACTGACACTCAATGATGGAAAAGCCGCGCGCAAATCAAGGATAATCCGTTTCGCAACATCAAATTCTAAAGGGGTTTGACTGTATATCTTTCTGCCTTCAGGAGTTGGTCGATAAATCAAACCGCCGTTAAACGCTACTTGCAAGGTCGTTAAATCCAATGCTTCAATCGCTTCATCCATTTCAATGGCTGAACGTGCTGAAACAAGTGATAAAGGTAGTTGGGCGTTACTGAGTGCTTTTGCGTTCTCATCACTCACATAACCTTCAGCATCAAGCAAAGTGCCATCCATATCCGAGAAAAGATATTTAATCATCGTCATTACCTAATTCCAATCATCCGTTAAGTCAAAAGTAACAGTGTCGCCTTCTTTCAACTTCACATCCTGAGCACCAACCATTGACATTTCGCCATTTACCACCAATTTCCAATAACGTCCCTTATTGTCGCCTTTATCAGATTCAATTCCGGCAATGGCTGTAATTAAACCGTTGTCTTCAACAACCTCGTAATTATCTTTCATAGCATCCAATACGTCTTCTCCGGCCTCAACTTTAATTGTTTTTGCCTTATCAGCTACCGCTTCTCCTTGAACAAGTATTTCTACTTTAACGGAAGCTTCCCCATTATCTGTTGACGGTGACGCTTGACAGCCTGTTAACACTGCAACCGCAGCTAAAGACATCAATAACTTCTTCATATTCCATTCTCCTTTTACAAAAAATAACTTACCCTTATTATTACACGCCCTACTAACAAATTCAACTATCTTGTTGAGGATTGTTTACAAGGAAAATAGTATATGATACTTATCTGTTGCAAACTTTTTTGCGTATATAAAAACAAGAGTCGTTGTCAACTCTTGTTCCGTTACTATTTAATTGCCGTCAAACATATCTTTCAATCCGTCAAAAAAGCCACCCTTATGTCCCTTAACTTCCTTGCCGGATGCCTCTGCTAATTGCTTGAACAAATCACGTTCACGATCGCTTAGTTTTCTCGGTGTCACAACTTTAACTGTTACATGTTGGTCGCCGTTATGTCCTGAACGAATGCTCGGTGCACCTTTCCCTCGTAGACGGAATGTCGTGCCCGTTTGTGTCCCGGCCGGCACTTTCAACTTCACATTGCCATGAACAGTCGGTACTTTTACTTCATCACCCAAAGCGGCTTGAGCGAACGAAATCGGTAATTCATAGTAAATTTCAGTTCCTTCACGTTCAAAAATATCGCTCGGCTCCACTTGAAAGACAACATATAAGTCGCCGTACGGACCACCATTAGCACCTGCTTCCCCCTGTCCTTGAAGACGCATTTGTTGACCGTCCTCAACACCGGCTGGAATCGTTACCTTCACAGAATGTTGTTTGTTTTCACTACCGGAACCATGACATGTCGTACACTTTTCTTTGATTTCTTTCCCTGTACCATGACACACATCACAAGTTCCTTGGGTCATCACACGCCCAAATGGTGTATTGCGTTCTACTTGCACAACACCTGAACCATGGCAACGATGACACGTAACGGGTTGGGTTCCTTCCTTAGCACCCGTTCCATGACACGAATGACATTCTTCCTTACGATTATACGTAATCGTTTCTTCTTTTCCAAAAATCGCATCTTCAAACGAGAGTTTGATACGATATTGCAAATCACTTCCTTTACGTGGCGCATTAGGTCTGCGTGACTGTCCGCCACCTCCGCTGAAGAATGTATCGAAAATATCTTCAAATCCGCCGAAGCCTCCACCGGAGAAGCCACCCCCGAAGCCGCCAAATCCGCCAAAGCCTCCACCGAAACCACCGGCTCCGAAATTAGGATCCGTTGCAGCATGACCATACTGATCGTAGGCAGCACGTTTTTGGGCGTCGCTTAATACTTCGTATGCTTCACTGATTTCCTTAAATTTATCTGCAGCGTCCGGTGCTTGGTTAATATCCGGATGGTATTGTTTAGATAATTTACGATAGGCCTTCTTCAATTCGGCGTCAGAAGCATCGCGGGACACCCCTAAGACATCATAATAATCGCGTTTATCTGCCATAATCTACCTCCTCTTCTTCATCACAACAGTTTATAAAATTACACAAAGTAATATATAGCACTTTGATAACAACCTTTATACGTCATAATATGAAAGCCAAGAAAGTGTTCTTGGCTTTCATTCGTTTAGTTATATGATTTAGTCTACTTCTTCAAAGTCTGCATCAACAACACCGTCTTGTGTCGGTTCTGCTTGTGTTGCGCCTTCACCTTGCGCTGCTTGAGCCGCTGCGGCTGCTTGTTCGTACAATTTAACTGTTAAGGCTTGAACGACTTCGTTTAATGCATCACGTTTAGCTTTCATTTCCTCTAAGTCATTTGCTTCAACAGCTGCCTTCAATGCGTCACGTGCTTCTTCGGCTTTCTTCACTTCTTCTTCGGATACTTTGTCTTTCAACTCTCCCAAAGTTTTATCTGTCGCAAAGATTAATTGATCCACTTCGTTACGCAAATCAGCTTCTTCACGGCGTGCCTTATCCGCTTCGGCATTTGCTTCAGCATCTTTAATCATGCGGTCGATTTCTTCGTCTGTTAAACCTGTTGAAGATTTAATCACGATAGATTGTTCTTTCTGTGTGCCTAAGTCTTTCGCACTTACAGATACAATACCGTTTTTGTCGATGTCAAAAGTAACTTCGATTTGCGGAATGCCGCGTGGTGCTGGTGGAATGTCTGTTAATTGGAAGCGACCTAATGTCTTGTTGTCCGCTGCCATTTGACGTTCACCTTGCAATACGTGCACGTCTACTGCCGGCTGGTTATCTGCCGCGGTTGAGAATACTTGTGATTTAGACGTTGGGATTGTTGTGTTGCGGTCGATTAACTTTGTGAACACGCCACCCATTGTTTCAATACCTAATGACAATGGTGTAACGTCCAACAAGACGATGTCTTTCACGTCACCTGAGATAACGCCACCTTGAATCGCCGCACCCATTGCAACAACTTCGTCAGGGTTTACAGATTTGTTCGGTTCTTTACCTGTTTCTTTACGAACAGCTTCAACAACTGCCGGAATACGTGTGGAACCACCAACTAGGATAACTTCATCAATATCTTTTGGTGATAATCCGGCATCTTTCAATGCTTGACGTACGGGTTGTTTGGTACGTTCTACTAAGTCATGGGTCAATTCTTCGAATTTCGCACGTGATAATGTCAATTCCATGTGTAACGGACCAGCATCTGAAGCAGTGATAAATGGTAAACTAATTTGTGTTGTTGTTACACCTGATAAGTCTTTTTTCGCTTTTTCAGCTGCGTCTTTTAGACGTTGCAATGCCATTTTATCTTTTGAAAGGTCGATGCCATGCTCTTTCTTGAATTCCGCTACTAAGTAATCGATAATCTTTTGGTCGAAGTCATCTCCACCTAAGTGGTTGTCACCTGATGTTGATAATACGTCGAATACACCGTCGCCTAATTCTAAAATAGATACGTCGAAGGTTCCGCCACCTAAGTCGAATACGAGTACTTTTTCTTCTTTGTCTGTCTTATCTAAACCGTAAGCTAATGCTGCTGCTGTTGGTTCATTGACGATACGTTCTACTTCTAAACCGGCAATTTTACCTGCGTCTTTTGTTGCTTGACGTTGTGCGTCGTTGAAGTAAGCCGGCACTGTAATAACGGCTTTTTCAACTTTTTCGCCTAAGTAATCTTCAGCATAGCCTTTCAAGTATTGCAGAATCATTGCTGAGATTTCTTGCGGTGTGTAGTCTTTGCCGTCCATTGTTTCTTTATGGTTGTCACCCATGTAACGCTTAATTGAGCTGATTGTTGACGGGTTTGTCACTGCTTGACGCTTCGCTACTTCACCTACTTGAATTTCGCCGTTCTTAAATGCAACAACGGATGGTGTTGTGCGATTTCCTTCCGGGTTTGGAATAATTTTTGCTTCGCCGCCTTCAAGAACTGCAACTGCTGAGTTTGTTGTTCCTAAGTCAATTCCGATAATTTTAGCCATAATATGTTTTCTCCTTTTTGTTAAATTTTGTGTGATGTTTATAAAGTTTGAAAGTTCAATATCTCCCTAATGCTTGGATATTGCCAGCACTTAATTTCTAAATAATTTTCCTCACTGTTTGTTTTTTTATTCCGATACAATAACCATTGCCGGTCGTAAAATTCTATCTGATAATTGGTAACCTTTCTGTAAGACGTTCACGACGGTTTCGCTCTCTTGCCCCTCGCTCACCGGCATAACACTCACTGCCTGATGGAAGTTAGGGTCGAATGCTTGATTAAGCGGATTGATAACAGTGATTTGCTCTTTTTCGAATGCTGCAATAAATTGCGCATATACCATTTCGATCCCTTTCTTCAACGCCAGTGCGTCTTCCGATGTTGCTTCGGTTGCTAACGCGCGCTCCAAATTGTCAATGACATCTAATAAATTAGTTGCTAAACTTTGCGAACGGTATTTCGCTGCGTCTTGCTTTTCCCGCGTGTGGATGCGTTTCATGTTTGCGATTTCTGCTTGCATTCTTAGTAGCTGGTCTTCCAATTTATCACGTTCTGCCTGCAATTCTGCAAGCGGGTCTACTTCTACAATTTCCGTTGTTTCATCCATGCTTTCTACCGATGATTCTTCGTTATCCGGCATTTCAACAACTTCTTTTTCTAATTCTTCTGCCAAATATATCGCCTCCTTTTTGCAAAAAATAGTCGTTATTCAGTCGAAAGTTCTTGGATAATGTGTCCGATAAGTCCGATAATACGATGATAGCGCATCGTAGCCGGTCCAATAAGACCAATCACAATCTTCTGATGATGTTGGTAATACGTACCTGTTATCATATTGATATTCGCTAAAGCATGTGGCGACATTTCGACACCGAACAATACTTCTAATCCAGGTTCACGTGCTTCGAGCAGTTGGTACATCTCTCGCGATCCATCAACAAACGAGAAAATTTGCTTGTAATTATGCGAGCCAATATTAGGGTCAATCATATCAAACAAATTATTTTTGCCACTGACAATGTAGTGATTCCCTTTGAGCTGATGTGTCATCTTTTCAAATAATGGGAGAAAGTCCAATCGATACGAAATCGTGCGTTGCAACAAGAGCGGCACCATTAATTTCATACGTTGAGTCGCTTCCGTCAACGATAAGTCTTTCACTTCTTCGTTGATTAAGTCTGCCACTTTACGAATGGTATCCTTACTTATGCCGATTGTTAAATCGAACAGTTGGCTTTCTACGGAGCCTTTATCCGTTAACAACACGGCGATAACACTGTAATCCGTCAAATGAATTAAACGGAATTCTTTGACGTGATGCGCATCATTATTTTGTGCCCAAACGACTGCTGTATGCCCTGTCGTTGCTGCTAAAATATCTGCTGCCATCTGCGCTTGTTGTAATGCATCATACTGTCGTTCACGAAACAATTCTCTGAATATCATTTCGTCTTCTTTATCAAGCGCATCATTCTCATGGTGAATCAACTCATTGATGTAATGACGATAAGCATCAAACGATGGAATGCGTCCGCTTGAAGTGTGAGCTTTCGTTAAGTACCCTTGACGTTCGAGTGCTAACATTTCATTGCGAACTGTTGCAGAACTCACATTGAGTACACTTTGCTGAAGCAATGTTTTGGAACCAATCGGTTCTTCTAATTGCCCATAAAGTTGCACAATTAAATGCAAAATTTGCTGTTGCCTTGCAGTTAACATCTCCTCACCTCTCTTTTTAGCACTCTTAACTTACAAGTGCTAAACTCATCATACACTTCTCAAACGCGGATGTCAACATTTTTGAATAAAAAATTAGCACTCTTATCAAAAGAGTGCTAAAACATCTAATTTAACCCTTCATAATCATAAAAAGAGCGAGTAACCAGATGCTCTTTCGAGAGGATGCTGGCTACTCGCAACTGTTATTATTCATTAAATCTCCGGCTTAGCAATTAAAACTTTTCTTGATAAGTTAATACGTCCTTGCCCATCAATTTCAGTAACTTTTACTTTTACTTTGTCACCAAGATTTAAGATATCTTCCACTCTTGCCACGCGTCTGTGATCCAATTCAGAAATATGAACTAAACCGTCTTTACCCGGCAACACTTCAACGAAGGCACCGAATTTCTCAATACGTTTAACTGTTCCTTCGTATGTAGCACCCACTTCAACTTCAGCGACAAGTAATTCAATCATCGCTTTCGCTTTATCAATCATATCTTGATCTGTCGAAGCAATGCTGACATTACCATTCTGGTCAATATCAATCTTAACACCTGTTGCATCAATAATTGAGTTAATCGTTTCGCCGCCGCGACCGATAACCACTTTGATTTTGTCAGGGTGAATCGTAATCAAGTCAATCTTCGGCGCATATGGACTTAATTCCGCACGCGGCTCTGCAATTGTTGAAGTGATTTCATCTAAGATTTCTAAACGTGCCTTGCGTGCTTGCTCCAATGCTTCTACCAAAATAGCTTCTGTGATTCCTTGAATCTTAATATCCATTTGTAAAGCTGTAATCCCGCTAGCAGTTCCGGCAACTTTGAAATCCATATCTCCTAAATGGTCTTCCAAACCTTGAATATCTGTTAGAACAGTGTAATCTTCGCCTTCCATCACTAATCCCATTGCAATGCCGGCAACAGGAGCCTTAATTGGCACCCCGGCATCCATTAATGCAAGTGTGCCGGCACAGATAGATGCCTGAGAAGAAGATCCATTCGATTCCAATACTTCGGAAACTAAACGAATTGTATACGGGAATTCTTCCGGCGTTGGAATCACTTGCTTCAACGCACGTTCTCCTAACGCACCATGTCCAATTTCACGACGCCCCGGACTTCCGACACGACCTGTTTCACCAACTGAGAAACTAGGGAAATTATAGTGGTGAATGAAACGCTTCGCTTCTTCAATTCCTAAGCCGTCAATTACTTGATGTTCACCCAATGGCGCCAATGTTGCAGCTGTTAATACTTGTGTTTGCCCGCGTGTGAACAAACCTGATCCGTGAACACGCGGTAATAGGGCAACAGATGAACTCAATGGACGAATTTCATCAATTTTACGACCGTCAGGACGTACGCGTTCTTTGGTAATTAAACGACGCACTTCATCTTTTTCTAAATCATGTAAAGCTGTGTTGACATCCTTCAATAAAGCGTCCTTATCTGGATGGTCGCCCAATTCATCTGTGAAGTGCAATACTGCTTCTTCCATGATTGCGTTGACAGCTGCTTCACGCGCTTTTTTCTCTTCGGTTTGAATTGCTTGAATCATACGTTCTTTGTATAGCGCATCTACTTGTTGCTTAATTTCCGGTGCTACTTCGGCAATAGTTAACTCAAATTTCTCTTTGCCGATTGCGGCTACGACTTCATTTTGGAAGGCGACTAATTCTTTAATGACGGAGTGCCCAAGTAATAACGCTTCTAACATATCATCTTCCGATACTTCTTTGGCGCTACTTTCAACCATATTGATGGCAGTTGCTGTTCCGGCTACTGTTAATTCAATATCGGTTAATTCGGCTTGTTCTACGGTTGGATTGATGACTAACTCACCATTGACGCGTCCTACGTTTACACCGGCGATTGGACCGTCAAACGGAATGTCTGATACTGCTAATGCCAATGAAGCGCCTAACATTGCCGCCATTTCCGGCGTACAATCTTTGTCTACGGATAAAACCGTATTCGTTACTTGCACTTCGTTACGTACACCTTCCGGGAACATCGGACGTAATGGGCGATCGATTAAACGGCTTGCTAAAGTTGCCGCTTCTGAAGGACGTCCTTCACGCTTGATAAAGCCTCCCGGCACTTTGCCGACGGCATACATTTTCTCAATATAGTGTACAGTTAGCGGGAAGAAATCCCCTGTTGTCGGTTTCTTAGATGCAACGACTGCAGACAAAACCGCTGTGTCCCCGTAACGTACTAAAACTGCACCATTTGCTTGTTTGGCTAATTCACCAATTTCAACAGAAAGCGGACGTCCCGCTAATGTTGTTTCAAAAACATGTTTGTTTGTCATATTTACTCTCCTTTTTTTGATAGTAGTACAGAGCACTACTAAACAAGTATCAAAGCAAGAATCGTATAGCATTCTTCCTCTCATAATTGCATAGCAGTTCGCTCTATACAAAAATACGGACGACGGTGGCGTCGTCCGTTTGTCCACAAATTAACGACGTAAACCTAAACGTTTGATTAATTCACGGTAACGTTGAATATCTTTCTCACGCAAGTAAGCTAACAAGTGACGACGACGACCAATTTTCATCATCAAACCACGGTAAGAATGATAGTCTTTCTTGTGTGTACGCATGTGCTCTGTCAAGATGTTGATGTCTTCTGTCAAGACAGCAACTTGCACTTCCGGAGAACCTGTATCTCCTTCGTGAGTAGCATACGCTTTAATGATTTCATTTTTGCGCTCTTTTGATAATGCCATCTCATTTCACCTCTTTCCTATAATGTTATCCGCGTGCTAAGTAAAACGTTGGTGATTCGTTAAACCGAACACGGGTAAAGTTTTCTTGTAGCCGAACATCGGAATAACAGCAACAAACGACTACCCTTGTATATTCTACAAGAAAGCTTTCTACAATGCAATACAAACCCGCTAGATTATGCTGTTTTTTGTCAAAAATTCTTTCGACTGTACAGAAACAGAACAAGAAGCTTTCACATCTTGTTCTGTTTTACTTTTTTAACGTAAGCCGAGTGCTTTTTCTTTAGCGTGAATCAATTGTGTGATGAGGTGGCAATATGGTGTATCAATCCCATATTTCTGTCCTTTCTCAACAACCGCTCCATTGATGTAATCAATCTCTGTTAGGCGGCGATTCTGTACAAGGTCTTGATGCATCGATGGGTAATGATGTGCAGCTTTCACAGAAGTATCTAGCACATATTGCACCATTTCATCTTCGTCAACATGTACACCTTCAGCTGCTGCAACCGTGACAAATTCATGGATAATGGCTTTCACCGCTTCTACACCATCTTCACTTGCAAAAAACTCACCAATATTGACATCAAGCAATGCGCAAGTAGAATTCATGGTGCCGTTAACGCAAGCTTTACGCCAAATAGAAGGAACAACATCCTCATCGTATGTTGCATTTAAGTTCGCAGCTGTTAGAACCTCTGCGACTTTCATGCCCATCTCTTTACCTTCCGGATCAACACTTTGCATGTTCACTGTACCTGTTCCGTGTAACTCAACAATGCCCGGTGCTTTTAAGCCTGCTGTCCAAACCGTTACACCCATGAGAATATTCTGTTCTGCAACATATTGACGTACAACTTCCTCGTGCCCCAAACCATTGAGTAAGCACAACACTTTTGTGTCTTCTCCAATAATTTGTTGAATATCTTTCAACATTTGTGGCAATTGCATCGCTTTTGTAAACAGGATAACCAACTCTGCTGTTCGAGTTGCTTCAGTTGGTTTCATCATTGGCAATTGGACTGTCTCAGTGACATCACCGGTAATTTGTAAGCCATTTGTCTGAACGGCTTCAATGTGCGCTTCCCAATTGTCTAATAGAATGACTTCATTACCTGCTTTTGCTAATTGGTAACCGAAGCGACATCCCATCGCACCTGAACCTGCAATATAAATTAACATGATTTTCTTCCTCTCTAGCCTTTGAACACAAAGATATCATCTGAATATAATTTCAAAACATCTTTACATACTTTATTGACAATAAATGCTGTTGTAAACGGAATAATAATCCAAGCAATAATCATAATCACAATATTAACTTGCGGTGATTGCAATGACGCAATTGGACCAACAAGTCCAACCAAGCCGAAACCTGATGAAGCCGGAGTTCCTACTAAGTCAAAGATTGGTACTACAATACCACAGATAGCTGCTGTAGCGACCATTGGTACTGACATAATTGGATGCGTCAAGAAGTTCGGCATCATCATTTTCATTGCGCCGAGACCGATTGCCAAAGGCACGCCTGTACTATTGCGTTTCAATGTCCCCCATACTAGAACAGCTGTTGTCGCAGCAACACCCATTGCCGCCGCACCTGCTGATAACCCATTCAAACCAATCGCTAAACCGATTGCTACTGTTGAAATTGGACTAACAATTAATAGAGCGAACGACATCGCGATTAAGATACTCATTAAGAATGGCTGTAAAGTAGTAAACGAGTTAATCGCTTGTCCAATGACCGTCGTAATGTATGATACGTAAGGTAATAATTTCCACCCAATGTATCCGACACCCGTCCCAACCAAAATAGGTAGCAATATAATATTTAATGAACCAAATTTATGCCCTACTAACTTGATGAGCAATACTGCCAAACTTGCAGTAATCATCATGTTAATTAAGTCCCCTATTCCTCTCAATTGAAACAGACCTGTCGCCATACCTTCTACAACAACTTCACGGAAAGTCCAAGCTCCTGAACCGATGTAAGCGGCTCCTCCAACTGCAATCATTTGCATTGGTGTCAACTTAAATTGTTGCCCGATTAAGCAACCCGCCATAATCGGTGTAAAGAATTGAAATACTTGCACGATATGCAAGAACTCCACCGCAAATTGATTATCCGGAAACGGCTTTAATACCGTCGCCAAAATAGCATTTGGAATCAACGCTACTACGATTGCTATCGCTGTTCCTGCTAATACTTTATTGATAAACGAACTGAACGTTTCTTTAGAATGCGTTTCTGTCATATTATCTCCCCTTTCGTCAATATGAGTACATTCTATACGATTTTTTTCACAAATCAATGTTTATGATAGATCTTTAATCAAAAAAGTAAAGGACGTACAGAGTTTTAATCGCCATCTCAGATTGATAAGGGTTTCACAATTGTTGTTTAATAAAATTTTCGGAATATAGACCAAGTATTTGTATAATGTGAGTCATTCCTTAATATTCATTTCTATATAACAAAAACACCCTGAAAGCAAGTGTATTCATCTCACCTTCAGGATGTCAAATTTGCTAGTATCTAACTTAAACGATTTACTGCTATCATTTAAAATTAAACAGCGTGACTATTTAGTTATCTTCTTGGCGTTTGTTGCCACTCACTAAACCTAAGCCAAGCAATATTGCCATTGCACTCGCGCCGAAGATTGCATAAGTTTGATCTTCACCTGTCGCCGGAAGTGAAGCTTTATCAGCTGGCGTATTAGTTGCTGCATCGCTTGCTTTTGTTTCCGGTTGCGCTGGTGTTTCTTTCTTAGGTTCTGTAGCCTTCGGAGTTTCTCCTTTTGGTTCTGAAACTTGAGGTTGTTCATTTTTCGGCTCCTCTTGCTTAGGCGGCGTTGTGTTGCCTTGACTAGCTAATTGGTACACCACTGCATAGAAGCTGAAGTGTTTTGCTTCAAATTCAACGCGACCATCTACTAACTTGAATGGAAGATTTACTAATTCTCCTTGTTCGGGAACATATGCGATTACTTCCACTTGTTTCGTAGTATCGACCGGAATTGACACTGTTGCTGGATGCTGGATGTCGATTTCCTCGTTCGCCATACTCATCACTTCAATGTCATATAAGTCATAGTCTTTACCTTTCAAAGCTTCAGGGTGTTTCGCTATGTCACCTCCAGAGACTACTTTCAATGAATCAGCTTGAATGGGCTCATTTGCAGATAGTACGACACGAATACCTGTTTTTGCATCTGTTAATGTTTTCGTTTGCTTGTCAGGTGTACGTTCTTTTGTTCCGACAACTCGAACTTCGGTAACCGGCTCAAGTGTGACTTCTGATTTGGCATTGCGTTCTGTACGGCTGTCATCTTTTTTGCCGTTCACATAGACTACTTTATCATAGTAAGTGCGTTTACCCGGTACACCTTTCACACGAACTTGTTCGTAATCCGCGTACTGTGTTGCATCGTGCTCAACTTTCACTTCAAACGGAATGACTTCTTCTTTACTCACTTCGTAACGTTCTTCTACTCGATGAGTATTGTTGATATGGTAAAGTGTAGAGGTTTGTTGGTCTTCCGACGTTACTTTTACGATATAGCTATTATCGGCAATCGGAATGATTGTTACAGCCGCATTATTGTCTGCGGTAGCTTCTACATTGTATTTGCCTTCCAGAGCAAATGTATAAGTATTATCAGTTAGTGCTGATAAATCAACTGTTTCACCATTTACTTTCAAGGTTGACAAAGTAGCATTCGGATGGACCACGATATCCTCAACCGCTGTATAAACCTCAACTTCCGTTAGCCCGATAGTTCTACCTGGTTGTGGAGCTTGTAACCAAATACGCAATTTATTTGTCGTTACAGGCTTGACAAAGCCGTAAGGGGTTTCCCCAGCTAAGTAACTCACTTGCGTAATGTTAGAGAATGGTGTTTCAACCCACGCTGATTTCTCGTTATCCCAGTATTCGAATCGAACATTGCCTTCGCCCGGCAAAACAGAACCGGCGTTATCAGTGAAGTGCCATAAATTCAAGTTTTGAATAGTGTATGCATTTTGCCAATCGAATTGAACATAACTCTTAGCAATCGGGTTTTGGTTTCTTACATGCCAGTTAGTCCAGCGTTCGTTCACATCGCTACCGTTAGCGTGGATACCGTTATTCAAGTTGACTAATTTATCACTGATTGGTTGTTCTCCGCGGTCCACTATGTTGCCGCTCGTATCGGTATAACCATTTGTAATACGCGGTGAGTCTTCTGATGTTCTAGCAGCGATATTAATAGGTGCGTCAACATGCACAACACGAACAGTTGCCGTAACCGGTAATCGTTTACCAAATAATTCAGTATATCCTGCAATGGTTACGGTGCCTTCTTCATTGAAATTGAGATTATCTAATTGCCATGTAACCGGTAATTCCAACGCTTTATCATCATGTCCGATATAAGCTCTTCTCGTTCTAGGTAAGCTTGGTGTTGTGCCTTTTCTGATGACAGTTGCGTAATTCTCTAATGCGGTAACATCGTCAATGACATTCACTGTTACACTCAATTTAGTATCGTAGCCTTCTAAGGTTCCTGCCAATTCAAAGCTTTCATTGCCGTTCAACTGTTCAGCTGTTGGCGTCTCCCAAGTCACTTTTAAATCTTTCTGAGCGCCATTACTCATTGTGCCCACAATGCTTTCCGGCAAGTTAAGCGCGTGACCACGTTTTGCAATTAAATGACGTGATAAGCTATAGCTACGTAAGAAGGTCTTGTCGTCTTCTTTAGGACGCACTGAACGGAAAGTCACTGCTGATGATGTCAGTCCGTCAGAAGTTGCTGTTAAAGTAATATCGCCTTCATTCGCTGTAGACTGAATAATCACTAATGCTTTCCCGCTGAATGCGCGACGTTGCGGCACTTGATACGGATCGGTGTCTGTAGGATTACCGTTGTCCACACCTACGATTTTACCCGGTCCTTGCACTTCAAATTTGATGAGATTATTCGCGCTTGAAACTTCTGTTCCGTTTGCATCCAGCACGTCCACTTCAACGTAAACTAAGTCGCGACCATCTGCTGCAAATGTTTCACGATTTGCTTTTGCCTTAAGTTGCGTTGCATCGGTGTACGTCTTAACAAATTTGCGTCCTACTGCGTCAGCAGTAATTTCCTTGCCATTCTCGTCGAATGCTTTCGCGGTTAATTCGCCTGCCTCCCAGTCAACATTGAATGTCGCATACGGATTATTTCCTGCGAAACGTTTGTAGCGGTACCCCGCATCAGTTGTATGAATCTGCGCAGTTTGTTCTCCTATTTTTCTACCGTTTAAGTAAAGTTCTACTCTTGCTGCATCGGTGAATACGTCTACTTGTACTTTACCGTTTTGAGTTTTGACTAAGTCTTCGGTATTCCATGTTGGCATTACGTGTAATGTATGAGATTTCTCATGCCACATGCTGCGGTACAAGTAATACGTATCTTTAGGGAATCCGGCGGTATCAACAATTCCGAAGAATGAAGATTTAGGTTTCGCTCCTCGTCTTGAAACTGAACCCGGTCCAATACCGTTCCATGGAGTCGGTTCGCCTAAATAGTCGAATCCTGTCCATACAAATTCTCCGGCATTCCAATCGTTCTCAATAACGCGTTGCCATGACTTACTTGCTGATGTTCCCCAACCAACTTTTGCTTCATCGTTGTTGTAGGCTGACATCTGTAGATTGCGATCATCTCTTCCAAATACATTATATACACCACGGCTATGAACCGCACTCGCTGTTTCGGATCCGTATAAAATCCAATTCGGGTGCGCCGTACGGTACGCACGCATGTCTTTATAGTTTTTACCTACAATACCGCCTGCTTCTGTAATCAAATCATTGATTTGGTTCATCATGCGGTCTTCGTTACGGTTATCACCAATTGTAATACGACGCGTTGTATCAACTTCTTGTACCCATTTGATAAGGTTGCGAGCAATATCTACATAGTGAGAAGTATTGCCTGATACACCCTCTGTAATTTCATTACCGATTGACCACATGATAATAGATGGTGCATTCTTACGTGAGTTGACCATTGTCTTAATGTCAAATTCAGCCCACGTCATACCCGGTCTTGCGTGAATCAATTTGTTATCTTCAGCAATCGTCCGGTTAAAATGTTTCGTATAGTCGTTGACGTTGGCATTTTTGTATTCGCTCCAGCCGTCAAACGCTTCATCAATAACAAGCATTCCGTGTTTGTTTGCCAATTCAATCAGGATAGAAGCCGCAGGGTTGTGCGTTGAACGAATTGCATTTGCGCCCATTTCTTTCAAAATCAAAATTTGACGCTCAATGGCAGCCGGGTTAGCTACAGCTCCTAATGACCCTTGGTCATGGTGCATACTGACACCTTTCAACTTCATTTTTTGTCCGTTGAGTGAGAAACCTGTATCGCGATCAAAGTCAAAGTATCTGAAACCATAATCCGTTACATAAGTATCCAGTAATTGTTCACCTTCGAAAACTTTCGTGCGAACTTTATACATGTAAGGATTCTCTACTGACCATAATGTCGGACGTTCTACGTTGAATGAGACTGTTGACAACTGGCTTGAGTTAGCGTTCAATGTTAAAGCCGCTTTAGTCGAACTTGCCACCACTTCATTATTCGCATTGACTAATTCGTGCATTACGGAAACTGTCTTGTTCATGTCAGTTGTGTTAACGACTTGCGTCATCGCATTGATAGCAACTGTACCTGCATGTGTTGTTGCCAAATCCGGTGTTTCGATTTTGACACCGTGATAGTCCACGTGAACGGCTTCTGTTACAGTTAAATGCACGTCACGATAAATTCCACTACCTGAGTACCAACGGCTACTTGGTAACTCATTATTTACGCGTACTGCCAAAACGTTCTCCGTTGTGCCGTCCATTACCAAGTCGTCCGTTAAATCAATAGCAAATGAAGTATAACCATACGGATGTGTCGCTAATTTGCGATTATTCAAGTAGATTTCAGCATTCATATAAACGCCATCAAATTCAATATTGATACGTTTGCCTTTATATTTTTCAGGCACTACAAACGATTTACGGTACCACTGTATTCCTCCCGGTAAGAAACCACTTTCCGCTTCGTTGTTCGCATCGTACGGTTTATTGATACTATAGTCATGAGGCAAATCAATTGTATCCCAAGTTGTATCGTCTAAGTTTTTATCTTTAGCGTCTGCTGTGTCGCCAAATTTAGTCTTCCAGTCTTTGACAAAAAGTGTGCGACGCTCGCCCTCCCCTACTAAATCAACAGTGACTTCCTTAGGCTCTGATGCTAATGAAGTTGGTGCAGCATTCTCTTCAGAGGCTGCAACTTCCGTTGCTTCGCTGTTCTCTGTAGCATCAGTTGACATTGCTTCATCTGTTGACACTGGGGCTTCAACTGCGGTTGGAACAGTTGCCGCTTCAGATACTACCGGGGTAGTAGGCAAATCTGTTTCCACTTCGTTAGCATATGCCACATTTCCAAGCACATGTTGGCAAACAAAAATAGAAGCTAAACCTAATCCAACTTTAAGCGAACGCTTAAACGGGTAGGTAGCCTGTGTTACTTTTTTGCTAGTTGCTTTAGAATGATTCATTTAGACTCCTCCATATCTTTGATAAAAGAATAATACTATTGCTTCTGAGTATATTTTCCCTTTTGTAGCGCTTTCTGTCAACGCTTTCACGGATAGATATAAAGTTTTCACACATTCATCGTTAAAAATCTACAATAAAAAATAGAGAAGCCTGCTAATGGACTTCTCTACACAAAGTTATTCAGTTTCTTCTGATGTTTCACTCTTGATTTTGTTCAATAGCGTATCGATACGATTCCCATAATCAACCGAAGCATCGCGTTCAAATTTGATTTCCGGTGTCTTATAAATCTTTAATCGTTTCCCTAACTCGCTACGAACTAATCCGGTCACTGCCTTCAAGCCCGCTTCCGTCTTTTGGCGTTCGCCGGCTTTATCTGATAATGTGCTGTAGTAAATCGTCGCTTGCTGTAAATCTCCCGTTAAATCTACGTCCGTGATTGTAACACCTTCAATGCGGGGGTCTTTCACTTCACGCAAAAAGATGTTGTTCACTTCACGCAAAATTTCTTGGCGTACTCGACCTACACGATAGTT
The DNA here is from genome assembly GCA_026131555.1 of Aerococcaceae bacterium NML190073. GTDB lineage: Bacteria > Bacillota > Bacilli > Lactobacillales > Aerococcaceae > Abiotrophia. The sequence goes on along the minus strand of JAMXJH010000010.1, from coordinate 37,290 downwards.
AGCCATTGAAGTTCACCTCTTTCTTAACGTTTTACTTCAACCATACGGAATGGCTCAATAATATCATCGACTTTCAAGTCGTTGTAGTTTTCAACCATTAAACCACATTCGAAGCCTTTTCCGACTTCTTTGACATCGTCTTTGAAGCGTTTCAAGCTAGCTAATTCGCCTTCGTAAATCACGATATTATCGCGAATCACACGCACTTTGCTGTTGCGATAAATAGTACCATCTAACACATATGACCCAGCAATTGTTCCTACTTTAGAGATAGTAAATGTTTCACGTACAATGACCTGTCCTGTAATTTCTTCAACGTATTCAGGATCTAACATTCCCTTCATCGCTGTTTCAATTTCATCAATAACATTGTAGATAATACGGTGTAAGCGAATATCAATCTCACTGTCGTTCGCCAATGATTTCGCCTGTGGCGTAGGACGTACATTAAAGCCGATTACGATTGCACCTGAAGCTGTTGCTAATGTAATGTCGCTCTCGTTAATCGCGCCAACTGCTTGGTGGATAATATTCACGCGAACGCCTTCTACTTCAATCTTTTGCAAACTTGCTGATAAAGCTTCCACCGAACCTTGTACATCACCTTTGATGATGACATTAACAGACTTCAAATCGCCTTCTTTCAAGCTCTCGAATAAGTTGTCCAATGTGACTTTCTTCTTCAAATCACGCATAGCGATTTGTGCACGTTTGGCACGTTCTTCTCCGGCAGCGCGGGCTGATTTTTCATCTGCAAAAACAACGAATAAATCGCCGGCTTGCGGTGCGCCGTTCAATCCGGTAATTTCAACCGGTGTTGCAGGTCCGGCGTGCTTAATACGGCGGCCGGAATCATTTAGCATTGTACGAACTTTACCGAATGTATTTCCTACTACAATCGGGTCTCCAACATGCAATGTTCCTTGTTGAACTAATAATGTCGCTGTTGAACCTTGCGCTTTGTCCAAACGCGCTTCGATGACCGTTCCGATTGCCAAACGGTTTGGGTCAGCTTTCAGTTCTTCAACTTCTGAAACCAATAGAATCATCTCTAACAATTCATCTAAGTTTTGATTGAATTTAGCTGAAATAGGTACAAAAATTGTATCGCCGCCCCATGCTTCCGGAATTAAACCATGTTCCGTTAGTTCTTGCATGACGCGATCCGGGTTAGCAGCAGGCTTATCAATTTTGTTAACTGCCACAATAATTGGTACATCTGCAGCCTTGGCATGGTTGATTGCTTCAACTGTTTGTGGCATAACACCATCGTCCGCCGCTACCACAATAATCGTGATATCTGTTACATCTGCACCGCGCGCACGCATGGTTGTAAACGCCTCGTGTCCTGGTGTGTCTAAGAATGTAATGGTCTTATCATTGATGGTAACTTGGTAAGCACCGATATGCTGTGTAATTCCTCCTGCTTCGCCTTCAATCACATTCGTGTTACGTAATTGGTCAAGCAATGTTGTTTTACCATGGTCAACGTGTCCCATAATCGTTACAACCGGTGGACGTGTTACCAATTTAGCTTCATCAATCTCTTCTTCAAAATGACGATCCAAATCAGCATTATCAATGACAACTTTCTCTTCAGCTTGAATCCCATACTCCATTGCCAACAATTCGATTACATCTTTCGATAAAGCTTGGTTCTGGTTAACCATTACGCCTAAGAAGAGTAATTTCTTAATGATTTCCGTTGCATCACGGTAAATCAATTTAGCGATATCTTGAACGTTCATGCCTTCTGAATAGACGATTTTTTCTGGTAATTCTTTGAATTTACGTTCTGTAATACCTTTCGACTCTGTTTGTTGATGACGACGCTTATCGCGGTTCTTGCGACGTCCTCCACCCATTCGCTTCGAGCCGCCACCACTTTGACTTTCATCAAAACGCTTCTTACTCTTAATTGCTTGAACTTTGCCTACTTGTTCTTCTTCACGTTCATGTTGACGATGTGGCTTTCCAGCCGGCTTAGTCGGTTTGCCTGTTGCTTGCTTTGGTTGTCCTTGGGTCGGACGCTGTTCCACTTTAGTTGAGGGTTGCTTTTGGCGTTCGCCTTCTTTGGCGTGTCCTTGTTTGCGATTGTCTGCTTGCTTAGTCACTTGTGTCGCTTGCGCCTTTTGTTGTGGTTTCGGTTGTTTAGCAGTTTTTTCTGCTTTTTCTTGTTTAGGTGTTTTCACTAATTGGGTTAACTTCTCTTTCTGTTCTTCTGTCATCGATGACATATGACTATTGAATGATATGCCATTCTTTTTTGCCAATGCGAGTAAATCTTTACTGCTCATGTTGTACTGCTTGGCAAATTCATATACGCGACTTACTGTCATGTGCTCACCTTCCTATTCTTCTGTCGGTTGCTCTATTGCTTCATAAGACAAAAAGCGCTTCGCCATTCCCTTATCGGAAATAGCACATAATGTGCGGCTTTTGCCGATGGCATAGCTGATGTCGTACTTCGTATACGTCAAATTCAAAGGGATGTTCTCTCGTTGACACAAAGCGATGTAACGCTCTTTCGTTGCTTCGCTGGCATCACTCGCACAAATAACGACGTGGACACGATGTTTCTTAACTGCGTCACTTACCAATTCATCCCCAGACACTAACTGCCTCGCACGCATCGCTAAGCCTAACATATTTAATTGTTTTTGTTGGTAATTCATAGCAGTTCTTTACGGGCTTTCTGATGATCTACATAGCGGTACAATTCATCGTAGAATTCATCGCTCACTTGCATTCCGAATGCTTTGTCAAAAGTACGTTTTTTCTTAGCTTGTAATGCCAACTCGGGTTCCAGTGCGATATAAGCACCGCGACCATTCTGACGCCCTGTCGGATCCAAGAAGATTTCATTTTCCTTTGTTTTGACTACGCGCACGAGTTCTTTTTTGGGATACATCGCTTGCGAAACAATACATTTACGCATCGGAATTTTGCGTTTAGGCTGAGGTTGTTTGGTTGTCATTTTATTCCCTCCGTCCACTCTTTTTCATTCAAAAAAAGTTGATTATACTTCTTCCGGTAATGCTTCTGACACTGTATCGACAGCTTCCTCTTGAGTTAACTCGCTCACTTCCTGTGCTTCAATCACCGGTTGATTCGCCAATTCTTCCAAGTAAGCTGCATAAGCGGATTCTGATTTAATGTCAATCTTATATGTTGTTAAACGCGCTGCAAGGCGGGCATTTTGTCCCTTTTTGCCGATAGCAAGCGACAATTGATAATCCGGCACCACTACGATGCAAGAATGATTTGCTTCATCGAAGATAACATCGACCACTTCTGCCGGACTCATCGCATTACGGATAAAAATCGTCGGATCTTCATGCCACTCGACGATATCCATGTTCTCACCATTCAATTCGTTCACAATGGCTTGCACACGTTGACCTTTCTGACCGACACATGTGCCGACCGGGTCAATATTTTTGTCACGCGAACGTACCGCAACTTTAGAGCGATCGCCTGCCTCGCGTGCAATTCCCATAATTTCCACAATACCGTCATAAATTTCCGGCACTTCTTGCTCGAATAATCGGCGTAGGAAATCGGCATGCGCACGGCTGACAACTACTTGTGGACCTTTGTTGGTTTTCTCAACTTTAGCAACATATACTTTGATACGTTGATCCATTGCGAATTGTTCAGTCGGAATTTGTTCGCTTACCGGCATCACTGCTTCAATGCGTCCTAAATTCACATAAACGAAGCGCGCATCTTGACGTTCAACCGTCCCGGTCAAAATCTCATCCTGATACTGGCTGTATTCTTCGAAGACAATCTCACGCTCTGCTTCACGGATGCGTTGCATAATTACATGCTTGGCCGTTTGTGTCGCAATGCGCCCGAAATCTTTTGGCGTTACCTCAAACTTGATTTTGTCACCGATTTCGTAAGCACGATTAATTTTTAGTGCTTCTTCCAAGCTGATTTCTAGTGTGCTATCGTAGTTTGTTTCGACAACTTCTTTAACGGAGAACACTTTGATACTCCCTTTTTTCTCATCGAAGACTACTTCCACGTTTTGTGCTTGATCATAATTTTTCTTGTAAGCTAATTCTAAAGCAGATTCTAACGCTTCCTTGATGATAGCGCGCGAAATCCCCTTTTCTTCTTCAAGCACTTGCATAGCTTTCACTAATTCTTTACTCATGATTCAAATCCTCTCACCCATTTATTAAAACTTAATTGCTAATCTTGCTTTTGCAACGGCTTTCTTGTCAATTTCCAGACGTTTTTTCACCGTTTTAACTTGAACTTCCAATACATAAACCGCATCATTCACGTCAACGAGTGTTCCTTCGTGGAATTTCTCGCCATATTGCGGAGCGTAATAGCTAAGATGAACATATTCGCCCACAGCAGCTTGAATCGCAGCTTCCGTCTTTAACGGACGCTCTGCTCCCGGTGATGACACCTCCAAAAAATACGCCTCCGGAAACGGATCCGGCTTAATTAAGTCCAAAGCCTCGCTCACTTGTTCGCTAATGCGGGCACAATCATCAATATCAATACGTTCCGGCTTATCCGCATACACACGCAAAAACCACGAACGACCTTCCTTGACATACTCAATATCAACGAGTTGGCACCCTTGAGCCTCTACAATCGGTTCAATAATTGGCGTCACTTTGTCTATAATTGCACTCATATTTCACCTCTCATCTTAATGGTTTAATAATACGAAAAGAGCAAGCGTCACCGCTCACTCCTTTCAACTACGATTTACTATGGACATAGTGTAGCATATTTTTGAAGTCAACGCAAGAGATACCCTGTAATCTTTACGAAGTTGTCATATTTCCCTTGAAATCAATGGTCTCTCAGCGTAGATACTTTCTCTCAACTTCTCGATGACTCTCTTCAAAAATCAGTCTCGCTATCTGCTGGATGTCTGCAATTGGTAATTGCAGCAACGCTTCTGTATCCAATAATAATTTCTCCTTAAATTGGCTCACAATACGATGTGCCGCCAATGAATGTCCGTTGTATACATCAGAATTTCTAGCTTGATGCACAAATACCTTCAACAAATTGCGCTCCTTTGAGTAAATTAACTCCACTAATTTAGCACGATACTCCAAATCTTCGGACGCCATTTGCTTATACCGTGCCAAATCCATCGCGTGTTGCGCTTCATGCTTCAATAAAGAAACGATGAAGTTCTCACTATCCAAGTCATACGTTTCCTTTACACAATTGATGATACCGTCCCTATCTGTCCATCCGCCTGCACTTATCTCACCCAACGATAAATAATCTAGCCACCCCGTCATTAAGAAATCACTCAGAAATTTCACTCGATATGTTTGCACCCCTTCCGGTAGCGCGACTTCAAACACCTCTATTTCCTCAATGCGCCAAATATACGGACCCAAATAACCACTTGTTCTTCCCCCTAAGAACTGAAAGCCTCGCTCACGAATAGCAGTCGCTACATAATTTGTTTCCACTTCTTCCAAGGAACAATCCGAATTTTTGATATCAAAAAAATCAATCAGCCTTTGACGTAACAGCTCACTTGCACATTGTTCAGATTTCTCTAAGAAGAATACCTCTCGATAGTAACGTTGATATTGCTCAAGAAGTGTATTCAAATAAGTATCCACCTCATAGGAAATGTACTGTTCCTCTTCAAAGAGCGATACATATCGTTCAAGACGCTTGTGCTGATTAGCAAACTGTTTCAAATAAGCGAGTGCTTGTTGTAGTTCCGCCTTAACAATAAATCCATAAAAAACAAACTCATTAAACACCATATTCTCTCACTTCCGGTGCTTGGTAAGTGGAAATGAACGTTTCCATCTCCGACAAATTGTTTGAGAACAACACTTTATCTCGCTCTACTTGCGTCAAGAAACCTTCTTCTACCATATAATTATAATGTTGCTCCAACAAATCGTAGAAATTATCTGCGTTGAAAACGATACAAGGATGCGCATTTTGCCCGATGCGCGACCATGAAATCACTTCCGTAATTTCTTCTAGCGTCCCTGGACCTCCCGGCAAAGCAATAAACACATCCCCCAAATCAATCATTTGACGCTTTCTATCCGACATATTCTCTACAATTCTCAATTCACTCAAGTCGCTATGCGCCAACTCCCGATCGCGCAGAAAAGTCGGCATAATGCCAATCACACGCCCTCCTAATGCCAAGACAGTATCCGCAACAATTGCCATTAACCCAACTTTACCGCCACCATATACTAATGTGTGCCCATTCGTTGCAATCCAGTGTCCAAGTTCTTGTGCGACCTGTCTGTATTTGCCGTTATTCCCTACATTTGCCCCACAATACACCGTGATATTCATCCAAACACCCTTTCATCATCGTTTCGCTATCAATATTCTAAATTAAGTCTGAATAGATAGCAAGATGCGCCATTCCGCCCTCACACCAAAAAGAAGCCCCCGCCTTTAACGATTTCTCAATTAAAGTTAGGGAACTTCTCGCACAACTTCCACCTTATGTGGTCCGTCGATTTTGCCATTACAACTTAAAAGTGTTTCACACACTTATTCCGCTTGAATTAGTCTTTGTCTAACCAATCGCTAAGTATCAATCAAGTTAACACTCCTTGGTAGCTATTCTGACAAGTACAATCGAAATGTGCATACCTCTCTACACATTATGGTTGATTCGTTGGCAACGTATCCTTATAAATTGAATCTCTAAATTCATTTGTTTGTTGGAAGAACGCGCGGTAGATATCACGCTTCAGAGTTTGAATAGCGTAACGATTATTTTTGTTCATTTCTTGTTTCATCAAGTTTACAATATCTTGATAACTGTTTACTTGATAATTCCATCTGTTCCCGTAGAAAATTTGTACAGGTTTTAGATGTTGAGCAGCTTCATGGCGACGTTTGAGCATATCTTTTCTAAATTCTTTGAAATCTTCATATTGCTCTCCAAATATTTTCTTAAGAATAAAGGTATCTGAAATAACTTTGCCGGTTTCTTTGAAAGCATCCGATGCATATTGGTTCGAAATGTAAGGAATCATTCCTTCATAGTAACCTTTCTCTGCAAGCAATTCAAAGGCAACACGTCGGAAAGTTAATCCTCCTGAAGCACCTTCAGAATTCTCCATAATACCGAATTGTGCATCGAACATATCTACTTGAATGTAGTCATCTAATCCGTAGTATCTGTCCGGTATCAATTTAGATACAATTCCTAAGTCAACGAGCAAATCACGAGAAAGCGTCTTATTCTGGAGTTCATTCGTGATACTGCGAATTACATCCGCTCGGTGTGTTTCGTACCCCGGTTCACCACGAATTACGCGATAATTATTCTTAATGTAGTTTGCTCCTTTGGAAATCATTGCTTCCGCTTCAGCAGCTTCCAACGTATATAACACATCGAAAGCACGTCTCATATACTGTTCTAAATCTGTCATTGAATTGAAACGTTCCGGTGAGGCATTATGAATCGCAAATTGTTTGCCGGATGTATCATCTTTGTAAATTAAGTTAAACCCAATTGTATCTGTCAATGTACCATGCGATTGGAATAATCCCATTGCATAACTCTCTGCCCCATGTCCGAATCGTTTGCCATATCCGCCCAGAATCACGCGATCATCTAAGTTATGCATATGCTCATGGGTTAACGTTGACCAACCTTTCTCAGATAATAGGCGACCTTTAGCGTAATGAACCAACTCAATATTCCAAGCAACAGGCGCATACGCCGATGCTCCGGTATTCAACGGTTGCCATCTGCCGATAGGTGCTGCAAAGGCCTTCACAGACTCAAATGCACCCGGTCCGTATTCGTCCGACCAATCATATCCGGCTTCATATGTATCAAATACTTCCAAGTTTGTTTCCAGAAGTCGTTGCACAGATTGAGCATTCAAAATACGATATAATACATCGAAGTAACGTTGAATAGCATCCGCTGTATCATCTATTTTGCGTCTTACTTCAGCTAATTTTTGTTCGTAATTTGAATAGTTTTTCGTAACACCATCCATATACGTATCAAAAATACCGAATGAGATACTGTTTGAACTCATAATTGCATAAACATGTTCTTCTTTAATTGTCAGAAGCGGCAACAACATACGTTGGAATTCCGGAATGGACAATCGCTTGAATATTTCCCCTTTTCGTTCTGGTTTTGATTGTGAATCACGCGTAACAATGTATGCTTTCGACACGGATTTGAACCAATCATCAATTGTTGTTTCATTATCTTTATGAAGGTCATAATTTTTCTTCACGAAGTCCGTTAAGCCTGATATTCCCGTGTATTTAGAGAATACTTGAGCGTATGTGGCTTGTGTCGCAAATGATTTGAGTGTATCAATAGAATCACTTCCTAAATCGGTCACAAGTTCCAAACTGTCCGCTTTGCTATTGTAGGTGGACATTCCGTATAACAACGTGTCCAGTACATTTGAGAAACTGTACCAGCGCTCTAAATATGTGCTTCCTACTAATAATGCTTTCACATTATCGCGCAAGTAATGTTTCATATATTCATGTAATGAACCGGACGTGTAATCTCCTACTGCGGTATTATCCAATAACCCTGAGAGGATTTTTTCCATTTTAGGTTTGACAATCGCGAAACTGTCTCTCAAATATAATTTCTCTAAACGAATATCACGATCTTTTGCTTCCCACTCTGCTAAATTGGCAGGATTGAATAGTTCGTAATTAAACTCCGTGGAGTTGATAAGTGTCATAATTTCAGACACTAATGCTTGGTTATCTTTAATCAACTGATTCGCATGGTAAGCAACGCCTTTTCCTTCAATGGTATATTCTACAATTCCGGTTGTTGAAAACTCTGTTGGATTGTTCAAGTTAACAAACTCTTTCGTGCCGTCTGTATAGCGAACTAATAATTTGTTAATTTGATTTTTATTTTTGTAGAAATGAGTTGCGATTTGATCATTGATGTATGGGATAACAGATTCAATCTCTTTTTGGTTCCATGTGTCAGCAAGATTTAATTTGTTACCTTCTTTGACGATTGTATGACGATCGTACAATGGCAACAGTTTTTCCATATTACGATATGCTTTGGTGTAATCTGAACGGTAATCTCTTACTTTTGAATAATTCACACGAGAGGCATTGGTCAGTGTTGCATGTGTATGGATTGGATTAGTATACATCGTTGCGATGCGACGATCCGCTTCTGCTTGCGATAAACGAGATAAGCTTTCATGTTCGGCATGATTTCCTGTTACAACAGCATCTACAACATAATTATGACTTAAGTTTTTCTCTGTTTTTGTCAAATATTGCAAATTACCAATAAAGTTCGCGCCATTCAATACTTTGACATAACTGATGACATTACTAATCTGTCCGATATCTTGTCTGTCATGTGGACCAAAAATTATTCCCACTGCTCCTCCGACACTTGCATCCCCTTCACCGTAGTTAGAGATATAACCTTTAACATAGGAGTTAGTCAAACTACCTCCTTCATTGATCTCGGAAGCCAAACCGCCGAGTCGATCGGTTGAGTTCAAGCTTCCTCCAATATTGATATCTGCAAAACTCTTATCGACACTACTGCCTCTTGTAATCCGTCCTACTAGACCGGCTGCTGATTGCGCGCTGGACACTCGTCCGACAAATGAGCTGTTTGAAATGCGTGAACCTTTATCAGCAACACCGATTAACCCTGCTGCCAATACACGTCCTGCCACATTCCCTTCTGCACTTACATATTCAACGCGCGAATTATCCAATGTGTGAGCAAGGGCTCCCACTGCTTCTGCTTGTGTTGCTTTCACGTCAACATTTGCTAAGTGAATATTCGAAATTGTTGCATTGAACAAGTCCTTGAATAATGATTTCTTCAAGTCATAAATGGTGAAGCGATGATTATCTTTACTCTTCAAAGTTCCCGTAAATGTAATGTCTTCTAAATAGCTGGAAGAATTCACATCTTTCGGTATTTCCGTAGCTGTCAAATCACTACCGATAATGAATGTTCCCGATGTGTTTTGGCGAATAGCTTCAATCAGTTGTTTGAAGCTTGTGTAAACACCTTGTTCTGTTGATTTCTTCGCTACTCTAATACTGTAATTCTCTTGAACAGCATCAGCGCTATTAAACTGCACTAATTCCGGCAAGCGACCGGTCACAACATATTCATTGTTAACGAGCTTCACATTATTGACATTGAGCCATACTTCCTTATCGTCTTCTAGGTCAACTTTGATAAACAAATTATTGACGTCTGTCGGAGCAGCATCCAAGTGCAATAGTTTCACCATATGCTTACCTTCTGATAAGCGGTACAAGTGCGCATTCGATACATTTCTAAACTCAATTTTTTTGCTTAATAGTTCAATTGGTTGTTCTGCTTTTGGTTGCTCCTGCAATTGTGATTGTGCACGAACTAAAGCTTCTTTTGCTTGATTGGCTGCGCGTTGCGCACTGTTCACTGCCATTTGTGTAGCATTGGCATCCGCTAATAATGTCGTTAAAGCTACTTGCAAGCGTTTCGCTTCCTCTTTCGCTGCCGAAAAGGCTGCAACGGATTCCGGTGTTTTGTTAGCTACTTCAACTCTTTCAGACAACGCCAATGTTTCTTGTAATTCGCGCTGAGTATTACGTGCAACAGTTTTGTCTGCTTGGTCTACAAGCAATGCTTTTGCTTGATTCTCTTTATTCTTGACTGCTTGTACGAGAGCTACTTGGGCATCAACTTCCTCTTGTGTTGCATTGACATCTTTCAATACGCGAGATGCACTATCATCTACTTCATTTTGTTCGTTGAACAGGCGAGCAATCGCTTCTTCGTAAGCTTGAATACTGTTCGGTGTCTTACCTTCTTTGCTTACTTGCTCACGCAATGATAACCACAATTGATGTAACGTTGTTTTATCACCTTTGTCCACCAATTGCGACTGTGCTACTGCCAACGCTTGATGAGCTGATGTTACTGTTTGACTCAAGCGATCAAGATCCGTTTGTGCAATATCTAGATTGGCAATTCCTTGATTTAAGGCTGTTAACGCTGTGTTTGCTTGATTCAGCGCATTGCGGAAACTTGCTATCGTACGTGGTGTTTTGTTATTCGTATCTAAGCTATCCAATGCTGTCACCAATGTATTCAAGCTATTAGCAGCTTCTTGTGCATTGGTTTTGTTTGCCTGATTTTGCAATAGTGAACTTGCTTGGTTGATTTGCGTATACACCTCGTTCAATCGCTCTGACGCTTGTACTAATTCCGCTGATGTAACATTTGGATTAGCGACAATCGTCCGCGCATGCTGCAACGCTTCATCTAACGGCGACTGCAAAGCATTGCGTCGTTCTTGATAAGCGGTAATGCTTGACGGTGTTTTGCCTTCCATTACTGGCATTGTCGGGATGGCTTCAACCAATCTTGACAATGTTGTCACATCAATGCGTTCAACTAACATTTGCGCTGCTTCATTCAATTGATTCAAACGTCGTTCTAACAAAGCGCTCACTTCATCAAGCTCAGCTTGAGTGACCATATTTGATAAGCGATCTTCTAAAGCAATTGCATCATTACGAATCATCTCTTTAGTTGCTGTATAACTCGCAATACTATTCGGTGTCTTATTCGTCAACAATTCATCGTCATTTGCCGATAAACGTGTTTTCAGTGCGTTATACGCTTCAACATAACGTTCAATGGATAGTGTCGGTTTCTCCGGAGCTGTCGGTGCTGTTTGTGGCACTTGCTGGCTATCGGGTTCTGTTTTGGGCTGTTCTAGTGGGGGATGTTCCACTCGCGGTTGTTCCGGTTGCTCTGCTTTGGGTTTCGTATTTACTTGTGGTTTTTCTTCCATCGGAGGCAACTCTGCAATCGGCAACTCAACTGTCGGATAGTTGCCTGGAACTGCTGATTTTTCCTCAGTTGATTTATCTGCTTCAGGTTTATCAAAAATAAGTTCAGGATCTTTCAAGATAATCGGTGGATTTAATGGTAATACACCTTTTAATAATGCCCCTGTATAGATTAAATCAGGATTAACAATACTATTCTGTTGAACTAAGCGGTCGACCGTAGTGCCGGCTGCTTGCGAAAGATTATAAAGCGTATCGCCCCATTGGATAACATAAGCATCTAGTCCCCGTTGTGATTGACGATTAATTTCTTGTTGGATTACGGCAACAGAATTAGCACTCCAAGTGTTTGTCATACGTTCTTGACTTAAATGCTGTTCTTCCTGCACTTTATTGAGTGTTTCTACTTTTTCTTCCACTTGCTGTTGACGATAAAGTACGCCTTTTAACACCTCACCCGTATAAATCAAATCAGGATTGTCAATTTGATTCAATTCCAATAATTGGGACAAATTCGCATTTGCTACTTGAGAAATGTTGAATAAGGTGTCTCCCCATTGAATGACATAATCACTTAATCCCAACGCTGATTGGCGTTCTACTTCATTCTTAATTTGTGCAACGGAATTTACTTTCCATTCAGGTGTGATATTTTCAAGCGCCCTTTGTTGCTCTGTAGCTAGTGGATTAGCTTCCGTTCCTGAGATTGGCGTTTCCTCTATCAACGAAACTATGGCTGTATTCTCCGAAATACTTACGGTTCCCTCTTGCAAAGTTTCCGATTCAATATCCGGCATCTGTTCCGTTGTTTCAATCACCGAAGATTGATGTGCTTCAGGTGTTTCCGTTTCTTGCGCCGATACCGCTTGATTGGTCAAAACCATCGCTGCAGCCGCTAATGAAACAGCTATCCATTTGCCTTTGGATTTCTTTAAGACTTTCACAATATTCCTCCTTTTTAGTTTGTAAGCCTGTTCACCACATACATTATAGCACGATTTTCGTATTTTTCTATGGGGATGTACAAAATAATCCTACTTAATATGCATTTCTGCTACCTAAAATATAAGACAGATAAATTTATTCCTTCATGAAATGGGAAACCCTCTCTTTCTCAAATTCTAATTGTAATCAAACGTTGATTGCTCCTCCTCTATTTGCACACAAAAAAAGAAACACAGTCGGCAACTTCACTTTGTTTCTACTGTGTTTCTCATTCAGATCTTGCTTAGCTAATGACTTCTTTCGCTAAATAATACGCACCTTTTTCAGGAGGAGCAATTGGCGGAACAAGCATGTAGCCTTCTCCTAAATATTTGGACAGGCAACCTAATATAATGTGTTGCGCATTGAACAGTCCACCGACATAAGATACCTTCTTACTCGTCGAGGGGACAGCTTTAACCATTGCCGCTAATTCCCTCGCCGCTTGATCTATAATAGACAAAGACTGTTCATCTCCGCTTTCAGCGCAGTCGCATACTATTCTTGCTAGTTGAGCTACAGTTCCACGATAATCTTCAAGATGATAGATGCTCGAAATTAGCTGATAATCATCGTCAAGTGCAAAAAAAGTTTTAATGCTTTCATAAAGAATGGACTTAGGCAATCTGCCGTCTGCCTGCTTGCTGAATACCGACAAAGCTGTTCTTCCAATCCAAAATGAACTGCCTTCATCTCCAATCAGGTAACCCCAACCTCCTGCGCGACAGAAAGTATTTTGAACTTTACTTAATACTATACTTCCTGTCCCGGAAATTATAACGACACCGTTTTCTCCGCCTAGAGCCCCTGCTGCTGCAATTTCCGCATCACTACACAAATAGAAATTTCTATTCGGCAGAATTTTTGCAAAAACCGCTTCAATCCGCTGTCTAATCTCCTGATTTTTTCCATAGCCACCCACGCCAGCACACACAAATACATCCGTTGATGAAGAACATTGACGCAATAAGGCATGAATCCCTTCCGATAGAATGTTCTGCATTTGAATTTCAGATACTTGCATGAAATGGCATGATGGACGAGTGATTGTATCAACAAGCGTGCCGTCTGTATGATATAAGCAAAATTTCGTCTTAGTCCCTCCACCATCGATTCCTATAATCATACCTTATCCCTCAATCAAATTAAATTTCTGCCACGGTTTAATCGCATCCAAAATAAAATGTTCTTCCTCAACTATTTTGCCAACAACATTTGTTTTGCCTGAATTTTCCATGGTAGTTAACGCTATTTGCAATTCGCCTGCGTAGTGTCCGTACTCACTGCTTTCAATGAGAATGTCGCCTTTTTGAATGATTGGCGGCGCATGAAACACATCAAATCTGTGGCCCTTATACTTCACTCGACTTTGCGTAGAACGAATAAAGTTGCCGGATACATCGCCGCGATTGAAATGCAATTCATCCAGTACAATGCTCTTTTCTATTTCCGGGATATGCTCTACCAATTCCACTTGAAACGATACCATATCTTTACGTATTGCGGATACTTTTGTTAATTCTTGTTCAGTCGGATAACAATTGGAAATAATAATATCATCAATGTTCCCTAATGCGATAAGATGCTTCGCCTGAATATGCAATGGCAGATGACGATGCATTTCCAAAGTTGGTAACCCATCTGTTACCGGCCACGGTCCGAAAGCATCTCCTCCTTGAGCGCAAATAAACGCTGCCGTACGCAAACCGTAATTTTTGAAACGCTGCGTGCATTTGGCAAAAAAATCCATGCCCAAACCTGAATACTTGTGGGGATAAAAGTTATGACAACCAATCAAATTGTACGGATTCGGCTGATAATCCATAATCGTATCCAAGTAATGAGTATCCAAACTCATGTTTAATTCAATTTTTAATTGATGTTCATTGAAAGTCATCAGCGATTCCTCTAATCCGGAGAATCCTTGATCCAATCTTAGCCCGTCAGCCCCAATTTCCTTGAAGAACGATAAGTCCTGATAACTAATGTCCAATTCCTTAAAAACTTTCGGACTGACATCCACAATGATTTCAAAGCCTTTCGCCTTGGCATATTGGTTCACTTCAATAAATTCTTCTTTAATCGCCGATTTATCTTTATTCACCGATAATAAACACGAGAATATTCGACTGAAACCCTTTTGAGCTGCCATATCAATGTACGATTTCATCTCCTTGACAGTTGATTTTTCAGGATAAATAGATATTCCTAGCCGTCTCATTCTGTTTCCCCTCTCTTTACTTTGACCAAAAAATCTTTGTACCAATCGAAACTTGCTTTCTTAATCCGTCGATAATTTCCCTTGCCGTAATTATCCGCATCTACATAGACAACACCGTATCTTTTCTCCATCTCACAACTTCCGGCAGATACAATGTCAATAATGCCCCACATCATATACGCCTCTAAATCCACGCCGTCTTCTACTGCGAGCGCCATTTGCTCAAAATGTTTGCTTAAATATTCAATTCGATAGTCATCATCGATTGCGCCCTCAACAAGCACATCACGATGCCCCAAACCGTTCTCGCTAATAATAATTGGTTTGCCATAGCGGTCGTAGAGTTTATTCAAGGTAATACGTAATCCTTCCGGGTCAATTTGCCAACCCCATTCAGTTGCTTCCAAGTGAGGATTTTTGGTCGTAACGACCAAATTACCGGCTGTGCTTATCTTTTCTTCACAACTCACAACAGATGATTGATAGTAAGAGAATGAGACGAAATCCGCCGTATTATCTCGTAAAATTTCCTCATCTTCTTTGGAAATTTCCAACTTCACATTATTCTCTTGGAAAAATTTAGTCATATAGTACGGATATTTACCATTGGCAAGCACATCGAAATAAAACCACTGATAATACTGTTCATCTTGTATGCATTTCAAATTATCTTCCGGCTTACACGAGAACGGATAATAGCAGAAACAAGCTGCCATGCATCCGAATTTCGCTTGTGTCATTGAACGTCCTAATGCAATTGTCTTTGCACTCGCTACAAATTGATGATGCAGTCCTTGAAATATTTCTGTTTGATTGTACGTTTCCGCTTCATTTTCTCGAATGAGTCCCAACCCATTATAAGGACTGAAATAGCCCGCGTTAATTTCGTTGATTGGCAGATAATAATCAATTAAATGCCCCCAATGTTCAAATACTGTTTGTGCATACTTCAAATAAAAGTCTATCATTTTTCGGTTTTTCCAACCACCATATTTTTCAATGAGTGCCAAAGGATAGCAAAAGTGATTCATCGTTAGAAAAATCTTGATGTTGTGCGCTTTTAAGTATTGAATGATTTGGTCATAATACTGAATCCCGGCTAAATTCGGTTGCGCTTCATCTCCATTCGGAAAAAGTCGCGTCCAGTTAATGGATAAGCGATAAATTGAGATGCCTAATTCGATGAGTAAATCAATATCTTCTTTCCAATGTTGGTATCCCTTCGAGCCTGTTCTAAAAGGAAACCCTTCACTACTCGTTGCTTGTTTAGCGTACTCTACTTGTGCTCGCGTCAGCAAGCGTGTTTCTGTCGTGGCATTGGATTTTCTAGGAATATACGGGCGACACTCTTGCGTGTCTAGACCTTTCCCGTCTACATTAAATCCACCTTCATACTGGCTATTCGCCGTTGCCCCTCCAAATAAAACGCCATGCAATTTATTCATACATTCTCAACCCTCTCTGATAAAATAAAGGCTTTGCTCACGCAAAGCCTTTATCAATCCTAATTATTCGGCTACAGATTCTTCACGTGATAATTGATTATCATACATTCTGAAGAAAGGATAGTAGATAACTATTGATAACAAGATTAGCAAGATATTCAATACGGCGGCTCTCCAGTCACCACCTGTTGCCAAATACGCTCCAATCGGTCCAGGCAATGTCCATGGCGCAATCGCAATTGCTCTACTCACTAAATTCAATGACGTAGCTACCCACGCGACAGATGCACATACTAGAGGAGTGATAACGAAAGGGATAATCAAGATTGGATTCAATACAATCGGTGCACCGAAAATCATCGGCTCATTAATATTGAATACCGCCGGTAAAATAGCTGTCTTACCTAGCGCTTTTCCATAAACTGACTTAGAACGGAACAAGAATAGCAACGCCAAACCAATTGTACAACCGGAACCACCAATCATAATGAACCATTGATAGAACGGTTCCGCAGCAATATGCGGAATCGGTAAATTCTCAGCATAGGCAGCAGTATTCATATCAATTAGTGACACCCACATTGGTCGAGCTAAAGATCCTACAATTGACCATCCATGGATACCGAATGACCAGAAGAACATACCAACGAAACATAACATCAATACAGCCGGTAATGTATCCGCACCTGAAATTAAAGGAGCTACCAACTTCCCAATAATCGCGTGCACATTGATGCCACCCCACATTGTAATGCTGGCAACTACTAACAACACAATCGCTGTCGGTGTCAACGCTTCAAACGAACGTGCTACAGAAGCCGGCACCTGAGGCGGCATGGAAATTTTGAAGTTTGTTTTCTGAGTGAAACGGTATACTTCTACAGCAAAGAACGCTGCCAAAATTCCCACGAACAAGCCTGCTGAACCTAAATTAGATAATGAAATATGCCAACCTGTTGGAATCGCTGCTAAATGCGCTTCTAACTCCGGTGTTTTTGCCGCTAATTCTTTCACGGTTTCAGGGGCAGCCGGTAATGCAACCGGAATAATGGTTAACAAGTACGCTAATTCAGACAAAATCCCACCCGATAAACCATCTAACTTATAAGATTTTGCTAGTGAGTAGCCGATTCCAAATACTGCGTACAATGTCATAATAAACATTGCCATACGATAGGGAAGTAAGATTTTACCAACATTAGCTGAGATAAATTGCGTAATTCCCCATGACTCCGGAAGTTGGTTAGGTAGAAAAGCAATCACCAAAAACATTGAACTAACAACAATAATCGGTAATGTTGCAATAATCCCATCCCGAATTGCACGTAAGTGACGCTGTTCTGCCAGACGAGCCATCGGCGTCGATAATTTTTCATCAATAAATTTTGTAATACCATCAAACATGTTTCCTAACCTCCTATTATTTTGAATTGAGTAAAGCTTCGACTTGAGCTAATAATTTTTTACCACCTAACGGACTATAAGCTTGAGGTTCGATTAAGGTGCATGGAACATTCGCTTCTTTGGCTGCTTCCGCTAAATAAGAATAACGGTGACGAATTTGCGGTGCTACCATGGCTACGTCCCAACCATTATTTACTTCATCTTCAAATTCTTGTGTACCAACTGCTTGAACTTCCATTTCAACGCCTTTCTTCTCTGCAGCAGCTTTTAGAGCATTGACTGCGATTGTACTAGACATTCCTGCTGAACAAACAAATAATACTCTCATCTTTTTTACTCCTCTTTTCTGTATGTTAAATTGATTATAACAAGAAAGCGCTTGCTTTGCAATAAAATTTTATTTATTTACAAAAAACAAAGAAATAATATTTCAACATTATTGAATCATCGCGAGCACAATAAATGAAACAATTGAAAACAGTGCACCAACTACCCAAAATGAGCGGCATATTTTCTTACGTGAGTGGATAAAATGTTGAGAAAAGCTAATACCAAATCCAATTAAAATACTGGAAATGATATGAACCACCCAAACACCAAACCCTGAAAATAAATACGGCACAACCAATACGACTAGTACAATCACTAAACAAATGAATAACGCTCCTCTATAACCAATCAATGGAATATTGTAGTCTGTCTGAGCGGCAGATGTATGATACTCCTTCTTCTCTTCTTGCTTAGAAATCCATCTTCTCATTGTGTTAGCTCCTTTTTGTTCGTTATTGGCTTCGGAATAATAGAACCGAGAATCACGTCCTCTTTTGCTCCCGTGACACTTGTAACATTGCTAGGCGAACCATGTAGCGTTTCATTTCCGAGAATGACAAAGGCAAGCGCTTCTTTCGCATCAGAGGAAAAACCAAGGTCCTCCTGTGTTTTAATGGCTGTTTCAGGAAATAGCTGCATTAACATTTGTTTCAAGGTCGAGTTATACGCACCACCGCCACCCAATATCACCTCATCCGGCAAACTTGGTAAATAATGACGATAATGATAATGAATGCTTGCTGCCGTAAATTGTGTCAGTGTACAAATAACATCTTCCGGCAATGCATTTTTATATCTTTCCAAAATTTCTTCAACTAGAGTTTCTCCAAACGCTTCTCTTCCTGTCGATTTCGGAGGGAACTGCTCAAGAAATGGATGTGCCATTAGTTCATCTAGTAAGCATTGAATCACTTGCCCTTTTCGAGCGGTTTGTCCGTCATTATCATATGTTTTCCCAAAAAGATTAAGCATCGCCTGATCAATCATCATGTTGCCGGGTCCTGTGTCAAACGCCAACACTGTATCCCCATCCAGATAAGTTAAATTGCCTATCCCGCCAATATTTTGCAGGACAATTTTCTTATTGGGTTTCCCGTATAATATCTTCTCACTGAAGGGCACCAGAGGCGCACCTTCGCCGCCAGCAGCCACATCCATTACACGAAAATTATGAATCACCTTCACATTATGTTGGTATGCAATGACAGCTGCTTCCCCTATTTGAAGAGTGCTTTTGACCTCGTTGGCAGCTGGATTGGGCAAATGATAGACAGTCTGTCCATGTGTCGCCACGAAATCAATCGCTTCATCAGATAAATGGTTCCGTTCTTTAATCGTTCTAACAGCCGCCGCAAATAAATTACCTAACTCAAAATTCAAACTACACAGCGCTCTAGTCGTAAAATTTTCACTTCTACAAGCCTGTTTAATTTTCGATTTTATTTCAGAAGGAATTGGATGCACTAAGAAATCCAAACATTCTATTTGTGTGTTTGTTCCATGTCCCTCTATTCGACAAAGCACTACATCTATCCCATCCAAAGATGTACCGGACATCAAGCCGATTGCTAACATTAGAGATCACCTATTTTTTTATGTAATTTGATTAAATACTCAATTAACGTTCTGGCTTCAATAGCAGTCATCAAATGGTCTTGGGCATGGACAAATAAGACGCTAACTTCATGTCTTTTCCCTGCCGCCTCTTCTTGAATCATCTTCGTTTGAATTTTATGTGCGTTTAACAAACTTTGGTCAGATTCCTTCAAGAGTGCTTCTGCCTTCTCATAATCTCCTTGCTCTGCAGCTTCAAGCGCTTCATACGCCAATGCTTTTGCCGTTCCTCCGTGATTAATAATTTCAAAAATAATAAGTTCCATTTCTTCCATATTTCATCTCTCCTTATAGGCTTGCAAGACATTTGCAATGTTATCTCCGTGCAACTGCAACAATTTTTCCACAGTGTCCTTATCTTCATCAATCAGCATCATCAGTAATGCAACTTTCACATTGTTCCCACTTAATGCTAGATACTGACTCGCTTCTTCGTAAGAACATGATGCTAATGTCACGAGCATTTGTTTGGCTCTTTCTATCAGTTTATCATTAGTCGGTTTCACGTCCACCATGTAGTTGCCATACACTTTTCCGAGTTTTATCATACATGTTGTCGAAATCATGTTCAAAATCATCTTCTGTGCCGTACCGGCTTTCATTCTGGTGGAACCCGTAATGACTTCAGGTCCGACAACTGCTTCAATTGGGAAGTCGCTGTATTGGGAAATGTCACCCTCGTTGACACAGCAAATTGAAATAGATTTCGCTCCGATTTTCTTTGCGTATTTCAATCCTCCGATAACATAAGGTGTGCGTCCAGACGCTGCCAATCCACAAACACAATCGTTGCTGCTGAGTTGCAATGATTCAAGGTCATGCACTGCCATCTCCTCGCTATCTTCCGTACATTCCTTGGCAGTACGTAACGCCTCATCTCCTCCAGCTATAATACCTTGCACCATCTTGGACGATACGCCGTAAGTCGGCGGGCATTCACTAGCATCCAGAACGCCCAATCGTCCCGAAGTCCCCGCTCCAAAATAAATAAGCCGCCCTCCTTGCTGTAAACAATTAAAGGCACATTCAACCGCTTTTTCGATCGCAGGGATAACGCTTTCAATTACGTGCGCAACCGTCTTATCTTCATCGTTAATTACGGTTAATATTTGCTTAGTTGTCATTGTATCGATTGCTTTACTTTTAGTATTTGATACTTCCGTATCCAATTTATTTAAATTAATCATACTCGCTCCTCCCTTATTTTTATTATAACCTAAGGAAATTAAATTTCAATGGATTTTGTTTTTTTAAGTAAGATTGTTTCTTTGGTCATTGTTTTAGTTTGATAGATTTTAATTTTGTTGCCAAATATTGTGTTTATTTCTTATAATGGAATAAAGCGTCTTCATTTTAACCGAAGCGTTACCGCAGACAGAAAGGAAAATTCCGATGAGCTGTATTTATAAAATTAAGAAAAGTTTACCTGATTGCACACCTGTAGAAACTCAGTTAGCCGAATATATCTTGAATAATAGGAGCGCCGTCATTCATTATTCCGCTCAACTTTTGGCAAAGAAATCCAACACTTCCGCGGCAACTGTTGTACGCTATGCCAAAAAACTTGGCTATAAAGGCTTCCAACAATTGAAAATTGATTTAGCAAAAGATAATTCCGAACAAGAAGTGTCCTTTGATGATATTATTCTGGAAGATGATGACACACTTACTCTAGTAAAGAAGTCTTACAGTTCCAATCTCAAAACGTTGGAACAAACTTACAATCTTATCAACGTCGAACATTTGTCGAACGCTATCCATTTGCTAACTCAAGCGGAAACGATTTATCTAGTTGGTGTCGGTGGTTCCGCAATTATTTGTGAGGATTTAATGCATAAGTTGACTCGTATCAATAAGAAAGTGATTTTTCATCAGAATTTTCATATTTTTTTGCATAATTTAACTTATATCAAGCCGAAGGACGTGCTAATCGCGGTTAGCTACAGTGGAGAAACACCTGAAATCATCAATGCGGTGAAGTTTGCTAATGCAGCGCATGCTCCTGTCGTTGCAATTACCCAATTTAGAAAGAATACTCTCGCTAAGCTTGCCGATATCCTATTGAATACAGCTTCCGAGGAAAAGGAAATGCGATTAGGTGCCATTTCCTCTAGGTTCTCATCTTTAATTTTGTCAGACTTGCTGTACTTGGGACTTGCCAAACAGAATATTGATGATACAACTGCTAAAATTTTGGAAACGCGACAAATTATTAAGAAGCTTCAATAAATAGTGAAACCGTATGCTGGACACGACAAACTGTTGCCCTTTGCGTACGGTTTATTTGCTTGCCGTGTAATATCAAAAAAATCGGACTCTTCTCTTTCAATTTTGAGTATAAAAAAGGAAGCATCAGCTATTTGCTCTTGCTTCCTCTTACTTAGTGTTACATTGCTTCTTTAGTTAGTGAGTATTAGCCCGCCAATACATCTTTGACTAAATTGTACATATAGCGTTCCGCATCGAATTTTTGGAGATCGGTCGCTTTTTCGCCGAGTCCGATGTATTTGACCGGGATATCTAATTCGTGGCGAATGGATAGTACGACACCACCTTTGGCAGTTCCATCCAATTTAGTCAAAACTAAACCGGTAATTTCCGTTGCTTCATTGAATTGTTTCGCTTGAATTAAAGCATTCTGCCCTGTCGTTGCATCCAGTGCCAACAATACTTCTTGCACACCATTCGGATTCTCGCGTTCGATAATTCGTTTAATTTTCGCTAATTCTTCCATTAAGTTCGCTTTCGTCTGCAAACGTCCGGCTGTATCCACTAACAAATAGTCGTAACCTTCCGTGTTCGCTTTTTTGACTGCATCGAAGACAACGGCTGCCGGATCTCCTTGGTCTTTACCGGTGACAACCGGGATACCGAGTCGTTCTCCCCACACATTCAATTGTTCAACCGCTCCTGCTCGGAAAGTATCCGCTGCCGCTAATAATACTTTATGCCCTTCTTGTTGCAGTTGGTACCCAATCTTGCCAACTGATGTTGTCTTACCGACGCCATTTACTCCCACGAACAAAATAACAGTCGGACCATCCGGATTGCGTTGCAATTCGACTAAGTTTTCGCCGTCTTTCTCGTAGATTTGTACCATTTTTTCCAAGAGGACTTGTTTGACGTCTTCCGGCTTATAAACATTGCGCGCTTCCAATTCATCACGAATGGCGTCGGTAAGTGCCAATGTCATGTTAAAGCCGACGTCTGCACCGATAAACGCCTCTTCAAGGTCTTCATAGAAATCTTCGTCGATTTCACGGAAACTGGTGAACAGTTCATTCAAACGTTCAGCGAAATTCTTGCGGGTCTTTTCCATACCTTTGTCATAAGTATCAAAGACAATGCGTTCTTCCTGTGACTGTTGTTCTTCTTTAATGACCTTATCTTCACCGGTAAAAGCTCGACGGATTCGATCGAATAATCCCATTGTTCTCACTCCTTATTTGATAAATTGGTAAATTGCTTGGGCAACGCCATCTTGTTCATTGTGGGCTGAAATGTAGTCTGCAGCCGTTTGAATCATCGGAATTGCATTGCCCATTGCGACACCGATGCCTGCCAGTTCAATCATGGACAAATCATTTTCTTGGTCACCCATGGTCATCATTTCGTTCGGTTGAATGCCTAGACGTTCTCCAAGTTGCAACAATGCATTCCCTTTAGTGACATTATTCGCCATAATTTCCAATAAATAAGGACGAGATTTCACAACTGAAAATTCACTTCTAAATTGTGGTTGCAATTCGGCAATTTGGCGGTCAAGATATTGTTCCTCAATACAGATGACATATTTGTTGAAGCGGTGTGTTTTGTCAAACGAATGATAATCTACTTTGCGTGTCGGCAAATTATTGCCGAGCTCTAAATAAATGGATTCGCGTCCTGTAGGATAGGCTAGCGGTTCATACACGTAATCCTTGTCAATAATGTTGAGCGGCAACTGAAGGCGTTCTGTTTCTGTATACCAAGCACGCATCTGCTGTTCTGTCATCGTGTTGCTGACCAACACTTCGCCGTCGGCTGCTTTTTGTACTTGTCCGCCATTATAAGTAATGATGTAATCATCAGGTGATGTGAACCCAATTTCTTCGATGAAGCTTTTCATTGCAAAATATGGGCGCCCCGTACAAATAACAACCTTGACGCCTTTGTCATGTGCGTACTTCAAAGCCTTTAAGTTACCTTGTGAAATTGTCTTATCTGACTTTAGTAAAGTGCCATCTAGGTCAATGGCAATGAGTTTGATCATGTTCATGCTCTCCTAACTGCGACAGAATTCCTCGTTGCATATCATCTATGTTATAAATAGTAGGTAATATTTCAAAAGTTTCTCTTAAATTATTACGCGCGCTATTCCAACCTTGCCCATCCGTAATCCATACGAAAGTAAAGTCATTAATATTTTTTGATTCAAAAGCAATTTGTTTATAGCTTCTAGCTGTTTCATTTAATTTAGACCCTCCACTTGCGTAGAAATTCGTTTCGATTCCGTACACTTGCTCTGGGGTTCTAACAATGAAATCGAATCGTTTAACCGTCTT
The DNA here is from genome assembly GCA_026131555.1 of Aerococcaceae bacterium NML190073. Classification (GTDB taxonomy): domain Bacteria; phylum Bacillota; class Bacilli; order Lactobacillales; family Aerococcaceae; genus Abiotrophia. The sequence goes on along the minus strand of JAMXJH010000010.1, from coordinate 12,931 downwards.
TCCTCGATTAGAAATAGCAGATAGGTCCAAATTAAACATTTCTTCAACTTGTTTTATTTTCATCTCTTTGAAATAAGTTTCATTTTTAATAAAACCCGCTTTTTGAAGATAACTTTCAACCAAATCTTCCATCTGGTGTCCCCCACGATTTTTACGCCCATTAGAATCCAATCCTGTTTCCACTCCGAGTGCATAATCATATAAATTATTAACCAAATGAGTGGAAATCAAATTAAACAACCCTGTTTTTCTCATAAACTTTTTATACTGTTCAATAGAATTATTAAGTTGCTTAAAGTCATATTCAAAAGCACCTTCTTCATCTTGTGCATAAATTTCACGACTTCTAACTGCCAACAGCAAAGGAATACACTTCAATACTTGTGGATAATTTGTAAGCAATTGTTCGAATTTTTCCTCAATATTTTTCGTGCCGATAAGTGAGTTTAACATATGTAATTCAACTTTGAGTTCCTCTACATTACGGACAACTTTATCAAAATCAATATAATATCGATACGTTGAAATGCTGTTTCTAAACTTACTCAACCATTCATCGAAATTTCTCACACTTCATTCCTCCTCGCTTCCGTAATTAACAATCAATAATTCGTTTATCTTCCCACGTGATTCACTTTTGGAATTAATCATCCGATTCGCTTTAACACGCCGGATAATATAATCACTATACAAAACATCGAAAAAATTATCTTCCTCTGAAATATTTTTTGGATCTGAGTTGCTAGCAATAATTTTCGCACCTCGTTGGTGCAATTCGTCAATAAACGTTGCTAACGCAATTTGATCATTATCGTCAAAACACTCAACAGTATATGATGTGAACCTCGCTGTTTCAGTCAGTGGACGATAAGGGGGATCAAAATACACAAGAGTATCTGCATCAATAAAGTCCTTTGCCTTCTTATAATCTCCATGGACAATTTGTACTTTCGTTAAAGCTTCGGATAAATTTCGTAGATTATGTTCATCACAAATTATTGGATTCTTATATGAGCCCACTGGCACATTAAATTCTCCTCGTTTGTTAACACGATATAATCCATTAAAGCATGTACGGTTTAAGAAAATAAACCAAGCTGCCTTTTGTGTAGAATCTACCTCTCTCATTTCTGCATTATAGGCTCTGCGTTGCTCATAATAGTATTCTTTTCTTCCTTCTTGGTCCAAAGATAAATAGTCATCTTGCATCCTTTGTAATAGAACAATCAATTCATTGATATTATCTCGAATGATACGATATGCATTAATTAATTCAGCATTAATATCACTAATATAAACTTCCTCTAAATCGTAACGACTCAAGATATCAAATAAAACTGCTCCTCCTCCAACGAATGGCTCAACATACTTTTTGAATCGAGTTGGATACTGAGAGCGAATTTCGTGCAACAACTGCCCTTTTCCTCCAGCCCATTTAACAAATGGTTTTAATTGTTTTGTCAATTCGCTCACTCCTTTATATTATTTTTTGAAAATAAATAAATACTCATGCGCCAACAATAAGAAATTGTACTTGAGGCTATTAGTTTTCCAATAGCCAGTTGCTTTACAATTATGTTGCTCCTTAATAATGATTTCTTTTAATTGGAATCCTTGATCCTCAAATACTTTCATTGTTTGCATTCCTAATGGCTGAACACGCCCTTTTTGGCGAGTATCGCCAATTAATATTGCACAAAATTTACCTTCTTTCAAGACACGATAACTTTCTTTAGCAACAGATTCCATCTTGGATAAAAACTCTGGTATTTTACATTGCGACAAATCACCTTCAATATTGTCACTATACTGAATAATATTAGCATACGGGGGATGCGTACAAATAAAATCGATGCTATCATTTTTGATACACGATAAATTTTGCGCATTCCCTTTTACAATGCGAACATCTGACTTTGTTTCATATTCAAAAGCTATTTTATCACGACAACGTTCCAAAGCTGTTTCATTAATATCTATACCGATAACATTGCGGTTTAACAGTTTTGCTTCAACAAGCGTTGTTCCGCCACCTACAAACTGATCTAACACCCAGTCTCCTTCATTCGAGTAACGTAATAGCAAGTTTCTTGGAATGTAAGGTGACCAATTTCCGCGCCATTTCGCATCATGTGTTGCCCATGAGCCTCTTAGTGGAAAGCTCCAAATGCTCGTCAGCTCTAATTCGAAATTATCAGGTCCCCACTTTTTGATCTTTTTATTCATACGGAACCCTCCTTACTCCGCAAACTCCGCATCACTTAAGCGAACTGATGCTAACTTTGATACGCCTGATTGCTCCATGGTGACGCCGTACAATACGTCAGCATTTTCCATAGTGCCTTTGCGGTGCGTGATTACGATGAATTGCGTATTTTCGGTAAAATTCTGTAAATACTGTCCATAACGATAAACGTTCGCATCATCGAGCGCGGCTTCCACTTCATCGAGCACACAGAACGGCACCGGTTTTGTTTCCAGTATCGCAAAAAGCAACGCTATCGCTGTAAAAGCACGTTCCCCACCCGATAACAATGCTAAATTTTGCTTACGTTTGCCAGGTGGTTGCGCAATAATATCGACACCTGTTGTCAAAATATCGTTCGGATTCGTCAACTCTAATGAAGCTTCTCCGCCGGCAAACAATTTTTTGAAGGTGCGTTGGAATTGGTGGTTAATTTGCGTAAATGTTTCGCTAAATCGTTTAATCACTTCCGCATCCATTTCATCCATCGTTTCTTGAAGTTGCCCCATTGCTGTCAATAAATCTTCTTGCTGTTCAAGCAAGTGTTGATAACGCTCATTCAAGGTATCGTAATCTTCGATTGCCGCTAAATTGATTGGACCTAATTGTTCAATAGAGCGTTTCAATTGCTTCACTTCTTGCGACACTTGTTGCACTTCTTCGATCGGATTCGCCAATTTCGTTGCAGCTTCATAACTTAATTGATACTCTTGAGCAAGGTATTCCAAATGATTATCAATAAACGCTTCAAACTTTTCGACTTGTCCTTGCAGCTTCGCTTGTTGTTGATGCAATTGCTGGCTTTGATGCGCTTGCTCACGTTGTTCTTGTTCATGTTCGCGATACATTTGATTCAATTGTTGGCGTTCTTGACGCAGTTGATTCAATTGCTCTCGAGCGCATTCCGCCTCAAAGACATCTTGTTCAATTTGCGTATCTAATTGTTGCAAGTCTGCTACTAATTGCTCCATATCCGTGCTATCTTGTGACTGCATCAACTCATATTGACTAATCGCCTGCGACAGTTCGTTCAGCTGAGCACCTAATTGCGCAACTTGTTGTTCACCTTGACGGAATTCCACTTCCTTCACGGCAATTTGTGTCGATAACTGAGCAATTGACTGTTCAATCGTTTGAAGTTGCTCTTGCCGATCTTCTTCACTCAACGTTAATTGTTCCAATTCATGATTCAATGTAACAATGCGTGCTCGACTTTCCTCTGCTTGAACTTTTACCTGTTCCAATAACGCTTGTGCATTCAACAATTGTTGCTCCGCTTGTTGCAAATCATCTTGCGCAATTAACTGTGCTTGTTGTTTTTGCTTCAGTGCGTGTTCCGCCTCCAAAAAGCGTTGCTGAACTTGCTGGAAGTTACTATCCGATTGCGTTGTTGTCTGACGTAATTGCTCCAATTGCTGGTTAAGCGTCTGCTCCGTTGTCAACAATTGTTGCCACTCGCCTTCAAGTTGTTCGCTCGCCTGCTGAGCCGTCTGCAATTCTTGCTCCGCTTGTTTCAATTCATTTTGGCGGGAAAGCATTGATTGAGCCTGTTGCTTCTGACGTCCTCCCGTCACGGAACCCCCCGGCATTAAGACATCCCCTTCAAGAGTAACAATTTTGACTTGTTGCTTCAATTCGCGTGCCAATACTTGCGCTTGCTTCAACTGCTCCACAACAATTGTTGTCCCCAACAAGTTCGATACAATCGCCTTATTCTGATGGTCGAACGACACGATTTCGCTGGCAACGCCGACGAACCCTTCATGCGCACTGGCTGTCAAATAATGATGACTCGCCAATACACGTTCCTTAATATTTGTCCGCGGCAAAAAAGTCGCGCGTCCAGCTTGTTGCTGTTTCAAATATTGAATCGCTTCTCTTGCCGCACGGTCATCGCTGACAACAATATGTTGTAATGCTGCTCCTAATGCCGTATCAATCGCCACTTGATAATGTGTCGGTACTTCAATTAAGTCCGCAACGGTTCCTTCAATCCCATGCAGTTGCGCTGCTTTCTTCATAACAGCACGAACACCACCGTAGTAACCGGCATAATCTTCTTGCATTTGACGCAATGATTGCACCTTCGCATCCAAAAATTGCGTGCGCCGCTCTTGATTAAAGAGTTGTTGCTGCAATTGCTCACGTTTAATTCGTAACTGCTGTGCTTGATTCAATAATTCATGATAGTTATGACGCGTCGATTGATGATTTGCTTCCATTTCTTCTTTGGCGCGTGTGGCGTGCTCCAGTTGCGCCTCGTATTGCGTCAATTCAGTTGCCAACAAACTCAATGTATTGGTCAGCTGTTCGCGTCTGACAGTCGCCGTTTCCAACAGTTGTGCCTGTTGTGTCGATTGGTTCTTCGCCATTGCTTCTTGTTGATATGCATCGATCAATTGATTACGTAATTGCTCAACTTGACTGCCACTCGCACTCGTCAACAGTTGCTTATCTTTCTGTTGTTGTTGCAATTGTGTGCGTAATGCCTTCAATTCACTACGCAACGTTTCATACGCGGCTTGCTCTTGAATCAGTTGTTCTTGCAAACTTGCTTGCATTGCCACTTGTTTGTCGTAAGTCACTTGTTTGTCCTGTTGCGAAGAAGCGTTGAATTCAATTCGTTGCGCCAACATTTGTTGTTGCGCTTTTGCGCGTTCAATCGCTTGGAACTGCTCTTGATTCCGCTCAGATTGCTCATCAATTTGTTGAATTAAGGCATCCAAACTTGCTTGTTCTTGCGAAAGTTGATGCTCCAACGCTGTTAAGGATGCTACCAACACGTCAATCGCTTTGCTTACTTGTGCATACTCTTCCTTGGAACGATGCCATTGTTCACGATACAAGGCTACTTGATAACAGTACAGCGAAATTTCCAATTGTTGTAATAATTCTTTCTTCTCTTGATAGACGAGCGCTGCCTCACGCTGCTTCTTCAACGGTTTCAGTTGGTTTTCTAACTCGTGAATAATATCCTTTACCCGACTCAAATGGTCGCTTGAACGATTCAACTTGCGTTCTGCTTCCTGCTTTCGGAATTGATACTTCTGCACACCGGCCGCCTCTTCAAAAATCGAGCGCCTTTCCTCCGGTTTATTTAAGAAAATCGTTTCAACCTTTCCCTGAGAAATCATCGCGAAGCTATTTTTACCTAAGCCAGAGTCTAATAATAAATCGACAATATCCTTCAAGCGTACAGCTTCATTGTTGATAAAGTATTGGCTATCACCATTTCGATTATAACTACGGGTTATGCTAATCTCGCTGAAATCATAATCCAAATAGCGATCCTCATTATTTAATACTAAGGTTACTTTCGCCAAGTTGACGGCTTTACGATCTTGCGTTCCGTTGAAAATCACATCTTCCATGCGACTGCCACGTAAACTCTTAGCGGACTGTTCACCGAGTACCCAACGGATTGCTTCCGAAAGATTACTTTTACCACTTCCGTTCGGTCCGACAACGGCAGTCATTCCCTTATCGAATTCGATAACGGTCTTATCAGCGAACGATTTAAAGCCGGTCATTTCAATTCTTGCTAGATACACGTTGGATATCTCCTTTCTGATTCGTTAATTGATAAGCGGTTTGTGCTGCTTGCATTTCCGCTTGTTTTTTATTTTTGCCGGTCCCGGTGGCAATCAATTCACCTTCTACATACAATCCCACCTTAAAGATAAGCGCATGTGCCGGTCCTATTTGTTCCAATAAACGATATTGGATTAAGACTTTTCCTTTCTGTTGGACGCGTTCTTGGAACAAAGTCTTATAGTCTTGCGATATTTGTCGGATTAAGACGTCATGTTGATTGAACATTTCACGCTTCAAAAAAATACGCACACTCTCCATACCGCTATCCAAGTACAATGCCCCCAGAAACGCCTCAAAACAGTCTGCCAGAATCGAATCACGTTCACGTCCGCCATTACGTTCCTCACCTTTTCCAAGCTGTAAATAGATATCAAACCCTAACTGACGTGCCAAATATGACAAACTTGCTTCACAAACTAGTTGGGCGCGCGTACGAGTCAGCTGCCCTTCACTATAACGTGGATATTGTTGATACAAAAACTCGCTCGTCAACACTTCCAAGACGGCATCGCCCAGAAATTCTAAACGCTCATTAGATTCCAGCAATTGATTCAACTGCTCATTGACATAGGACGTATGCCGAAACGCTGATTGTACAAGCTCCGGATTTTTGAATTGAATGGCTAATTTCTGATCCAAATGTTGGATAATCGTCTTCACTACTTCTCACCTCTCTCAACGTTCTATTATATCAGATTTCGCCATAGCTTTCACGTGTCAAAAAATCGTTAGAACACCGTATTTGTAGCCCTACAATCGATGCGACAAAAAAGAACCCTTGACAAGATACGAACGCCTACATCACGCTCACCGAAAGCCTGCTTCTTATAACAAGGATAGCACCAAACCTTCATCCAAAAATATTGCCGATACTTGCGCAACGCATCATCAGCATTCGCAATTCTCTCAATATAGATGAATGCCTCGACTGCCTCTCTAAATTGTTTTCGTTATAGTTGAAGTCATTTATCTCTCTCTTCTAAGTTTAGTTCGATATAATTGAGAAGCGCATTTAGATCAACTAAATTTAGATTTTAATCATTTACACCTTATTCTCTCATATCTAAATTTTTTTTGGGGTAATTTCACATCTGATTCTGACTGAACAAAAAATTATTTTTATGTTTCAACAACTAATTCTGCTCCATCTAACTTTTTTTGTTATGAATTAACACTGTATATGAGAGTTTGCACTTTTATTTTTAACATTCTGCACCTCATTCTTTCATATCTAAATTTTTTTGACCTGTTTGATTACAGATTCCATCCAACAAAACTTTTATTTTTATGTTTTAGAACCTTCGTTAGACTTTTCAACTTCCGATACAAGTAATGCTATCGGATAGTATTGATTATTAGCACCCTTTATTGATAAAAAAATCCTGCTATCTTGCGATAACAGGATAAGTATCTTTATACAATGAGGTGCAAGTGGTCTGTTGCGGACATTTCCATAATGAAGTAAGTCGCGGTTGATTCATTTGTAAAGAATGTTGTCACAATTATTTCAATGCAATTGCTTAATATCTGACAGTTTGATAATCGGCTGTCCGTTAATCGTGTAGCAGTAGTCGCGCACTTTTTTGCTATCGGCCATCGCAACAATTAAGCGGTCACGGTAAGGTTCTGCCAATTCATCGAACAGGAAGGTTTCATCATTCAACTGATAACGCAAGCGTTCGGCATGAATTTCCCCGGCAGTTTTGAGACGATAAGTGGTTGGCGGTAACGGCTCATTTATTGTGCGCTTCTCAATGCGATAGACATAATTGTCGTCCCCGTACATAATCTCAAGCGCTCCCGTATTCGTTCGACGTTGCTCTACTTCCTTATGATGTTCCTTATGAATTTCCCACCAAGTATAGATTGCTTTCACTGCGTCTTCTTCCGTCTTATAGCTGCCATGCTCTTTGCGTGACTTATTTCGACGATTCACCCAATAATTCGTATAAACTACTTGCTTCATATCTTTACCTCCTCATAAAAAAGTGTTATTCTTATTATAGAGAATTCTAACACATTAAGAAAAGGTTTTCACTCTTTATGAGTTGCCATTTTGCGAATATGGTGCGCAACACTGTGCGCATAACTACTTTCCAACTGATAATTCGCTGCTTCTAAAGCGACATCTGCACTATTATTCGGCGCATACGAATGAACGAAATGCGCTAACATCTCCACATCGTTACGGTCATTCCCGTAAACTGCCACTTGATCTTCTTCCAATGACAAATGACGCAACAACACTTGCACTGCATTACGCTTATTCGCCGTTGCCGCCGTTATTTCAAAGATTTCATCATGATACCCCGCATCGACAAGCCACGCTTCCTTCTCCGCCAAAAAAGCACGAAACTTTTTGCGTGTATCCTCATGAGCAATTCGACAATCCACTTTTAAGACCGCTTCACTTGCCAAATTTGTTGCACAATACTGATAATCACCGACACAAGCCGCAATTAAGTGTTTCGCGATATGACGCAAACTGCGCGTATGGCGTGTGATATTACGATAGTGAGCCCAGCGCCCTCGTTGTACCAAGACCGCTTCTTGCGTTACCAATTCGAAGCTTACTTCCGGGAAACGTTCCAGCATCTCTTGAATAAGTGTCTGGTCGATTACTTGCTTAGAAAGCACCTCTCCTGTCGGTGTACAAACAAGCGCCCCATTCATACAGATTACATATAGCGATCGATCCAGAAACGTCAAACCTACGCGATGATTTTTATGAAGATGCCGTCCTGTCGCAATCGCAAACTTCTTCCCTTGTGCCAATACTTCATCGATTGTTGCATCAATAATCTCATCGGAACGATGCATTCGATTTAACAATGTGCCATCCAAGTCACTTACAAATAATTTAATCACATCTATCCAGTCCTATCTCATTAAAGTTTTATACACTCGATTAGTCTACCATATTTTTGCATAAAAATCAGGAGTAAAGCCTTGTCGACCCTACTCCCTTAATGATTTATTTCAAAATGTAAATGGTCAACTGGCGACGACCGAATTGGTAGCATTCCTCAACCGAATTGAAATGAATATCAATCTTGTTGCCTACAATTGCGCCGCCTGTATCTGCTGCTCGATAGGTACCATAACCCGGAATATAAACCATTGTCCCTAATGGAATGACAGACGGATCTACCGCAATTACTTTGGAATCTAGAGTCAAATCTGTTCCATCTGCCGTGAAGTTTGATAAGCCGGCTTCTTGATAAGAATAAGCCGTCGCTTCTACTACCATCGCTGTTCCTTGAGTTTCAGGTTCAGATGTTTCTGTCATTTCCTCATTTGCTAATTCCACCACTTCTGTCACTTCCACCGATGAAGTTTCAAGTTCAACTGCTTCGACAGTATTTGGCACACTTTCCGGTGCAACAATCGCTTCTTCCGTCGATGCTTGTTCCGCCGTTTCTGTTACTGTTGTGTCGTTTGCTCTTGTTTGTGTGGTAGCGGCTTCTGCCGTTGGTGCTGTAACAACTTCTTGTATTGCTTGCGTTTCTGACGAAGCTTGCTCAGCAGCGACTTCTGCCTGTATCAGTTGACCGACTGCCTCGGCAGGTGCGTCCACTACTTCCCCAGTCATTGTAGACACTGTTACCGGTTCTTCTTCTGCCGGTGTCACATAAGTAATCGTATGATTCGCATAATCAATGTACAAGGTTGAGCCTGCGATAATCAAATCGATATCCACAATGTGATTCAGTTTCGATAACTCTTGAATTGAAACACCCGTTGCCTGCGAAATGGTCGATAATGTATCGCCCCATTGAATCGTATAGACCCCCGTTTGTTGCGCCTGTTGAACGGAATGTTGTACTTCTTGTAGTGAGCGAGATACCCATACATTCGGAAGAATTTCCGGCTGGCTACTCATAGCTAATATGTTAGGTTGAGTCATGGCAAATCCGCTCATCGTTAATGCCATCACCGTGACAAATTTCAAACTTTTTTTCATTGAATTTTCTCCTTTACATTGTAAGAGCAACGATAGAAATATCGTCCTCAAACGTTGTAAAGTCTATCATACAGCCTTTCCCTGCAAAAAACAGGGTTTTGGTCATATTGTCAATGAGCCTTAACCCTGTTGTTGCATTAAGTGTGTATTCTGTTAACTTTCATGAAAATTTCGCCTGTTTTGTAATAATTGTCGTCCGAGTGCAATCAAGTAACTCTATTGTGCTAATGCCTCTAATTGATCCAATAATGAGTCTACATACTGGATTGCCGCGTTTAAGGCGTCACCATTTTCCATAGACACATCGGCATACGCCGTTAATTCGAGCGGTCCCATTGTTCCGCCTGCTTTCAAGACATGTAACCATTTGGCAATGGCATCTGTATCACCTTGGGCAATGCGCTGCCCAATCTGTGTGCCGATAGTCAATCCTGCGGAATACGTATAAGGATACAAGCCCATAAAGTAATGCGGCTGGCGCATCCAAGTCAATTCAGCACCCTCATTGATTTCAACTGCATCACCCCAGAACAATTCCAGCGTTTCTTGGAAAAATTGATTCAAACGCTTCGCATTGAGCAACTCCTCTCTGTCGACCGCTTCGTAAACTTTACGTTGGAAATGTGCTTCTAATAAGTGCGTCACCATATTGTGGAAATACGTTCTTGAAATCAATTCAGAAATCAAGCTACGTTTCTGCTCAGCATCAATTGGCTGATTTAATAAATATTGGCACATAATGACTTCATTCGCCGTAGAAGGCGCCTCAACGAAGTACAAGCTAGCCTCAGGTGTAATCTTCAACTGATTAGCATGCGACAATTGGAAATGCCCGGCATGCCCTAATTCGTGAGCTAATACGAGTACTTCGCTTAACATGCCTGTCCAGTTCAATAATGTATATGACGGTGCGCCGTAAACCGTTAAACAGAAGCCACCTGTTGACTTCGTTTGATTCATTGGAAAATCAATCCAACGCTCATCGAAACTTCGGCGAATTACCTCAAGATATTCCTCACCTAATGAAGCAAAGGCTCGTTCCACCATCTCACGACTTTCGGCAATTGAAATTTTCTTAGCTTCCACTGTCGAAAATGGCATCTTGATATCTGCTAAACTGATAGTTGTCAGTCCCTGCTCTTTCGCAAGTAATTTCGCATAGCGTCGCATTACCGGTGCAAATTTTTCTACAATGACATCAATTTGACGGTTGTACGCCTCTCGCGATACTTTCTGATGATGCAATAAATACTCGATAACTGAATCGAAGCCACGTAATGTTGCGAGTTTTTTCTCTGTTTGTACATGATTGATGTAGTTAGCTGCTAATGTATGTTGATAACTAGCTAAACCTCTATGGAAAGACTTCCAAGATGCATGACGAATTTCGCCATCTAAGTGACATTCATAATCTCCTTCAAACTCCACAAAGCTGTTCGCATAATTTTTGCCATTGGCAGTGAAATCATCGAATCGCAAATCTTGGAATTTCGTTGTCAAGTAAAGTGGATATTGATTACCGAGGGAACTTTGCAAAGAGCTGATTACTTCTTCAACTTCCTTTGACAACAAATGTTGCTTATTACGCAAAATATCGGCTAAATAATACTTGTATTCCGAACTCAATGCCGGCTCAATTACTTCTTCCGGCAACTCGCTTAGTTCAGGTTGGAAGAATGCCAACTTCGCATTCACAAAGTCGGACAACGGGTACGAGTTTGCCTCGTTCAATTCGTTCAACTCATTTAATTTGTCTGCTTCATAACCTAATGTTGCATACGAATATACCCGATCAGACAGAATAGACAATTGTTCATACGCCGCCAACGCATCCAATAAGATGTTCACATCTGTCAATTTCCCTTGATATTTATCAGCAAAAGCCACTGCATCTTTTTTCAAGTTTTGAACCGCTTCTTCATACGTCTGCTGCGAATCGAATAATAAAGATAAATCCCAAGTTTCATGGATTGGGACATCTGTACGTAAAGGTAAAGTTTGATTCATAATATCACTCCAATTAATTTTATACACTCTAGTATATACGAGATTTCAAGCCTATGTCTACTCTTTCGTTAAAGGATATGAATTCATTTAAACACTAAATAAACGGATTTTTTGCAGAAAAAGGTTGATTTAACCGCAAGATATGCTAAAATAGATACTCAGCACATAGAAAAGGAGGTGAAAACTGTGCAAAAGATTAATGTTAATTCAAAAGAAACTAAGCAATGTGTAGATGTACTCAAAATCTTGGCTCATCCAATTCGTTTCTCAATCGCATCGATTCTGAACAAAGCAGAAATTCTAAACGTTGGCGCTATCCAAGAAGCTTTGTCACTTCCTCAATCAACTGTTTCTCAACACATCAGCAAAATGCGTGAATCAGGTATTGTAGAAGCAAAACGTGAAGGAACGAAAATCTTCTATTCATTGAAAAATCCAATTGCTAAGAAGGTTATCAAAAACTTGTAGTCATTGGACTTCACATAAATTCGTTGGGACAGGTAGAGCCTGTCCTTTTTAGTTTGCTCATGACACACAATCACCATAACTGCCAAAGATAAAATCCCAACCTCATACGAAACCCCATTCAGACATAGTAGAAGAACTTCAAACTCTATTTGATGTTGTCTAACACCATAATAGTTCACATTATGTCAACTAATCTCAAATTACATATGCATTATACTGAATCAGACAAGCAACAACATACTCTCTAAGCCGTTACACTAAATAATGTTTTCCCCACAGTAAAATAAAAAAACAGCCATATAGACTGCTAATTTTCAACTTATAATTAAGCCACTTGCCGGAATCGAACCGGCGACCTTTTCCTTACCATGGAAGTGCTCTACCTACTGAGCTAAAGCGGCATATGAATAAATCAATTATCTTCAAATCAAACTCCTATAGCATTATAACATATACCTTATTTTTGTCAACCACAACAAAAAATAACTCTCTTAAACAAAGATAAAAAAGAACACTCAAACGAGTGTCCAATCTAACCATACTCCGCAAGTAGGGCTCGAACCTACGACATCATGATTAACAGTCATGCGCTCTGCCAGCTGAGCTATTGCGGAATCAGATAAACACCCTGCATGGCAACGTCCTACTCTCAC
>JAMXJH010000009.1 GCA_026131555.1 Aerococcaceae bacterium NML190073 | reverse complement strand
TGATTCACCGGTTCAAATCCGGTTACCGCCTTCCATCAGAATGCCGGCGTGGCGGAATTGGCAGACGCGCTGGACTCAAAATCCAGTGCCCGCGAGGGCGTATCGGTTCGACCCCGATCGCCGGTATACTTAAAGAGACAAGGGAGTTACCCTTGTCTTTTTTTGTGTGCGGATTGGAAAAGGGGAAGTGTGGGGGCGAGGACTCAATTAGGGGGGGACACAAAAAACCCATGTACAATAAGTGTACATGGTTACAGATTGAAAAAATTTAAATTATTTGTTTTTCAATTCAGCTAAAATGTCTTGTAATAAGTCAATTTCGCTTGGACCGGCTGGTGCAGGTTCTTCTTCTTTCTTCTTAGGCATTGCCATGTTAGCTGCTTTCATAACGAAGAACAAGACAGTTCCCACGATTAAGAAGCTTACAACAGCGTTGATGAAGTTACCAATCATAAGTGAATCAAATAATTTGATACCACTGAAATCGGGAGTTCCGAATAATAATCCGATGAGCGGCGTGATGATGTCTGCAACTAAAGATGACACGATAGCCGTGAATGCTGCTCCGATAACCATACCAACGGCTAAGTCCAATACATTACCTCTAAACAAAAATGCTTTTAATTCTTTAATCATAAAAAATTCCCCTTTTTTAATAAATATTTTTGTTATGCAATGCATTATACAGAATTATACTATAGATTGCAAATATAATGCATTGTTATTTTCAAAAAAGTGGCGTGATGTAACGTTCGATCGGAAAATCCTTAGCATCAATCGCCCATTGACCTGTTTGAATCAATTGACTCCATTGGTAACCTAAGAAAGGACCGCTAGTTAATCCGGAGGAACCCAACCCGCTTATTGCCCAAATATTCTTGGCGCGAGGAATCTGACCCACGAGAACTGCATAATCGGAAGTATATGCGCGGATGCCGACTTTCGTACGATAATGAGGCATTTCGCAGATGCTCGGAACCCATTCGTGCGCTTTGTCTGCAAGTGCTTGAAGTTGTACGGCATTAAGCGTCAGATCATATCCTTGATCATCTTCATGGGAGGCCCCAATAACAATTTCGCCATTGTTAAAAGGGATGATATCTATTTTGCCGGGAGGCATAATAACAGGGTAATGTTGATTACGCCAAGCATCATTATAAACGCTGTAAAGTTGTCCCTTTTGTGGACGAATGTCGACTTGATAGCCAAGTGGATTCAACAATTCCGGGAGCCAGGCTCCTGCTGCCAACAAAATGCGGTCGAATCCTTTCGGGGCATTCGCATTGGTTTGAACGAGTATGGCATCTTCTTGGCGAATGAGTTGAGCACGGCCACGCACAATGTGCCCCCCGAACTGCTCGATTGCTTGGTGTAAGGTGTTGATAAGTGCGGCGCCGTCAAGTCGTGCGCCCCCCTGTACGAAAGTAGCGTCATATTCCGTTTCTAACAGGGGAAAGTATTCTTTCAATTGATTTGAGGGCACGGTCTTGATTGCTTGGATAGCTGGAGCCGTTTCGCGCTTCAAAGCACCTTGTTCAAGGTCGCGTTCAAGACTGGCAATATTCTTACGAATAATTAGAGCGCCGTCTTCTTGGAAAATATCTTGTGTATCCAAGCCGTCTTCAGTCAGATCTGCCATCATTTTGCGGTAGAATTCGGCGCCGTTCGAAACGAGAAAGTACCATGGTTTATTGCGTCGCAAGGTAAACCACGGACAAATGATGCCGGCAGAAGCTTTCGTTGCCTGACCTGTTCCCTCGTCAAAAAGGGTGACGCAATAGCCGGCACGACTCAAATAATATGCGGCAGTTGAGCCGACAATACCGCCGCCGATGATAGCGATACTAGGAAGTGTCATAAATCGATCCTTCTTTCTTAATGAGCTGACGTCTCGTGGTGGTAGTCGTCTTTTTTCATGTCTTTGAAAATAACATGGATGCGTTCCTTAGGTGCGCCACTGTGTTTAGCAACTGTTTCAATAATTTCTTTCGCCATGGCAGCTTTAGCCTCTGATGAACGCCCTTCTAATAATTCGATATGAATGAACGGCATATTTATTCTCCCCTTTCTTGTTGTGTGAATGTAGCGATGCGCTGCAAAGCTTCTTGGAGTTGTTCCACACTAGCAGCGTAACTGAGTCGGAAGTAGCCACGCCCTGCTTCGCCAAATGCTTGTCCGGGTACGACACCGACTTTTGCTTTCTCAGCCAACGCTAAGCAAAAAGCGAAATCATCGCCTTCAAACCAGTCGGGTACTTTGACAAATAAATAGAAAGCGCCTTGTGGTGCCGATGTGGCATAACCCATTTGTTGGAAGCCGGAAATCAACAAGTCACGACGTTCACGATAAGCATCGCGCATAGCCAAGATACTGTCATCTCCCTGGTCATAAGCTGCAATACTTGCATACTGAGAAACGGATGTCGGTGTGTTGACTGCCGCTTGGTGCACTTTGAAAATTTGATTTGTAAAGTTAGTCGGTGCAGCAATAAAGCATGAGCGCCAACCAGTCATGGCGTGTGCTTTCGATGTGCCGTTAATCAGAATCGTCTGTTCAGGCAAAATACTCGCAACAGACACGTGGGCATCACCATAAGTGAGTTCGCTATATATTTCATCGGAAACGACGATGAGTTGGTGTTTTTTGGCGATGGCAAGCACATCTTCGAGTTGTTCGCGCGTATAAGTAGCCCCCGTAGGATTACACGGATGGTTCAACAACAAGACTTTCGTTTCCGGATGTTGCGCCAATGTGGCTACTAATCGTTCTCCTGTCAGAATAAATTCACTGTCGCTAACATCTACGCTGACTAATTCAGCTCCTGCCAGCTTAACATGTGTGCCGTAAATGACATAATTTGGCGAAGGCACAATAACTTTATCGCCGGGATTGAGAATCGCCATGAAAGTGGCAAATAAAGCTTCAGTTGCACCGACAGTGACAATGATTTCATCTTCTGGGCGATAATTAAGTTGATATTTTCGTTGCAAAAAACGTGCAATTGCTTGCCGTAGTTCAATTAAGCCACGAGAATGAGTATAGCCGTTCAAATCGGCGTTAATGGATTGAATAGCTGCTTCTTTGATGAAAGAAGGAGTGGGGAAATCCGGTTCGCCGAGCGTTAATTTAAGTATGCCGTCAATACCGCTAATCCTATCATTGAATGAACGGATTTGACTTGGCTGAATCGCTAATAAAGTTTGATTCAGAACAAATTCTGTCATAATAAAACTCCTTTACTAAAAAAATAAGTGTCGCTACAATTCTATGCCCAAGCGGCATGCCAACCGGCAATAGTTCCGGTTACGAATGCGGCTGTAATATTATATCCGCCTGTGTAGCCGTTAATATCAAGCAATTCTCCACAGAAGAATAGTCCTTTCATCTGTTTGGATTCCATTGTTTTAGGGTTCACTTCCTTGGTCGAAACACCACCGCCGGTCACGAACCCTTTTTCGATCGGTTGTGAGCCGTAAGCGGTCAGTGGGAAGTTTTGGATAAGAGAGAATAGTTTTGCTTGTTGTGCATGTGTCAACTGTTTGTACGCAATGCTAGGGTCGAATGACGCGAGTTGGCAGATGACGTCCGCTAAACGTTCTGGTACCCATTGTTTCAAAATCGTCAGCACCATTTTGTCGCGAGCAGCTTCGGCTTGTGCTTGTAACTCAGATAAACTGAGATCCGGTTGCAAATCAATCGACAATCGACAAGTTGTTTTGTTGGTTTGATGTAACCATTGGTTCACATGCCCTGAACAACGCAAAATCGCCGGTCCCGAATAGCCGAAATGCGTGAAAATCATATCCATTTGATGTTGGGTAATCGCTTGATGTTGGTCATCCCAGACGGTTACTTTGACATTTTGCAAAGAAACACCTTGTAGCGCGCGTGATGTAATAAAGCTATCATTCGAAAGCAACGGAGATTCAGTAGGGTACAGGCGTTCAATGGTGTGTCCGGCAGCTTTCGCCCAAGCATAGCCGTCACCAGTTGCACCCGTGCGTGGATAGGCTCTGCCGCCGACTGCCAAGACAACAGACTTGGCATGATAATGCTTGCCGTCAGCCGTCTTAACACCGATGACACGTGCTTCATCCTCAGCGAATAAAAGCCCCTCTACCGCAGTATTTGTCAGAATCGTCACGTTTAATGCGTATAATTCATTAACCAACGCCTCGAGAATTGTGCGTGCACTGTCACTAACCGGAAACATTCTACCGTGGTCTTCTTCTTTCAAAGCGATGCCGCGAGATTCAAAGAAAGCGACAATATCTTCTTGGTCAAATTGATTCAATGCGCTATACAGAAATTTACCATTACCGGGGATGTGACGAATCAACTCCTCGCGGGTTGTCCGGTTCGTCACATTACAACGCCCACCGCCGGAGAGCAGTAATTTTCTTCCTAATTTAGGATTTTTCTCAATCAGTAGGACGCGGACACCTTGACTAGCAGCTTGGACTGCAGCCATCAAACCGCTCGAACCACCGCCAATAACAATGACTTGATAATCCATATTTCACCTCAATTTCTATTTCGCTTCCTATTGTATCACATCCCCTTGCAAAAAGAAGCGTATTTCCCTCACATAAGCCAGTGGAAATGTGATAGTGACGTGAGTTTTCAATCGAGGAAATAAGCTGATAATAAAGGAGATTTTTTGAAAAAAGAAGCTTGACTTTTAGCAGGATACCAAGTATTATGTAACATGGTATTGTTTGCCCCACTATGAGCCCCGGAAACTCAATAGTATTGTCAAACAACTAGATTTATAAATGGAGGAAACTATCGTGCGTCAAACATACATGGCTAAGAAAAACGAAGTTGAACGCAACTGGGTACTTGTGGATGCAACAGATGTGCCATTAGGTCGTCTTTCTACAGTAGTAGCGTCAATCTTACGTGGTAAAAACAAACCTACTTTCACACCGCATGTCGATACAGGTGATTTCGTAGTAGTAATCAATGCAGATAAAGTTGCATTAACAGGTAAAAAAGCAAGTGACAAAGTTTACTACCGTCACTCAGGTCACCCAGGTGGAATCAAATCAATCACTGCAGGTGAATTAAGAGCTAAGAACTCACAACGTTTGGTAGAGCAATCTATCAAAGGGATGCTACCTAACACACGTTTAGGGCGCAAACAATTTACTAAATTACACGTTTACTCTGGTTCAGAGCACAAACACGCTGCTCAACAACCTAAAGAGTTAGACATCAAATCATTAATTTAAGGAGGGAAAAATTTTGGCTAAAGCACAATATTTAGGTACAGGTCGTCGTAAAAATTCTGTTGCGCGTGTACGCTTAGTGCCAGGAACTGGTGTGTTCAACATCAATGGTAAAACATTAGAAGAATACATTCCATTCCCTCACTTACACGCAGTTATCAATCAACCATTCGCAGCTACTGAAACACTAGGTGCGTATGATGTATTGGTAAACGTTCACGGTGGAGGTTTCAATGGTCAATCAGGTGCAATCCGTCACGGTATCGCACGTGCATTGTTAACAGTTGAACCTGATTTCCGTCCAGCATTAAAAGCTGCCGGTTTATTAACACGTGACCCACGTATGGTAGAACGTAAAAAACCAGGTCTTAAGAAAGCTCGTAAAGCTTCTCAATTCTCTAAACGTTAATATACCGCATTGTATCAACGTTTCAAGCACTCGCAGGTTTGCCCTACGGGTGCTTTTTTCGTGTTACTTTTGGAAAGTTTGCCCTAAAAGTTGCCTTAAATTTACCTTATTTGTTTTTGAATATGTTGATAAGCGAGGGTGCCAGCAGATAGGGGAACTACATTTGCAGTATTGACATAGGTCTTCGTTGTGATAGTGTCACTATGTGTTAGAGCCTCAGAAATGGCTTCTAGGCTCATTCCTGCTTGTCTGGCAAGTGTAGCACCCGTGTGCCTTAGTTTATGCGGCGTAGCATGTTTTAAGCGTGGATGACGTCTCCTTACAGAGTTCATCTTGTTGTTCAGATAATCAACATGTAGAGGGCTATTGACATTACCTTTGGTATCGATGTAAGTAAATACTAGCTGTTCAGGAGTTTGTATAATACCAAATTGTGCTAACTCCTGTTTTTGTTGTATCTTCCATTTAGCTAGAAGAGTTACAAGGTAATGAGGAATTGAGAAAATCGTTTTTTTATTCCCTTTAGTGGATTTCAAATTTTTGTACTTATCAAGAGCATTTTCTAAATTGATTTCTGCCTTGTCAAAATCAATATTTTTCCAATGAAGGGCATAGGATTCGGATTTCCTATCGTTTAGAATAAAGGTTGTAAAAAACAGAACGTAGTCTTTCAATGAAATTTTGTTATTTTCTAAATCTTCCCTGAAAGCTTCAAACCACTCTTGTAATTCATCGCTAGAAAGATACAAATCTTCTTCTATCTTAGATTCTTGGAGTTTTATTTTTTTGGTTGCCTTGATACGTTTAATCGTCTTAGATAGCCGATTACTTTCGATATATTCAAGTTCTTCAGCCCAATTAAAAATAGAGTTAACGTAACTACGGATTACCTTAAAATTTGCATATTCTTCTGCTTTTGCAGTCATAAGGTTTAGAACGACCTGTTTATTTTTGTTGAGGAAATCTAAGGAGTAATTAGCGAACATTGGTAAAATATGAAGTCTGAATACTGCTTCTGTATTGGCAATGGTAACAGGGGTGGGGGGGCTTAATTGTCGTGGTAGTTTGACCTGCCTTATAAGAATCCCACCAAATATGTTTATAAAAGTCAGAAAACAGCATATTTCCATCGTTAGATAATGTCGCACATTCTCCGTTTTCAAGCTGGTGTATCTTTGTTAAGATGTCAAGTTCAGCCTCTTTTGCCTCCTTTCGTGTTTTATAACGCTTTACAAAGTGACTTCCTTTGATACCCATTTTTGGACTGATTTCTTTGGGAATATATACCTTCAAATTGTAGGTGTTACTGCTTGTTTTTGTAATGGTCATGATGTCCTCCTATTATCGAGTCAGGAATATCATAGAAAACATTATAACATGACTTCTTTGCAAAGCCATCTGTCGATCTCGCTTTTGTTAAAACGGACAGTCTTTCCGATTTTTATGGTAGGTAAACCTTTTTGAATCCAACTATCAAGGGTATTATTTGAAATACCTAGATAATTACAAGCCTGTGCCTTATTCAGATAAGGGCTTTCTAATCCCATATCTTCTTTGAAATGTTTTATTTCGTGTTGCAATAGTTCCATAATCATTGTTTGAATTTCTCGAACTTGTTCCGTTGGTAGAATAACTTGCATGGTTTCCTTACTCCTTTAGTTTGACTTTTCTATATTTGACCTCGTTATTTACTAAATGTCCTTTTCTGAAAATTTTGCTGTTATAGGTACTTTCGTAAAGGATAACATCAGTTTGGATGAGGTTTTCAATTTTTTCATTTGTAAGCAATTTTATTTCGCCCGGCTTTTTGAGGGTTCTAGATGAATAAAATGCCTTTTGCCCTAAACTTTCTAGCAATTCCTGTCCTATGCCTTTTTCCATGTACTTTGCGACATATCTACCAGCATTGGAAGAATCGTCTAGGCTATCTAATTTGTTTATCCGAACTGCCCCGTGTCCCCAAATGCTAAGTAGTTCTTTATGGGGAACGTAGGGAAAAGAAAAAAGAAGAACGTGTGCATGCCACGCTCCCCTTTTCTGTCGTTCTAATACTGCAATATACCGTAACTGTCTTTTTTTTGAATGGTAAATATAGTAGTTCAATCTTTTGAGAAACTTATCAAAAATAGTGTTAAATTCTGTTCGGTCTTGAATATTTGCTTTTGTAGTAAGAGTAAGGAAATTTGTTCTATCATCAAAGTTGCTATCTATTAGTCGCTGGAGTTTCCATTTGGCATTTTTTCGAGTTTTTGATAACCGTTTCAATCGTTCATCTTTTTCTTCAGCTGTTAGTTCATCAAATGTTCTGCGTTTTTGTTTTTTATTTATATTATCTTGTAGAGTGTGGATTTCAGTATTATCACTTGAGAAAATAGGGGAACTATATTCCCAAATCTCAAGGTACGAGGAAGTTCGAATAATTTTGCAGTTGTAACTCACAAAATCACCTCTTTTTCTCGCAATGTTTGCCTATATAATAAATAAACTAGGAGGAGCGCTGCTCCTCCTGTAGTTTTAAATCTTAAAAGGCACCGCTCCGCTAAAATTCTGCTCCGCATTGCTAACAGGTTAGCATTTTTGCCTTTTGATTTAAAACTAATTTTTTCTTTCACTATTGAAATAGTCTCTAATAGATTTTAAGGTATCATTACTTTTCCAAAGCGTGGAAATTATCTCAAATTTCTTTGATTTCCCATCATAGATTAACAGGCTACCATCTCCTAAAAAATCATAACCGTACTTATTGTTAGAAGGAGTGATTGAGAAAGTATCAGTAAACCAAACATCATTGAGTGTGCATACCGTCTCAACAGGTGTATGTCCTACAACTTGCTTAGGATAATTTGTATTTGGATATTTTTCAAAATCAGATTTATCATTCCATAAAAAATTACCCGTCGGTAATACTCCTCCGCGTGAGACTCCAGCTGAAATAGTCCATAACGCTAAATCTGGATGTGGACTAGACGATTTTAATATCTCGAAAAGGGAAGGGTTGGGCTCATAGAATTTATTGAATCCTGCATGACTGACTAAAATTTCATTATCAAGCATATGCAAAGGCTGTATATTTAAATCATAAAGCAGTCCTTGTATGTTGATGAAGGTAAGGGCATCTCTGGTAAAGGTGTAGTCTGCAGGAATTTCACAAAGATAGTGGCAATCATGATTTCCTAACAAAAATTTACAATCAATATTTTTAGACTCTAATTTTTCTTTGAACTGTGTAAGGTGTAGTAAATCAGAGATATAAATAAATGCGTTATTAGTCTGATTATGAGCATCCGTATAATCTCCCATAAAAACCACTTGATTAATGCTATATTTAGAAACAACGTCTTCGATAAAGGGCTCCATAACTTTAAATTTTAGATGGGTATCTGGGATAAAAAGTACCTTCATAATATCAACCTTTCTAATGTTGTTACTGGGTTCAACTTGAATAGTTATAAAAAACGATAGATAATAAATTTTTCACGGCGGTATCGTTACAGACTCAATAGAAAAATCGATGAGCTAATTAGCCCTGAAAAAGAATGATTAGAAAAAGATACCATATTCGTGTGATGAAATGAGTATCCTAAATAATATTTTATGCTTGTTTCACTGGCAAGATATCAGAAGCTGAGAACCAAAGATTGCCATTATATTGTCCTACGGTCAGGTCTTTCAAAATAACATCCTTTGTCTTGTTATTAGCCATATCTTGTGCTGACAAAGTAGGGGTAGCAGTGTTTACTTTAACCTGTATCATTTCCATAAAAAAATCGCTTTCCTCGTCTTGGATACTAATGTTCACTCGATAAGCAGATAATTTTTGTGTTTCACGGTCTAATACCTCGGTATAGCCTTTCACTGCAAAAAATTTATTACCTAGTAATTCAGGTTTCAAAAAATCATTTAGTTTTATAATGCATGTTCCTTTCTTTTGTCATCGCAAGCGATGAGGAATCCTTGTATATGAGCGAACCAGCAAGCTGAATCGCTCACATACAAGGATTGTAAATGGTGGGGTTTAGTTTATCAATTTTTGTAATTCGCTAATAAAATCAAATTCTTTGGGGTTAAGATAGGGGCTTTCCCAGTATTCAGCAGACTCTTTTCCTGAGCCTTGCATGTAGAGATAGCCAGCGCCTTGTACTTCGATAGGATGTTTGACTGGAGGGGTAGCAGAGCCAAAGACCATGCGATAGCCCTCGGAAGAGTTCGCACCAAGGGCGATACGTAGCCCCAAGTTATCTCTTAAGTCAGTATTCAAGGTATCAGCGTTAACTTGCTGGGCAGATACAAGAATGAAGATACCTGCTTGTCTCCCGAGTAGAATAATTTGCTTGATACCATCCATTACTTCATTGATAACCTCTTTGGACTTCTTATCAGTTCCTGAAGCTTGGAAGGCTCCCATCTCATCGAAAATTAGCCAGGTCATATTGAAGCCGTGGTCAGCAAAATTTGAGCCATATCTAAAGTTTTCTCTCATGTATTCATACCGTTTGTTCATCTCTTCTATGGTTAGGCGGACAATTTTGGCAATGTTATTAGGAGAAGTAGCTACTCGCTCGGAACCTAAATAATATAGCAAACTCCCTAAATCGGAATTTTTAGGATCACAAATATATATAGTGCTTTTTCTGCGTAACAGTTCCAGTAAAAAGAAACTGATAAAGATGCTCTTTCCGCTTCCTGTTCCGCCTGCGACTAAAATGTGAGGGCATTCGCTAGGGTCATAAGTAAATCCATACCCGAGGGGGATAGTAGTTTTATCAGGAACCGTAGCAGATAGATTTTTAGCTAGTAGCCGAGTAGGTTTGGTAGTGTAGAAATGATACTCTACTATTGACGGACGAATGATTTTATTTTCAAGAGGTAGACCTAATAAAGCAGACAGTTCCGTGTCTAAGTTTTCCAGTCTCTTAGAATAGGAATCGCCTTGCTTGTAGGCTTTGATGATAAGTTTATTCTCTGTTTGTTTCCAACCCAAAACGGCTGAGGAGGTCACGATAGTCTGATTGTCTATTCTCTTGTCCGTGAATAGATTATTTGCCCTCAAGAAGTAGAGCAAGGTATCTCTAAGGTGATACCGTTTGTAAATCCATGTGGATAACTTTTGTAAGATATATACCAATCCAATAGAAAATATTAGCATGACAATGTTCCAAAGACTGATGTAAAGATAGAGGTTATACACGCTGACCATTAGCACAATATAAGCTAGATACTTGACTAGCTTGCAGTTAAGTATCCAGCTGATATTGCGATTTGTAAGGGAAACAGTGGGTTCTTTGTTCTTAAATAGTTTAATTTTAAATTTCAACTTCAACCTCCGCGATATGAAAGATGTGGTCAGTATCATAAGGTTTTGGAGAATTATCTACCGATACAAATGGAGCATTTGTAAAAATGTAATCTAATTTAGTTTTGAATTTTTTATGGCTATACTTATACTCAAGAGAATTCTCCGATATGAAGTTCCATGAATTTACACTGTCAGGAAGCTTTTTTGCAATACTACTAATTTTCTTATTACTTTCGTTACTTTTTTCATCGTCTGTCATGAAATCTATATTGAAATCGCCTATGTAAAAATATGTTTTATCATTTGATTCAAAATTTTTCTTCATGACTTCAAATAATTTGCACATTTCTCTTTCACGAATCGCATTTCTATATTTATTTTCGCTCGTCGGGAAAGGATAGAAAGCGGAAAAAGAAAAGAAACTATTTTCAAAAGTACAATTTCGTAAGTGCATTGGTTTTTCTTGAAGTAAGGTTGTCGTTTTACCATCACTTAGTTTCAATAGTTTAATAATGTCGTTTTTAATAATAAGGGCAGTAGTAAGCTGTCGTCCAGGTACTTTTTCGACCGGTCTGATATACTGATATCCTTTTTCCTTAAATATGTTCTCTAACCTGTCAGACTCTTGTGTTTGTAATTCGGTCAGCACCAAAATATCGAAAGGCTTTTCTTCGGATAATAGGGATTTTACAATAAAGTCGTTATTATCTCTGACCTCGCTATCACGCTGTAGAGTATACCAGTAATGTTGTGTTTTTTCTTCCTTAGTATATTTATTGTAGTATTTTTTTTTGCGGAGATTTTCTGGAAGAAGGTAGTGATTTTCCATATTTGCTGTTATAATTCTTATTTTCATATTAAGTTTTCCTCCTTAAAATTTTCTGATTAGTGCTAATCTTACATCTGTTAGATAGATGTAAAGGTTGCTTTCTTCAGAGAGTTTACGAATGTTGGAATTGAGATTCGTTAGTGATTCTCAATTTTTTGACGACGAGCAAGTGCTTCTTGTTTAGGTTTTGAAATCATAATACCTCCTCTTGAAAAATTTTAAAAATATAAACGTGCTTATTTTTGTAAAAAAAATAAACGACAAAGTATCGCCTATTTTTCACTTTGTTCTAAATAGTACTTGGCAAGGAAGTCTATTACTTGTCCTTGAGTTGGAGGATATCCCAACTGTCTGACTAACTCTCCTGCAATTATCTCTAAATTTAATTTAGTCGATTTATCGACAATTGCTGAGATATTAGTAGGATTCTTGAATAGACTACTTGCAGGGACTGGTTTACCTCTGGCCATATTCTTCTCCTTCATAACCAATATAAGCATGTTAATATTTATTATAACATTTATTTTAGTAATTGTCAACACCAAAATACAAAATTGTAGATCTTACTGATTTTTTATACTAAAATGGCAAAGAGTAAAGATGGAGGTTGCGATTTCGAAAAGTGGATTGTGCTTATAAGCATAATCAGTAAAATTCTATTAGCAAGGAGCGACTAGCATTTTGTCAATAGTTGAAGTTGTGACAATCATGTTTGTGGCAGATAACTTTGTTATCCCTTTTGTGGTGTGGGTTTTTGAACTGATTAAATCGACAAAAAATAGTCGTCGATACTTTTGGGTGTCGACGAGATATTTTTATATAACTTAAAGATTGAAACCATCACCTTAAACGGTTTTACAGAGTTTTGCTGATAGCAATACATTTTTCTATTTTTTATCGTAAAAATCAATTGATAACACCTATATCAGAATGTAGGGCAATTTTTGATATCCCTGACTCGTTTTTTGGATATTTTTTACAAAATTTGCCCTAAGTAGATGAATTTTATTGAGATTAGATAAAAAATCGTCGGATAGCTAGTGTCTTAAAACCCTAGAATAAAGCTGTTTTAATAGTTGTATAGATTGGGTTAGCCAAACCAGGTCTTAAGAAAGCTCGTAAAGCTTCTCAATTCTCTAAACGTTAATACAGTCGTTGCGAACTCGTTCGCTTACGAATGTATTATGGGACGCAGATTCTTACGAGAATCGAGTACCAATCATTACACTATCAACGTTTCAAGCACTTTCTCACATTTGTGGGAAGGTGCTTTTTTGTTACAGAAGCAATCGATATAATTCTGCTGAAATTCCATAATATTTATATTCATGTTCAAAAAGTTTTCAAATTTTTATGCTATGATGAGAACAATATCGAGTAAAGGAGTGTGTTAAAGATGACAGAACCTATTTTGAATGAAACAGTATTAAAAGAAGAAGTAGAAGAAGTGAAAGAAGCAAAGCCACAAACATTGTGGAAAGGTGTGATGGGTGGAGCGTTGGGCTGTGCTAGCGTCTTGGCGATGTGGTCGCTATTAGGAGGCGCCAACCCATCTATGACGCCACCGCAACAGTCAGCATCGCCTGTAGTTGCGCAAACAGCCAATAATCAAACGATGATTGATATAGAAACAGCCATCATTGGAGCGGCGAATGTAGCGAAAGATGCCGTAGTTTCTGTAGTTAACAAGCAAGAAATTCGTTCATTTGACTGGTGGTATACCCCCGGTTCCGCAAATGATTTACCGAGTGAAGGCGGCGAATTAGTCACAGCAGGTGAGGGTAGTGGTGTCGTGTACAAGACAGAAGGGGATAAGGCATATATTGTAACGAACCAACATGTAGTCAACGGCGCCCAAGCAGTCGATGTCATTATGTCAGACGGTACGACTGTAGAAGCGGAAGTGGTCGGAGAAGATATCGTGACGGATTTAGCTGTATTGAAGATTGATGCGAAATATGCGAAGACAACCATTCAATTTGCGGATTCCGGTGCCGTTCAAGTAGGAAGTCTAGCAATAGCGATTGGTTCACCTCTCGGTAGCGTATTCTCCAATTCGGTAACACAAGGTATTGTATCCGGCTTGGATCGCCCACATGAAATTGATATTAGTGGCGATGGTATCGGTGACTGGACAGCGCATTTATTGCAAACAGACGCTGCAATCAATCCAGGGAACTCCGGTGGTGCGCTCGTGAACAAAAATGGGCAACTAATCGGCATTAATTCAAGTAAATTTAGAGATGTGGAAGGAATGGGATTTGCCATTCCGAGCAATGAAGTACAGAGCGTGATTGCGGAATTAGAAGCACACGGTAGGGTCATTCGCCCTGTATTAGGGATTGTTCCTGTCGATGTACAAGGATTATCATGGCGCTCACGCGTTAAAGTGCTCGGATTACCGGAAGATATGTACACCGGTGTGGCGATTAAAGAAGTAACACCAGGCTCAACGGCGGATAAATTTGAGTTACAACCATACGATGTCATCACCGGCATTGACGACCAAAAGATTGAAACAACTAGCGATTTATACAGAGTGTTGTATACGCATAAAGTTGGAGATGAGGTAAATGTAACGGTTTTACGTCAAGGTGAAGAAATGCAATTCAAAGTTGCTTTGGAGGCATTCGAGCAGGAAACTTTGGAATAATTGAATTTTGGAAAAGAACAGAGTCTATTAATAGACTCTGTTCTTTTTTCTTAAGGGGAATTTCAGTTGACAAAATGAGCGAAATTCCGCACTATGGATAAGAATGGAGGGCGAAACATGAAATCAAAACAATTGACGGCATTAGGGTTGCAACACTTTGTTGCGGGAGCGGCGTATAATGTGAGAACGAATCAAAGTCCGGAACAATGGGTCAATCAGGTGCAGCGCATTCTGGTGGACGCGAACATGCAACCTAGAGTGTTGTACAGTGCTGACCAAGTTCACGGTGCTCACGTCGCTTACGCTGAAGGAACGAATGGTAAACCTTATCATTTCGGACGCTATTTTGAGGCAACGGATGGTTTATTAACCGACCAAAAAGGTGTAGCACTTCTTATCAAATATGCTGATTGTACGCCGATTGTACTTTATGATGCAGTGCGACAAGTGCAAGCAATCGTACATTCCGGCTGGCGTAGCACAGTCCAACGCATTTCTCAAAAAGCAATCGAACAAATGGTGACACAATTCGGTTGTCAACGGGAGCAGATTGTAGCATTCTTGGGCCCAACGATTGATTGTGCGCATTACGAAGTGGGATCGGAAGTGTATGAAGCATTTGCAAACTTCAAGCAGCGCGATGCATTTTTTGAACGGGAGAAAGAGAAGTATCATTTGGATATGGCAGGAGCTAACAAGGCAATTCTATTGGAAGCCGGGATTCTACCGGAACATGTTGAAGTATTACCTTGCTCGACTTATACAACTCCAACGCTACATTCCGCAAGGCGTGAAGGAGCGAATTATCAATTGAATGCTTTGGTGACGATGCTACCGTCTGATGAGGCATAATGCTAAGTGAATCAAGGCGTTGCTTTACCGATTGAGGGGGTGTATTAATGAATTTCATGGAAATAAATGAGAAAAAAATTAAAAAACATATTGAAATTTAATTTTTGATGCGGTATACTTCAACACATATTAAAGCAATCGTTGTAGCTTAGGAGGATATAAATATGAATTTGAAGAAATTAACAGTTGCATTAGTCACGGGCTTTACTTTAGCGGCAAACCTTGTTGCGCCGGGAGTAGCGTTAGCTACCGATACAGTCAAAATTGGTGGAAACTTCGAGTTAACAGGCGGCGCTGCTGCTTACGGAACACCGATGTCAGAAGGTTTACAATTAGCGGTTGAGCAAAAAAATGCTGCGGGCGGCGTATTGGATGGAAAGCAGTTGGAAGCCTTAATCATTGACAACAAAACAGAAAAAACAGAAGTAGCATCCGTTGCGACTAAATTATTAACAGAAGCAGTTGTTGGTGTGGTTGGACCTGCTACAACAGGAGATGCATTGGCTTCTATTCCTGTGATGACACGTGGTGGTGTTCCGGCGATTTTCCCGGCGACAACCGGAAATGGTGTAACATTAGATGCTGCCGGTAAGGTGTTGGAATACATCTTCCGCGTTTGTTTCGAAGATTCGTACCAAGGTGTAGTAGCGGCGCAATACGCAACGAAGAGTTTAGGCGCTAAAAAAGTTGCGATTTTGACTGACCAAGGCAACGACTATTCTCAAGGTTTGACAGATAGTTTCAAACAAGAGTTTGAAAAGCAAGGTGGAACAGTTGTTGCGAATGAAGCGTATGCGACAGGTGATACAGATTTTCAAGCAATCTTAACAACATTGCGTGGTCAAGAATTTGATGTCTTGTATTTACCGGGTTACTACACGGAAGCAGGTTTAATTATTAAGCAAGCGCGCGAATTAGGCATTACTCAACCTGTTTTGGGTGGCGATGGCTTGCATAGCGACACATTGAAAGAATTAGCGGGTGCTGAGAATTTAACAGATGTTTACTTTACAACGCATTTCTCAGAGAAAAGCGAAGATGCTCAAGTTCAAGAGTTTATCAAGGCTTATGAAGCTAAATTCAAGAGAAAGCCGGATACATTTGCCGCTTTGTCCTATGATGCGTCTAACTTGTTGATTCAAGCGATTGAAACAGCGCAATCAACCGATCCGGTTGCTGTGACGAAAGCTTTGGCTGAAACGAAAGACTTCAAAGGTGTAACTGGAACATTCACTATCAATGAGAATCATGATCCTGTTAAATCAGTGGTGTTATTGCATTTGGAGAATGGCGAAATCAAGTCAGCAGAAAGTGTTACCGCTGAATAGTAGCATAATGTTTGTCATCTGCCAGATAGCATCCATTAGTCAGATGAACAATTATGCTTACAAAATAACCATATAAACGAAAAGCGTGTCGGTAGTGCCTATGTTGAAGACGGCAGATCGGCGCGCTTTATATGTCATCAATAGAAAGGAAAGGACTATATGCAACTTTTTATCCAGCAACTTGTCAACGGGCTTTCGTTGGGAAGTATTTACGCGTTAATTGCATTAGGATACACCATGGTTTATGGGACGATTCGCTTAATTAATTTTGCCCATGGCGATGTGTATATGATGGGCGCGTTCTTCGGTTTCTACCTTGTGAACACGATGGGCGTCAATGTGTATGTTGCATTGGTGTTGTCGATGTTGTTCTGCGCACTCTTGGGAGTTGTCATCGAACGTGTCGCTTACAAGCCATTGCGCAAGTCAACGCGTGTTGCCGCTTTGATTACTGCAATCGGCGTATCTTACTTATTGCAAAATGCGATGATTTACTTTGTCGGTGCGGAGGTTAAGGCGTTTCCGTCTCCGATTAAGACCCATGTTTTCGAGGTGTTCGGAATTATTATCAACAGCAAGCAGTTGCTTGTATTCGGTGTGACAGTCGCGTTGATGGCGACATTACAATTTATCGTTCGTTATACGAAAATGGGGAAAGCGATGCGTGCAGTTGCGGTTGATGAAGAAGCAGCGCAATTGATGGGGATTGATGTCGACCGCGTGATTTCCTTTACATTTGCGCTTGGGTCAGGCTTAGCAGGTATCGCCGGCATTCTAGTCGGCATTTATTATAACTCCATTTCAGCGACAATGGGAACGACACCGGGATTAAAAGCCTTTGTCGCAGCGGTTGTCGGCGGTATCGGTAGTATTCCGGGGGCCATGATTGGTGGCTATTTGATTGGTGTCTTGGAAACAATCGTTAGCTTCTTAGGAGGCTCAACGTATAAAGATGCGGCAGTGTACGCATTATTGATAATCATCTTATTAGTGTTGCCGGCCGGCTTATTCGGCAAAAATGTCAAAGAGAAAGTGTAGGTGAAAAAAATGCAACGACTAACATTTCGCAATGCAATCTGGTTACTTGTGGCGATTGCAGGTTATGCATTCCTATTCGCCCTTATCAAAGCACGAATTATTAATCCTTTCTATGAAATTACATTAGTAACAGTGATGATCAATATCATTTATGCGGTTGGTTTGAACTTGATTTTGGGAGTGGCGGGACAATTCTCCTTGGGGCATGCCGGCTTTATTGCCATCGGAGCTTATGCAGGGGCGATTGCCAGCATTAAGATACCTGGCATGCAAGGCTTGTACATCGGTATGGGAATCGGTGTTCTGTTATCCATTGTGGTTGCTCTATTGGTCGGGATTCCGACATTGCGTTTGAAAGGTGATTATTTAGCAATCGCAACGCTTGGTGTGGCGGAAATCATTCGCGTCCTCATCAACAATATGCGTGAAATTACGAACGGACCTGCCGGAATTAGCGGCATACCTTTAACTACCACTTGGCAAATAGTTTATGTTTGTTTAGTGTTGACAACGATTTTGATTTTGAATTATGTGTATAGCAGTGCGGGACGGGCAACGTATGCAGTGCTACAAGATGAAATTGCTGCGGAATCAATGGGCATCAATATTACGAAGTATAAAGTTCTAGCCTTTATTCTAGGAGCGGTAACAGCGAGCATCGGCGGTACGTTATCAGCGACTTACATCGGCGTGGTAACACCGGGCGACTTCTCATTTGTGAAGTCTATTGATATTCTGATTATCGTGGTTTTCGGGGGGATCGGTAGCTTTACCGGGTCGTTTGTAGCGGCGATTCTGCTCGGGGTGTTGAACACTTTGTTGCAACCTTACGGGCAGCTACGGATGATTATTTATGCCGTTTCCTTGATTCTGATTATGATTTTCCGTCCGGGCGGCTTGTTGGGGACGAAGGAATTGCGTGTCGGCGCACTCGTTGAACACTTACTCGGCAAAAAAAGGGAGGTAACGTCATGAGTTTATTAGAAGTCAGAAATTTAACCAAAAACTTCGGCGGACTTGCGGCGGTATCCAATGTTTCCTTGCATATTGAGGAGGGTGAACTTATCGGGTTAATCGGACCGAATGGCGCTGGGAAGACAACCTTTTTTAACTTGTTGACGGGAGTCTACGAGCCTTCTGAAGGAACCGTCCAAGTGCAAACGGAACGCGGTATGATAACATTGAATGGAATCGCACCCTATAAGATCAATGCATACGGCTTAGCACGTACATTCCAAAACATTCGCCTGTTCAAAGAGCAAACGGTTTTGGAGAATGTCATGGTTGCGATGCACGGGCAACAAAAGAATGCCCTGTGGTCCAGTTTGTTGCGGACAGCATCTTTCTATCGAACGGAACAAAAGATGAAAGAGCAGGCGCTCGAGTTGTTGAAAATCTTCGACCTCGACCAATTTGAAAACGACAAGGCTAAAAACCTGGCTTACGGGCAACAACGGCGCTTAGAAATTGTGCGCGCCTTAGCGACGCGTCCCAAAATTCTGTTTCTCGATGAGCCGGCAGCTGGTATGAATCCGGCAGAAACTG
This sequence comes from Aerococcaceae bacterium NML190073, assembly GCA_026131555.1. Lineage (GTDB taxonomy): Bacteria > Bacillota > Bacilli > Lactobacillales > Aerococcaceae > Abiotrophia. Next base: position 67,646 of record JAMXJH010000009.1, on the reverse strand, counting down.
CTGAACTGACGGCGTTGATCGAACAAATTCGTCGCCAATTCAACTTAACGGTTGTCTTGATTGAGCATGACATGGCGCTTGTCATGGAGATTTGTCAGCGAATTTATGTGCTGGAGTACGGGCGTCTGTTGGCGCAAGGCACACCGGAACAAATCAAACAAAACCCTGACGTGATTCGAGCGTACCTAGGAGGAGATGACTAATGCTAGCAGTGAAAGATTTGACCGTTAATTACGGCATGATTAATGCGGTGCGTCAAGTATCGTTTGAAGTCAATGAAGGGGAAATCGTTTCTCTCATCGGCGCGAACGGAGCGGGGAAATCAACTATTTTGCGGACAATTTCCGGTTTGATTCGTGCCAATCATGGTACAATTCATTACGAAGGGGCGGATATTACACACCTCTCCGCCAAAAAAATTGTCCAACTCGGACTCGCCCACGTTCCGGAAGGCAGACACGTCTTCAAGGGGTTGACTGTGCGTGAGAATTTGGAGATGGGGGCGTTTTTGCGTAAAGACAAAGACGGAATTGCAACCGATATGGAGCAGGTGTTTGAGCGGTTTCCTATCTTGAAGGAGCGCCACAAGCAGGATGCGTCTACTTTGTCGGGAGGCGAACAACAGATGTTGGCAATGGGGCGCGCTTTGATGACACGTCCGAAACTGCTTTTGTTAGACGAGCCATCAATGGGGTTGGCGCCGATTTTTATTAAGGAAATCTTCAATATTATCCAAGATATTCAGCATCAAGGGACAACCGTTCTCTTGATTGAACAGAACGCCAAAATGGCACTTTCCATTGCGACACGAGGTTATGTGTTGGAAACCGGTAGCATTGTACTGAGCGGAACGGGACAAGAATTATTAGAAAGTGATGCCGTTCAGAAAGCTTATTTAGGAGGATAATCATGTTTGTAAAAAATTATATGTCATCAAATTTAATTACGATTACACCGGACACAACTGTAATTAAAGCACTCGATTTAATGCGCGAGCATGATATTCATCGTTTGCCGGTTGTGGTGAATGGGCAATTGCAAGGGTTGGTAACCGAATCGATTATTGCCAAGCATTCGCCTTCAACGGCAACTAGCTTGAGTGTGCATGAATTGAACTATTTGCTTAACAAGACGACCGCGCAAGATATTATGATTAAACAGGTTGTCACAGTGGCACCTGATGCGTTACTGGAACAAGCAGCCGTCCTAATGCGTACCAAAAATTTAGGTGTACTTGTCGTCGTTGAAGATAATCGACCTGTCGGGATTATTACGGATAAGGATGTGTTTGATGCGTTCATTGATGTGTCGGGCTATTTTGTGCCGGGGACACGGATTGTGATTGAGTTGCAGACCGATCGGGCAGGTATTATGGAAGACATGGGGCATCTGTTCAACAAAGCGAACTTGAACGTGCCGCAAATTGCCTTATATCATGTGAATGACAGTGTGCAAATGGTGTTGCACGTCGATACACAAGACGGCGAGGCGGTACGCCAACAGCTGGAAGCAGCCGGATACAAAGTGACGTCTGTTGTTGTCAAACCTGAATAAATTGAAGGGTACCAACCGAAAGGTTGGTTTTTTTGTGGTATAGAAATTGTGTCGGCAATTAGGAGGAGTTTCCATTGACATGAAAGGAGTCTGGTGATATACTCATTATACCCATAGGGGTATACAAAAGAAAGAAGAAAGAAGGTTCATTTGTCAATGTTTCGCACAATTAAAGAATGGTTTCGTAAGTTGCCAACCATTTCGACAAAAGAGTTGGAGACACTTTTACGTGAGCAATATGTTGAGTTGATTGATGTTAGATCACCACAAGAATACCGTAGAGCGCATATTAAGCAAGCAAAGAATATTCCATTAGAAAAAATTGTTCATTATAGAGCACCCCAAGACAAGACGGTTTATTTAATTTGTCAATCTGGGATGCGTAGCAAGAAAGCGACCAAAATACTGACAAAGCAAGGCTACAATGCTGTCAATATTAGAGGCGGTATGATGGCTTGGAAGGGTTCAAAGATTATAGGGTCTTAATTTTATTCAATAAGGAGGTTATACAAATGAAAGTTGTAATCGTTGGCGGTGTCGCAGGTGGTATGTCCGCTGCAACGCGATTGCGTCGTTTGATGGAAGATGCGGAAATTATTGTGTTTGATAAAGGACCGTATGTTTCTTTTGCTAATTGTGGCTTACCATTCCATGTATCGGGCGAAATTGCAGAGCGAAGCAGTTTATTGGTACAGACGCCTGAACGTTTGAAAGAGCGTTTCGAATTAGATGTGCGTCCTGAAACAGAAGTGATTGCAATCGATTCCGATGCTAAGACGGTGACAGTAAAATATCGCGATGAAATCTATCAAGAAAGTTATGACAAGTTGATTTTGTCGCCAGGCGCAAAGCCATTCGTTCCCAAAATGCCGGGTCTCGAAGAAGCAGAGAATGTTTACACGCTGCGAAACATCCCGGACTTGGATCAAATTATGGAAAAAATCACGCATCAAAAAACAGGGAAAGCCACTGTTATCGGAGCAGGCTTTATTGGTTTAGAGATGGCAGAAAGTCTAGTGTTGAAAGGCTTTGATGTGACTCTTATTGAGAAAGCGCCGCATGTTTTACCGCCGTTAGATGAGGAAATGGCAAGCTATATTCAGGCTGAATTAATCAAAAACGGTGTGAAAGTAATGACAAATCAGTCTGCGCAAGCATTTGCCGACAAGGGGCGAACGATTATTTTGGAGGATGGCAGTGAGTTCATATCTGATTTGACCATTATGTCAGTAGGGGTATTACCGGAATCTAATCTAGCAGAGTCGGCGGGGATTGAACTAGGTATACGTGGAGGTATCCTTGTAGACGATTCGTATCGAACCAATGTGCCGGATATATATGCGGTCGGAGATGCAGTTATTGTGAAACAAGAAATTACTGGAGAGGACGCTTTGATTTCGTTGGCTAGCCCTGCCAATCGACAAGGGCGCCAAGTGGCGGATGTGATTGCCGGATTACCGAGAACAAATAAGGGGAGCATCGGCACAGCCATTGTTCGTGTATTCAATCTGTCAGCAGCAGCGACAGGACTTAGCGAGCGGATTGCTAAGCAATATTTCTCTGATGTTGCAGTGGTGCATATCAGCGGAAAAGATCACGCTTCTTATTTCCCGGGGGCAACAGATTTAATGCTCAAGCTGATTTTTGGGAAAGAGTCGGGCAGAATTTATGGAGCGCAAGGCGTTGGCCAAAAAGGCATCGATAAGCGAATCGATATTCTGGCAACTGCTATAAAGGCGGGGTTAACAGTATTCGACTTACCGGAGTTGGAGTTGACATATGCGCCCCCGTTCGGGTCGGCAAAAGATCCTGTAAATATAGCGGGATACGCTGCTAGCAACATTATAGAAGGTACAACTCATTCCGTTCAGTGGTATGAACTAGAAGAACAGTTGGCAGCAGGTAAATTATTACTGGATGTCAGAAATAGGTCGGAACTTGCGGACGGTCAATTTGACAACGCGATTCATATCCCTCTCGATCATTTACGAAGTCGATTGGACGAACTTGATCAAGAGCAAGCTTATATTGTGAGTTGCCATAGCGGGTTACGTTCATATTTAGCCGAGCGTATATTGAAACAACATGGCTTTAAAGTAGAAAATTTGGATGGGGCATTTTCGCTGTATCGAACAGTGTACCCGGAGAGGATAAATCATGGTTAAATCAGAAATCGTAGCACAATTGAAAGAGCGAATAATCAATAAAACACTGAATCTTATTGATGTTAGAGAGCAAGTGGAATATGCACAAGGACATGTCCCGGGTGCTGTTAATATGCCGTTGAGCAATTTCGAAAGCAGTTGTGAGTCTTTGAGTAAGGATAAAACATATCATATCATTTGTCAGTCGGGTGGGCGTTCAGTTCAAGCAGCGGCTTATCTCTCAAACAAAGGCTATGATGTTGTCAACGTGGTTGGTGGCACAAGTGCTTGGACAGCTCCACTAGAAAGAGGGTGTATGTAATGCCTAAAAAAATCATTATCATCGGGGGTGTTGCCGGAGGAGCGACAGCTGCAACCCGCTTGCGCCGACTGAATGAAGAAGATGACATTATTTTGCTGGAGAAGGGCGAATATATTTCGTTTGCGAATTGCGGCTTGCCATACCATATTGGCGGAACCATTAAACATCGGGAAGATTTGTTGCTCCAAACAGTCGAAGGAATGAGTGAACAATATGGCATTGACATTCGCAACTTTTCGGAAGTGGTGGGAATTTATCCGGAATCACAATCGGTCAAAATTTTGAATCATCAGAAAGGTACAGAGTACGAAGAAACGTATGATGCGTTGATTATTTCAACAGGAGCTAAACCAATTGTTCCGCCGATTGTAGGCTTGGAGGATGCACACAATCTCTTTACATTGCGAAATATTCCGGATATGGATCGGATAAAAGCATTTATTAAGGACAATAAGGTTGAAACGGTAACTGTTATCGGCGGTGGATTTATCGGCTTAGAAATGATGGAAAATCTTGTCGAACTGGGATTAAAGGTCAACTTAGTTGAAATGGCACCTCAAGTGATGCCGAATATTGATTTTGAAATGGCGCAAATGTTGCATGCTCACATCAATATGCACGGAGTAAACCTTATTCTAGAAGATGGTTTGAAAGCCATTGAGCAATCCGGCAAGAAACTCATTTTATCAAGTGGCAAAGAATTAACGACAGATATGATTATTCTGTCCATTGGTGTCTTGCCTGAGAATACATTAGCGAAGCAAGCGAGGCTAGAATTAGGGTTCAAAGGCGGGATTAAAGTTTCCAGCAAACTGGAAACATCTATTCCGAATATTTATGCAATCGGTGATGTCATTGAAGTCAATGATTGCGTTACGGGGATGCTACCAATATTCCTCTTGCATGGCCGGCCAATCGCCAAGGACGCTTGGTAGCGGATGTCATAAACGGAATTGATGCCGAGTATTTAGGAACGCAAGGAACAGCGGTAGCAAAAGTTTTTGCATTGACTGTTGCAAGTACCGGAAATAATGAACGACAACTCAAACAGGCACAAATTGCTTACGATGTTATCCATATACATCCCAATTCGCATGCCGGTTATTATCCGGAAGCGGCGCCACTCGCATTGAAATTAATATTTGCTAAAGATGGCAAAATATTAGGAGCACAAGCAGTGGGCACAAAAGGCGTTGAAAAACGTATTGATGTTATTGCGACAGCTATGAAGTTTTCTGCCAAAGCCGATCAACTGGCAAGTATTGAGTTGGCATATGCGCCGCCTTATTCATCGGCAAAAGATCCTGTTAATATGCTAGGGTATACAGCTGACAACATGATGCAAGGTAGAGTAGCAACGTTCCAATGGCACGAAGTCGATCAATTGCTTGCAGACGGTGCGTATTTCCTAGATATACGCGAAGATTTTGAATTGGCAACCGGAGAAATTGAGGGCGGTGTTCATATTCCGCTGAGCCAATTGCGTCATCAATTAGTAAAAATACCGAAAGAACAACCAATTTATGTATACTGTCAAGTAGGGCAACGCGGCTATAATGCGGCAAGGGTTTTAAGTCAAGCGGGCTTTGAAGTCAAGAACTTGGACGGTGGCTACAGAACATATAAGAGTGCTAAATATCAAATAAAAACAATCGACTCTCCACCGAAAAAAGAGGCGCAAAATGTAATGACACCAGAAAAGCCAATCGCCGAAACAATTACGTTAGACGCCTGCGGCTTACAATGTCCAGGGCCGATTCTGAAAGTAAAAGAGCATATTGACCAAATGCAAGTAGGGCAGACGTTGAAAGTAATAGCAAGTGACTTTGGATTCAGTGCCGACATTGAAAACTGGGCTAACAACACAGGAAATCTTCTTCTGGAAAATACTATCGACGGTGATAAAGTAGTTGCAACATTGATGAAAGGACAAGGAGCAGCGTGCCCTGTTGCGACACTACAAGCACCCTCCATTGATACTAAAGATGGCATGACGATGGTTGTATTTAGCGGCGATTTGGATAAGGCGCTAGCATCAATGATTATCGCGTCTGGCGCAGCAGCCTATGGCAAAAAAGTTACACTGTTTTTCACATTCTGGGGCTTATCTGTTTTGAAAAAACAAAAAATTCAGAAAAAAGGTCTTGCGAAAATGTTCGATTTAATGTTGCCATCCGGTGCTAATAAGTTGCCGTTATCTAATATGAATATGGGCGGTGCGGGACGAGCAATGATTCAGCACATTATGAAAGAGAAGAATGTGGATTCCTTGCCGCAAATGATTGAGCAGGCACATCAACTAGGTGTAAAATTCATAGCATGCACAATGAGCATGGATTTAATGGGAATTGAGAAGGAAGAATTATTTGACTTTGTGGAGTATGGTGGCGTGGCAACGTTCATTGCCGACAGTGAGCAAGCGAATATGCAACTCTTTATTTAAGCAAGCTTTGTTGATATAATAGTGCTCGTAGTAACATTAAGTATAGGAACGAGAGGATATCTATGAATATATACGACGATAAAGTCAAGAACAGACTGAAACGAGCAGACGGGCAATTACAAGGCGTTTTGCGCATGATGGAAGACAAAAAGGAGTGCATTGATGTGATTACGCAATTAACTGCTGTGCGCTCGAGCTTGGACACGTTAATAGGTGTAATTGTTGCCGAGAATTTGAAAAGATGTCTTCTAACAGATAATGACGATGATCGCGAAGCCAAGATAGAACAAGCAATCAAGATGATTGTAAGAAAATAATCAATAAAACAGCAACCTAGGTTATCTAAAGTTGTGAAGGAAATTGCAGAATATTTTAAGGAAACCAACTGTAAAGTTGGTTTTTTTGTAGTGTCAAATACGTTGTTTAGCATGCTGTTTGCGTTATTTATTTAGACAGGGTACACTAAGACTGGCAAACTGATAATCATGAGCGGGAGGTGTCCGGATGGCAATTTTTATTCTGGAAGATCAGTTAATGCAAGCGCGTTATTTGACGGATAAAGTTCAAGCATTATTGATAGAGCAAGGCATTCAACAGCAAGTACATACATATTATCGAGGATTTGATTTATTGACAGCGGCACAAGTTTCACTGGAACCGAATTTATATTTTCTCGACATTCAAATTAAAGCGGATAGTCATGCCGGTTTGGAGGTAGCGCAACGTATTCGTCAATTCGATAAGGAAGGACTGATTGTGTTTGTTACAACGCATAGTGAACTTGCCTTAACATCTTATCAGTATATGGTAGCCGCGCTCAACTTTATTGACAAAAATGTAGCGCCTCAGATATTCCATGAGCAGATTGCACAGTGTTTGCACAAGCATGAGGAATATATTCGACAAGCGGAAATAGATGTCTTCGAGTTGCAAACGAAACACCGTTATTTGAAAGTTAGATGGCAGGAACTTTACTACTTTGAGGTGGTAGGCAATCATCTCATTCGCTTGGTCGCACATAATCGAACCGTCGATTATTATGGGACGCTCAATGAATTGGAAGATAAGGATGCGCGTTTGATGCGAGTTCATCAAGCATTTGTCATTCATTTAGACCAGGTGAAACAATTAGATAAGAAGCAGCGGGTTATTCATCTACGCAATGGGGCGATGGTTCCGGTTTCTCGAACTTATTACAAATCGTTCTGTACGTGGCTAGAAAGAGGGGAGCACGCATGATTCTAACATTGTATCAGATGCATATTGTCTTTGTGGCGATTGGACTAGTTCTCATGATGCATGCGCGTTTCCGGTTTGTCAAGGTTAATTGGCTAGTGACGGTTTTTTGTGTGATGTTATTATCGATGTTGCATTATTATGTCGGTGGAACGGATTGGGTTCTCGTTCGCTTAATCGGAAGCGTGCTGGTGCTATGGTTCTATTTGCAAATACACAATCGGCTCATGCCGTGGCAACACGCCTTAAGTCAGGCTATATGTTTCGTCAGCGTGTATCTGTGGGGCAGTCAAGCGGGGTACGCAGTGTTGAACTTCCTCTTACCCCACTACATTGCACGTTCTCCTGTACGGTTTCTTATGGTGGTCAATGTATTTGATGTGCTAGTAATGGTGATTGTTTATTTGCTATTGAAACGATATGTGTGGCATCGAGAGATACCGTTGTGGTCCAGTGTGTTGCTTATGGCTGCAGCAAGCTATTTGTTCCCGCCTTTGCGTTACAGTAAAGCGATTATGGCGCATATTCCGTTCAATCGTTTAATTTTGTATCAGTTGCTGATAGTCAGCATGGTGTTAGGCTTGCTTATCAGTTTCTTCGCATATTACCGTGCCAAAAAAAGACTAGAAACGCAAGCAGTCGCACAATTGGTGCAATATGCACAAGATGTGGAAGCTTTGTATGATAGCGTCTCAATGTTCCGACACGATTATTTGAACATCTTATATAGTCTGCAATTATCCATTGATCAGGCTAATTGGGAAGAAGTTGCACATATTTTCTACGAAACGGTAGCGCCGACACAGAAATTATTATTGGATCAAAGTTACGAATTCGGTAAATTGGGGCGTATCGCCACATTGGAATTGAAAAGTTTATTGCATTCTAAATTAGTATTAGCCCAGTCGAAAGGTTTGAAAGTTCAGTTGGACATTCCGAAATCCTTACCGGATATTTCCTTTGACAAAGTCAAGTTAGTACGTGCGGTGGCAATTCTGTTGGACAATGCGATTGAGGCGGCGGTTCAATCCGAGCAGAAAGAAATTTCGGTGGCATTATTTGATGTGGAAGAAGTGCGTCATATTCATGTCGTTAATTCGAGTGTGGTAAGCAGTGTTGGAGAGCAATTGCGCTATACGACGAAGTCACAAGCGCAAGAACATGGTTGGGGTCTATATTATTTATATCAATTGGTGCAACATAATCCACGCATTCATCTGCTGACGGAAGTCGTCAACGGCACGGTTCAACAACAATTATTAATTGAGAAGTCAGTTACGTCAATTAAAGATAAACTTAAGTAATCGTGATATTTTTTTGGTAGAAGAAGGATTAAGCTAAAAGCATCAAAAACAAAGGAGTGAACTATATGAAACGTTTGAGATTATTAGTGAGTGCGGTAGCGTTATTGTTGAATCCTAGCGCGATACATGCGGAAACGCAATTTGAACGAGTGTCGGAGAGAGTGTACATCCATTCGGAATTGAAGACGAAGGAAATCGACTTGTATGCAGCGCCGATATATTCAATCGGAGAATGGGATAAGGAAGAATTATTGCAACGGATAGCGATGTATTTCGATAAGGAACTCATCTTTGTACCGGAGAAAGAGCATCATAGTGAGGGGAAGACTTATATCGAAGCCGAGCATTATGAATTGAAAGATACAGGCTACTGGTTGAATGTTTCTCACGATAAGAGCTTTACAGAAATTCCTAAATGGAATATTTATATGGAAGAGGAGAGCGAGAATCCGTATACGAGTCTAGTGAATAATGTCATTTTGTTCCCCCATATCGGTTATGATGCAACGCACTTAGCTAATCAGGAATTGCCGTTCATGTCATTTGTTGCAGTGGAGCGGAAGGTTCAAGATTTCCTGCAACAAGTATTTGCAGAAAGTTATATGACATTCCAATTAGATATGCGCAGTATCACGCTGAATGAAATGGCGGACTACATTGATTATCAAAATGTTAATAAACTGAAAGGTGAGGGCTATATCGGAGACTTTAAGGAAGCTTATTTTGGGCAGATTACAGCACAAATCGGCGATTATCCTGTCTATTGGCACACACAAGGAAGTGAGACTTTTTTTGATGGTGGCACGCAAGGGGAATTCGTCCTGACGGAAGACGGCTTCAAAGTGTTTAATTGGTGGAATGTTACGCCTGTGGGCACTCCAGTCATGACTTATCCGAAAGAAGAAGGCATCATCAAGGTGGATAAAGTAGAACAAGTGTTGTCTATGGTGACTAAAGAGTTGGAACGTAATGAGGGCACGTGGTTGTCGGAGCATACCTTCTATATTGAGGCAATCGACTTGGTTTATGTCCCGATGAAAATCAGCGGTTTTTCTACGGAGAAGCTATACTATCCGATCTGGCAAGTTGTTGTCCGAGAAGATGGTAAAGACGGCACGGATACTAATCGTTTGTTCATTGAACCCGAAGGCAAAATATGGCGTTAAAAAATGCCTGAGATTCAAGTGTTTAGCTTGAGTTTCAGGCGGTTTTGTCGTAATAATTAGGCTTCGATTGCGCCCAGCAGAATGTTTGCCCAAGCGTCGTGAAGCGATTCTTGATCAGAAGGTTGGAACAAGCCGGCGTATACATCTCGCAATAAGCGGGAAAGTTCGCTGTCATTATAATAAGAGTGTCCGCCACTTGCGCGAACAATTTCTTCAACGGCACGTTTGGACGATTCGACCGCACGATTTTTGATAGCGGAGAGGCGAGGCATCCAGAAGATGCCGTGATCAGCGTTACTCTCTACGTCGTCGGAAAGGGCATCAATTTGGAGTTGAATGCCATCTAGGGCAAGTGCAGCCTCCGCAATGCGCCAGCGGATATTTTTGTCATTGGAATAAGTGGTGTTGTTGACAGCTGAATGGCGAGTTTTAACTGTATCGATACCGATTTCAAGCGCTCGCTTACCGATGCCATGATAAGTTGCCGCCAACAAAATTTCGAAATAAGCAAAAATTCCAAACACAACCGGATCGAAACTTGGACCGGGTGCGACTTTCGCCAAGATTTGCCCCTCCTCAGCGTGCGCGCCTTGTAATGTGACGCTATTCGATTGTGTTGCGCGCATGCCGAGTGTATCCCAATCTTCTTTTACCAGAATAGTATCAGCATTATTATGCAAGTACGCAAACACAGATTGTGGCGCATCGCTTGTTGTGTCCATCGCATAAGTAACTAAACGTGTGCAGGCTTTAATCATCGAAAGAAAAACTTTTGCACCATAGAAATGATAGCCGCCTTGCGCATCCGGTCTGGCTTCACAAATCGAACCGAACAAGACGCGGTCATTCGCGGGCTCCGAAATGCCGAACGCCAATAATTCGCCATTGGCTGCATCGCGCAAAATTTGTTCACCTTTCAAGTTGCCATTCTTGACCATGTGCGTTGCCATACCGACGATAATTTGGTGCATATTGATACCAAGTGCGGTAGCCGGAGCCGCCATTGCCAAGCGCGTTTGTTCATGGGCGATTTCCTTCAAAGATAAGCCGAACCCACCGTATTCTTTCGGCACGAACGCCTTGTAGTAACCGAACTCTTTCAATGCCGCATAATCTTCCACCGGAAACTGATTCAAACGGTCGTATTCAGCAGCTCTTTCATGAATTTCTTTCAATAATTCCTCTGTCAAAAACATTTCCATCTTCCTTTCGCAGACTTACTATTCAACAGTTTACTAGACTTCATTCAAAAAAGGCAAATTTTTGTAAGTTGATTCTGACAAAAATTTACATTTTCTTTATACATTATTTATAGTAATTTCTTTATTTAGGCAGAATGTATATGATATAATGATGAGCGAGTAATACATTTTAACAACTTTTTGTTAACAAATACATTTCAGAAAGCATGGTGAACATATGTCCGCAAAGAAAAAAATAATCATCGCAATTGCAGGTGGAGCAATCTTCTTGGCAGTAGTGGTGGCGAGTCTTTGGAACTTAATCTTCGGAGGCGTTACGAATCAAATTGGTAAAGGTAACTTGAACCAACCTGATTTAGCAGAGGGACAAATGGTGTATCAGACGCATACCGTTTTTGCGCAGGAGCCTGTGTCGTTGAATGGGGTAGCGCAATTACAATCAGATAATAGCTACTTCTATGATGCCGCTCTAGGCGAAATTGAAACCGTCTATGTTAAGGATGGTCAGTACGTCAAGAAGGGAGATATCTTGTATGCTTATTTCCAAGACAAAAATAAATATGATTTAGAGGATGCTTTGCGTGAACAAACACGTTTGTATAACCAACGTGAGGAATTAATTGCCCAATTACGTGAAGAAACCGGCGGCGTTTACAATTATCAAGGGGATTTAATTAGTACTTATTGGACCGAAGACGGTAAGCAACAGTATTACGTTGTTGAAGCAATTGGCAAATCGAACGCAAGCGCACAATCAAGTGACGAAGAAGGGGGTGCGCCAACGGGTGGCGGTACTAAAGAACAAATTCGTCAAGTCAACCGCCAAATTGAGGATATTGAAATTAAATTAATTCGCTTGAAAGAACAACAGCACGGTCAAGTGAAGGCGAAATTTGCAGGAAAAGTTGTATTAGACGAAGCGGGGCGCGATAATAATCAAGTACCATTGGTACGGATTATTAGTAATGAAGTAGCTGTTGAAGGTTCTGTGTCGGAATATGAATTCTACGTATTAGGTACAAGCCGCCCGGCGCGTTTATTTGTCAATGCCGAGGAGCGCGAACTTAAAGGTGAGATGGTAGAATATGATGCGATTCCTGCACCTTCGGCGAATACGCAAGGTTCTAATACGCCTGCTGCGCCGTCAGGTGGAGAGGTAAGTGGTGCGCGCTATCGTTACAAAATTGCTCCGGCAGAATTTATCCAACCGGGCTTCTCAGTGAAAGTTCAAATTGATTTACCGGGATTTGTCATTCCGAAGGAAGCTATTTTGGAAGAAAATGGGAAGAATTACGTCTTCATTGTTCGCGACCAAATTGCGCACAAAACAGAAATCAAATTGGAACGTCAAGGAATTCAACAAGTTGCCTTACAGCATGTGGCGGCAGGCGATGTCTTGTTGATGAACCCGTTTGATGTGAAAGACGGTCAAGTGGTGGCAGTTGCAGAAATGTCATCGGATTTTGAAGGAGAAGCTGAGATACCTGGAATGCCAATAGAAGGCGGGCAAGGTGAGTAGTATGTTGAATAACAAGAATGAAGCATCATCGTCAACAGAGGTTACATCGTTTGTTCAAGATGATGGTGTCATGAACCAAACCAATACCAACATACCGATGATTGAAATCGAGCACGTTAATAAATACTATCAGATGGGAGAATCGCAGCTCCATGTGTTGAAAGATGTGAATTTTTCCATTAACAAGGGTGAATTTGTGTCAATCATGGGACCGTCGGGTTCAGGGAAGTCGACGTTAATCAATGTGCTGGGTTTTCTCGATAACAATTTCGAAGGGGCATATCGTTTCAATGGTCGTCCAATCGAACAACGGACAGATAAACAAATCTCTCAATTGCGCAATCAGATGGTCGGATTTGTTTTCCAAGATTTCAACTTGATTGGCAATATGACAGTTTATGAGAATGTGCGGTTGCCGCTCATCTACAATGGTTACAGCGCCAAGCAGACGAAAGCCCCTGTCCAAAAAGCGTTGGAACGCGTGGGGTTAGGCGATAAAGGGCATCATAAACCGAGTGAATTATCCGGCGGACAGAAGCAGAGAGTGGCGATTGCCCGCGCTTTAATTAACAGTCCTAGCTTCATTATTGCCGATGAGCCGACCGGGGCTCTCGACACCAAAACATCGCGAATGATTATGGAGATTCTCTCTAAATTGCATCGCGAAGAGGGTGTGACAATTGTCATGGTAACGCATGACCCGACTTTACAAAGTTACGCAACTCGCCATATCGTGATTGTCGACGGAGAAATCCAACAAAATAGTCAGGCAAATAATGCGGCGGACTTAACCCGAGAATTCAATAAAACGTATCAAACAGAAGATGAGGCGGAGGAGGAAACATCATGCAGTTGATTGAAATTTTGAAATCCTCTCTCTTTACCTTACGGACAAACGGTCGCCGAACATTCTTGACGATGATTGGTATCATAATCGGAATTGCTGCGGTAATTACGATTATGAGTCTAGGGAATGGCTTTCGTAAGCAAACGTTGGAAGAATTTGCTAAAGACGAACACGGTCGCCGCAGTCAAATGTTCTATTTCAACCAATCGAATTACGAGAAAGATCCGATGAAAATCGTTCCCTACAAGCAAAAAGACATCGAAGCAATCGAGGCGATGGAAGGTGTTGACGAAGCAAAGCTTGGAGAACAGGAACTTCAAGAAACGACGCATTTGACGAGCAATCATCGCGGTAAGGCGAATACATACGCGACTAAAGTTGCTGAATTCACAGATTACCAAATGGTCGCCGGGCGAAATTTGACGCAAATGGATTCCGAGAATAAGCAACGTTATGTGGTTATTGATGTTGCAATGGCAATTGAATTATTCGGATCAGAGCAAGCGGCTTTACAACGTTCGCTGACTTTGGACCACCAGGAGTACACAATTGTCGGTGTGTTTGTGCCGGCGCCACCGGAAGAATCGGGCGGCTTCGGCTTTGGTTTCGGGTTAAACAATGCGCAAGCAGCGATTCCTAAGGGGACATTCGATCGTAATAATCCGTTGCGTTTTCCGAGCCCAACGCTGACAGTGTATTTCAAGGAATCGGCAGATATGCAAACACTCAGCAAACGAATTAGCCAATATCTTAAGGAAAATGGTTCAGCTAAAGATGACGGTTCGTATGAATATTTCGACCAAACTGAATTTATGAACCAAATTGGCGAGCAATTGAAGATTATTACGTACTTCGTTTCCTCAGTTGCAGGCATTTCCTTGTTCATTGCCGGCGTTGGCGTGATGAATATGATGTATATTTCCGTTTCAGAACGAACAAAGGAAATTGGTATTAGACGTTCACTGGGAGCAACCCAATCGAGCATTCAGACGCAATTCTTACTCGAAGGAATTGTCATTACCACAATTGGCGGCATCATCGGATATTTGAGCGGAATTGGCTTGGCATTTGCGATTAGCGGGTTCTTACCGTTCAATGCCGCGGTCGATTTACCAACCGCATTGATGAGTGTCTTGATTTCAGTTGTGATAGGGATTATCTTCAGTGTCTTTCCAGCTAAAGCAGCCGCTCGCAAAAACGTTGTCGAAATCTTACGTTAATACAGATATAAAAAAACTCCGCGTAAGCAACGCTTACGCGGAGTTGTTGCGTTTATTTTTCCCACCAACACTGGCGACGTATTAACCAAGTTGGGTTTCGATATGAAACAATCAATAGGGCTGCACTCGCTAAGCTGATACCGATAATTAATCCTTCAATGAAATCTTTGATAGGTATATCAGGTGTGCCGATGCGGTTCCAGAGCAGTTGCGAACTATTTGCGAGAATTAACAGTGCGAGTAGCCTTTGCTGAAGGCGAGCTAATTTCGCGTGTTGTGATAGTGTGTGCGACATAGTCGAATCCTCTCCTTTAATTAAAGTATCAAGGGAAACGTGATACAGTTCGCTTAAGGCGATTAGCCGATCAATATCAGGATAACTCTTACCATTCTCCCAGTTGGAGATAGTCTGCCTTGTGACAAAAAGTTTCTCGGCAACTTCTTGTTGTGAGTATTTCTTCAATTCGCGTTGCTGTTTCAAATAACTACCAAATGTCATCGTCGTTCCTCCTCGGATTTATCCTATCTTAATTACTTTATCCCGCCAAGCAAAGATGCTTTGCACAAAGGGTAAAATATCTTTGCGCCATCAGAAGTATAACATATCCCCTTGTGAATTAACACACTTTGTAGAATTTGCTATAACAGTTGTTGAAACCGCTTAAGCAATATGGTATAGTACTTTTTGTGAGGGATTTCACCCTTGATATTTTACAAAATGAAAGGCAGGCATTATTGCATGAGCAAAATTGTAGTAGTGGGCGCAAACCACGCAGGAACAGCATGTATTAACACAATGTTGGCGAATTATGGAACAGATAACGAAATCGTTGTGTTCGACCAAAACTCTAACATTTCATTCTTAGGATGTGGCATGGCTTTGTGGATTGGTAAACAAATTGCCGGACCGGAAGGTTTGTTCTATTCTAACAAAGAAAAATTAGAAGCCGCAGGTGCAAAAGTTCACATGAACGCACCGGTTGAACACGTAGACTTCGATAAGAAAGAGGTTCACGTATTGTTGAACGGCGAAAAACACGTGGAATCTTACGATAAATTAATTTTTGCAACAGGTTCACAACCAATTATTCCGCCAATCAAGGGTGTAGAATTAGTAGAAGGCACACGTGAATTCAAAGCAACATTAGAGAACTTGCAATTCGTTAAATTGTATCAAAACTCTGCAGAAGTCATCGAAAAATTAGAAAATCCGGACATCAAACGCGTTGCTGTTGTCGGTGCAGGTTACATCGGAGTGGAATTGGCAGAAGCTTTTGAGCGTTTAGGCAAAGAAGTAACACTAGTCGATATCGCACAAACAAGCTTAGGCGGTTACTATGATCCGGAATTCACGGCATTGATGAACAAAAACTTGGAAGACCACGGCATTCGCTTAGCATTCGGTCAAACAGTACAAGCGGTTGAAGGTGACGGCAAGGTAGAACGCTTAGTAACAGACAAAGAAACTTTCGAAGTTGATATGGTTATCTTAGCAGTTGGTTTCCGTCCAAACACAGCATTGGCAAACGGTAAATTGGAATTGTTCCGCAACGGTGCATTCTTAGTTAATAAACAACAACAAACAAGCTTGCCAGATGTATACGCAATCGGTGACTGCGCAACGGTATACGACAACTCAATCAATGATACAAACTATATCGCATTGGCAACGAATGCGGTTCGTTCAGGAATTGTCGGCGCACACAATGCGTGCGGTACTGAATTGGAATCGATCGGTGTTCAAGGTTCAAACGGTATTTCCATTTATGACTTGAAGATGGTTTCAACCGGTTTAACATTAGAGAAAGCAAAACGCGCCGGCTACAATGCGGTTGCAACAGACTTCTCTGACTTGCAAAAACCGGAATTCATGGAGCACGACAACCACGAAGTGAAATTACGTATCGTTTATGATAAAGATACACGCGTTGTATTAGGTGCACAAATGGCTTCTAAAGAAGATATGTCAATGGGAATCCACATGTTCTCATTAGCTATCCAAGAGAAAGTAACAATCGAGCGCTTAGCTTTATTGGATATCTTCTTCTTACCGCACTTCAACAAGCCATACAACTACATTACAATGGCGGCAATCACAGCCGAATAATTTACACACAAAAACAGCAGGGCGGAAACACCTGCTGTTTTTGTGTATTGTATTAGTGATGTTTCTGATTGATGCGTAGGCGGTTCTCGTAGGCCAATTCCAATAAGAAACGATATAAGGCAAGTACATCAGCGGATTTAGGGAACTCCAATAAGAGTGTTGCCGATTCCTCGTGATGTGAGAACAACTTAACATTCTTTAAGTAGGTAATGGTAATTTGACTGTCATCAATTCCCATGCCGGCAGTTTCCACATCAACGTCCACAATATTCATCAAGTAGATGGATTTGAGGGCGGTTTTTTTGCCGGTAGCGCCTTGTCGGTCGATGAATAATAAGCGGCGATTGGTAAAAATAATCGCATCGCGAATCAATGTGTAACCGGATTGGACGGTTTCATCTGCCATTAAGTAATCTTGGTAATCTGCTTGCAATTTCTCGGGCGATTGCTCACTGAAGTTGCCCATTAAACCTTGTACTAAATTGCCCAAACCGAATGCCATAACGATCCACTCCTTTAATTGATTTACCATTAACTTACTACTAATCAGCAAAAAAGGCAAATTTTTCTAAAAAGTGTCACATATAGTTGACAAACAGAAAAGAAAGATATACAATTTAGTCAAATATATATGACATATAGAAAGGAGTGGTTTTGTGAACCGTGTGAAAGAATTTCGAATCGCGCGAGGCTGGTCGCAAATGACGTTAGCCAAAGAAATTGATGTCGCACGTCAAACAATCAATCTCATTGAGAATAATAAATACAATCCATCGTTGGATCTATGTATTAAATTGGCAAAAGCGTTACAAACAGACTTAAATGCTCTGTTTTGGGAAGTGGAAGAGTTAAACCAAAAAGATATAAAGGAGAATGGCAATGAAAAAAATAGATAATTTGTTGTGGAAATATGTCACAGAAACTTGGACAAATGAGCATAAGCTAGATGAGTTTCAGAGTGCTTATATACAAAAAGTACTAGCTAAGATGAGCGTGTATACAACCTACGTACTGTTACCAATTCTGACAATAGCTGGAGTGGTCTATGATAGTTGGCACAATCAATTCTCGTTTAGCACTATATTATTATTTGGACTGCTAACACTGAATATTTTAATTGTCTATTTCTGTATCCAAAAAAATAACATCCTTGATACAGAGTTGGAAACGCGAGAGGAACATAAACAGGCATTACAGCAGCTAAAGCGCCAAACGATGAAGAAAGGTTTTATCTTTTTCTTTATAATGTTACTGGGGAATAATGTGGGAATGCGGTTATTGTTTAATGAACCCTTATTCGAAATGGCTAGCTGGGTGCGTGGATTCATAGGAGCGATGATAGGGACTATATTATTTGTCGTTGCATACTACCATATAACTCGGGACAAAATTAAACAGGTACCTTTGGAAGATTAAATAGCCAAAGGTGCAGAAAAAATAGATTCAAACCTTATTTCTTATATTGTATAATAATGTAGAAAGGATGTGGATATAAATGGAAAAATTAACAAAAGAAACGAAAATTTGGACAGCGGTATTATTGTTGGGTATGTTAATCTTGGCGGTTGTTAGAGCAGTTATTGCAATTTCACAAATGCCTCCGATGGCAGGAGTGGAAGTTGGACCGTCACTTTACATAATGACAGCAGTGGGGGGCTTCGTCGGCATATTACTGGCAATTGCGCTTCCGGCATTCATCAATAAGGTGATTGTCAGTGTCGTAGCGGCAGAAAGCCAGTTTTCTTATGGGGTGAGCCTGTTCTACATGACGATTATGGTCTTTATCATCAACGTGCTGAGTCTAGGTTTGGAAACAGCTTTCGGTGTGGCGTTCTTTACGGAGCATGCCTTCATCATTCCGCTCGTCTTCGGGGTAATTATTGTTGCCGGCTATTGTGCGTTGCTCGTGTCCGGCAAACGAATTAGCGTGAAGCAAGCTGTACTAAGTGGCGTCATTATCTTTGCATTGAATGAATTGATTCGCTGGGGAATTGCGCAACTCGTTTCCAATACACCACCTGCACCAATGCCTTAAGCAAAAAAATTCCTTATCCGTTTCGGTTGCCGAATGGATAAGGATTTTTTATTATAGAACGGTTGCACCGAGGGTGTGTTGGAAATGTTGCAATGCCCATTCGTGTCCGGCAGGGTTGAAGCTGGCAACGGCATCTCGGTGGATAACGAGTTGAAACCCTTTGTTGTAAGCATCAACGGCAGTATGCAGGACGCAAATATCCGTGCAAACGCCGACTAAGTGCAGTTCTGTAATGCCACGCTCGCGCAATTTGATTTCCAAATCCGTTCCGGCAAAAGCGGAGTAGCGTGTCTTGTCGGTATAATACACATTCGGTTCATCCTTGATAGATTGGTAATAAGTTTCCAGTTCGCCGTATAAATATCGACCGCTTGTTCCTTGAATGTTGTGAGGTGGGAACAGTTTCGTTTCGGGGTGGAAGGGGTCATTTTGGCGGTGGCAGTCAATGGTAAAGGCGATAAAGTCGCCTGCTTCGTGGAATTGACGTGTCAGGTCGTACACCTTCCGATAGATTGCCTGACCGGGTTCACCACAGGTGAGTTTTCCGTCTGTCGCGACAAAATCGTTCGTATAGTCAATATGAATCAATGCACGTTGCATGTAATCACCTCATTATATGTTGTTGGTAGCAACAGTATAGCATATTGCGCAACAAATAGCGATTCTCCATAGCAAAACGCCCCTCTGAACGAGGAGCGCTTTGTGGCGAATCTGATTAAATAGTTGCCATAATCATAAAGTTTAAGACGAACAGGATAACAGAAATCCATAAGACAGGATGCACGTCTTTTGCTTTGCCTTGTACGACTTTAATCAGTGCATATGTGATGAACCCGGCAGCGATTCCGTATGAAATAGAATACGCAAATCCCATGAAAACGGAAGCGAAGAATGCCGGTGTAGCTTCTGCGAAATCCGTCCAGTTAATGTCCTTGAACGATGCCATCATCAACACGCCGACGATAATCAGTGCCGGAGCAGTTGCTGCTGCCGGAACTAAGCCGACGATTGGTGCGATAAACATTGTTAAGATGAACAATGCGGCAGTCACAACCGACGTTAAGCCTGTACGTCCGCCGACACCAATGCCAGCTGCCGATTCGATATATGTTGTTGTATTCGACGTTCCGAACAAGGCGCCAATCAATGTGCCGATTGAATCGCCGAAGAGGGCGCGATCCATTTTGGAGCTGAAGCCGGAGCTGTTCTGTAAAGCATCTTCGTCTTCTTGTGAGAAAATACCTGTGCGACGACCTGTCCCAACGAAAGTTCCGATTGTATCGAAGATGTCCGACAAGCTAAATGCAAAAATCGTCATCAACACTAACGGGAGTTTCGTCAAATCAGCGAATAAAGAAGGTAAACCTTCCGGTTTGAAGATGACGAACATCGTTTCTTGCAAGTCTGCAAACGCACTGCCTAAAGAGTTCTCAGCGGCACCTAAAGCAGAAAGGTCTAATAAACCGAACGGGATTGCCAATAATGTGGATACAATGATTCCGATTAACAAAGCACCTTTGACGTTGCGAACCATTAGAATAATCGTCACCGCTAAACCGATTAACGCTAGTAAAGCTTCCGGTGAAGTAAAGTTCACTAATTCGGGAATGATACCACTGTTCGATACAACTGCATGAATGCCGTCCGGGTACGCTGTCGTCGGCGCAGCACCATTGATAGCAACGATATTGAATCCGTCAGTGGTGAACGATAAGAACTGGGCGTTTTTGACGCCGATATACGCAATGAAAACACCGATACCCGCTGAAATAGCGTGCTGTAAAGATTCCGGAATCGATACAATCAATAATTTGCGCACTTTGGTAACGGTAATTAAGATGTTAATAATGCCGCAGAGGAATACCATTGCTAACGCTTGTTGCCAAGTGAAACCTAAACCGAAGCAAACTGTATAAGTGAAGAAGGCGTTTAAGCCCATACCCGGTGCTAATGCATACGGAACGTTCGCAAAAACGCCCATGATGAAGGTTGATACCGCCGCTGCGAAGATAGTTGCTAAGAAAACCGCTTGGCTGGGCATACCTGCCAATGACAAAATCGACGGATTAACGAAAACGATATACGACATCGCCAAAAACGTTGTAATCCCTGCAATAATTTCTGTTCCTACAGATGTACGATGCTCTTTGAGCTTGAAAAAATGATCCAAAATGAATCCTCCTTTTAATAATGTGAGTCTTTAGTATAGCATGAAATACATAAGTTTCAACAAAAACAATGAACTTATTTACAATAAAACTCACGAACGTTCGTGTTTTTGGCAGGAGTGACATAGGATTACGTGCGAATGGTAGCAAAGCATGCTATAATACATAGTAGCGAACGACAAATGAAAGGAGGAATTGCCATGAAGCAAGCATTTGTTGTCGGCGATGTGCATGGAATGTTTGAGATGTTGGAGGAATTATTGACACATTGGCAACGAGCGACTCAACAGCTAATATTCGTCGGCGATTTAATCGATCGAGGACCGAATTCGTTAGCTGTCTTAGAATGCGTGCGCCATTTGCAGGCAGAACACGGCGCAATTTGTCTGAGAGGTAACCACGAAGCGATGCTATGGGAAACTTTAATCGACCCGGAAACGTATTACGGACGCTATGAGCGCAACGGTGGGACAACGACGATAACGGAATTGCTCGGACATTCGATTGAAGGCATGAGCGCCACCTCCATTGCCGATGAGCTGAATGCTACACAGCCGTGGCTACGCCCGTGGATTGAGCAGTTGCCGCTTTATACGGAATTCGGTAACTTTGTCATTTCACACGCCGGCGTGGATTTAGAATTGGACGATTGGCGCCGGTCAATCCAACGTGATTTCATCTGGATTCGCGAGCCTTTTCACCAGGCGCCGAATCGAACCGGACGCGAATTTATCTTCGGACATACACCTGTTATGGCATTGCACGGCGACCCAAGCCAAAAAAGTATTTGGCATTCTGACGGTAAGCACGGCATTGACGGCGGTGCGGTTTATGGTGGTGTCCTACATGCAGTCGTCATCGATGCAGCACATATTCTAGAAAGTTATACAGTGGGGAGTTAATTATGGAACAACATTTAGTAGAGCAAGTCGCGCAGGAACTGAACATTCCCTTAAAGCAAGTAGAAGCAACTCTAGCCTTATTGGCAGAAGGAAACACGATTCCATTCATCGCCCGTTACCGTAAAGAAGTAACCGGTGCATTGGACGAAGTACAAATTCATGCGATTGAACAGCGCCACCATTACATGACGCAATTGGCAGGACGCAAAGAAGAAGTGACGCGTCTCATTGCCGAACAAGATAAATTGACCGATGAACTGGTAGCACAAATCAATAAAGCAACAACTTTGCAACAAGTCGAAGATATATACCGCCCGTATAAGCAGAAACGTCGTACGAAAGCCATGATTGCGATTGAGAACGGCTTGGAACCATTAGCGGACTGGCTATTATCAGCAGAGAATACGTCCATTGCGACATACGCAGAGCAGTTTGTAGGCGAGCAAGTGCCGACCGGCGAAGAAGCGCTTCAAGGTGCGCACGAAATTTTGGCACAGCGAGTATCGGATAATGCTGCTTACCGTGAATTCATTCGCAAATACGCCCGCTACAATGGCGAAATTCAATCGACGCTCAAAGATGCTGACTTGGACGAACAGCAAGTGTATCGGATGTACTATGAACACCGCGAGAAATTAGCCAACCTTGCCGCGCACCGCACATTAGCGATGAACCGCGCGGAGAAAGAAGGCGTTCTATCAATTAAGATTGTCATGGACGAAGCGCCCGTCTTAAATTACTTGACCAAACGCTTCATTGAGCAAGATTTGCCGAACGACAAACGCCAATTGGTAGAACGAGCGATTGAAGACGGCTATAAACGCTTTATCGCACCGGCGATTGAACGTGAATTGCGCAATGAAGCCACAGAGAATGCCGACAAGCAAGCGATTCAAGTATTCAGCGAAAACTTGCGCAATCTCCTATTAACACCGCCGCTCAAAGGAAAAATCGTCCTCGGCTTTGACCCGGCATATCGAACAGGCTGTAAGTTGGCAATTATTAACGAAACCGGACGGGTATTGGACAAAGGCGTCATTTATCCGCACAAACCGGCACCGCAACATAAACGAGAGGCGGCATTGAGCGAGTTGCGTCAATTAGTGGAACAATACCAAGTAGACGTGATTGCGATTGGGAACGGAACAGCGAGCCGAGAATCCGAACAATTTGTCGCGGAACTGATTAAGACACTCGATCGCAAAGTACAATTCCTCGTTGTCAACGAAGCGGGCGCTTCCGTCTACAGCGCGAGCGAATTGGCACGCGAAGAGTTTCCTGATTTCCAAGTGGAAGAGCGCAGTGCGGTCAGCATCGCCCGCCGTTTGCAAGACCCACTGGCAGAATTGATTAAGATTGACCCGAAATCAATGGGTGTGGGGCAGTATCAGCATGATGTCGCACAGAAACTACTGACCGAAGAACTCGATTTCGTCGTCAATACAACGGTCAACCAAGTCGGCGTCGACATCAACACGGCAAGCGTGTCATTATTACAGCACGTATCCGGCTTAACCGCCGCCACCGCCAAAAATGTCATTCAACTGCGTGACGAATTGGGGCGCTTCAATTCCCGTGAACAAATTAAGAAAGTCAAACGCTTAGGACCGAAAACATACGAGCAAGCAGTCGGCTTCTTACGGATTGTCGGCGGGGATAACCCGCTTGACCAAACCGGCATTCACCCGGAAAGCTATCATATTGCCGGCGATATTTTGCAAGTGGCACAAGTGAGTGTCGAGGAGATTGGCTCTGACCATGCGGTGGAACAATTGGCTTTACTGCAACCGAAGCAAGTTGCGCAGCAACTTAATGTCGGTGCTGAAACGGTTGCCGATATTATTGAAGGATTGAAACATCCTTTACACGATATTCGTGAAGCGCAACCGACACCGATACTTCGTGAAGATGTCATGTCAATGGACGATTTGGAAGTCGGCATGCAATTGCAAGGTGCTGTCCGCAACGTTGTGGACTTCGGCGCCTTTGTCGACATCGGTGTCAAACAAGACGGATTGATTCATGTATCGAAACTCTCGAAGCAATACATCAAACATCCGCTCGAAGCCGTATCGGTCGGCGACATCGTTGACGTGGAAGTCATCCAACTCGACCGCCAAACCGGACGTATCGGCTTGAAACGCCTCTTCCCGACAAAAGGCAAATCAGCGAACTAGGCGACAACGCTAATCATCGGAAACGAGCAAGTAGAACATATATGTACTTCCGGCTCAACCGCAATACGGTTGGGCTGGAGGTGTATTAAGAAAGCCTGTTCGGGAATGTCTCAAGGACAGGCTGTGCTGTTTTGCGTCAATCGGATTCAAGTGGGATGTCGTGTGCTCTTTTTCAAGGCTGTAGGAAACTTTCAATATGCCGAGATTGAAATTTTGCCTAAATGAGTGTATAATGAGAAATTGAGGTGAGGCTTATGCCACAAGATTTAATCGCCATCAAATCATTGCTTGATGATAATTTAGGCGAGTCGGTTGTCGTGACGGTGCAGTTAGGTCGCAATAAGAAGAGAGAAAGACGGGGCATCCTAAAGGAAACCCACCGTTCAGTATTCGTTGTAGATTTAGATCAAGATACAAGCGCGTTGGAACGTGTATCGTATAGCTACAGCGATGTGCTGACGAATGTCATCGAAGTTTCTTTTGCATAGAGCGTAAGACGAGGATAAGGCGAAGTATCGCACTTATCCTTTTTTTATTTTATTTTGGAAAAAGTGTTGACCCTGACGTTGCGTAAACGTTTATAGTGTAAATGTAAGGAGTGATGAACATGTATCTAATTCAAGAAGCGGCTAGAATATCCGGCGTTTCGGTGCGCACGCTACGCTATTATGACAAAATCGGCTTATTAAAGCCGAACAAAATGGACAATCAATACCGTTACTATACAAATGCAGATTTAGATAGGTTGCAACACATTCTCTTTTATAAGTACTTGGGATTCCCACTGAAAGAGATTCAACGTTTGTTGAGTCAACCTTCCCAAAGTCGGTTGATGATTCTGACGGAGCAGTTGGCGCTTATGCAACAAGAACAAGCAAAACTTCTTACTTTAGTACAAACGCTGGAACAAACAATCAGCGATTTGAAAGGAGAAATATATATGTCAAATGAACAGAAATTTGCTGGCTTTAAATACGAAGACCACCGCCGCTACCGTACAGAAGCGGTAGACAAATACGGAGAGAAAGTGGTGAGAGCTGCAGAAGTGAAACAAAGCGGGAACGAGCAAGTGCTTACAGATGCAATGAATGCAGTATTTATAACACTGGCGGAGAATCATCAGAAAGCCATTCCGTTGGAGTCGGATTCAACGCAAGAACAAGTGGGAACGTTATTCCACTTAATGCGCGAATATGTCTTTGATTGCTCATTGGAAGTTTTCGGAAAAATCGGGTTAGGTTATGCCGCGGATAATCGCTTTAGAGAGAATATTGATCAATTCGGTGTGGGAACCGCGCAGTATGCTTGCGATGCGATTCAAGTCTACGTACAAGCACAATCATCAATCGCATAAAAAGAGGGGCGAGGAAATATTTCCTCGCCCTTTACGGTTATTCTTTCACGTATTCGTAGTCGCCGTACTTAAGGGTTGTGTCGTTCAACTTTTCCAATAAGAGTATTTCACGGTCGAATAGACGGATGCCTAGGAGAGAATCCGGGTTGGAAAGTGTTGCGCGACTGATGTGAATGTAGCTCGTCGCAGTAGGATCCAAATGTACATATAAGCCGGGTACGCGTGTTTCAATTTCTTTTTAGACATCTGCCGAACTGATATCACTCGGCACTGTTTCTGCCAATTCTGTCAAGATTGCTTTCATATCGTAATCAAGTCCGTATTCTTTACGTTTCTCAGCAATTTCTTCAGCGGATAGGTTCGGGTTAATGCCGGGTTCAGCATTGCTTTGCAATGCGATAATATCGTCTAAGTGATTAAAGAGTGCAACTGGTGATAATACAAGCGTAATGGATGTATCTTCAACGATAATGGATTGAATGAAGGTCGCTTCTGAATTGGTATAAGTACCATTAGCGACTGCAGGTTCTTCAGCATATGCAAGTGATGGTAGGAGTAAGCAGAATGTTAACAATGCAACCAATAATTTTTTCATAGCGATTCCTTCTTTCTATAATTAATATATATCCTCATTATACCATTTATGCAACCGCTGTCAAGTTCTCTGCTTACGAAAAAAACAGCAGCCTGCTTGAACGCAGAACTGCTATTGAAAGAATGGTTACGCTTCTAAACGTGCGAAACCTTCTTGAGTAACTTTTTTGAGAGTGTTGGCAGATAAGGTCATTTTCTCTTGCTCGGCATCATTTAACGGGATTTCGATAATGGATTCAATTCCGTTAGCGCCCAGAACAGCCGGTGCGCCGATATAAACATCATGCTGTCCGTAATGTCCGTCCAAGTAAACGGAAAGCGGGAAGACGGATTTCTCATCGTCGAGAATCGCTTTACAAATACGTGCCAAAGCAGCAGCGATTCCATAGTAAGTAGCGCCTTTCTTAGAGATAATTTCATAAGCGGCATCGCGCACTTTGAAGAAGATGTTGACTAATTTCTCTTGGTCAACTTCCGGATGGCGCTCCACCCACTCGGCAATTTGTAAGCCGCCGATATTAGCGTGTGACCACACAGCAAATTCCGTGTCGCCGTGTTCGCCGAGAATATAACCGTGCACATTGCGGGCATCGACGCCAATTAATTGTGCAATCTCTTGGCGGAAACGAGCGGTATCCAATGAAGTTCCGGACCCAATCACGCGCTCTCTAGGGAAGCCGGAGAACTTCCAAGTCGCATAAGTTAAGATATCAACCGGATTACCCGCCACTAAGAAAATGCCGTCGAACCCTGATTCGACAATAGAAGTGATAACAGATTTGTAGATTGTTAGATTTTTGTGAACAAGGTCCAAACGTGTTTCGCCCGGCTTTTGCGGTGCGCCTGCTGTTAGGACAACAATGTCTGCGTCATGGCAATCCGAGTACTCTGCCGAGTAGATTTTTTTAGGAGATAGGAAGGCTAAGGCGTGCGACAAATCAAGTGCATCGCCGATTGTCTTATCTTTGTTAATGTCAATGATACCAAGTTCTCGCCCGATATTTTGGTTGACGAGGGCGAATGCGAAGCTAGAGCCGACAGCGCCATCGCCAACTAAAATAATTTTACTTTTAGACTGTTTCATAATGATGCTCCTTTCAGTTGTTGCCTTCATTATACCACGCCTGATAAAAAATAAAAGTAAAATAGTGAAAAAGGGCACAATAAAGCGTTTTTATAGTTGGTTGGTACAGTTTCTGTGTTCGGAATGATACAGACTTGCCAAAAAATAATGCATATGGTATTATAAATAGTAACAATTACTATTAAACTGAAAGGAAGTGCTTATTTTGGCGAAGAAAAGCAAGATTGCCCGACACCGAAAGCAACTGGAACTTGTCGAGCGCTATCGGGAACGGCGGGCAGAGTTGAAACGTAAGGGGGATTATGTTGGTTTGGCGCAGTTACCGAAAGACAGTTCTCCTGTGCGTGTTAACAATCGTTCCATGGGGGACGGACGTCCGCGCAGTTATATGCGTAAGTTCGGCTTGTCGCGGATTGAGTTCCGTGAATTAGCGCATAAGGGCTGGATTCCCGGTGTAACGAAAGCCAGCTGGTAAGGAGGCGAAAGTATGGAGAAATTAGATGTTTCAAGCGCATATCGTCGTTTGAAGAGTCCGAACATTAAGACGAAGCGTCGTGCCAAGGCGATTATTCAAGCCGCTAAACGCGCTAAGAAAACGAAAGCATAATGGGAGCAGGTAAGCGACAGGGTGTTGTTTACCTGCTTTTTTTGTAGGCGAGGCGAGGTTTCTTCTTTTTTACAAGGGGAGAGGGAGTGTGTTATACTGTACAGGAAATTGAATGAGAAAGGATACGTCGATGAAATTAGTAGTAGGTTTGGGCAATCCGGGGCAGCGTTATGAGAAGACAAGACACAATGTCGGCTTCGATGTGATTGACCAATTATTAGATAAGCATCAGTTAAAGATGACGGATCAGAAGTTTCGTGCAGATTACACAGTGGCGCATATTAATGGACAGAAGTGTTTGTTGGTTAAGCCGTTTACGTATATGAATTTATCGGGTGAGGCACTTTTGCCGTTGATGAGTTATTACGGGATTGCGATGGATGAAATTCTGGTCATTTACGATGATATGGATTTAGAACCCGGACGCATCCGCCTGCGTCAGAACGGCGGTTCGGGTGGGCATAACGGCATCAAGAGCATTATCGAGATGTTGGGTGATTCGACATTCAATCGGGTCAAAGTCGGTGTCGGACGTCCGCAAGGCGGTTGGAAAGTGGTCGACCATGTATTGGCGCCGTTCAGCGTAGATGAGCGAATTACTGTAGAGAATGCGATGGATGAAGCGGTCAAAGCAATCGAAGATTGGCTTGCCGGACAAACTTTTCTTGAAGTCATGAATACTTATAACCGCAAGAAATAAGCAGCCGAACAGGGTGCAACACGATACGACTTCTTATCTGCTCGAAGCAGCAGTAAGGGGGATTGTGAGAGGCAACAAGAGGGGCTAGGGAATCTGTTTCCCTAGCTCCTAGTTGACGTGTTGTACGCTAAGTTGAAAGAAGGAATTTTTTATGGAAGAGATATATTATCAAGCGCCTTTTGAGCAAGTTGTCGAGGCGTTGAATCGAGCGAGTGCAGGTGAACACGGGCAATTGGTGACGGGATTGGACGGGAGTGCACGTTCGGTCATGCTTGCACAAATGTACCAAGCTAAGCCGCGTCAACTGCTGATTGTCGAGCCGATTCCAACACATTTGATGCAATTATATGATGATTTGACGCAGTTGTTATCGGTGGAGGAAGTGTTTTTATTCCCGGCGGAAGAGGCGTTGGCAACGGAATTCTCATTTGCTTCGCTTGACCATGCAGCGCAACGGGTGGCAGCTTTAGACAGACTGGCTTCGGGCGAGCCGTGTGTGATTCTCACTTCTGTACCGGGGATTCGCAAACAGCTGACCTTGCCGCAAGTATGGCGTCAAGAAGTGTTGACACTGGAATTAGGCATGGAATTGGCGCGTTCGGATTTAGAACGTAAACTCAATGATTTCGGGTATTTGCGCCAGGCAATGGTACAAGCACCGGGCGAGTACAGCATACGTGGGAGTATTGTCGATTTCTACCCGTTGAATACGGAATATCCTGTGCGGTTGGATTTCTTTGATACGGAATTGGATTCGATTCGTTACTTTAACGGAGATTCGCAAGAGTCGATTCGCAATATTGAGGAAATTCGTTTATTACCGGCAAAAGAAATCGTCTTTCCGTTAGCAAGCCAGCAAGCTTTGGCACCGCGTCTGCAAGCCGATTTGGATGCTACCTTAGGCAAAATGACTGATAGCACCTTGCGAGAAGCAGTTGCGAGCGGAATGGGCGA
Source organism: Aerococcaceae bacterium NML190073 (assembly GCA_026131555.1). Classification (GTDB taxonomy): domain Bacteria; phylum Bacillota; class Bacilli; order Lactobacillales; family Aerococcaceae; genus Abiotrophia. The sequence goes on along the minus strand of JAMXJH010000009.1, from coordinate 38,007 downwards.
GCAACTGACAGCGCTGATAGAGGGCGAGCCGTTGAAGCACGCCGCCGCATATTTAGGTTTAGCACAACAGAAGTCGGTGACGCTCATTGACTATGTGGCGCCGACCGGAGCCATTATCTTAATGGAATACGACAAAATCCAGCAGCAGGAATTGCGTTTAATGGAGGAAGACCAATTTTGGATTGAGCAAGAAGTGATGAAAGGCAGCTTGTTGCCGAAATTGGCGATTCATGCGCCGGTGCGCGAAGCAATTAAGCAAGCGAAGGTGCAGCGTATATATTGCTCGGTGATTCAGAAAGGTTTCGGGAACTTAACATTTGAGGCGGTACATCCGTTTCAATATCGGAGTATGAATCAGTTCTTCAATCAGTTGCCGCTCGTCAAGAGTGAGGTAGACCATTGGTTACGTCAAGGAACTGTCATTCAAGTAGTCGTTGCGACAGCTAAGCAAGCGCAAAGGACGGCGGACCTTTTTGAAGAGGCGGGGATTGTGCCGGTCGTCTTACAGGAGCGCCAACCGCAAACGCAAGCAGTCAACATCGTTGTTGGGCAGCTGAACAGTGGGTTCGAGTTGCCGCTAGCTAAGTGGGTGGTATTGACGGAACGTGAACTCTTCAATCGTGTCAAGAAACGTCAAGTGAAGCAGCAAACGTTGAGTAACGCCGAGCGCATTAAGAGCTACAATGAACTGAATGTCGGCGATTATGTCGTGCACATCAATCACGGGATTGGGAAATATACCGGCTTGGATACGATTGAAATTAGTGGTGTTCATAGAGATTTCCTGGCGGTAGAGTATCAGAACAGTTCGCGTATCTTAATTCCGGTCGACCAAATCCATCTCTTACAAAAATACGTGTCGTCCGAATCGAAAACCCCGAAACTGAATAAATTAGGCGGTAGCGAATGGGCGAAAACCAAACAAAAAGTTGCCGCAAAAATCGAAGATATCGCCGATGAGTTGATCGCTTTGTATGCGAAACGGGAGCGGGAAGTCGGCTATGCTTTTGACAAAGATACACCGGAACAAGCGGAATTTGAAAGTGCCTTTAGCTATGTGGAAACGGACGACCAGTTGCGGAGTGCGGCAGAAATTAAAGCCGATATGGAAAAGCGCAAACCGATGGATCGTCTGTTGGTCGGCGACGTCGGCTACGGCAAAACCGAAGTGGCGATGCGGGCGATTTTTAAGGCGGTAATGGAGGGGAAGCAAGTTGCTTTCTTGGTGCCGACAACGATTCTAGCGCAACAGCACTACAATACGCTCGTTCAACGTTTTGCCGAGTATCCGGTTGAGATTGGTCTGTTGAGTCGCTTCGTAACGAAAGCGAAACAGAAGGTAACGATTGAGGGGTTGGCAACCGGTGCGGTCAATATCGTCATCGGAACGCATCGCCTTTTGTCCAAAGATGTTGCCTTTGAAGATTTAGGCTTATTAATTGTGGACGAGGAACAACGTTTCGGTGTGAAACATAAGGAGCGTTTGAAACAGCTGAAATCACAAGTCGATGTGTTGACGTTGACGGCGACGCCGATTCCGCGAACACTTCATATGTCGATGATTGGGGTGCGCGATTTGTCAGTGATTGAGACGCCGCCGAATAATCGTTTCCCGGTGCAAACCTATGTCATGGAACGCAATGAAGGTGCAATTAAGTCGGGTATTGAGCGTGAAATGGCGCGTGGCGGGCAAGTATTCTATTTATATAATCGTGTCGCAACGATTGAACAACGTGCGTTGGAAATTCGCGATTTGGTGCCGGAAGCACGCGTGGCAGTTGCGCACGGGCAGATGACGGAAGTGGAGTTGGAAACGGTCTTGGTAGACTTTATAGAAGGAGCTTACGATGTGTTGGTAACGACGACGATTATCGAAACAGGTGTCGATATTCCGAATGCGAACACGCTTTTTGTAGAGGATGCGGATCATATGGGGCTATCCACTTTGTACCAATTGCGCGGACGTGTTGGACGGACGAATCGAGTTGCTTATGCCTATTTGATGTACGAACCATTCAAACAATTGAGCGAAGTCGGGGAAAAACGGTTGACTGCCATTCGAGAATTTACGGAATTGGGATCCGGCTTCAAGATTGCGATGCGTGACTTATCCATCCGCGGTGCCGGCAATTTGTTAGGAAAGCAACAATCCGGTTTCATCGATTCGGTCGGCTTTGATTTATACTCACAAATGTTGAAAGAAGCCGTAGATATTAAGCGCGGCAATACGCGTGCCGTGCGACCGGAAGACCGCGTACAAATCGAATGGGATATCGCAATTGATGCTTATATTCCGAAAGCATACATGCCCGACGAACGCCAAAAAATCGCCGCCTATAAAGCGATTCAACAAATCGATTCCGAAGACAGCTATCGTGCGGTACAAGATCAGTTAATCGATCGCTATGGAGAGTTTCCAGACGAAGTGGCGGATTTGCTCGAAGTAGCCTTAATCAAGCATTACGGCTTACAAGTCGGCGTGACACATATCAAACAAACGCGTGGTGAGTTGCGGGTCACTTTTTCTGAAGGGGCAAGCACTCAACTTCAAGGTGTGACGATTTTTGAAGCATTACAAGATGTGCCGCTGAAGGCGCACATTCAGCTGACCGATGGCAAAATGACGGTGACACTGGCAATCAAATCCTTGCATAGCGACCAGTGGCTAGCACAACTCAAGCATTTCATCCGCGAAGTGCAACAAGTATTAGAAAGAAAAGGTGAACTCAATGAGGTTGGATAAATATTTGAAAGTGTCGCGCCTAATTAAGCGACGCACTATCGCCAAAGAAGTAGCGGACCAAGGACGAATTACGATTAATGGGACAACTGCGAAATCCAGCAGCGCAGTTAAAGTCGGCGACGAACTAACGATTAAGTTCGGCAACCGCCTGCTAACCGTTAAAGTGATAGACATTCAAGACACAACGAAGAAGACAGAAGCGGCGAATTTGTACGAGATTCTATCCGAAGAAAGACTTACAACACCGACGCCGGACAACATGGATTTCTTATAACACAAACATTCTGATTATTTTTGCAAAAAAAGTTATGATTTAATTGGCAATTAAAAAGGATTATTGTTATACTCAATAATGAATGGGAGGTGAATTGTGTGACGAGGAAATTAAGCCGTTATTCTTTAGGGAAACGCAGAGAAGAGCGTTCAATGCCCCCTAATGAATTTCCAGGCAAAAAACACAGAACAATTCGTGAGAAGTTGATACTGGCAGGCGCAGCAAGCGCGATTATCTATTGTGCTGTTTCACTTGGACGCACAATCTACCAAACAGGTGCCTACGAGGATAAATTACAACAAGCTAAAACGGCGAAAGACGTGGCCATTGTGCAACACCGCGAAGTAGCTCGGGAGCACGAACAGCTACAAGACCCGGACTATTTGACTGGGGTAGCGCGACGTGATTATCGTTATTCCAAGCCGGGAGAGATTGTGTTTATTTTGAAAGACGAAGGCAAACAAATCAAAGGTTTTGAGCAAGCTAATTCTGAAGAAGAAGCGGCACAAAGCGAAGAAGAATAGGGAACACTTTAAGGAGGATAAAGTTTTATATGTCAATTGAGGTAGGGCAAAAGGTTTCTGGTAAAGTAACAGGCGTGACGCATTTCGGTGCGTTTGTCGAATTACCGGAGGGCAAGACAGGTTTAGTACATATTAGTGAGGTGTCCGCGACTTATGTCAAAGATATCGCAACTGTTTTGTCAGTGGGGCAAGAAGTTGAAGTGAAAGTGTTGTCGATTGCCGACGATGGCAAAATCAGTTTGTCCATTCGTCAAGCGAGCGACCAACCGGTAGCGCCCCGCACGCCGAGAGCACCGCGTGAGAATTATAAGCGAGATTTCAATAAAGATTATGGTAAGGATGGGGATAAAGATTACACGCCAAGTCGTGTATCTAAGCCTGCTCCACGTGCCGAAGCTAAGCCGGTGGACACGCTCTTTTCATCATCTTCTTCTCGCAAAACGGGTGATTTCGATCAGTTGATGAGCAACTTCTTAAAGGATAGCGAAGACCGTTTGTCGTCATTGCGTCGTAATACGGAAGGCAAGCGTGGCGGTCGTGGCGGTCGCCGCAGCTAAGAGTAGTAATTGAAGCGGAATTCGGCTGAGAAGTCGAATTTTGTTTTTGTTTGTGCAAGAAAGTAAAGCGCAGAGGGGTGAGATGTTTGGAGAAATTATTGCGCACGGTCAAAGCGCAGCTGGAGAGTTGGTCGGAATGGCATTCGGCACAGACGATTGTCGTTGCGGTGTCAGGTGGCGTTGATTCGATGGTGCTGTTGAAAGTTATGCGGGATTTAATGCAGTTGCGCCAATACCATACGCGGCAATTGGTGATTGCACACTTCAATCATCACTTGCGCTCCGACAGTCAAGCGGATGCGGATTTAGTCAAGCGTGTGGCTGAACAGTACGGATTAGCGTACTTTTATTCTGAGTGGGAAGTGCCGGCAACTCGTAATATTGAGGCGAATGCACGTGAAGCACGCTATGCTTTTTTTGCGGAAGTTATGCGGGCAGTCGATGCGGATGTATTGATGACGGCACATCATTTGAACGATGTGGCGGAAACCTTTATGATGCGTTTGACGCGCGGTACTTCATTGAAAGGGATTCAAGGGATTCGCGCCAATTATCGGCGTTTATTTGTAAGTGGCGACGAGCAAGCGATTATCGCGCAAGTGATGCGCCCGTTGATTTCAATTCCCAAGGCAATGATTCGCCAGTTCGCCGAGCAGTTTGGGGTGCAGTATAACGAAGATGTATCGAATCATTCGTTACAGTTTATGCGCAATCGTTTCAGGCATCAGTATTTGCCGGCACTCGAGGAAGAGAATCCGCAATTTATTCATCACCTATTGGATTTGCAGAAGCAATTGCAGGCGAGCTACGCGACACATTATGCCGAGTACATTCAATGCGAACCGGAGTTGTTGATGTTTTCGCAAAATACGTACTGGATTCTCTACATTCCGGCGTTCCTTGCGTTGCCGAAAGAGAAACGACAGGTGTTTCTGACGATATTTTTTGAAGAGCGGTTGGTTGAGCAAGTGCCGGATTATCGTCGAGATGTCATCGGACAAGTCGAGCAGATGATGCTCAATAAGCAGGAGCCGAATCGTCGCTTGCAATTAGGGAGTCAGTGGGTTGCTGTTAAGCGCTATGATTACTTGCAATTGATGCCGGAATCTTATGTGAGCAAAAACAAATTTGCAACGGCATTGAATATCGAACGAGAAAATCATTGGTATCAACTCGATTCCAGTCATCGCATCGGTGTGTTCGTCCATCATCAAGTGACACCGAGAATGAAACGTGAATCGCTCGCCGTATTAGGTGTAGAATTAACACATCGCGATTGCTGGCCGTTTACATTGCGCCATCGCCAAGCCGGAGATACGATGGAATTAATCGACACACAAGGCAATATTTACCACAAAAAAATCTCCCGCATGATGATCGACCAAAAGCTGAGCGCAGAAGAACGCGAACGCGCTTGGTTATTATGCGAGAATAGCGGCGATATCATCTGGTTTCTACCAAATGTCGTTTCCCGATTGTATCAACGCACACAAACTGATAAAATAACACATATATTTTTGTACCAAGAGATTAAACAACTAAAGGAGTAAGTTATGTTAGAAAAAGACATCCAAAAAATCTTAGTGACACCTGAAGAATTACAAGTAGCAATCAAACGACTCGGTAAAGAATTGACAGAAGACTATAAAGATAAAGACGTTATCATCATCGGCTTGTTGCGCGGTGCAGTGCCGTTTATGGCAGATATCATTCGCGAAATGGATTGTTATTTAGAGATAGACTTTATGGATGTTTCCAGCTATCACGGTACAACAAGCTCTTCCGGTGAAGTGAAGATTCTCAAAGATTTGGATTCACCGGTAGAAGGACGTCATTTATTGATTGTCGAGGATATTATTGATACAGGTCGTACATTGAAGCATGTCATCGAATTGTTGAAATACCGCAAGGCAGCTTCCATTAAGGTTTGTTCTATTCTTGATAAACCATCTGCACGTGTGGAAAAAGACGTTCACGCGGATTATATCGGTATCGAAATTCCGAATGAATTCGTAGTCGGCTACGGCTTGGATTATCAAGAAAAATACCGCAACTTACCTTACATCGGCGTGCTCAAACCGGAAGTGTATCAAGAAGGCTAATTAGTGGCTAAAAGTCAAGCGGTTATGTTAGAATAGCCAAATACAAGCCAATTGAGGAGGAACACATATAATGCAAAATCGGAACTTGAAAAGCCCGATCTTTTATATTGCAAGCGTATTGCTGCTAATTACGGCTTTTCAATTATTGATGAACACGTTGAATAGCAGTCCGATTAAAGAAATTACTTCAAGCGAGTTTATGACGCAATTGCAAGAAGGACGCTACTCAGAAATTGAAGTGCAAATCGGTTCAGGGGCGTATAATATTCGCGGACAGTATAAGGAAACCCCTGTTAAAGAAGAAACCACGGATTTCAAACGTATTTTCCAAGGGTCGAAACGCCCGCGACGTTTCGAAACGAAAGTATTGGGGAACGATTCAACGTTGGCGCAAGTAAGCAAACTTGCCGAAAAATCCAACACAAAACTGAAAACTTTACCGGAATCTGGAGTTGGAATCTGGATTAGTCTAATTCCTTACCTTCTCTTGTTAGTTCCTTTGTTCTTCCTAATGCGGACGATGCAAATGGGACCGGGCGGAGGCGGTCGTGGCGTGATGAATTTCGGGAAGACGAAATCGCGCGATATTTCCAAACAGAAAGTCAAAGTACGCTTTTCGGACGTTGCCGGTGCGGAGGAAGAAAAGCAAGAATTAGTTGAAGTGGTCGAATTTCTAAAAGACCCGAAACGTTTTACTGATTTAGGGGCACGTATTCCTGCAGGTGTCTTATTGGAAGGGCCTCCGGGAACAGGGAAAACTTTATTGGCCAAGGCAGTTGCCGGAGAAGCGGGCGTACCGTTTTTCAGCATTTCGGGTTCAGAATTCGTGGAAATGTTCGTCGGTGTCGGTGCGAGCCGTGTGCGTGATTTGTTCGAGAACGCCAAGAAAAATGCACCGGCTATTGTCTTCATTGACGAAATCGATGCGGTTGGTCGCCGTCGTGGCGCCGGTGTCGGTGGCGGAAATGATGAACGTGAGCAAACATTGAACCAATTGCTCGTTGAAATGGATGGATTTGAAGATAATGAAGGCGGCGTAATTGTCATTGCCGCAACAAACCGCTCTGATGTGTTGGATCCGGCGTTGTTGCGTCCGGGACGCTTTGACCGCAAAATTATGGTCGGCAACCCTGATGTTAAGGCACGTGAAGAAATTCTGGGGGTCCACGCTAAAGGCAAACCGCTCGCAACAGAAGTGGATTTGAGAGTCGTTGCACAACAGACACCGGGCTTTTCCGGCGCTGATTTAGCGAACTTATTGAATGAGGCGGCTTTAATCGCAGCCCGTTTAGGCAAAACAATTATCGATATGACGGATGTCAACGAAGCGCAAGACCGAATTATTGCCGGCTTAGCGAAGCGAGGCCGCGAACGTACGGAGAAAGCGAATCGCATCGTGGCGTATCACGAAGCGGGACATGCCATTGCCGGCTTAGTATTGGAATCCGCACAAGACGTTCACAAAGTGACGATTGTGCCGCGCGGTCGAGCAGCCGGATACGTGATTTCCTTACCGAAAGAAGATCAAGTTGTATCAACCAAGGACGAATTATTCAACCAAGTAGTCGGCTTATTAGCAGGTCGAGCAGCAGAGGAAATCGTCTTTAACGAAGTGTCGTCCGGTGCAGCTAACGATTTTGAACAAGCATCAAGTATCGTTCGAACAATGATTATGAAGCTGGGAATGAGCGAAGGGCTCGGAATGGTCGATTACGGTGTCGAAAGTGTACCGGGAGCCGGCTTCCAGAAGCTCTATTCCGATCAACTTGCTTACGAAATTGACCGCGAAGTTATCAAGATTATGAACGCCGCATACAAAAAAGCGTGTGACATCTTGAATGAAAATCGCGACAAATTGAACCTCATTGCGGAGAAGTTAATCGAATTAGAAACGATTGACGGACCGGCTATCAAGGCGCTTTTTGAAACGGGAGAGATGCCACCGCAAGGGGCAATCGAATTGCCGCAAGAAACACCAGAATCCGAAACGGAAGAAGAGGATAAGCCTTCTTCAATCGTCGAAGATGCACTTGAAGCAGGCGAACGCATTATCGCCGAAGATGATACAAATCATCACGCATAAAAATTCAAAAAAATAAGCAAATCGAGCATTTAACCCTATCATTTATGTTATACTCATTGAGTAATTAAATGATGGAATGGAATGCTCGGTTGTTTTGTTGAGAAGTGTTTGCTCACAACAATGAGGTGCGGGCTTTTTTTGAGGGGATAAACAGAAAGAGAATGGAGAGATGAAAGAGCATATGACGGATCAATTATTGACGGCACTTGCTTATGAGGGGCAAATTAGAGTGCTTGTGTTGCGTGCAACAGAATTGGTACAACAAGCGCAGCAGCGCCATGATACGTGGCATACGGCAACGGCGGCGTTGGGGCGTACACTGGCGGCAACATTGCTGTTAGGCGCTAATGCGAAAGGAGACGAACGTATCAGTGTGGAAGTTGCCGGTTCAGGACCGCTAGGGCGTATTGTGTGCGATAGTGATGGTAAAGGAAATGTGCGCGGTTTCGTCAATGAATCGCATGTGGCTCTGGAATTGAATGCACAAGGCAAATTGGATGTTGCCGGCGCCGTAGGCTTACCGGGCTTGCTGACCGTTCGTAAGTTACTAGGGAACAAAGAATTGTTTGCCGGGCAAGTACCGCTTGTTAGCGGAGAACTGGCGGAAGATTTCACTTACTATATGGCCGTTTCCGAGCAGACACCTTCTTCAGTCGGATTGAGCGTACTTGTCAATGCGGATGAAAGTGTGGCAGCAGCCGGCGGTTTCATGCTACAAGTTATGCCGGGTGCCACGGAAGAAACATTGACGGATTTAGAACAGCGCCTTGCAGGTTTGGCGCGCTTTTCGGATTTGTTAGCTTCGGGCAAAACGCTCGAAGAATTATTAGGGTTCCTCGTGGGCGAAGCCAATTCGGAAATTCTCGAAGTGTTGCCGGTACAATTCCATTGTCCATATGATAAAAAATATTTTGAACAAGGATTGTTGTCAATCGGTCGTGAGGAATTGGAAGCAATGATTGAAGAAGATAAAGGAGCGGAAGTGGTATGTCATTACTGTAATGACCGTTACCATTTTACAGAACAGGAGTTGCGCGATTTATTGGAGTCGGCAACGCGAACAGAATAGGAGTTTGTATGTTTAAGATTGGAAAGATTGAAATTGATAACCCGGTTGTTGTTGCACCGATGGCGGGCGTTTCGAACGCGGCTTTTCGTACAATCGTTAAGCAATTCGGTGCAGGTTTAGTAGTATGTGAGATGATCAGTGATAAAGGCATTCAGTTTCGCAATGATAAAACATTAGGTATGCTGCATATCGCTGAAAACGAGTACCCGTTGAGTATCCAAATTATGGGTGGAAATCGCGAAACGTTAGTAGAAGCGGCTAAATACGTTGCCGAGAATACGGAATGTGCCATTATTGATATCAACATGGGCTGCCCGGTTAATAAAGTTATTAAGGCGGAAGCGGGTGCGCGATGGTTATTGGATCCGAACAAAGTTTATGAAATGGTAGCCTCCGTTGTGGACGCTATCGACAAGCCGGTCACTGTGAAGATGCGTACCGGATGGGATGACGAGCACCTTTTTGCTGTGGAGAATGCCTTGGCTGCTGAACGAGCGGGCGCTTCAATGGTTGCAATGCACGGACGTACGCGCGTGCAAATGTACGAAGGACAGGCGAATTGGGATATTCTCGCCCAAGTCAAAAAAGAACTCAAAACCATTCCGTTTGTCGGTAATGGCGATGTGCGCACCCCCGAACAATTGAAACATTTATTGGATACAACAGGCGTCGACGGCGTAATGGTTGGACGTGCTGCTTTAGGAAACCCTTGGATTATTCAACAAATGGTGCATTATGTCAAGACCGGTGAACTGCTGCCACCGATGACTGCTCGTGAGAAAATCGACACTGCTATCGACCACTTGGGACGTTTAGTGGACTTGAAAGGAGAGCGCACTGCCGCTCGAGAATTCAGAACGCAGGCGCATTATTATCTGAAAGGAATTCCACGTTCATCCAAAGTGAAAGTAGCAGTCAACGAGACGGAAGACCCGAAAGAAGTGGTCCGCTTGTTGACAGAATTTGTTGACCAGGTAGAAGAACGCGAGGCGAAAGAAGCGCAACGCCGTGAACAAAAAGAAATTGCACAATAAGCCATGACTTTTTGACAGGAATGCGTTAGAATAAATAAGGAATGCCTATGAGGCGATCAAGTTTATAGGAGGAACTCAAATGAGTGAACAACATCAAGATGTTCAATTGGAATTGACAGACCAACTCGTTGCACGTCGCGAGAAAATGCACCAAATGCGTCAAGCAAGCATCAATCCGTTTGATGCCGGTTTCGAGCGTACACACTTGTCAAGCGAAATAATAGCGCAATACAACCATTTAGATAAAGAAACTTTGGAGAATAACGATAAGATTATCGTTACAGTAGCAGGACGCCTAGTGTCGAAGCGCGGCAAAGGGAAAGCCGGTTTTGCACATATCTTGGATATGGAAGGACGCATCCAGCTCTATGTGCGCCAAGATAGTATCGGGGAAGAAAGCTACCAATGGTTCAAAGTAGCCGATTTAGGCGATATCGTCGGAGTGACGGGATATTTATTCAAGACAGGAACCGGCGAATTATCGATTTGGGCAACTGAATTTAAACCTTTAACGAAAGCTTTGCGCCCATTACCGGACAAATATCACGGGTTAACGAACGTAGAACAACGTTATCGTCAACGTTACCTAGATTTAATTAGTAACGATGAGAGTCGTCATCGTTTCGTTCTCCGTTCCAAAATCATCCGTGAAATTCGCCGCTATCTAGACGATTTAGGCTATTTAGAAGTTGAAACACCGACATTGCATACAATTGCCGGTGGAGCGAATGCCCGTCCGTTTACAACACATCATAATGCGTTAGATATGGAATTATTCATGCGAATTGCGCCGGAATTGCATTTGAAGCGTTTAGTAGTCGGCGGAATGGAGCGTGTGTACGAGATTGGTCGCGTTTATCGCAACGAAGGAATCGACACGACACATAACCCTGAATTTACAATTCTTGAAGCATATACCGCATATACCGTTTACACAGATTTGATGGACTTAATCGAGAACCTCGTCCGCACCGTCGCACAAAAAGTGCTAGGAACCGCACAAGTGACCTACGACGAGCAAGTGATTGATCTCGAACAACCGTGGGCACGTAAACATATGGTGGATATTATCAAAGAAACGACAGGTGTTGATTTCTGGAAGCCGATGACATACGAAGAAGCCAAAGCGCTGGCAAAAGCGCACCATGTTCCGGTAAATGACCACGATACAACTGTCGGTCATATCATTAATAATTTCTTCGAAGAACACGGAGAGGCAACGTGCGTGCAACCAACATTTGTTTACGGACATCCGGTAGAAATTTCGCCACTTGCCCGCAAAAATGATGATGACCCTCGTTTCACAGACCGTTTCGAATTGTTTATCGTCACAAAAGAGTACGCGAACGCCTTCACTGAGTTGACGGATCCAATCGATCAACGCGAACGTTTCGAAGCGCAAATCGAAGAGAAAAATAAAGGGAATGACGAAGCGCAACCGATGGACGAAGATTTCGTTGAAGCTTTAGAATACGGCTTGCCGCCAACCGGAGGATTAGGAATCGGAATTGACCGTCTAGTCATGTTATTAACAGATGCCCAATCAATCCGTGACGTACTGCTGTTCCCGACAATGAGACATTTATAAGCTGAAATGATTGAAAGCCTGTGACCTCACAGGCTTTTTAATTGTCCAAATTTGTGAGCAACTTGATAGGAAGCGCCACCACTTCATGATAGAATAAAGCCAGCAAACTAGAGGAGTGATGTGAATGGAATTTACAAGAGAAGCAAATGGCTTTGTCTTATATGATGACGCGCATGAAATGATTGCGGAAATTACCTATGCGCCAACGGATGACCCTAATATTGTCGAAGGAAATCACACATATGTCGATCCGTCATTACGCGGTCAAGGCGTCGCCGACAAACTGTTAGATGCGCTTGTCGAAGCGATGCGCGCTGAAGGCAAAAAAATTCGCCCGACCTGTTCGTTTATCGTCAAAAGATTTGAAGAAAATCCGAAGTACGCAGACATAAAAGCATAAAGGAGTCAACCGATGTTTCAAACAATTTCGATGAAAGAATTTCAACAATGTTGTGAAGGCACAATTAACATTATTGATGTACGAGGGCAAGCAATGTACGAGGAAGGGCATGTTGCACATGCTGTAAATATGCCCTTCAGCGAATTGGAAACCACCAGCTCAAAGCTTGACCCATCTACAACCTACCATGTGATTTGCCAACGTGGTTCCACTTCACAAAGAGCCTGTACCTTACTCGCTCAAAAAGGCTTTGACGTCATTAATGTTGAGGGCGGCATGAGCCAATGGACCGGCGATGTGGAGTGCGGCTGTTAGTTTTTTGACTATCATGATTTGTCAGGATTTATTTCAGCATTTATAAAGTGTCGGAACGTCTTCAGAGGCGTTCCGACTTTTTTGTGAAGGTTTACATGCGCACGGCAATCCAGTAGAATAAAGACAAGATAATTAAAGGAGGAAAGAACATGACATTTAAATTATTAGAAGCACGTGAATTGCCGGACATTCAATCGTTGGGTAAATTATATGAGCACGTTGAAACAGGCGCGCAAGTCTTGCACCTAATCAATGATGATATCAACAAGGCGTTTACAATTGCTTTCCGTACGCCGCCGTACAATGATAATGGTATTGCACATATCTTGGAACATTCCGTTTTGAACGGCTCGCAGAAATTTCCTTCAAAGGAGCCTTTCGTTGAATTGTTGAAAGGGTCATTGAATACATTTGTGAATGCGATGACATATCCCGATAAGACATTATATCCGGTGGCGTCTACTAATCAGAAAGATTTCACTAACTTAATGACCGTTTATTTAGATGCAGTTTTTCAGCCGAAAATCTATGACAACCCGCAAATTTTGCAACAAGAAGGTTGGCACTATCATTTGGAAAACCTCGAAGATGACTTAATTTATAAAGGTGTGGTCTACAATGAGATGAAAGGGGCGAATGCATCGCCTGAACGCCAATTGATGAAGAGTATCGCACATCATTTGTACCCGAATACAACCTATAGTTTCGATTCCGGCGGACTATCTTCGGCAATCCCTTCACTAACGCAAGAAGAATTTCTAGCGTTTCATCAACGTTATTATCACCCGACTAATTCCCTGACAATTTTGTATGGTGATTTGGATGCGGACATTGCCTTTAACTTGTTGGAGGAATATTTTGCCAAGGTGGACAAAAAAGGCGAAGCCGTCGATTTGACATTGGCATTAACAGACGGGGTTACCGGTTCTTATCAGGAAACCTACTCGCTGGCAGCCGGAGATTCGCCGACAGACAAGGATTACTTAACACTCGCATGGCACGTTGCCGAGGCGAATGATATTTTAGATTATTACGGGCTCAAAATATTGCTTGATATTCTGATGGGAAATAATCAAGCGCCATTGAAAAAAGCTTTGATTGAAGCGGAAATCGGAGGCGATATTACAAGTTCTTTAGACGAATTAGGCTTCCCGTATGCATTGTCGATTATTGCGAAATATTCATCTGCGGATAAGATGTCGCGTTTCAAAGAAGTTGTAGAAGATACGTTGCGTCACCTTGTTCAGACGGGACTTAACCAAGATAGAATTGCAGCGAGTTTGAATAAATACACGTTCAAGTTGCGCGAATCTGTCATTTCGGAAAGCAATCCTCGCGGCGTATTGTACGGTATTAATGTTTTACAGACATGGCTATATGGCAAGTCGCCGTTTACACCGTTGGAATTTAATGCTCCCTTAAGTCAATTAGCAGAACTGGCTAAGGAAGGGTATTTCGAACAGTTGATTGAACGGAAGTTGCTCAATAATCCAAGGTATGTGGACATTACATTGGTTGCCGAACCGGGTAAAAATGACGCTATTGAAGCAGAATTGCATGCGGCATTACAGGCATACAAAGCAAGCTTGTCGCCGGAACAACTCTCTGAGATAGTCGACACAACACAAGCCTTAATTATGCGCCAAGAAACACCGGATAATCCGGCAGACCTTGCCAAAATTCCAAGTTTAACGCGCGAGGATTTGACAACGGAAGTCGAACATTATCCATTGAAGAAAGAATCTTTATTTGCGGACACTACTTTCTATCATGCAGAGCAATTTACCTCCGGAATTGATTACGTCGGCTTGTATTTCGATGTGCAAGATTTTGCGGAAGAAGATTATTTGTGGCTGAATTATTTGAGTCTATTATTTACGAAATTACCAACCTCTGCTTATGATATTGCGGATTTGCAAACACAAATTGATTTGCATACAGGTGGCATTCACGGCAAGGTGTCGCTGTACGAAGACCAGCAAGGGAAGATTACACCATATTTTGTATTGCATGGCAAAGCGTTGGAAAACTCATTTGAGCGCTTGTTGGAATTGATGCATTGCATTTTGTCGGGAACGCAGTTTGATTCGTCGGTAGACTTGTTAGCCGTTGTTCAACGTGCAATTGCGAACTTTGAGCAAGCAATCAATTATAGTGCCCATGCGCTTGCGATTAACCGTGCGCTCAGCCAATTGAGTCCATTTTATAAGATGAATGAATTGGTAGCGGGTATTGACCAATTCAATCATCTCAAAAAAATTCGTGATTTCTTGAAAGAAGACGGTGTGCGTGAGGTAGTTGAGCGACTGGAGCAACTGATGAAGAAATTATGGAATAAACGTCGACTCAACGCTCTTTATATAGGGGGTGCAGAACGTGCGGCACAGGTAAAACACGTGTTGGAGCAAATATTCGCAACAATGCCTGACGAACCGTTGGCAGAACCTGTCGAAATATCCGCAGGAACGCGCGCACGTGAAGCTTTTGTGACCGCACAAGATGTCAATTATGTTGCTTTGGCAACAGATGCGCGTGGCAGTTTGACGTATAGTGGTGTGAACCAAGTATTAAGTTCCATTGTGCGTCTGGATTATTTATGGAACAATATTCGTGTGAAAGGTGGAGCGTATGGCTCATTTTTTGCACATAAGCGCAATGGGGAAGTATTGCTAGGTTCATATCGTGACCCGAATATTCGTGAAACGTTGGCAGTGTATGAACGATTGCCGGAATATATTAGCGATATTAACCTATCGACTTCGGAAGAAACAAAGTACATGATTGGTGTCATGAGTGATTTGGAACAGCCTATTTCGGCAGCAGATAAAGGATTTAAGGCATTTGCGATGCTGCATACGGGTACGACCACGCAAGAGATCGAGCAGCTCAAACGTGATGTGTTGGCGACAACTTCTCGCGATTTGGCATTGCTCAGTCAAGCTTATCAGCAGGCACTTAATGATGCGACAACGGTCGTAATCGGCAACAAGGCTAAGATTGACGCCGAAGCGGATCTCTTCGATATCGTGTACGACTTATACTGATTTTCTTAGAAAAACGCTTGCATTTTGAATCGGGCGTGCTATAATAAGCTTACAAGAAGTTTTCTGAGGTGTTCGTTATATATACACTGTGTTGACCGAACATTTTTCTATATATAATCGGGATCCAGACATTCGTAACTATGACAGGCCTTTTCACTTGGAAGTCAGACATTGTGAATGAGGAGCCCACCTGCTTAAACATGCGGGTTCAAAACAACTATATAAGCAAACGGCACTATCGGATACTTAAAGGGGCTAGCTTCGGCTAGCTCTTTTTTTTGCTTAATAATTTGCTTGTGTGTGATAGAATGAAAGAAAGCAATACTTTCTACTCGCCGATAGTATCTATTTGTTGTCCAAAGGGAGTCGTGCTACAATACAAAGAGTAGCCAAGAAAGGTCGGCAGATAATCGCACTTTTGGCGGAGAATTTTTTTGTTTGATGAGAGATGAAGGAGTAACAATTATGGAATTATATGAGTTAAAGCAATTTATTGAACAAGCGCACGCGCAATTAACAAGCTTCAGGGGGTCTCTTTGACTTAGAGGCTTTGGAAGCAGATATTGCGGATTATGAACATCAGATGGGCATGCCGAATTTCTGGGATGATAATGAACAGGCGCAAAAGATTATTGCACAACTGAATGTAGCGAAATCGACGTATCAGACGATTCACGATTTGACACATCAACTGGAAGAAATAGAGATGGCACTCGAACTCTATGAGGAATCTCAAGATGAGGACATGTATCAAGAAGCGGTGGCACAAGCAAATGCGCTGAAGCAAGCGATTGACACTTACCAGCTGAAGTTGCTTTTGTCAGGACCTCACGATGCCAATAGTGCGATTTTGGAAATTCATCCGGGTGCCGGTGGTACGGAATCACAAGACTGGGGCAGTATGCTGCTACGGATGTATCAGCGTTGGGCGGACAAAAACGGCTTCAAAGTTACGATGGTTGACTATCAAGACGGAGAAGAAGCCGGAATTAAGAGCGTCACGCTCGAGATTGAAGGACACAATGCCTACGGCTACCTCAAATCAGAAAAAGGTGTACACCGTTTAGTGAGAATCTCACCGTTCGATTCAAATAGTCGTCGCCACACATCTTTTGCGTCAGTGGAAGTCACACCGATGTTGGATGACACGATTGAAATTGAAATCAATCCGGATGATTTGCGCATTGATACTTACCGTGCGAGTGGTGCTGGCGGACAGCACATTAACAAAACGTCATCCGCCATCCGAATTACTCACATTCCGACAGGAATTGTGACACAAAGCCAGTCGCAACGTTCGCAATTCCAGAACCGTGATTTGGCGATGAATATGTTGAAAGCTAAATTATATCAATTAGAAGAAGCAAACAAAGCGAAGGAACTTGCGGCGATTAAAGGCGAACAAAAAGATATCGCATGGGGTTCGCAAATCCGTTCCTATGTGTTTCATCCTTACTCGATGGTTAAGGACCATCGAACGAACTACGAAGTTGGCAATACTCAAGCGGTAATGGACGGCGATATTACCGGGTTTATTGATGCGTATTTGAAATGGCTCATTCAAGATGATACACAAGCTTAACTGAGTTGAGATATATCCCATACTCAATTATGATAAGATAATGAAGACAACAATTCATATTAAAAGAAGGTGAGCAAGTGATTATATTAAGTAATGTCACGAAACGTTATGATAACGGCATTGTCGCAGTTAATAATGTTTCGCTAAGAATTGAACAAGGGGAGTTCGTTTATTTAATCGGACCGAGCGGTTCGGGGAAGTCAACCTTGATGAAATTGTTGAACCGTGAAGAAGAAGCGGACACAGGTCGTATTAAGGTAGGCGCATTTGAAGTAACGAACATTAAGAATCGTCAAATTCCTAAATTGCGCCGCAGCGTTGGCGTTGTTTTCCAAGATTTCAAACTATTGCCGAAGCTTAATGTTTATGAGAACGTGGCTTATGCGCTGGAAGTAACAGGCAAAAGCGGACGTGAAATTAAGAAGCGTGTCATGGAAGTCCTGGATTTAGTCGGTTTACGCCACAAAATTCACCAGTATCCAAATGAACTTTCGGGCGGGGAACAGCAGCGGATTGCGATTGCGCGCGCCATTGCGAACAAACCGACCATTCTGATTGCCGATGAGCCGACAGGTAACTTAGACCCGGAAACGGCACTAGGCATTCAACGTGTTTTAGAGAATATTAACCAAAGTGGGACAACAATTCTGATGGGAACACATAATGATAAATTAGTAGACCAGTTCAAACATCGTGTCTTGCGCTTGGATGCGGGCAGAGTGGTTGCTGACGAATATAAAGGAGGTTACCATGAGAGTCATTAGAAACTTCTTTCGCCATATTCGTGACGGTTTTCGTCATCTTTTCCGAAACGGTTGGATGACATTGGCATCAATTTTTACGATGGCACTGACGCTCTTCATGATTGGAAGTTTAGTCGTCATTTTGACCAATGTCCAAAAAGTGACAACCGAAATCGAGCAAACGATTCAAGTGCGAGCGTATTTGGATATTGCTGCCAATGAACAGGACGAAGCGAAGACAAAGGCGGAAATCGAGAAAATTCCTCATGTTGTGAATATTACCTACCGTACAAAGGATCAGGAATTAGAGGATACGATTAAGTATTACGGAAGTGAATTTGAATTGTTCCAAGGCGATGCCAATCCGTTGCGCAATGTGTTCGTGGTGGATGTTGATAAGACAGATAATATTCAAGCAGTTGCTGATGCTGTCAGCAAATTAACCTATGTATCTGAAGCGAATTACGGCAGTCTTGACGCCAAAAACATCATCAATGCCGTTGATGCCGTTCGCTATGTGATTGCGATTATTGCGACCATCTTTACGGTGATTGCGGTAATGCTCATTTCCAACACGATTCGTCTGACTATTTTTGCACGGCAGACGGAGATTGAAATTATGCGACTGGTGGGAGCGACAAACGGCTTCATCCGTGCTCCGTTCGGTGTGGAAGGAGCGTTCATCGGTTTGATTGGGGCAGGTGTGGCGTTCGGTGCGCTTTACGGCGTGTACTATTGGTTGCAGGAAGCAGCCGGCAGAATGTTAGGGATTAACAATCTTGTCTTGTTGCCGACGTATCCGCTCTTTGCCTTAATTGGCAGCTTGCTATTGATTGTCGGCATTGCGCTCGGTATGCTCGGTGCAAGACGTTCGACACGAAAATTTTTGAAGATTTAGAAGAATTGACAGACACCTTAGTCACGTGTGTGATTGGGGTGTTTTTTGCGTGGAAAAACAGATTGTAACAATTCCAACTTAGCGGTGATACATTGACAAAGGTGGATTATCTCTTGGATAATGAAGGGGATTTCAATGAGTGAGAGGTGGATTTATGACACAGAATCAACAGAAGATTACAAGAGAGCGGCGCAAAGCGTTGCGTGGGCGTTTGAACCGGTTGCTCGGTCCACATCAACGCACTTTGCAAATTGCCAGCTTCTTAGCGTGGATACAATTTGTAATGCGAATTTTGTCGTTTGCGTTGATTGCACAGGCGTTGGCGCAATTTTATCACAAGCAAGCAGTTCAGGTGCCGTTATTTATTATGCAGTTGGCGGTTCTAAATATAATTGGTTTCACGGTGGCGCTTTTGGCGCGCAACTATCAAGGTGTTGCTTCGCAATATGCGCGCAACCAGCTCAAACATCAATTCTTTGATGTGTTTCGTCAGCGTCAAGGGGAGTTCGATTCTCAAGTATCTGTTGCGGATGTGTTGACAGTTGCTTCGCAAGGAATTGACAGTCTGGACACATATTATAGCCTTTACAAAATGATTTCGTTGCGCGCCTTTGCCAATTGTGCGACCGTATTGGCGATTGTTGCTTTTCTTTTCTCTGTTGGAGGGCTGATTTTCTTATTGAGTTTGCCGTTTATTCCGGTGTCTATCTTGCTCATTCAGAAACGGTCTAAGGAAATTATGCAACGTTATTGGGCGAGTTATATGGATGTCGGTAATCTGTTCATTGACGATTTGAAAGGGATGAATACTCTCTATTCTTATGGTGCGGATGAGCGTTACGAGCAATCTTTCGTTGATCAAGCCGAGCATTTTCGGCAAGTGACAATGGATTTGTTGCGATTCCAGCTACAATCTGTCGGCTATATGGATGCGGTCATGTACTTAGGTGTTGGGGTTTCCGGTTTCTTTGCTGTGCAAAGTTGGTTTGCAGGGGAACTTTCGTTGTTTCATATTGTTTTCTTTGTGTTAATTGCAGCGGAATTTTTTGCGCCGATTCGTGAATTGGGGTACTGCATGCATTTGTTGATGATGAACACGAAGATGGCGGACCGAATCTTCGGCTTCCTTGATCTTGCCTCCCTACAAAAGTCTACCGTTGCCGACTCGGAAACAGAGGGCATACAGCAAATTAGCCAAGTCAGTGTCCATGAAGTTCATTTCAGTTATGAAGAAAAGCCAATCTTACAAGGCATTTCGGCTGTAATGAAGAAGGGGAGCATTTTTGCGATTGCCGGCGAGAGCGGGCGTGGCAAAACAACGTTGGCACGTCTATTATTAGGTTATGAAATGCCGACAGCGGGGGAGATTCGTTTCGACCAGCAATCGATGATGGATTTAACGAAGGAATCCTTGTCGCAAATGCTTGTCTATGTGTCGCCGAGCAGTTATGTGTTCAACACCAGCATTTACGAGAACTTGGTAATGGGGACGAGTTTCTCGCGCCAAGAAGTGGAAGAATGGATGGCATTGCAAGGTGTCTTGACATTCGTGCAAGAGTTGCCGGAAGGTTTGGACACGATTGCCGGCGAGAATGGTGCGCACTTATCACCGGGGCAACGCCAGCAAATCATTTGTGCGCGAGCATTATTGTCGAAGCGAGCGGTGTATATTTTTGATGAGATGACCTCAAGCATTGACAGTGAGAATGAACAAGCAATCTTTGATTTAATTCGCCTAACAGCAGAAGATGCCATTGTTATCTTTATCTCGCACAAAATGAAACAAGTCTTACAAGCCGACCAAGTGTTGTTTATGGATCAAGGCTATCAAACGCAATTAGGAACGCCTGATGAGTTGCTTGCAAGCAATGAGGCATTCAAACAATTGGCACAAACACAAGCAGAATTGGAGGCGATGCTCTATGTCAACTAATCAATCTTTGAGTACCTTGCAAATGGTGCGCAAACTCTTTGCCTCCATGCGCCATTTGTTGCGTTATATTTATGTTGCGGTTGCTTTTGCCGTGTTGGGTTTCTTAGCGACCATTCTGATTCCGGCGTATATTCTGCACTTGGTGTTTCAAGCGGGCGCACCGCACTGGAGCGCGCTGGCGATTCTAATCGGTTTAGCACTGGCTCGCGGTGCATTCCGCTACGGCGAACATTATTACGGGCATTACGTTGCATTTCGGGTACTGGCGGAATATCGCAATGCCGCCTTCGCCAAAATGCGACGCCTGGCGCCTTCGAAGTTAGACACACAAGATAGTGGAGCACTCCTCAAGATGATTGGCGAGGACATCGAGGCGTTGGAAGTCTTCTTTGCCCATACGATTCCGCCGGTGTTGACAGCTTCTTGCGTAACCTTGTTGATGTTGCCTTACTTCGCGACGGTTATGTGGCAACTGGCACTGGTTGTCGGCGTGACGTATGCGTTGTTGGCGATTGGCGTTCCGAATTTTTTTGCAAAAAAATTAGAACCTTTATTGCGGCAACAAACGGCTTCGCGTAAGATTTATTTGTCGCAGTTCATGGAGAGTTTGCGTGGCGTGCGTGAATTGGTGCAGTATCAGCAAGTAGAAGCTAGGTTTGCGACATTAGAAGAGTATAGCCATGATGTCAATGCGCGAGAGCGTGAGGTGGCAGTGGTGCAATTCATTCAGACCTCCGTCACGTTCTTAATCGTTGGGTTGGCAGTGATGATTGTCGCGACTTTAGCGATGAGTGGTGTTGCTGCAAGTCATTTGACCGTTACCCAAGCGACAACGGCAATCGTCGTATTCAGCACGTCGTTTGCGCCGTTTCTGGAATTGAGTCGCTTACCACTTGGTTTCAAGCGCGCAATCAATGCAGGGCGTCACGTCTTCGACTTGCTTGATGAAGCAGAACCGAATCGTACGGGTAAGTTGCAAGCACCGAACGTGAATGTGATTGAGGTTGAGAACATCAGCTTTAAGTACGCGAATCGAGAGCAGGCGATTTTTGAGCAGTTAAGTGTGGCGTTTAGTGGCGCCAAGATTATCGGCATTGTCGGTGCAAGCGGTTCGGGCAAAAGCACGCTGATGAAATTGTTGATGCGTTGGTATGATGTGACCAATGGACGTATTCTAATCGATGGTGTGTCGCTCAGTGAAGTGGCGCCGCAAGCGTGGCAGACGAAGTTCGCCTATATTCCGCAAGTGCCGCAAATCTTCAATCAAACGATTCGAGAGAACTTGACATTAGGCAATTCCAACATCACGGACGATGCGATTTGGCAAGCGGCGCGCCAATGCAATATCGCCGACAAAATCGCCGCAACGCCACAGGGTTTGGACACTCGATTGAAGAATGAACAACCGATTTTTTCTGCGGGGGAATTGCAACGTTTAGAATTGACGCGCGCTTTGTTAAAGCAAGCGGATTGTTATGTGTTCGACGAGCCGACCAGCAACTTGGATTCATTGAATGAAGCAAGTTTGTTGCAAGTCATTCGTGAGCATTGCCAAGGCTTAGTCTTCCTAATCTCGCATCGTCCGAGCACCACGTCATGCGCAGACATCGTCTATCGCCTCGAAAAAGGCATCTTAACTAAAGAAAAGGAGCAATTACATGAAGCAATTAACGATTAAAGACTTGATGACGACAGGTGTTTATGCCGCTCTATACTTCTTATTTGTAGCATTGGGCACATTAGTCGGCGTCGTGATTATCCACAGCGGAAATATGATGTTGGCACCGGCGTTTACCGCCTTATTCGCCGGCACAGTCTACATGGTGCTCATCTCAAAGGTGCAGAAATTTGGTGCGATTACTTTAGTCGGTGTGATGATGGCATGCTTCTTCTTTTTCTCAGGGCATTTCATCGTATCTTTCATTCCGAGTTTAGTCTTCGGCGTACTCGCAGATTCCATTGGCAAAATGGGCAACTATCAGAGCAAGCAAGGTAACTTGTTGTCGTATATCGTGTTTTCGTTCGGTAATTTAGGTCCGATTATTTTGATGTGGGTGGCACGTGAAGCTTATGTGCAACGCCTATTGGATAAAGGGAAAGACATGACGTATGTCAACAATGTCATGGTAGAGTTCAATGTGAGCAATGTTGCGTTTCTACTTGGAATAGTCGCTATCGGCGCTCTTATCGGCGGACTATTCGGACAATATATCTTACGCAAACATTTCACTAAAGCCGGTATGGCAGGGGAGTAGGAAGTATTTCTGAGCGGTGCAAGGAAACAGATATTTTGACAGAAAAGGTATAAAAATAAATACCCTCACAATAAAGTGAGGGTATTTTAATAAAAGGTTGTAATGTTGATAAAAGACGTATTTTATCTAGTTGTTATTGGAATCAAAAGATGGCGGAGATGGTTTTTTCTCGTATGCGTTTTCCAGTGCATCTAGCGCATTTTCGAGATTTAGTTCAGCTTGTCTTTTTTCAAGTTCGTAATAACGATCAAATAAATCTACGGGAACATATTTTTGCAAAGCGATTCCCCATTCGTTGACTACGATAGTATAAAAATGTTTTTCATTATATGGGAAAATAATTCCTAAATATTGTTCCCCGGGTGTTTCAACTCCTATTACCCGATATATTCTCCCCTGTGGAAAACCTTTTTCAATATCATCGCCGCTATATATGTTGATAGGTGTCGAGTTACCCCTGATTATTATTTCATCGGTTTTAAAGCTAATATCGGAATTTATTTCGTTGTAAATAGATAAGTTTTCGTTAGCTAGGGCGCTAAATAAAATAGGAATTAAACTATTGTCTAGGGATTTTGTTTCAATAATTTTATTTATAAGAGTTTGTTCAACTTTAATGCTTGCGCCACCAATAGAGGTATATTCACCACTTCTAAGTTCGCTTCCAAGCAGAACCCCGTCTGGTTCTGAAAAAGCTTTTGCTGGGAAGGAGAATAATAATACAACTACAATAGCACTCAATATTTTTTTCATAAAATACCACCTTACTTGATTTTTTATGTTTTTATTATAGCTTTATGTAGAAATAGCTGCAAGTTGAAATGATGATTAAAATAAGACAATCTAAATGACAATATCATATGCGCTATCAGTAGGCAGGTAATATTTGCGGGGTTTCTTTTTTGAATTATCATGGTTTTCGTGAGCAAAATTCAGAACAAATCATTATACATCTGATGAACTAAGCATACAGTGAATTGTTGGAGGCTTGACAATGACGCGATAGACAAGTAGAAGCAACTCGTGCCGCTTACTATAATGAACGTATTCCTTTGATAGCAGTATTCGATGTGCATCACACTGTATTTTGCCATTGACAAGAGTTTCCGGCTTCCCGCGCGGGTCATTCTGTTCAGAATCGCTTGTAATCGAGTGATTAGAATCCTTATTCGTTCATTAGTTGTGGAACAGATAGGAGTACTTCGTAGAGGTATGATACGATATCAAGCAAAAGCCAAAGAAACACCGGGAGACACAACTACCGTTTAAGTGATAAGCATATAAATAAGAACCGCTCACGATGCAGTGAGCGGTTTTAATATAGTTAGATTAATTTACACCACCAGAGGGAATCGAACCCCCATTTCAAGAACCGGAATCTTGCGTGATATCCATTACACTATGGTGGCATGTTGGTAGTTGGCGCTAAGCCACCTCATATTTTATCATCTTTAGGTGAGTTATACAACTGAATATTGTTTATCGCCACGCTCAAATATGGTATGCTTGTTACAAGAGCACTGATATAGGAGGGTTTGAAATGACAGATTGTATTTTTTGCAAAATCATAGCAGGAGAGATTCCTTCTGCCAAAGTGTACGAAGATGAGGAAGCGTACGCTTTTCTAGATATTTCGCAAGTGACACAGGGGCACACGTTGGTGATTCCTAAGCGCCATGTGACAGATATGTTCGAGTACGATGAAGCGTTGGCGGCGACCGTATTTAGTCGCGTACCGAAGATTGCACAAGCGTTGCGAGCAGCTTTTCCGGACATGAAAGGCTTGAATATTGTCAATAACAATGGTGAAGTCGCTTATCAAAGTGTGTTTCATTCGCACGTGCATTTAATTCCGCGTTACACGCACCATGAAGGTTTCCAAATGCAGTTTGAGAATCGTACGGGGCAATACTCAAGCGAGGAATTTCAAGCGCTCGCTGACAAAATTGCAAATCACATTCAATAAGGAGGCATTAAGATGGGAAAATTTAGTTCAGGTTTCTTCTGGGGTGCACTGATAGGTGGCACTTATACCTTGTTGACGGCGAAAAGAAGCGGACAGGAAACTCGCCAATTATTGACAAATTACGTGGCGCAAGTGCAAGAAGACGCCGGTATTGTGCAAGAAGATTTGGAACGTGCACAAGCATCGTTTCAACATTTAATGCACGACGTATTACCCCTCGCACAAAAAGTGACACAACAAGTGAAGACGGAATTGCGCCAATTCGAAGAAGCGAATCGTCCGCGCTTTCGTCGCGTTCAAGCGAGAATAAACACTTTGAAAGGAAATTTGGACGAACACTTATCCGATTTCTAAAACATGGAGAAAATGCAACTTTTTGATGAAAAAACGGTAAAAAACGTCTATTTTCATTAAGAATGTGGTATAGTGTGTAAAGTGAAAAATTAACCAAATAGGAGTAGGATGGAACAAATGAAGAAACGATTATTAGTAGCAACATTAGCCTCTATGGCAATTCTAGCGGGTTGTGGTCAAGCAACTAAAGCGAATTCGACAGATTCGCCGGTAATTGCAACTGTCGGCGACAAATCAATTACGCAAGAGGAGTTCTACCAAGACTTGAAGAGAACTTACGGTGCAACAACTTTGCGTACCTTAATTATTCAAAACGTGTTGGAACAAAGTGTCACCAACTTGGATGAAATAAAAGGAAAAACCGAAGAAGAATTAACTAAGCAAATCCAAAAAATGGGTGGCGAAGAAGCCTTGAAGGCGGAATTAGCCAAGCGTAAATTAGGGACGCTGGAAGATTACAAACACCAATTATACGTGCAACAATTATTCCGAGCGGCGATTGAAAGCAACTTAGATATGTCAGAAGAAGCAATCCAAGCTTACTATGAAAAAGAATACAAAGCACCGATGGAGGCGCAACATATTTTGGTAGATACAGAAGAAGAAGCGAAAGCAGCCATTGAGCGAATCAATAAAGGCGAAACCTTTGAAGATGTAGCACGCCAAGTATCGAAAGACGGAACAGCCTCTAACGGGGGATTGTTACCACCGTTCAATTCAGGGCAGATGGTAGCGGAATTTGAAGAAGGCGTCAGAGCATTGAAGAATGGTGAACTCGGACAAACACCTGTGAAGAGCCAATTCGGTTACCATGTCATCAAAACAATCAAAAACGGCGAGAAAGCACCTTACGCTGAAGCGAACAAAGATGAAATTAAAGAATTATACTTAAACAGTAAATTAGTCGATGCAACGACACAGAACACAATCTTAAGCGACTTAGTGAAGAAGGCGAAAGTAGATA
This sequence comes from Aerococcaceae bacterium NML190073, assembly GCA_026131555.1. GTDB lineage: Bacteria > Bacillota > Bacilli > Lactobacillales > Aerococcaceae > Abiotrophia. The sequence continues at coordinate 11,579 of JAMXJH010000009.1, read as the reverse complement.
TTAAAGCAGATGATTTGAAAGATGCCATTAAAGACTTATTGGATTACAAAGCGCCTCAAGAAGAAGCATCAAGCGATGCATCGTCTATTTCTGAGTCAGAAACTTCAACAGAATCAACAGAAGAAAGTTCGTCTGAATCAGCAGAGTAAAGACACCATGAAGAGTTAGGCGCTTGCCTGGCTCTTTTTTTGGCATGAACAAAAATATGATTGTAGATTGTGAAGAAATACGCTATAATTTGGCGGTACAGTAATAGAAATAGAGAAGGGGAATTATCGTGACAAAAGAAATCGTCATTGTCGGTGCAGGCTATGCGGGAATCGCCGCAGCTCGCAAACTGGGCAAAACATTCAAGAAAGATGAATCAGTGAATATTACATTGATTGACAAAAATTCGTTCCATACTTACATGACTGAACTTCATGAAGTTGCAGGCGGACGTGTGGAACCTAATGCCATCAAATATGATTTGCGTCGTATTTTCAATAAGACGAAGAAAGTTGATTTGGTGACGGATAAAGTCGTTAAAGTGGATTACGACAAGAAAGAAGTCATTGCGGAGCATCACACATTCAAGTATGACTACTTGCTATTAGCAATGGGGGGCGAAGCAAACGACTTCGGTGTGAAAGGCGTAAAAGAACACGGCTTTACATTATGGTCAATTGAAGCAGCGGAAGCGATTCGTGAGCATATTATCAATTCCGTTTACAAAGCTTCACGCGAGCATGATGAAGCAAAGCGTCGCGCGCTCTTATCATTCCTAGTTTGTGGCGCCGGCTTTACCGGAGTGGAGATGGTCGGCGAGTTGGTTGAATGGGTACCGCGCTTGGCAAAAGACTACAAACTCAATCCGGCTGAATTCTCTGTTCATTTAGTTGAAGCAGGTCCGAAGATTTTGCAGATGGTAACAGAGAAGGAGCAGACCAAAGCGTTGAAGTATATGGAGCGTGTAGGTATTCACGTAACAATCGGTGATGGCATTGTGGAAGTATTGCCGGATCGCGTACAATTAGCTTCCGGAGCAAGCATTCCGACACATACGACTATTTGGACAGCAGGTGTGCAAGCCAATACGGATACCGCAGAATTCGGCATCGAGAAAGGTCGTGCCGGTCGCCTTGTTGCCAATCAGTACATGGAAGCCAAAGATAAAGAAAATGTCTATATTGCCGGTGACTTAGTTTACTTTGAAGATGCGGCGAATGACAATCAACCTGTGCCGCAAATTGTGCAAGCAGCGGAACAGACAGGACACACAGCGGCCGTTAACATCATCGCAGCTATTAAAGGTGGCGAGAAGCACGCATTCAAAGGGAAATATGACGGCTTTATGGTGTCGATTGGTTCACGTTATGGCGTTGCTTACTTAATGGACAAGTTCCATCTTTCAGGTTTTATGGCGATGTTGGTGAAGCATTTAGTGAATTTGTTGTACTTCTTCACAATTCGCAGCTTCTACTACATGGTAACGTATGTTCAACATGAATTTTTCGAGATAAAAGATGGCAGAAACATCTTCAGAAAGCATTTGGCGACGCATGGTAATGTGTTATGGTCGGTACCGCTACGAATTTTCTACGGTTCAATGTGGTTGTATGAAGGGTTTAAGAAAGCATTCGGCTGGTTTGGCACAACATCATGGTTGAGTGATGAGAAACTAGTTTTCCCATTCGAATGGTTGCAAGAAGCAACAACTTCAGGGGCTTCAGCTGCGGCAGACGCTGCGAGCGGCGCTTCAGAAGTAGTTGCGGAAGCAGCGCACACGGTGTTCAGTTTGAACTATGCATACGGCGAAAGTCCGATGCCTGTTTTGGATAAGATGCCGGATTGGTTCGCTGCAATTATGAAGGTGATGATGCCGAATCGTGATGTTGCATTCTTTATGCAGAAATTTATGACGTTCGTGGAGATTGCGATTGGTTTAGCGCTCATTGCCGGAGCATTCGTATGGTTAGTGAATGCCGGAACGATTATGTTAGTGACTATGTTCTGCTTGTCCGGTATGTTTTATTGGGTAAATATGTGGTTCGTACCTGTTGCGGTTGCGCTGATGAATGGCTCAGGACGTGCATTTGGTCTAGATTATTGGATTCAGCCATGGCTCGACAAAAAATTAGATCGCCTCATTTACGGGGAACCGAGACATATTTACGAGCCGTCTAATAGCAAGTAAACACAATGATGGAAAAGGGCTGTGAGAAGTTTCAGCCCTTTTTTGATTAAGAGAGGATAGAGAGAATGGTACATGCAATTTGGGACGCTTATCCGGATATTCAGCGTGAATTGGCGGAAGTAAGGCGTATTATGTTGACGGAATTGCGTATTAAGATGCCTGACGTTGAAGCGAAAATTATGGAATATATTCAAGCGCCCGGCAAATATTTGCGTTCAGGTTTATGTTTGATGTTTGCGAAATTGTGTTACGGGCATATTCCTAAATCTAAATTGTACTTGGCGGCAGCAATCGAGGTCTTGCACTTGGCGACATTGATTCATGATGATGTCATTGACGGCGCGGATACGAGGCGTGGGATTATGACTTTACATCAGCAACATTCTAATCGCATGGCAATTTATGCAGGGGACTATTTGATGACTTATGCGGCACGTCTGGCAAGTAAAGGTCAGCAAGCGGTGGATGTGGATGTGAACCCAATTGACCATTGGGTGCTTGAAAGTATTCTAGTTGGGGAGTTGAATCAATTAGCGAATCAGTTTCGCACTGACATGTCAATGTACGATTACTTGCGCCAAATCCGTGGCAAAACGGGGCTGTTATTTGCGGCGTCTACATTTGCCGGATATTATGACAATACGCATTCGGCGAGTGCGAATAAGCAAGCCTTCTATATTGGGCAGGCGATTGGGATGGCATTCCAGTTGACGGACGACTTAATTGATTATCAAGTATCCGCGCAACAAGCCGGCAAACCTCAACTGCAAGACGTACAAAATGGTGTTTACACTGCACCTTTGATTTTGGCGATGAACGAACCGCACTCAAAAGTTCGTCCGCTACTTAAGCCGAAAGGCGAACCTTGGAGTGAGGCAGAATTGTCGGAACTGCACTACTATTTAACAGAATACAAGGCGTATGAACGCACGGAAGCATTGGTCGAGTCCTATCTGCAAAAAGCCTTTCAACGCCTGGAGAAATTAACGGCAAGTCCATATCGGCAAGAAATACGTCAATTGATGGAAACCGTGATGCAACGCCGTTTCTAATGCAAATTTCATAATAGATGAAGTAAATATTCAGAGAGCATACATTATATAGGATGTGTGCTCTTTTTCGAGTGCAAGCGTTTGCAAAAAAGAGGTAGGGAAGTTTATAATAGGAGATGCAAGCAAGAAGTTTCATAGGGTCAAGCACAGGTCAACTAAGAAAGGGGAATAAATAGGATGAAAACTTGGAAACGATTATTCATCATCGTAATTGTGTGCTTTTTTGCATTGCCGGCTCAATTTGTTAATGCGTGCTCAGCGTTTATTATCGGGAAAGACTTAACAGCAGATGGTTCGGCGCTATATGGACGAACAGAGGACTATCCATTCCCGCCGAACAGCGGGAAACACAATAAGAACTTTATCATCAATGAAGCAAAAACCTATAAAGAAGGGGATATGCTAGAAGATGAATACACGGGCTTCAAGTACGCTCATGAACCTCAAGAATATAAATATCTATCCGTACCGGATGCGACGCGAGGAACAGGAGAAGGGATTTATGGAGCGCATGGTTTCAATGAGTATGGCGTATCGATGACCGGAACCGTGACAGCCGTTCCGAATGAGAAAGTATTGGAAGTCGACCCGCTAGTCGAAGATGGATTGGCAGAAGCAATTCTGATTGATTTGGTATTGCCGAGAGTGAAGACAGCGCGTGAAGGAATTGAACTCATTGGGAAAGTAGTGAGTGAGAAAGGTTCGGCGGAAGGTAACATTGTTGTCGTTGCGGACAAAGACGAAATCTGGTATATGGAGATTCTTTCCGGACACCAGTATGTGGCGATTAAATTTCCTGATGACAAATTTGCGGTATTCCCTAATACTTATTTCTTAGGACACGTTGACTTCTCCGATACTGAGAATGTGATTGCTTCATCCGATGTTGAGGAAGTAGCGCGCAAAGCGAATAGCTATGTCGAAAGAGATGGGCAATTCCATATTGCTAAATCTTACGGACCGGAAGAGTACGCAGAAGGTAACCGTTCACGTGTGTATGCGGGAATCAAATTGTTGGATCCGGATTCACCGGTTCAATACGAAGATGAAGTATATGATTTATTACGAGAACCGACAGATGCTACGCGTAAGTACACGGTAGAAGATGCGCTAGCTATCCAACGGAATCGCTTTGAGCACTTACCGGAATTCAGTCCGGATGATGAAATCGGCAAGGTGCGTAATGGCGACGATGACAAAGATAAAGAATTAACGCCTGAAGAAGAACAGCGTTATAAATATGCTTTAGGTAACGAGAATGTCATTGATGCCCATGTGTACCAAATTAAATCGGATTTACCGGCATCCTTCGGGGGTGTCATGTGGCTCGGTTTAGGTCGTACCCGCAATGCACCGTATATCCCATTCTACGGGAATATTACCGAAACCCACGAATCGTTCCACCCGCAAACACATGAGTATGATCCAAATTCATGGTATTGGGTTGCTCAACACATCGATGAAATGGTCACACAATATCCGGATTTATTCGGTAAGACCATTCAGGAGAAATGGATTGCTTTGGAAAAAGAAGCGATTGCCGCGCAAGCAGCTTTGGATGCTAAATACGCTGGATTATCAGAAGAAGAAGCCAAAGCAGTAAGCGAAGAAGTGACAGCGGACGCTCTAGAGCGAGCAGCGAAACTTTTTGCGGAAATGAAAGCATTGGAAGAAGAGATGGAGCAGAAGATTAAGGAAAGCGGTCAACAATAACGAGTAATCACTATCGTGAAACTTCTTGCGATTTGTTAGGAATGGAAGTGTACTGTTAGATATGCAGACTAGACATTGCTACAAAAAAAGTGTATAGTGATGACATCGACTATTTGATAGAAATATCACATGTCAACAAACACAAAGGAGGACTTTTCGATGAATTTAAGAAAAGCATTATTAAAAGGCACGATTACGTTTGCTTCAGTATTAGCGTTAGGAAGCTTTGTAGGTTCTGTATCAGCAGAGGATATGAAGTTACAAGACGGTGAATATACAGCTGTTTCAAATGTTGATAAATACGGTTGGTCATTGAAACACACAATCGTTGTTAAGGATGGCAAAATTGAGTCATCATCAATGGATTATGTGAATGACAAAGGCGACAAAAAGTCTGACGATGCACAATATAACGAAAAAATGAAAGCTGCATCAGGCGTTTCCGGCAAAGAAGCAATGATGAAATTGGATGAAGCTTTAGTGAAAGCTCAATCAGCAGAAGTTGATGTTGTGACAGGCGCTACTAGCACATCTAAGAAATTCAAATTGTCGGCGACTGCTTTGCTGAAAGCAGCGGCAGAAGGCAAGACGGAAGAAATTAATATTGACGAATTGCCATTGCAAGACGGTGAATACATGTTAGAAACACCAGCAGATGAACGCGGTTGGATGCACGTCTTCAAATTAGTAGTTAAAGACGGTAAAATTACTGAATCGAACTATGACATGAAGAACGCAGAAGGCAAACTCAAAACAGAAGATGCCGACTACAACAAGATGATGGCGGAAAAATCTAAAGTTTCATTCGCGGATGCGGTGAAAGCTCTTAACGAAGATTTAGTGAAGAAACAATCAGCAGACGTAGATGTAGTTTCCGGTGCAACAAACACAGCGGATGCATTTAAAGCATATGCAACAGAATTGATTAACGCAGCGCGTTTAGGCAACACCGAAACAATCAAAGCTGAATTGATGGCAGAGTAATTCCAAACATACAAAAGCTGAGGGACAATTCCTCGGCTTTTTTTGTTAAAGAAAGTGGGAGCTGTGGCGGATGAAGCCTCTCAAATAGATAGCGTAAAAGTTGTGGGTAAAAGATTTTTTTAATGTAGTTGCTTTATTTTTTTGGTATGATAGAGGGAAGAATGGAGGTGGCTTATGAAACGGTGGTGTATAGTAGTGATGTGCCTGGCGCTAGTTGGACAATGGCATACCCCCTTAGTGTGCGCGCAATCGCAAGTGGAATCAAGAGTTGAACAAGCGTCTGAGCAAACGGAACAAGAGCATTTGATGACGCAACTGCAACAGTTGGAGTCGATGGAACAGTATGAGGTTCAGTATGTGTTATCGAATATTCGCAATCAGCAAAAAATGGCGCAAGTAACCATTGTGGGTGACCAACGAACAGGAGATGCTCAGCTTGTTTTTGATTTCTATTATCGGAATGCCGCTCCCAGCCACTATCGGTTAGAGTTGATAAGCTACAATCATTTCAGTCTAGTTTATGCTAGGCAGTTTGCTTTTTTGCAATCGATGGCATTCTTTAAGCAACCGCAGTTTCCGGCGAGTATGCACGATGAAATGAACGCCTACGAAGATTATTATGTGGCATTGGATTCTTCGCACGTTACGTCCGGTGTGAAACAGGAGCAATGGTTGTCGCTATTGCATTTATTGCCGAGTAAGGCGAAATTTAACGAAATTCCCGCACAACAATTGCATCAAGTTGAAGAGATGCACTTCCTCTCATTGGAAAAATTGGCGATCCCTGAATATTTGTTCGAGAATCAACCGTTTTTAGCGTTGGATTATCAGTTGGATTTAACATTTTTGCGTGGGAAGGACGACTCGCGACGGTGGCAAATTCAATCGGCGCCTAAATTGCAAGTAGCAAAAGCGAATGCGAATAGCCAGTTCAAAGTGCGCGTCCACGCAGAATTGGAACAATCGCCATCTCAATTGACGCAGTTGAAGGAAGCTTTGTTAGGAACGGCTGATTTCAATCGAACAATGCAACTGGATGGAACGGATATCGCCAACAAACTCAAAAAAATTCAACTTTTCTATAATGAAGCAACGCAAGCATATCGAGCAACTTTAGAAGGTGTGACAGAAAACGTCAATTGGAATTTATTGGGCGAGGGAGCGACAACGCTGAAATCATATGATTTCAAAGTGGAGTACAGCGTTCGGCCAACGACAAAGCAGGTGCCGAATCTTTTCGATATGAAACGGATGACACAAGCGGAATTCAGCTATGTGCTGGCGCAATATTTAGAACAAAAGGAGCAACTGAATGGAAACGAATGAACAATTATTGAAACAATTAAGTGAAGTCAAGGGAATCGGTGGTCATGAAGCGCAAGTGCGGCACTTGTTCAAAGAGCTAGCTACACCGTATGCGGAAAATTTCGTTCAAGATGGTTTGGGCGGTATTTTTGCACAGCATACGGGTCATGCGGACGGTCCGCGTGTCATGATGGCAGCGCATTTGGATGAGGTCGGCTTCATGGTCAGCCAAATCACAGATAAAGGGTTCATCAAGTTCGTGCCGATTGGTGGCTGGTGGAGTCAAGTGGTTTTGGCTCAACAAGTCGATATTACGACACGTGAAGGCAAAGTGTTCCGTGGGGTAACAGGGTCTAAACCGCCCCATGTGTTAACGCCGGAAGCGCGCAAAGCGCCGATTGACTTAGCGGATGTTTTCATTGATTTAGGTGCGAGTTCTAAGGAGCAGGTGCTGGAGTGGGGCATTCGCCCCGGGGATATGATAACGCCTTATATTGAATATCAGCGCATGAACGGGACACCGTTTTTGTTAGGGAAGGCTTGGGATAATCGTATCGGCGTTGCGGTTGCGCTTGAAGTGCTGAAGTATGCGCATGAACACGGACATGAAACCGTCTTGTTCACGGGTGCGAACGTTCAAGAAGAGGTCGGTTTGCGTGGGGCAAAAGTAGCAACGCACATGATTTGTCCGGATATTTCCATTGCTTTGGATACGGGAACCGCCGGCGATACACCGGGAATGACGCCGCAAGAAGCGGATAGTGAACTCGGCAAAGGACCGCAAATTTTGATCTATGATGCGTCGATGATTCCGCAAAAAGGTTTCCGCGACTTTGTTGTCGATATTGCCGAGGAAGAAGGAATTCCTTTCCAATATACAGTGATTAAAGGTGGCGGAACGGATGCCGGTGCGCAACATCAAAGTTTGAACGGAATACCGTCGATTGCGATTACTATTCCGGTACGCTATTTACACTCACATACCTCGATTATTCATGAGGATGACTTCAAACATACGGTGCAATTAGTAACGGCGATTCTGAAACGCTTGAACAAGGAAACTGTCGCGCAAATTTACGCAAACGCATAGAAGGGCGGAACAATTATGAAACTAACTTGTCTAGGCAGCGCGGGAGGTTACCCTTCCGGCAAAAACGGCACAACTTCATACTTAGTGACCTCGCAAGACGGAGCGTATACTTTTTTGTTAGATGCCGGGAGTGGATCGGCATTGGCATTGGAACAGCAGATGGATGTCAGCGACTTGAATGCGATTGTCATTACGCACGACCATGCGGATCATACGGCAGACCTAGGGATTTACCAACATTTATTGATGTTGCGCCAACCGCTTGCCAAGCATGCGCCGGTGCCGATATATTTGCATCCCAATGCAAAAGTGCGCAAACTATTGATGATTGGCGAAACGAGTGAACCGCAAGCTTATCAACCGGATGAGGTATTGGATTTGGGAGCATTTCGCTTAAGTTTCTGTTTGACGGTACATCCCATCGAATGTTACGCCGTGCGTATTGAAGAAGTTGCAACCGGCGAGGTGCTAGTGTTTACAGCAGATAGCGGCTGGTGCAACGCGTTAGTTCCTTTCTCGCAAAATGCAGATGTCTTATTAGCGGACTGCGCTTTCCCGAATGAAGTAGGGAGAAATGGTATTCATCTGATTGCACAGGAAGTGGCGCAACTGGCAAACGAAGCACAAGTGAAGCGAGTCATTGCGTCGCATATTGCACCACAAGCAGATGCGGGACGGATTTTGGCGCAAATTAGGGAAAGTTTAGACACGAAGATTTCGCTTGTTAAGGCGGAACCCGGTGCAGTGTACGCAGTGAGACAGTAGGGGGAACGGAATGTATTTTGTAGATAATGGAAATTGTTATGATGCGAGTCGCAATATTGCGTTGGAGACCTATTTAGTGGAGAATCGTTTAGTAGACGAGCCGATCTTGTTATTTTATATCAATGATCCTTGCGTGATTGTTGGCCGCAATCAGAATACGATTGAAGAAGTAAATCAAGCGTATGTAGAATCCAAAGACATTCAAGTCGTACGACGAATGTCGGGAGGTGGAGCGGTTTATCAAGATAGAGGTAACTTTTCTTTTTGCTTTATCAAAGATGATGACGGTTCGTTCCACGATTTTGTCAGTTTTACGAAGCCGGTCATTGATTCCTTGCACAAAATGGGCGCAACTGGTGCACAGCTTCAAGGGCGCAATGATTTGTTAATTGACGGCAAGAAATTTTCTGGCAATGCCATGTATGCCAAAAACGGTAGAATGACAGCGCACGGCACGATATTGTTTGACGCAAACTTGAATGAAGTTGCGAATGCTTTGAAACCGCGCAAAGAAAAGATTGAATCGAAAGGTATCAAATCTATTCGAAGTCGCGTCACGAATATTCGTCCATACGTGGCACGCGAATACCAGAACATGACGACTGAAGAGTTTCGAGATATGTTATTGTTGGCGATTTTTGATGTGGACAAGCGTGAAGATGTGAAGGAATTACATTTGACCGAGGCGGATTGGGCGAAAGTGGAAGCGATTCGTGCGGAACGCTTCGGAAATTGGGAATGGAATTACGGCAAATCGCCGGCTTTCGAAATTAGTAAGAGTCATAAGTTTCCGTTTGGTTTAGTCGATATCCGTTTCAATGTAGCAAAAGGCTACATTACAGATGTCAAAATATACGGTGATTTTTTTGGAATAGGAGAAATAGCTGAAGTTGAACGTCTCCTAATTGGCGTGCGATATACAAGGAAAGCATTGGAAGAAGCGCTACAGCCGGTGGATATCCGTCATTATTTTGGCAAAGCAACACTGAATGATGTGTTAGATATGTTAATCGGGCAGCAATGATGCTCCCTGCAAAAAACCTCAGCTGTGCTGGTGGTTCAAAAGAGCTTTAGCGTTGTATAAAAAAGCCTCTCAGAGTGATAAACTAAAGTAGGTTTCCCGACCACTAAACATCACGAAGGAGGCGTCTCATGAAAGAGGATACCCGTAGTTTGGTATATACAACATGGCATTGTAAGTATCATTATAGAAGCCAGTGCCTGTAGAAATAATATTCACATGTTGATGAGAAAGCAGCGAGTATCTCATCAGACATCGCGACACTAACGCAATAAACACAAGCCCCCACTCACTGGATAGTGAGTGGGGGCTTCTCCGTATAGAAGGAGCTAGTTGCAGACTTACTTTGGTGTGTGTCTCAGAGGTGGGTTTACTCGGTATCCTCCTCTCCATTTTTACGCCTCTTGTTCCGCCTCTCGTTTAAAGAAAGGCGATCAAGAGATTTGTGAGCCAACAACTCAGAAGCCACAACAAATGAAGAAGCCTTCCCTCGCTCCACATACGCCCAAATAGTATTGTACACGTGAAACACTTCCAACCACTCCGGGTCAATGGTAAGTTCCTGCTTGGCTCCCGCCACCAACAAGGCAAACCGTTCCTGCCAATCATCGCGGGCTTCCACTACCCACGCCGGCAACCGTCTTGCCATTAAAGACTCATAATAACGATGCCAAGCCTCCCGCAATTGAATGGCTAACCCCAACTGTCGAGCCACAGCAGCGCATTGCTCCGATAATCGCACTCCCAAGCACGTTTGCTCACACTGCTTCAGCCGGAAATAGAACGTCACACAAGGAGTTGTTGCTTCGCCATTGTATAAAGTCGTCCACATATCCATCGACACACATTGCGACACATTCAACCAATCCGTCTCCTTCGTCCCTCGTGTGACTTTCACGTACACAGTGCGTCCGTTCACATAAGGAAACGTCTTGCGCGGTAATGCCAATGCATTCTGCCAAAACTCGTTCCAAGTATCATAGCGAAATCCCTGTCGTTCAAAAATAGCTTCAGCTACCCACGCCACAGACCTTGTCGATACCAAGACCTTCCCAGTATGCGTCAGGATGAGCGAACGGAAGACAGGTGAATGTGCCACCACATTCATAATATAAACAGGATCTAACATAGGGACGAGTTTGTCTTGGATTGGACTCGCCACCTCTAACAATTGATGAATCGTATCAGGGTCCTCACTTTGAGGTGTTAACCATAAACAGTTTGCTTGATTAAAGAATGCCATTCGACTAACCTCCGGTTTATAATGATTTCAATGGGATTATAACAAATAACTAAACGAAAATCCACATAACATAAAGAATAAATTGAAAAGAAATAAAAAAAGCACCAAAAAGAGTTGACAGTGGGGGTGAGAAGGTGCTAGTATAGGGAAGCTAACACGAGCGCCCCAAAGAGGAGCGAAAAAAGTTAAGAGAACCGCTTGACAATCAGGGGGAGCTATGGTAGTATATA
>JAMXJH010000008.1 GCA_026131555.1 Aerococcaceae bacterium NML190073 | reverse complement strand
GTTCGTTACGACAAAGCAGAAAAACCGGTTGCCGTAACAGTAACCTTGAACAACACAACGAACCAATTTGAAGCAACTACACCTGAAACAGTTGTCTTCAACAACGAATGTTTACCACCAACTCCAACAAACGCAACAATCAAAGCGACTGTTAAAGCAGAAGGCTGTGTGGTTGGTCCGGTGAAAGTGGAATTGGTAGACGACAAAGGTCAAGTAGTCGCAACCGCAACAGCGAACGACAAAGGTGAAGTAAGCTTCAACGTACCAAACTTGAACATGGCGAAAACTTACAACTACAAATTACGTCAAAAAGACGTTGTAGACACACCACACGTTCGTTACGACAAAGCAGAAAAACCGGTTGCCGTAACAGTAACCTTGAACAACACGACTAACCAATTTGAAGCAACTACACCTGAAACAGTTGTCTTCAACAACGAATGTTTACCACCAACTCCAACAAACGCAACCATTACAGCAATGATTCAATCAGAAGGCTGTGTAGTGGGCAAAATCAAAGTGGAATTGGTAGACAAAGACGGTAAAGTTATTCAAGCGAAAGAAGCTGAGCCAAATGGCAAAGTTACATTCGATCCAATTGCTTACGACAAAGCAGGCGAGAATACCTATACAGTACGCCAAGTAGCAGAAGATACACCATTTGTTAAGTACGATAAAACACCTAAACAAGTGAAAGTATCAGTAACAGAAAACAAAAAAGAGAACAAACTTGAAGCAAAAGTGTCGGAAGAACCAGCATTCACGAACGAGTGTATCAAACCGACACCGGTTGAAGTAATCATCGAAGCGAAAGTGAAGAACGAAGGCTGTGAAGTAGCGCCGGAAGCAACACAATTCGAATTGTTACGCGACGGCAAAGTAGTTCAAACAACAACAAGCAAAGATGGTAAAGTTGTCTTTAACAAAGAAGTCTTCGATAAAGCGGAAAAAGTAACTTATCAAATTCGTCAATTACCAGGCAAAACACCTAAAGTGATTTACGACAAAACAGTGGTAACTGTAACAATTGATGTAACAAACAATGATAAGAATACTTTGATGGCGAATACATCTTATACAAATGACGGAACATTTGTGAACAAGTGTGAGCCAACGAAAGAGAAGCCAGAACTACCGAAGACAGGCGAATTCAATACAGTATTTATCTTGCCGGTAGCATTGTTAGCAATCGCAGGAGCAGTGATTGTTTTCAAAAAGAGAGAAAACTAATACATTACACATGATTGAATACTAGACTGTTTTGAATAGTCTGGATTGACGAAAGATAGAATCAGGATTTCCTCCTGGTTCTATTTTTTTATGGTTAAATTCGTAAAGCGTGTGAAATCATCATACACGCTACGGTGTGAGGCTATCTTGTAGTTTCATCTTATTTTACACAGAAAGGAGAGGAGTCTGTCTTTTGCTCCGTTCAATCTTTAGGTTCCTGTTGATTCTCGTCAATGGCATTCCGATTTTTATTGACAAAATATTGACCGAAACGGTAAAATTATAATGTGATTATTTTCATAAAATTATACAAAAAGGGGGATTCAATATGAAAGATGTCACAGATTCAGTGAAAGCAGCCACTACTAAAAAAGGGGCAAAGAAAGCGCTGACAAGACGTTGGCGAACGAGCCTTTATATTTTATTTACTGTGGCAATCGCAGTTTATTATTATATTGTCTTACCGCCTATTCATTATGCGTCAATGCAGTTTTGGACATTTCTGTTTATCATTTGTGCCGGTTTAGTGATTATTAAATTGATTTCGGATGGGATTCAAGCGATTACTTTGCGTGAGTTACCTCAATTCAATTGGAGCTACAAATTATTAGTATTACCTTGGTTCGTGCTGGGGTTAATTTTTATATTAGGACAATTTATCTTCTCACCATTATTTTTTGCGAAGCAATATGCAGGTATGATTGATGTGCAGATGATGGATTTTTCAACGGATTTCGGAGAAACGAATACAAAGGAAATACCGCTAATTGACCGCGATACCGCAATTCGCCTTGGCAATCGCAAAATAGGTGCACTCTCTCACCTAGTGTCGCAATTTGAGGCGGCAAGTGATTACACACAAGTCAATGTTCGCAATCATCCTTTTCGTGTGACACCGCTGGAGTATGCCGGATTTTTCAAGTGGTTGAACAATTTCCAAGAGGGGATTCCGAATTATTTGAAAGTGGACATGGTAACGGGTGACGTTACAGTTGAAACGCCGAAGCAAGCGATTCGATATAGTGATGCTGATTTGTTTGACCGCGATGTAACACGTCATTTGCGCTTTAATTATCCGTTTGCTTTGTTCGATAAGCCGTCATTCGAGATTGATGATGAGGGGAATCCGTACTACATCGCTTCAACTTACGGGCGTAATTTCTTCCTGTCTGAACCGGAAGTGACAGGTTTAATTACGTTAAACGCAATGACAGGGGAAACAACTCGCTATGCTTTAGCGGATATTCCTACTTGGGTTGATCGTGTCTATGGGGCGGAGTTGATTTTGCATCAATTGAAGATGAATGGTGAATACAAGAATGGTTTTTGGAATTCTCTTTTTGCCAAAGAAGGCGTAACAATGCCGACAGAAGGGTACAATTACTTGCCGTTAAATGATGATATGTATTTGTACACGGGGATTACGTCAGTGGCAGCTGATGAGTCAAATATCGGCTTCGTGCTGGTAAATATGCGTACCAAAGAAGCGAGAATGTTTCCTGTGACGGCTGCTGAAGAATTCTCGGCAATGGAATCTGCTGAAGGTAGTGTGCAAGAGAAAGGATACAAAGCGACCTTCCCGTTACTAATCAATATTAAAGGGAATCCAATGTATATTCTGTCATTGAAAGATAGTTCCGGTTTGATTAAGTCGTATGCTTTGATTGATGTTCAGAATTATCAACGTGTTTATATTGATAGCAATGTGGATCGCTTGATACAGCAGTATGTGAATGATAACCAATTGACATTGAATGAAGAAGAGATTACAGAAGAAACGTTGGTCGTTTTTGCCGGGAAAATTGAGCAAATTCAAGCGACGGTTGTTGATGGAAATACCGTTTATTACTTCATGTTGGATGGCAAAGTATACCGTGCGCCTATCCAGTTGAGTGAACAATTGCCGTTTGTAAAAGAAGGGCAGCAAGTCGAGTTTAAGGCAACAGAAGACGGCGTCGTTCGTGAATTGGAAGTAGAGGAGTGATGAAATGTTAGAAGTAAGACACTTAACAAAGACCTTTGGGAAGTTGCGCGCTGTTAATGACGTGTCATTTACAATTGAAGGCGGCACTATTATGGGAATCATCGGACAAAACGGTTCGGGTAAAACGACGATTTTCCGGATGATATTAGATTTCCTCACCCCGGAAAGTAATGGCGAGGTGTTATGGGACGGAAAAGAATTGAATGCTTCAGTATATGATTTAGTGGGTTATTTGCCGGAAGAACGTGGTTTGTATGACAAATTGACGATTGAACAGCAAATTGTTTACTTTGCTGAATTGCGTGGCATGAAACGGAAAGACATTCTCGAGAAAATGGATGATTGGCTTGTGCGGTTTAACGTAAAAGGGAAACGTACTGATAAAATTAAAACCTTATCAAAAGGGAATCAACAAAAAGTGCAACTGATTGCCACTTTAATTCACGAACCGAAATTAATTATTTTGGATGAACCTTTTAGCGGATTGGATCCGGTGAATGCCGACTTTTTGAAGCAAGGCATATTGGCGTTGCGTGATAAAGGAAGTGCGATTATTTTCTCCAGTCATAATATGAATAACGTGGAGGAAATTTGTGACAAACTGGTCATGATTCATCATGGAGAACAACTGCTATACGGCACGATTGATGAAGTGCGCGAGAGTTTCGGACGCATCAAGTTGGAAATTGAAGCGCCGGACTGGACTGCCGAACAATTATCCGCTTTAGAGGGCGTGGACAATGTCCGCGAATTGAAAGCGGGACACTTCCTGTTGACATTAACGCATGAAGATTATGGCAAGTCGATTTTTGAGCAGGTGACGAAGGGGCAGTATATCCGTACCTTTAGCCAAAAACCGCCAACACTTGAGGAAGTGTTCAAACTGAAAGTAGGTGAATCTCATGAATCGTAAATTATGGATTGTTGTAAAGGAAGTTTATCGCAAAAATGTCATGTCACCGGCGTTCTTTTTCATGGTGTTTGGGCCGCTGATTATGTTTGCGATTATTGCAGGGGTTAGTTACTTGATTGCACAAGATCAAATTTCGTCCAGACAAGGAACGGTAGCGATTATTGCATCAACACCGCAAGTGCAACAAGTGATTGAAACGGACGGTGGAGAGAATCAGTATCGTTTTGACTTGCCAGATGAGCAAGAAGCTAAACGCGCATTAGCAGCCGGGGCAATCGACGGGTATATTGTCATGGATGTGAAAGAAGATACCATTAGCACCACTTATTACCGTGAAAAAACAGGGAAAGATATCTCGTTAATGCGCTTAGAAAATACTTTGGAAAACTATTTGAAAAACAACAAACTGGAAAGTATCGGTTTGACGACTGCACAACTCAATTATGTCCAAAACAATCGTGTCAATATGAAGACGGTCAACTTGGAATTGACGGAAGAGGGCGAAGTGAAAGAAGCCAAGACAGAGGATTGGACGTATTTCGTGAACAAAGGAATTGCTTATGTGATGGCAATGGTTGTATTCATATTCATTATGAATTATGTTAGCGTCATCGCCCAAGAAATTGCTACCGAGAAAGGCTCGCGGATTATGGAGATTGTCTTATCCAGCGTTAGCGCCACTACCCATTTCTTCGGCAAAATGCTCGGAATCGCGTTGGTAATTCTCACCCAATTCGGCATCTATCTGGTAATGGGATTTGCGATTTATCATGCGGTCATGTATTTCAATGCGTGGAATTTAATTCCTGCTAGTTTGGGTATCACGGAAATGATTGTAAAACAAATCCTCTCAATGGTAGGTAGCACAGTATGGCTGACGATGATTTATGCGATTATCGGCATTATCACGTACTCCTGCATTGCCGGTTTCCTAGGATCATTGGTTACAAAAGTTGAAGACGTTCAAAAAACAGTCTTGCCGATTACCTTATTAGGAGTTGCTGGTTTCTATATTGGTATGTATGCAACAGCGTCTTCCAATAATCCGGTTGTTCGAATTGGCTCGCATATTCCATTCTTTACGCCGTTTGTTATGCCACACCGCATTGCCGCTGAAACGGTAAGTGAATCGGAAATTTGGCTATCAATGATTATTTCACTTGTTTTTGCAGTGGCTTGTCTAGTCGTATCGACAGCGTTGTACAAAGGAAGTGTCTTATTGTACAGCGATAAAGGTATAATGAAAAAAGTTCAACAATCTTTTCAATTATTTATGGACACAAAACGTTCTCAAACAAAAGAATAGATTGAGTTAGAAAGGGATTTCAGTTATACTAAAACTTGTGAAAGATTACGGCAAGAGGTGAACTCATTGAGAAAGAGATATAGTATTGTTGGAATTGGCTTATGTTTATTATTAGCGGGATGCCAAGAGGATGTCAGAACATCAGGGGGAGACCCATTATTTGCAGAGCGAGATGCAAGCGCCGAGCAACACAGTCGCGAAGCCAGTATCGATATTCTGGAAGAACAGGCGCAACGCTCAGAGCGCGAACAATCCATATTAGTTAAAGTAAATGATTTTTATCAGAATTTGAAAGCAATTAAACTGGCAGTGAACACAACGGTTACAACAGATACCTTTAATTATCGCAAACAACAGATGAATGAAGAAGAGTATGCAGCCGGTGGCTTAGTGCAATATTATGCCGAAACTGAAACTGATGTGAATGGCGAAACATTGAAGCAGTCCTTTTTCTTAACGCAAGATGAAGCTGAGGACAAGGAAGAAGGCGCAGTCAAAGCTTACAGTCGCATGAATGATTATGAATGGAAAGAAACTTCTAACGGACGTATGCAGACGATTTATTTGCATTTGATTAAATTTGTCTTGGAGGGTAGCGAGAAGTTCGAACTATCAGACGGCTTGGGTCAGCCACTCATCTCCAAAAAAATTACACATGAAGACCATCTAAAAGTTCTAGCGAATTTGTTGGACTTACCAGTTGAGTTGACTCCGAATGCGAAATTTGATTTAGGTTTCAATTTTCAAGTTGATGAAGACAAAGGTTTGATTACCAATGCTGTTTTTGAAGGGACAGTAGAAGACTTAGGCACAACATATCAAGTGAAAGTGCAAGCACGCCCAACGTATGACCAAGCCTTCAAAGAAGTTAAAGTAGACCTCAAGCAAAAAGGTGCAGCAGTTGAAACAACTGAAGAAGACTTCTTAGACAAGTTCAAACAAGGCAATCTTTTGAACCCGTTATTCTTCTACGAAACAACATTGAGCGAACGTGGTTATGAAGAAGAACAGCAGACAACATGGTTGAAGTTGGGCAACTATCTCAACCAAGAGCCGCATTTAATTGTGCAAGGTAAAGTAGCAGAAGAGAAGTTAGCGGACTATCAAGTGAACTACCAAAACAAATTGTATGGCGAGAATAAAGACAAGAAGGTAGAGCAAGTAGACGACAAGGCTGTCAATTACTATGCCAATGCGACGAAACAGTTCATTGAACATTACGATGCTTTGACGACAGTAGAGCAACAACCTGACGAAGAGACAGGCGAAGTAACCATCTTAAATTATCGTCATCAATTCGAGAGTGATTATGAAAGTTTTGCTGCTGCCGCAGGTGCCTTTGATGTATCGAGATTATCAAGAGATGAAGAAGCACTTTACGGTATTGATTACATTGTTGACAAGGCAACATTACGTTTGATTGGTGTATATTATTGGAGTGTAGTCGCTTCAGACGATTCCATTCAGTTGATTACAACAATGCGCTTCAGTTCTTTCAATGACTACAACCCGAATAACTTTACGACAAACGTTCCGGCTACTATTTGGGAAGTACTGAAATAGGCAAAAAAGATTCGAAACACGATAGGAGAAGCGAACGATTAAGCTTGCATTCACTATCGTGTTTTTTTATGAAATTTTATAAAAAATCTTGAAAATATGAAGTGACTTCAAGAGTAAATTTGTCAGAAATATGCTAGAATGTAGCTAGAATTAAAGAAGAGGTTAGAATATGAAACATTTACCTATTGGATTTATTGATTCGGGCTTTGGAGGGTTAACTGTTGTCAAACAAAGTTTGAAGCAGTTGCCGAATGAATCGGTTATTTATTTGGGAGACAGTGCCCGCTGTCCTTACGGTCCACGACCGCTTGAAGAAGTGAAAGCATATATATGGCAGTTGACCCGTTTTTTGTTGGAGAAAGGGATTAAGATGCTGGTAATTGCGTGTAATACCGGTACGGCTGCAGCACTTGATGAGATTCGGGCGACACTAGACATTCCGGTTGTCGGAGTGATTCATCCGGGAAGCCGCGCTGCCATTAAGCAAACACAGAACCATCGCATTGGTATAATCGGTACGCAAGGCACAGTCAATAGTGAATTATACGAACATGTTCTCTTGGAAAAAGCGAGTCACCTCCAGGTCACAAGTGTTGCGTGTCCTAAGTTTGTTCAGATTGTCGAAGCTAATCGCATGGATTCAGTAGAAACACCGGCGGTTATTCAGCAGCAATTAGCGGACTTTCATGGTAGTGGTGTGGACACATTGATTCTAGGTTGCACACATTATCCATTATTGAAACGCCAAATCAAAGCAGTCATGGGACCGGATGTGACATTAATTGATTCGGGTGTGGAAACGATTAATGAAGTTAGCACATTGTTAGATTATTTCAAATTGAGTCGCACAGCTGACGATGCTAGACAAGTGCCACCAGTGCATCGTTTTTACACAACTGGCGAAGTGGACAGTTTCGCCAAGTTCGTAATGGAATGGCTTAATATTGACGATATCCAAATTCATAACTGTATAATCAAGGAGGACACAATCATTGAAACTAATCATTGCAAGCCAGAATAAAGGCAAAATTAGAGAATTTAACCAACTATTGTCAGCGTTTGGAATGCAAATCAGCTCGTTATTGGACCATCCGGAATTGCCTGATGTGGAAGAAACAGGCACAACATTTGAAGCGAATGCTCGCCTTAAAGCGGAAACGATAGCGCAATTAACAGGGCATCTGGTATTATCGGATGACTCAGGTCTAGTTGTGCCGGCTTTGAACGGCGAGCCCGGTGTTTATAGTGCGCGTTACGCCGGAGAACCTAAGGACGACAAAGCAAACATTGCAAAACTGTTGCAACGTTTAGAAGGCAAAAGCGATGACGAACGCGAAGCTTACTTCGTATCATGTCTTGTGATTGCTCACCCAACTAAGGAAAGTTTAGTTGTGGAAGGTCGAGCTTATGGGCACATTTTGACACAAGAAAGCGGACAAGAAGGATTCGGATACGATCCGATATTTTATGCGCCATCTGAGGGAGCGACTTTCGCAGAAATTCCACTTGAACGCAAGAATCAAATCAGTCACCGTGCAAATGCATTGAAGCAATTATTAGAAAGATTACCAAACTGGCTAGAGGAGTTATAAGACGATGAAATTTCTAGTTTTGAGTGACAATCATGGGCGTTGGACAGAAACACAACAATTGATTGAACATTTCCGACCGCAAGTGGATTATATTTTTCATTGCGGAGATTCGGAGTTTCCGGCAGATGACTTGCTATGGGATCAAGTAGATATTGTAGTGTCCGGGAACATGGATTTCGATCCACAATATTTACCACAACAAGAGTTGCTTACTCCGGTTGGCCGAGTGTTTGTGGTGCACGGGCATCGTCACCAAGTTAATCAATCGAATACACGTTTATTCGAACTGGCTAAACATAACGACTATCAATTTGTTTTCCACGGGCATACGCATGTGCTTTATGCAGAATATAAGGACGGTGTCTTGATATGTAATCCAGGAAGCTTGAATCATTCGCGAGGCAAGCACTCGGGATGCACGTGCGCAGTCATCACCGTGGAACCGAAACAATTAACCGTTACTTATTACAATGATGAATTAGTTGCTTTACCGGAATTAGAGCAAGTATTTACGCGCTAGTCATCAGATAAAAAGGAGAGATAACCTTGATTCATCACTTAATAGAACAAGCGATTTGTGGCTCTATCGAAGAATTGATGATTTCTGATGAGCAAGTAGCCCATGTCAGTTCCACGCATACATTGAATCACAGCTTATTGGTATTATCGCAAGTTAAATATTCGTCCATTCCTGTTCTCACGCCTAAATCTGAAATTGTCGGTTTAATTACGATGTCGAATATTATCAATGCGGTCACAACTTTAACAGATATTGACTTGGAACGATTGCATGATTTGAAAGTTTGTGACATCGAATTGAATGATGCCCCGACGATTACAATGGATGCACCGTTTGAATACGTATTAGGTTTATTGACGGACTATAATTACTTATGCGTCATTCAATCAGAAGAAGATGCAATATTCAAAGGAATTATCACACGTCGCGCCTTGCTCAAAAGAATCACACACTTAATTCACAATCTTGAAACTGAAACGTATGCGCCTTTAGTTAAAGCGCTGTGTAAAGAACTTAAATAGACCTCGACAGGCTAAAACATTTGTGAAAAAAAACTATTCATGGTATATTTAATACATGATAATTGAAAAGGGGGAGTATAAATGAGCATAGGGAGCATCGCCGCTCTTATTGCAGCCATTGCCTTTGTTGTGTTGGTTGTGTACCTGTGTCTAAGCTTTACAAAAGTGAACAAGATTCTGGATCAAGTTCAACAAACTGTAACACGCTTAAATACAACCATTGATGTTGTAACGAAAGATGTTGATAATTTGTCAATTGAAGTTGAAAGTTTGCTCAACAAAACGAACACGTTGGTCGACGACCTTAATCAGAAATTGGAAAAGACGGATCCGATTTTTAGTGCGATTGGTGATGTAGGAGTAAGTGTTTCTGAATTGAATCACTCTACCAAGCAAATGACGAATAATTTAGTATCAGGCTTTGGAAAGAGTCCATCCTCAGCTGTACGACGCTTTTTCACGAGAACGGCAGTGTCGCACTTGAAACCTAAAGCGAAAAAGTCTGTTCCGCAAGAACAACCTACAGATGAGAGAGTTGTGACATCGCATTTGGAATCCGTAACGCAGGCAAAACCTTCTGCAACAGCAGGAGAAATAAAAATCAACTAAGATAAAGGAGAATACTTATGGCTAAAAAAGGTGGATTTATTGTAGGAACATTATTCGGAGCGGCAGTGGCGAGTGTGGCGGCATTATTATATGCACCGAAACCGGGTAAAGAATTACGTGAAGATTTATCTAAGGAATTCGATCACTTATTAGAACGCGCTAATGAATACACAGATTATGCGGTAGAACGTGGCGTCGAAATGTATGATGCTGCAAGTAGCAAGACTGCTGAAATTACAGTAAGTTTGAAGGAATCTGCTCATCAGTTGAAAGAACAATTGAGCGATTTCACGCAAGAGGCAACGAATGAATTGCAACGCCGCAAAGATGAAATCGTAGAATCTTTCCAATCAGGGAAAGAAGAATTGGCAGAGTCAGCTGAAGAAGTTGCTGAAACAGTCGAAGTTGAATTAGCAAAGACTAAAGATAAGGTTGAAGAAGTAGTCGAAGGTTAACGAAATATAAACAGAGGCAAGGTGATAGAATTCCTTGCCTCTGTTTTGTTGTAGAATTATTTTTTCCATAGTTCTTCTTTGGTGATTGGATTAATGGGTGGTTGAGTTCGTGGTGGTGGCGAGAGTGTGATGGTATCCTTATTTGGGAACAAGCGCGCAATTGTCGCATCTTTTAAGGAATTGAACCATTCCTCAAAGGCTTGTTGCCATGAGCGATATTGTTCGACATTATGCTCTTTGCTAATGTTCCAAGCAATGTCCAGTAAAGCGTTCAAGTCGCCATCAATAATATCACGTAATTCCGGATCCAATTCGGTAATAGCGGCATGTAGTTTCTTGATACAATCCCAGAAATTTTCAGTTAAATCATTCAGTGAGGTGATATTAGCTTGTTGGAAAAGGTCAAATA
Source organism: Aerococcaceae bacterium NML190073 (assembly GCA_026131555.1). Classification (GTDB taxonomy): domain Bacteria; phylum Bacillota; class Bacilli; order Lactobacillales; family Aerococcaceae; genus Abiotrophia. The sequence goes on along the minus strand of JAMXJH010000008.1, from coordinate 99,033 downwards.
TCGTATCGAAAAATCGCTTCAATTCGACATTTTCACGTTGATTTAGCCAGCGTTTGAACGTTTCAGCAACTAAGTTGCTCAAGGCTGTTGTTTCTTCAACTTCCACGAATTGTCCGTTCTCAATTTCCCAATTGTTTGGGTCATGTTGTAAGAGTCCGAATTGTTTGCTCTTAATGATAGTAGGTTGTGCATTCCTTGTTAGAATTTCCCCGACAATTGCTTCTTGGGGGATGTAGTAGTGGATTTTGTCTGCGATAGCGATGAAATCTTTTTCCTGCAAAAAGTTTGGGTGAAATCCGGGACCGTCGAATGAATAAACACCGAGTAAGCGTTCGTTATTGAAATGGGCAGTGGTAGCAGCATAAATAGCGAGGTTGCCTCCCTTGGAGTGTCCGCTCACATAGAAATTGCCGTCAATTTTGCTAGCTATGTCTTCGAGATACTGTGCGGCTTCGATTTGTGCGGGAATTTCCTCGGAGTAACTGAGATTGAAGTCTTCTTTCCACCCGACAAGCGTATCGTCCGTGCCTCTAAACACAATTAGATAAGTATCTTGATTAATTCGATAAGTGGAAGCCGCGAATTGCTTCTCTTCCATGACGCTAATATCATTGACGAAGTGGAATAATTCAATTTCAGCGTAGCGGGTGGATTGGAAACTTGCTTTCAGTGTATTTACACGGTGCTCTGTCACTAGAAAAGCATTGTTCTCGCGATGATGTTCGAGATTTTCCAGAAAAAGCTCGCCTGCTTTCGCAAGAGATAGCGCCTCGGTTGCTTCTATCGGAATGATATAGTCGAACTTAAGATATAGTAATTCTGTCAACAGCAGAATATCAACAGCTGTCATCGGATACTCCGCGAATGAACGGGGAGCAAACTCTGTAATATATTGGACCAGTGTTCCCATGATAAACCTCCTTGTAGACGTGCATGGATATTATACAACACAAATGTATGAAGGAGAATAGTAATTATTGGATTTTGGCAGAAGTGTGGTATAATCTTTTGGGGAGAAGGGGGCACAATTTGTGATAACTTATATACAATTTATAATAAATCAAACTAAAAAATATCAACGCTTACTTGTGAGCTTAAGTTTAATTCTATTATTGGTCGGCTTTATCCGTTCATTTCATAACGAATTCAAAGTAGGCAACAATCAAGGGAATCTTATTCTGAGAGCCCGTTGGGAAGCCGATGAACGAGCGAATGGTTTCTACCAAGGTATTCGAAACTTGACGGTAAATGGGCGACGCATTACACCGGATGCGATTTATCGTACGACGTTCAAGTACAATTCTCAACATGAAGTAAATCCTTACTATTCATCTCCGGGTCGTTATCAAATCATTGAAATGAATTTAGGAGAGGTGCAGACTGTATCGTTTCTACAGTATCATTCTCCGGTTTCTGGATTGTTGGATGTTCAACTGGATGGACAAGTATACACCACACTTAATGCTTATGATGAAGGGTGGGAGGAACGCCTTGTTACGGTTGATTTTCCAAGTAAATATGGAATTAGTCGGAGCAATTTCATCTGGTACATAGCGGCTGCGCTCTTTATGTTTGTCGGGTATGTATTTATTCGACAAGGCTATTATCAGCGATTAACCATGCACCATTTATTGATTGTAGGATGCAGTTTCTTACTCATTGCCGGGACGTTATTCGTTTCTTATCGTTATTATGGTGAAGCACCTGTTCGCTTATTGAACGAATCGTACGGCAAGAAACGTTGGCTGTTAGCACTATTTAGCGCCACTTCGTTGATTTCGCTCGCTGTTTTTACCTGGCATCAATGGGCGCAAAATAGGCGCGTCTTTCGCTTTGTGTTGCCAGTTGTGACATTGGCTGGCGTTTCCTATTTGTGTGTAGCAATCTTGGAGAACGGGTATTCAAATATCGTGAACATTTTGCCGGGGTATTTATTTTGGAACTGGTTAATGTTTCTGATTGTGTACGGTATTTTGATTACGGTAACGCATTCGATTCGTTGGAGTGGCATTATATTGGTCACAATGGCAACTGCGTTGGGAATTGCTAATGGCGTCATGATTGAATTGAGGATTACACCGATTCAGTTGTATCATTTTTTCCAATTAGGGGAGGCTAGGTCTGTAGCAGAACAGTTCTCGCTGTCATTGACAAACGACCAAGTAGTCGGCTTGATGTTAGGCACAAGTTTAGTCTGTATCTTGTTGATGCAGCCCAAAACCGGCTTCATCCGCTTCAAAAAACAGCGTGCGTTACGCATTGCGATTGGCACAATGGCAACGGTAGGAATGTTGTTGGTTGGGATTCCGCAAATTGTGAAATATGGAGCGGCTAATCTCGATTATTGGCGTATGCAATCGACTTATTCGAAACACGGCTTCCTTGTGGCATTATTCAATTACGAAGAAGCCGGCAAAATGGTGAAACCGAAGCATTATAATGAGAAAGATGTTGCCAAAGTAATGGCGCAGTATCCAACGAAGCCGTCTTCATCGCAACAGTTTCCGAATATCATTATCATTCAGAATGAGTCTCAAGCAGATTTTTCGAATTTAACAGATTTGAAACTCTCTCAAGACCCGTTGAAGTATCAACATGCTTTGAATCAGAAGCATCCGCACGGTGATCTAGTCGTATCGGTATTTGGTGGCGGAACAGCAAATACTGAGTATGAGGTGTTGACGAGTAATGCATTGGGAGCGGGAATGAAAGGAATGTTTCCTTTCCAACAATTGTTCAAAGAACCTCATAACAGCGTGGTGGCATTTTTGGAGGAGAATGGCTATGAGTCAGCAGCGATTCATCCGTATCCGAAAGAGAATTACCGTCGTGAACAGGTTTATCAACAACTTGGATTCGATGTTGCTTACTTCAATAACGGAGAGCGCACCGTTCATGAGTTGGTTCAACCGGAATATGAGCGAGGCTACATGACGGATAAATCACTTTTTGCCGGGGTTAGAACTTTGTATGAACGCAAGTCCGACAAGCCGCTTTTCACCTTTGTCGCGACGATGCAAGGACATGGCGGTTACAAACAAAAAGATTATCCAACGGATATTGCATTAAACATGTCGCGTTCATCTTCATTGCAAGAGCGTGTGTACTTGACAAGTTTAAGTAAGAGTGACCAAGCATTCAAGGAGTTAACAGACTACTTCCAGGAGTTCTCAGAACCTACGGTTATCGTTATGTATGGGGATCATCAGCCTGCATTGTCGGACGAGTTTTATGAACAATTTATGGATGAAGGTGATCGTGCACGTTTGCATCGCACGCCGTTTATCATCTGGGCGAATTTCGAATTAACTAAAGGGTCAAAAACAACATTCAGCCCGAATTTCTTGGTGCCATACATGTTAGAAGTCTTAGCTGATAGCGAATATGCATTACCGATTCCGCCGTATTATCAGTTTTTAAGCGAAGTGATGCAGGACACGCCTGTATATACGACATGGGGTTATCAACTTGCCAATGGTGAGTACGTGGATGAAGTGCGGACTGATTTTTATGAAGCGTACCGACAAGCAGAATATCAAAATGTGACGCAACCAACAGAATTTCGTCCCTATTATGAATAAAAAGTAGTTGCAACGACACAGCGATTACTGTATAATACCTAATGGTGTAAAAACCAATTCACACGAATGTCGATAGTGAGTAGGGTGCTTTCTCACGGGAGTCTACAAGCTAAACGAAGCATTCGGAGGAAAAATAAAAAACCAAATGGAGGTATAGAAAAACATGTCAGTTATTTCTATGAAACAATTGTTAGAAGCCGGTGTACATTTCGGACACCAAACACGTCGTTGGAACCCTAAGATGAAACGTTACATCTTTACAGAGCGCAACGGTATCTACATCATCGACTTACAAAAAACTGTAAAATTAGTAAACGAAGCTTACGACTACATGCGCGAAGCATCAGCTGACGGCGGCGTAGTGTTATTTGTTGGTACTAAGAAACAAGCACAAAAAGCAGTTGAAGAACAAGCTAAGCGTGCGGGTCAATACTACATCAATCACCGTTGGTTAGGTGGTTTGTTGACGAACTGGGATACAATTCAAGGACGTATCCGTCGCTTGAAAGCTATCGAAAAAATGGCTGAAGACGGAACTTTCGATGTATTACCTAAGAAAGAAGTATTAGAAATCAAGAAAGAACAAGAACGTTTAGAGAAATTCTTAGGTGGTATCAAAGACATGCCAAGAATCCCGGATGTAATCTTCATCGTTGACCCACGTAAAGAGCGCATTGCTGTTCAAGAAGCTAAGAAATTAAATATCCCAATCGTAGCGATGGTTGATACAAACTGCGATCCAGATGAAATCGACGTAGTAATTCCATCAAACGATGATGCGATTCGTGCAATCAGCTTGATTGCAGGTGCAATGGCAGAAGCGATTATCGAATCAAACCAAGGTACAATCGTAGCAGAAGAACCAGCGGAAGAATCTTCAGATAAAGCATTCTTCGACAACTTGTTCGAAACAGGCGAAGAAGCGTAATAATGTAAGTTTAATCGTACCAAGCGATACTTACTGAACATGGAAACAATGTAACTGTCTTAATCAGGCGATTTACCAAAGGCTCGATAGCTATGGGCCTGGTTAGGGCAGTTTTTTTGATAAAAAAGGGAGGATTATAACAAAATGTCAAACATTACAGCAAAATTAGTTAAAGAATTACGTGACATGACAGGCGTAGGAATGATGGATGCGAAGAAAGCTTTAGTAGAAGTAGAAGGTGACATCGAAAAAGCAATCGACTTCTTACGTGAAAAAGGTTTAGCGAAAGCTGCGAAGAAAGCAGACCGTATCGCTGCGGAAGGTATGACAGCAACTTATGTTGACGGTAATACAGCAGCAATCATCGAATTGAACTCTGAAACAGACTTCGTTTCTAAGAACGATAAATTCCAAGCCTTAGTAGCAACAGTTGTTAAAGCAATCGCTGAAAGCAAACCAGCTACAATGGAAGAAGCATTAGCCGTTCAAGTAGATGGCAAATCAATCGAAGAGTTAATCTTAGAAGCAACAACTGTTATCGGTGAGAAATTATCATTACGTCGTTTCGAAATCTTAACTAAATCAGATGCTGATGCATTTGGCGAATACTTACACATGGGCGGACGTATCGGTGTCTTGACTTTAGTCGAAGGCTCAACTGATAAAGAAGCAGGTAAAGACGTGGCAATGCACGTAGCAGCAATCAACCCTAAATATGTATCACGTGACGAAGTATCCGCTGAAGATTACGAGCACGAGAAAAAAATCCAAACAGAAATCGCATTGAACGAAGGCAAGCCGGCTAACATCGTTGAAAAAATGATTGAAGGACGCATGAACAAGTATTTGGCAGACATCAGCTTGTCAGAGCAAGCATTCGTTAAGAACCCGGATGTAACAGTAGCAGACTACGTAGCGTCTAAGGGCGGAAAAGTAACGAAATTCGTTCGTTTCGAAGTTGGCGAAGGCATGGAGAAGAAACAAGAAAACTTTGCTGACGAAGTAGCAGCACAAATGGGTAAATAATAGAGTTTAAGATTTACGTTTGAAACTCACAAATTATACGTGATGTGATAATACTAAGAAAGTCCCCAATTAGCGGGGACTTTTTTCCGAATGCGAACAATTGAATGGATTTGAGAAAGGTGGAATTGAGATGGCTCAACCGAAATATAAGCGAGTTGTACTGAAATTAAGTGGAGAAGCAATGGCGGGACCGGATGGTTTCGGTATCAATCCTCAAACAATTGCCGAAATGGTAAAAGAAATTAAAGAAGTTTACGAATTAGGCGTTGAAATTGCAATCGTAGTTGGTGGAGGAAATATTTGGCGTGGCAATATCGGTGCTGAAATGGGAATGGAGCGTGCACAAGCCGATTACATGGGAATGTTGGCAACCGTAATGAACGCTTTGGCATTGCAAGATGTGTTGGAGAACAGTGAAGTTCCAACACGTGTCTTATCAGCCATCGAAATGCGCCAGATTGCAGAACCTTATATTCGTCGTAAAGCCATTCGCCATTTAGAAAAAGAGCGTGTCATTATCTTTGCAGCTGGAACAGGGAACCCGTATTTCTCAACAGATACACTGGCAGCTTTGCGTGCGGCTGAAATCAATGCAGATGTCATCTTGATGGCTAAGAACAATGTGGACGGCGTTTATGACGCAGATCCGAAACATAATTCGGATGCAATTAAGTTTGACACACTTTCGCATTTGGACGTCATTGCCAAGGGATTGAAGGTAATGGATTCAACTGCCAGCTCGCTGAGCATGGACAACGATATTCCGTTAATTGTCTTCAATCTGAATGAAAAAGGTAATATCCGTCGTGCAGTTTTAGGTGAATGCATCGGAACAACCGTTGGAGGGAAGTAGCCAAGGACGAGTTGAAAGCCTTATTGATATTACTTTCTTAAACTCCTCGAAAGTTAACATAAAAATTCAAAACAACGAACTGCTTCTGCAAAGCAGTTCGTTGTTTTTTATTCTTTTGAAGAATAATTATTTTTTAGAAAATACTTTGTGGTCTATAAAACTCTACTTTCTCTAGTTAAAACCAACACAAAAACACTAACGGGATTTTTTAATCGTTTTTTTTTTTTTTGATTCTCTTTGTCTTTGGTTACACTTGTATATACCACTGGTGTTCTTGAGGGGGGTGATTTTTTTCAAAAATACTGTTATATAATAAAGATAGATATGGGCATAATACAACAGCAATGAGTATGTAAGAAAGGATGAAGAAAGATAGAAACATACGACGTAATATGCGATATCTAAAATATAAAGGAAGAGGGGGCTAATTATATGAAAACCAGAGGAAATGTGTTTAAGTTAATATTTTTAATGCTTTTTATACTATCATCTTGTCTTCAACCTTTACATGTGTTTGCAAATGGGGAAGATACCTCTAGTGAATGGCAAACGAATGCGCTCAATGAGGATGTTTCAGAAAATTTTTTTGACATGAATTTGGAAGATGAGCATACAGACAATGGGGATTCAAATGAAGAAATGTTGGAAGAAGAAACAGAATCAATTAATTTTAGTTTACCGAGAGATATTTCAACTACCAATGTGACAACAGTCAGCGTCAATCCGCAGAACGTTAACGATAACGAGCAAGTAACAATTAGATTAGAATTTTCTGATGCAACTGGCGAAATAAAAGCCGGCGATTATATAACTATGAATTGGCAAAATAATCAAGAAGGGGCTTCTCTGAATGCCTTCGTTGGACAAAAAGATTTGGTTATAGATGGACAAGTCGTAGGAGTTGCTTCGATTCAAGATTCACAAGTTACAATCACTTTTAATGATAGAATTTCTGACTTTGAGCAAATAAGTGGATATTTTGAATTTAAAGCGTTGGCAAGAAACCATACAAATACAAATCAAGCCGATACAAAAGATATTGTAGTTTATTCAGGAAATAAATCAGCAGCTGTTTCAATCTATAAAGGTGAAACGGGTATAGCAACTGATACATTTTATTATAAAACAGGAAGTATGGATCCCCAGCATCCTGAGAAGGTATCTTGGTGGTTAGTAATTAATGCTAGTGAAGATAGTAACACCCGAACATGGTTACAAAATTCAATTTACTTAACAGATAACATCGGGGTGGGTCATGGATTAATTGAAGATTCTATTCATGTCACAGTACGAACTTCACAAGGAAGTACAACATACTCCAAAACTGATTTTGAAACAACCTATAATGCAATAATTGCAACAACTGATAGCACGTTAAATATTACAATTCCTATAAGTCATCCTAACAACAATGGTTATACAGTATCTTATGACACGTTAATTACAGAAGAAGGAAAAAAACTTTCCAAGTTCGATAATACTTCAACAATTAACTATCACGAATTATACAAAGAGCCAACAAGTGTTCAGGGTGATTTTTCTGTCAACAATATTTCATATGATGCAGGGATTATAGGGCAGAAACATGGAGAAGTAAAAATCATAAAAACATTAGCAAATACAAATAAACTCTTGCCCAATATTGAATTTGTAATCGCCCGTAAAGATGGAACTCCTATTAAAGGGCAGCCGACGTTATCTATTGTCACGGATGACAACGGAATAGCTAGGGCAAAAGATTTACTTCATGGAGATTATATTTTGACTGAAAAGAATTCCGAATGGTTGAATCCCATGGAGCCTAAAGAATTTACAATAGTGGAAAAAGATACAAAAATAGTGGAAATAGGAATAGAAAACACTAAGAAGCAGGTGCAATTAGGAGTGAAGAAGGAGTGGAGAGGGAATAGTATCCCGAATCCAAAGCCAACGATACTCTTTGAACTGAACAGAAGATTACCTGGTGGAAATTTTGAAGTAGTTCAGACAATAGAACTGTCGCACGAAGAAACTAATGATAAGTATTTATACTTTGATAAAGTAGATGCAACAGATGATAACGGTCAAAGCTACGAATACATTGTAAATGAAAAGTACAAAAATCAGCCGGATGTAATAGTGAAGAGCGAAACTTACCAACAGAATGATGTGGTAACATTTATTAACGAATATAATACGCCTACACCAGTTGCAACGGTAGTGACACTGGAAGTTCACAAAGCACTAGCAGGTCGTGATTTGCGAGCAAATGAGTTTGAATTTGTTCTTAGCGAAAAAGGAGCAGAACAACAAACAGTTCGCAATACAGCAGACGGCAAAGTAATCTTTAAACCGATTAACTATACAGCAGCAGGAACGTATACTTACTCCATTACGGAGAAAGCAGGTAATATCAATAATGTAACCTATTCAACAGAAGCAATTGAAGTGGTTGTCAATGTCGTGGATAATAAAGGGCAGCTAGAAGCGACCGTCACTTATCCGGAAGACAAAACCTTTAATAACCAATACGTACCTACACCTAAAGAATTTATCTTTACTGCAACCAAACGCTTAACAGGCAAACCACTTTCGGCTGATGCATATACCTTTGAGTTAAGAGAGGAAAATGGTACAGTACTAGGAACTTCTAAGAATAATGCAGACGGGCGTGTTACATTCCCGGCAATTAATTACACGCGTGCAGGAGTATTTAAGTATACGATCCACGAAGTGCAAGGGAATGAAGCAGGGGTAACATATGATTCAACCGTTTATCCGGTTACTGTCACGGTAACAGATGATGGGAATGGTACATTAACCATTAAATCAACCGGTTTAGAGAGTGCAATATTTACCAACAATTACACACCGGCGCCAACGAGTGCTTCTCTATCTGCAACGAAAGTGTTAACAGGCAAAGTCTTGGCTAAAGATCAATTTACATTTGAGTTGAAGGAAGGAACGCGTGTTGTTCAAACTGTGAAAAATAGTGCAGATGGTTCAATTAAATTTGCCCCAATTACATATAATAAAGTGGGCGTTCATACGTATACAATTAGCGAAGTCAGTGAAACCCTTGGTGGTATTACGTATGATGAAACCATTCACGAAGTGACGGTGACTGTCACAGATAAAGGTGGGCAACTTGAAGCAACAGTTGCGTATAAAGAAGGGGCGGCGCCGGTATTTACAAATACTTATACCGTAACGCCGATCTCAATAAACTTATTTGCTACTAAAGCATTGACAGGCAAAGATTTAGTGAAAAATGCATATACATTCCAAGTGAAGGACGCAACAGGTAAAGTTGTTTCGGAAGCGACCAACACATCAGACGGTCAAGTAAATTTCCCAGCAATCGAATTTACTTCAGCTGGAGCCTTTAATTTCACAGTTAGTGAAGTTACGGGAACTGAAGCCGGTGTGACTTACGATGCTAAAGTATATGATGTTGCGGTTACAGTTGTAGATAATGGTAACGGGACCTTGACTGCTACTGTAACAGGTGCAGATAGGTTGTCGTTCAACAATACTTATGTACCAGGCTCAACATCCGCTAATTTGAAAGCAATGAAACGCTTATCCGGGCAAGAACTCAAATCAGGTCAATTCAACTTTGAGTTGAAAGAAGGAGACAAAGTTCTCGAAACTGTGCAAAATGCCACAGATGGTTCAATCCATTTTGCACCGATTACCTATACAAAAGTGGGACGATATACGTATACTATCAGTGAGATAATTGGCACGCTCGGCGGTATTACGTATGATACGACTCAACATACGGTTATCGTTGAAGTAACAGATGCAGGCGGTCAGTTGGTTGCGGAGGTTCAATACCAGGATAATCAAGTACCGGTCTTCACAAATACATACGCAACACAGCCGACGACAGTTATGTTAATGGCGAATAAGTCACTGACAGGCAAAGATTTGACGAAAGATGCGTACACATTCCAGGTGAAAGACACAATGGGTAAAGTTGTTTCAGAAGCGAAAAATGCTGAGGACGGAACGATTAAGTTCCCGGCAATTGAGTTCGCTCAAACTGGAACATTCCAATTTACTGTGAGTGAAGTAGCCGGGAACGAACGCGGTGTTACCTACGACCGTACGATACATGAAGTAACCGTGACGGTAGTTGATAATGGTGATGGCACATTGACCGCTACAGCTACTCAAGCAGATAATTTAATGTTCAAAAACAGCTATGCGCCACATAAAGTTTCAGCGAATCTATCAGCGAAGAAAATTCTGGAAGGACGACCTCTGGTATCAGGTGAATTTACATTCGAATTGAAGCAAGGGGATAAAGTCGTTGATACAGCAACTAACGCAATTGATGGTACAGTGAATTTCAAAGCAATCGAATACGATAAAGTGGGAGATTACACGTACACCATTCAAGAAGTTAGCCAGGCACAAGCTGGTATAGCATATGATACAACACGTTACGAAGTAACTGTGAAAGTAACCGACGAAGCAGGACAATTGGTTGCAACAGTGCAATACAAAGATGGGGAAGCGCCGGTATTTACGAATAAGTACACTGCTAAACCGACTGAATTGAAGCTGGTTGCTAAGAAACGTCTTGAAGGAAAAGACTTAACGAAAGATACTTACACATTCCAAGTCAAAGACGAAACAGGAAAAGTAGTAGCAGAAGCGAAAAATGAAGCAGATGGCACAATTACTTTCCCAGCAATTCCAATGGACAGAGCAGGTCGTTTTACTTACAAAGTAAGCGAAGTGAAAGGTACAGAAACGCATGTAGCTTATGACGAAACCGTACATGAAATCACGGTTGAAGTGGTTGATAGCGGCGCAGGTATATTAGTGATTAACACAACCAGCTTGCCTAATATCACATTCGTCAACAAATACACACCACCTAAGAAAGAATTACCTAAGACAGGTGAAATTGTGTTCAACACATCAATCTTAGGACTCGCAATTTTACTGACATTGCCTAGCTATAGCATATTCAAGCAAAAGCGACGTAATGCGTAACATGTAAAATCATTTATTTAACCGCACCATAAGTTGTAATACTTTGTGGTGCGGTTATTTTAATGCAGACTATTTCGAGGGGATAACAAAAAAACACTTCCTACAGAGACATATTATTGAGTGCTCATAATAGAAAGTGTAAATTTAATTATGTGGTGTGCTTATTTTCAAGTGAGGTAGCATCCGTTTTATCGACGCCCTTCATGATATTAGCGATGATAATGGCGGCAACGGCAATTGCTAAACCTAATATAGTTCCCGGTACCAAATCATAAGCACCAGGTGGCAGAGCGTTGGCAAGGGCGCTTCCCAAATAGTAAACTACATGCCCAAGAATAAAGCTCCAGAATAAAGTCATTACGTACTTCATATTATCCCTTCTTTCATTCATAAGTTTAGCATAACTTTATCAATTATTCGACAAGAACATTTGTTTTTTCGTGCAAAAAATGGCACAATATAGCTAGAGAAATCACTGGAGGAGGTGACCAAATGTTATTAAATGTCCGTTCAGCATATTCTTTACTACAAAGTACTATTCGTATTGAGCAATATGTTATAAAGGCTAAAGAATTGGGTTACCAGGCAATCGGTCTAGCAGACGAAAAAGTATTACATGGGGCATTGGAATTCTATAATACTTGTCGACGGCATGGTTTGAAACCATTGATCGGTCTAACCGTGAAATTGCCGGGAATTGTACGCCAAGACAAAGAGTTTCCCTTCCTATTGTATGCAATTGATGCGCAAGGCTATCAACATTTGATGCGCGTATCAAGAATGTTGAATAGTGACCGATATGTGAAGCGTGATGTTTGGCAATATTTACGCGATAAAGCCGATAACTTAATCATCGTATCAATTGGACGAAAAGGAGAGTTGGAGCAAGCTTTAATTCATGAGGATGAAGTATGGGCGCAAACAACACTGCAAGAATGGCAGAAGATTTTTGGCGATGAGAATGTTTATATCGGTGTACCGATTTATCCGATGAATGCGATGGAAGTAGAACGCTTGGTAACCTTTGCCCATCAGCAAGGTGTACCAACGGTTATCAATCAATTATTGCATACTCTAAATCGCGAAGACGGCTTTAGCTTAAAGGTGTTACAAGCGATTCATGCCAATGAATCAGTCGATTTATCTTTACAAAATATTCAAGGTGCACATTACCTATACGCGTACTCTCAATTAGTATCGATGTATGAAGCGGAAGGTTTAATGGAATGTGTGACTGCCACGCAACGATTAGTAGCACGCCTTAACGTTGAGATTGCCCAGCATCAAACGTTGTTACCGTCTTTTCCGACGCCGAACGGAGAAAGTGCATCGAATTACTTACGTCAGGTAGCCATGCAAGCATTGACACAATTAGGATTGCAGACTAATTCCACTTATATTGAGCGTTTGAATTATGAATTATCGGTTATTGACCGGATGGGGTTCAGTGATTATTTCTTAATTGTATGGGAAATTATGGATTATTGTCATCGTAATCAAATTCGAACAGGTCCCGGTCGCGGTTCGGCAGCGGGCTCTCTCGTCAGCTTTTTATTAAAAATCACATTGGTTGATCCGATTGAATATGAGTTGCTCTTTGAACGATTTTTGAATCCGGAACGGCAGACAATGCCCGATATTGATATTGATATTCCGGATAATCAACGTGAGAAAGTGTTACGTTATATTGAGCAACGTTACGGACACGAACAAGTGGCTCAAATTGCGACTTTCGGAACATTTGGTGCGAAGCAAGCAATTCGTGATACTTTGCGCGTACTGGGGGCAACAACAGATACGCTTAAACGGTGGGCAAGAGCCATTCCGAATGAGTTGAATATTAGTTTAGAGCAGGCGTATCGTCAATCGAGTGCGTTACGTCAATTGGTGGAAGCTTCGGAAGATAATCGACATTTTTTCAAAGTGGCATTGACGTTAGAAGGATTGCCGCGACACGTATCGACGCATGCGGCGGCGGTTGTTATTAGTGATCAACCTCTTCATCAGTTGATTCCGGTAATGGAACGTCAAGAGCAACGTTTGATGACGCAGTTTACTATGTACGATATTGAACAGATAGGCTTACTTAAAATGGACTTTCTTGGTCTACGCAATTTGACTTTACTGGAGGATATTATCCGCAATGTGAAGAGGGAAAAGCCGCAATTTGATATTGAGGAAATTAATTTGGATGATGATGCTACACTGGATTTATTTAGACGGGCAGATACATTCGGAATATTCCAGTTTGAATCGGAAGGCATCAAGAATGTATTGCGTAAAGTGCAACCAGCTAGTTTTGAAGATATTGTGGCTGTGAATGCTTTATTTCGTCCCGGTCCGATGAAACAGATAGATACTTTCGTAGCACGTAAGCACGGTAAATTGAAGCCGGAGTATTTCCATGAAATGCTAGTCCCGATTCTTGCCAAAACTTACGGTGTTATGGTGTATCAAGAGCAAGTCATGCAAGTGTGTCAGTTGATGGCCGGCTTTACATTAGGACAAGCAGATTTATTGCGTCGAGCAATGAGCAAGAAACAGGCTGATGTCATGGAGCGAGAACGACAATACTTCATTGAGGGAGCAACGAAACGAGGCATTACCGCTCAACTAGCTAACCAAGTGTACCAACATATTCAAGAATTTGCGAGTTACGGTTTCAACCGTTCCCATGCGGTTGTTTACTCAACTTTGGCGTACCAGCTTGCGTACTTGAAGGTGCACTATCCGTTGGCTTTTTATCAAGCATTATTGAATAACGGGCGCTCGGCGGCAACCAGCTTCGCGCATTATTTCCAAGAGGCGAAACGTCAGTTAGGACATATTAGAGCCGTCAATATCAATTTAAGTCAGGCAGGGTTTTCCGTTCAGAAAGGTCAATTGATGGTTGGCTTCGAGTCGGTTAAAGGAATGCGTCGCGAATGGATTGACTACATATTGAACGACAGACAATTAGTTGGACCATATACAAGTTTGATGAATTTTTTGCAACGCATGCCCAAGAAGTTTCTAAAACAAGAAGCGGTGGAGGCGCTGATTTACGCGGGGGCTTTCGATTCTTTCGGTTACAATCGGGCAACATTAACACATAATTTACCACATTTACTTAGAGGAATTGAATTCAGCGGCAATAATTTGAATTTATTCCCGGCATTGGAGCCGAAGATTGAGTGGGTTGATGAATGGGATTTAATGACGGTATTAGCTAAAGAGAAAGAAGTGTTGGATTTCGTACTGTCAGGGCATCCGCTCGATGAATTTGAGCGTTTATTTGATATGCATTCTGATTTGACGCGATTAGAACACCTTCCAACTTTACGCAAGAAGACCTCCATGCGCACAATCGGCATGATTACACATGTCAAACAAATTCGTACCAAGAAGAACGATAGAATGGCATTTGTTACATTGAGTAATGAAACATTCGACGCTACAGTTGTTGTATTTCCACAAGTGTATCAGCAACATGTCGCATTATTAAAAGAAAATACAATTCTTTATGTTGAAGGCACAGTCGATCTAGATAATCGAGGAGAAGCACAACTTATTGCGAATCGGATTCAGGATATACATCAAACGGAGTTTAGACAAGCTGAAGTGCCGCAAACATGTTTTATTAAGGTGGCTGATTTTGAACAGGCGGGTGAAAAAGTGCAGCAATTAAAGACCTATATTCAAGCGAATCCCGGTCCGACTAAAGTGGTTCTAGTAGACAATCAGCGACGTACATGGCAGCTTGATAACGCCTATCAAGTCAGCTATGCACCGCGAATTCAACAAGAATTAAAGCAAATGTTCGGAATAGGGAACGTGGTCTTCAAATAAAACGATTTCATCGTGATAAATATTCCGAAAAGATATGACTTATCAAGAAAAAAATGATAGAATAGACACTGTATGATGCAATAGCATCGTGGCATTATCTTATTTTATAATAGAGGTGGAGAGCATGAAGCGTATAGCAGTCCTAACAAGTGGCGGAGACGCACCGGGCATGAATGCCGCAATTTGCGCAGTAGTAGAACGTGGAGAACAATGCGGGCTAGAAGTTTACGGCGTATATTATGGCTTCAAAGGCTTGGTTGATGGCGACTTACGTCGTTTGACATTGGCAGACTGCCATGACAAAATGAGACGTGGTGGAACTTTTCTTTATTCAGCCCGTTTCCCAGAATTCCGCGAACCGGAGATTCGTCTAAAAGCAATTGAGCAATTAAAGCATTTCGGAATTGATGCTTTAGTCGTTATCGGTGGAGATGGTTCGTTTACAGGAGCATTGAAACTAACAGAACACGGATTCCCAGCAATCGGTATTCCAGGAACCATCGACAATGACATCCCGGGAACGGAATATACAATCGGTTTCGATACGGCTGTTAACGTAGCATTGGCTGAAGTGGACAAAATTTCAGATACAGCATCTTCTCATAACCGTACATTTATCGTAGAGGTTATGGGACGCGATGCAGGCGATATGGCAACTTGGATTGGCGTTGCCTCTGGAGCAGATGCAATTATCATTCCGGAAGAAGCGCACGATATGGAAGCAGTTGTCAAAGCAACAGCCAGAGGTCGTCGCAACGGGAAAGACCATTCATTGATTATTCTTTCAGAAGGTGTTATGTCAGCACCTGAATTTGCAAAGCAATATTGTGCTTTGGCAAATGAAGAAGTACGCAGTGTGACATTATCTCACGTTCAACGTGGAGGAGCACCGAGCGTTCGAGACCGTGCCTATGCAACAATGATGGGAGCAAAAGCGGTTGACTTATTGATAGAAGGTCAAGCAGGACTATTCGTCGGTGTCAAAAAAGAAAGAATTGCAACTTTTGACATCATAGAAACATTACAAAGTACCGAACACGAAGAGTACTTGGATATGTACTACCTGAACAAAGAGTTGAAACAATCGAATTAATTATAAAAAAGGAGTTTTTTGACGATGAAAAAAACAAAAATCGTAGCAACACTTGGACCGGCCGTAGAATTTCGTGGCGGTAAAAAATTAGGCGATGACGGCTACTGGGGCGAGCAACTTGACGTTGAAGCATCAGCCCAAAAAATTGCTCAACTAATTATGGCGGGCGCAAACGTATTCCGCTTTAACTTCTCTCATGGAGATCACGCAGAGCAAGGAGCGCGTATGGCAACTGTACGCCGTGCAGAAGAAATCGCCGGACAGAAAGTAGCGTTCTTGCTAGATACTAAAGGACCGGAAATTCGTACAGAATTGTTCGAGGGCGAAGCAAAAGAATACTCTTACAAAACAGGTGACACATTGCGTGTGACAACGAAACAAGGTGTCCAATCAACACAAGAAGTGATTGCTTTGAGTGTAGCAGGTAGCTTAGATGTATTCGATGATGTTGCGGTAGGTAACTTTATCTTAATCGACGATGGTAAATTAGCCTTAAAAGTTATTGAAAAAGATGCGGACAAACGTGAATTTGTTGTCGAAGCACAAAACGATGGCATTATCGCTAAACAAAAAGGCGTTAACATTCCTTACACAAAAATTCCTTTCCCGGCGCTTGCAGAGCGTGACAACGCAGATATTCGCTTTGGTTTGGAACAAGGATTGAACTTCATTGCGATTTCATTCGTACGTACAGCAAAAGACGTTGAAGTTGTTCGTGAAATTTGCCGTGAAACAGGTAACGACCACGTTCAATTAATTGCGAAAATCGAAAACCAACAAGGGATTGATAACATTGATGAAATCCTTGAAGCAGCAGACGGAATCATGATTGCCCGCGGGGATCTAGGGGTAGAAATTCCGGCTGAAGAGGTACCGATTCAACAAAAATTGATTATCAAAAAATGTAACGCCGCTTCAAAACCGGTGATTACAGCAACGCAAATGTTAGACTCTATGCAAAACAACCCACGTCCAACACGTGCGGAAGTAGGTGACGTTGCCAATGCTATTTTTGATGGAACAGATGCTGTAATGTTATCAGGTGAAACAGCGAATGGTAAATATCCGGTAGAATCAGTTCAAATGATGGCAAACATTTGTGTTCGTACAGAAGATTTCATCCGTTCACACCGTGCAGAAGAATCATTGACATTCGCGCATACATCAACAACAGAAGCGGTTGCACAATCAGTTGTTCAAGCAGCAACTAACCTGGATATCAAGACAATTGTTGCCGCAACTTCTTCAGGAAGTACAGCGCGCAAAATCTCTAAATATCGTCCATATGCCAATATTGTTGCAGCGACATTTGATGAGAAAACAGCGCGTTCGTTAGCATTAGTTTGGGGTGTATTGCCGTATGTAGTTGACAAACCAGCTTCAACAGATGCTATGATTGATTCAGCTAGAGAATTAGCAAAAGAAAAAGGCTTTGTTAAAGAAGGCGAAGCAATCATCATTACAGCCGGTGTACCGGTAGCTGAAATTGGCACAACAAACTTAATGAAAATTGAAATGGTTTAATTGACCAACATTGAATGAAAAGAGAGAGGAGTTTTTCTCTCTTTTTTTCGTTAAACTTGCTCGATGTGTGAGCCAGTTGCGGAGAATGAAGTTGCTATTACAGTTGTCGATGTTGCCTCGCTTGTTGATGTTGCTTGTTTTTGTCAGTGGCATTTGCCTTGTGTTTGCCTTTACGACACGCATGGTGGGAAGGTAGGATACACAGTAGACGGGCATACTGTCTGTTTGTAGATTGTTTGGGATGACAGCTAAGTCATTGGTATTCAAATACCAACACTAGTGTGAACGGGTGATGATATTGAAAAAAATGTTTGACTTTCCAAAAAGAAAGCGGTATTCTTATAAACAAGTAATTAAGAGAGGAGCTTCGATATGTTTCAATTATTCAACACACAAAACTGGCAAATCTGGCATAGATAGGTTGTAGACTTGGAACATATCCATGGATACAGCCCAGTTCGTTCTGTTCTGTATCTATGTAGATAAGCTCGTTTACGCTCTGCATAGATTGTTGATTCAACATACTATGCGAGATAAAGGGCTATTATATCATATTTAGCTACCGGCATAGTATGTGTCGGTAGTTTTTTGTATGCTTAAGCCAAAAAAGAAAGGAACTTCATTATGAAAAAATTTATGAACCTCTGTATTATCTGTTTAGCAGTCTTATTAGTCTCAGCGCCATCATTGCATGCGAATCAAAGAAATATTAAAGTTGCAATTGTACAATTGGTCAGCCATCCGTCACTTGATGCAATCACGACAGGAATTAAAGAAGGTTTGTCACAAGGCGGCTATGAAGAAGGAAAGAACTTAACACTTGACTTTCAAAACGCAGAAGGAGATATGAGTTTATTACCTAATATAGCCGAATTGGTCGTATCGGAGAAACCGGATATTATTTTTGCCATAACGACGCCTGTCGCACAGTCTTTGCAACAAGCAACGCAAGATATTCCCATTATTCTGGCAGGGATAACCGATCCCGTAGCGGCAAAACTCGTTTCCTCATTGGAAAAAACAGAAAGCAATATTACTGGAGTAAGTGACGCCGCTCCACTTGAAGAACAATTCAAATTGATCGCACAATTAACACCGAATGTCAAAACAATCGGTATGATTTACACCAGTAGCGAGGATAATTCTAAAGCCGAAGTTGATAAGGCAACGAAATTTGCTGAAGCAGCAGGTATGACGGTAATTGTTGAAACGATTGCTTCGACTGCCGATATGTCGCTAGTAGCGGAAAATTTGGTGGGGAAAGTGGACGCAATATTTGTTCCTACGGACAACACTGTAGCAAGTAGCGCAGATACTTTGTTAGACATTGCCGACCAATCCAGTGTACCCATTTATCCGACATTTGAGGACATGGTGAAGCGAGGAGGATTGGCTTCCGTAGCGATTGATCAAGTTGGTATTGGGCGTCAATCAGCGCAAATGGCGGTCGAAATATTCAATGGCGCAACACCTCAAACACTACCTATTCAATTTGCAACAAAGGTGAGAAAAGTATTCAATGCACAAACGGCATCGCATTTAGACATTCGTTTGCCGCAAGCATTAACAGAACAACTGATTGATGTAAGTGGGGAATAACCATGGGAATTTATTTTAGTGCCGTAATTCAAGGGATTTTATGGGGAATAATGGGTTTAGGTTTATTCATCAGTTTTCGGATGTTGCGTTTTGCGGATTTGACAAGTGAAGCGTCTTTCGTAGTAGGTGCTGCAGTGAGTGTAAGCATGATGACTTCGGGAAGTCATCCTCTATTCGCCGTAGTATTAGGGATGTTAGCAGGAATGCTTACAGGTTTATTTACAGGATTCTTGATGGCTTATTTGGAAATTCCTTCCTTGCTGTCAGGTATCATCACACTGACCGCGTTATATTCTATTAATTTACGCATTATGGGGCGAGCGAATTTAAGTTTACGGCAACATAATACCGTTTATGATTTATTCGCAACATGGTTTCCTTCGGATCATATGCAAAGACTGGTGCTGGGTATCGTGGTTGTGACGGTTTGTATTGTTACGCTTAATTATTTTTTCAAGACAGATTTAGGACAAGCAATTATAGCGACCGGAGATAATGAAGTAATGGCAGTTTCTCTAGGAATATCTATCGGAAAAATGAAATGCCTTGCTCTCATGTTATCCAACGGTTTAATTGCCTTAAGCGGCTCCTTGTTGGCGCAGTACAATAAGTTTGCCGATGTGTCAATGGGGTTAGGAACGGTTATTATTGCACTTTCTGCTATAATTATTGGCGAATTAGTCTTTCATCAACAATTAAGTTTAACAATGCGATTAATTTCGATAATTATCGGGTCAATTATATACAGATTACTATTGGTTTTTGTTTTGCAATTAGGTTTTAATCCAAGTGATTTCCGTTTGGTTTCTGCCTCATTATTAGCGCTACTGTTGGCATTTCCAATATTGAAGCGCAAGTTAGCCAACCATTTGAGAGGGGGTATTTGAATGTCCTATATCGAATTAAAAAATGTCACGAAACATTTTAAGCGTTCAACAGGAGAGAGGATTATCGGCTTAAACAATCTTAATTTGAGTATCCAAGCAGGAGAAATAATCGGTATTATCGGTACGAATGGTGCCGGCAAATCAACGCTTCTGAACTGCCTAACCGGACAAACACCCATTGATTCGGGAGAGATTTGGATTGGTGGAGAGCGTGTAGACCACTTAAAGCCGAGTAAATCAGCCAGTAAAATCAGCCGTGTATTTCAAGATGCAGGCATGGGAACATCACCGAGAATGACAGTCTTCGAAAATTTGATGTTGGCGATGAAACGCGGCGAGAAACGAGGATTTCACAGTTCGCTAACAACTGAGAATTACAAAAAAATGGAGCAATATGTTTCGCAGTTCAAGTTGGATTTAGAGAATCGCTTAGATGTAGAAATGGAAGCATTATCCGGTGGACAACGTCAAGCAGTTGCGCTATTGATGGCAACACTCAAACAACCACAATTATTGCTATTAGATGAACATACAGCAGCACTTGACCCACGAATGGCGCAGGCAGTTATGACAATAACGCAGCAGTTAATTGTTGAACAGGCTCTAACTGTTATCATGATTACACATCGCTTGCAAGATGCTCTGACATATTGTAGCCGTGTTGTTGCTATGCATCAAGGAGAAATTTATCGCATTTTTGACCGAGAGGCGTTACAATCATTAACAACAGCAGATTTATTTCTGATATTAGAGGAGATGGTGAATCAATGATGACATTGCAAGCAGGAGATACAGTTGTATTGTTAGGTTGCTCAAATGGACGACCGCGCACGCAAGAAACGCTACAAGAAATAACTACCTTAGTGGAGTGGCTAGAACAACATCAGTTGCAAGTAATCGTTGCAGATACAGTATTTGTCGATGAATCTACTCAGGAAACTTTGCCACCTGACAAAAGGGCAGCAACATTATTGCGGTTTCTACTTGATGAGCAGGTACGTGCGATTTTTGATGTGACGGGCGGAGATTTAGCGAACGAAACATTGCTGGCATTACAAGCTGATATAGCAACTTTGAAGCAAGTGCCGACAACGAAATATTATGTAGGGTACAGTGATAACACGGTTATTTTGAACGCATTGATGTCGTACGACCTAATTTATCCTATCAACTTTCTAATAACACAGGTTTTACGAGATCAATCGCAAGTAGCTAGTCAGAGTTTCGTCAATTATTTCTTCAAAGGTCAAACAAATTTCGCCCCACAACAACATTACGGAGGCAATTTACGGTGTTTTCTGAAGTTAGCCGGTACCCCTTATTTTCCTCAACAACCGATTCATTCATTGTTAATCGAAGGTTTAGGTGGCGATATTAATAAAGTCAGAACCTATTTAGCACAATTAGCCTTAATCGGTGTTTTTGATTCACTTGAACAGCTGATTGTGGGGCAATTCAGTGAAATTCATCAAAAAGGACAACAATATTTATTAGAAATTACCTTAAAATCATATGAACAAGCATACGGTTTTAAAATTGTCCATACCGAAACAGTAGGGCATCATCATGCAGTTGAGCCGTTCCCATACAAATTAGCTTGAAAATGTACTAACTTCCTTAAATATTGCACTTGATTTTTGGTAAATGAGTAGAGAATAGTAAGAGAAATCGCGAATTCTATCAAATAAGACACACAATATTTTGTGTTAAAAATTAAGAAATCTTGTGTCTAAACACAAGATATAGTTGCAATCTGCTTGAAACTTCGATATGATAAATCACGTTAGAAACTAAGAAAAGGAAGATGATGGATATGTCGAAAGTAGTTGTATATACAAAGCCGAATTGCATGCAGTGTAATTTTACGAAGAAGTTTTTAGAAGATAATGCTATTTCATTCGAGATGTTTGATGTGACTGAAGATCATATTGCATTGGATCGAGTGAAAGAATTAGGGTTTCAATCTCTACCTGTTGTTGTAGCGGAAGGAGTAGCACCTTTCTTTGGCTTCCGTCCGGATATTTTAGAACAGTTAGCTTAATAAAGAACGCCTACCTTGCTTGTTATCAAACATAAAAGAGCAGGTAGGCGATTTTTTTATTTAATGAGCGATTTAGCATAGCTGGATGGACTGATGCCGAATTCGCGACTAAAAGCACGTGAGAAATACTGGATTGATCCGTATCCCAGTTTCGTTGCGATTTCTGATAGACTGAGTTTTGATTCACGAATCAAAACTTTGCTACGATTGAGGCGCAAACGATTGATGTAATTTTTCGGTGTTGTATCCGTATACTTTTTGAATAACATTTGAATCGTCGAACGAGAAAGCGAGAAGTGTGATACCAGGTCATTGACTTGGTTTTCATCTTCGACATGAGCATGCAAATAGTCGATGATCGTTTGGAAAAGTTCGCTTTCGTAATTTTCACGCATGGAAGTGCTCGGTTCTTCATTCGTATCGGCTTCTCCACGCAGCATATTGATAATAATTGATTTGAATTGAATAATCATCTCGTCCTTGTAGTAGTCGACATTCGGATGGTTCGATAGTTCAATCATTCGTTCAATCAAGTATGTATGATTGTTCCCTAAATGGAACAGTTTGTTCGCGATTTTTGTATCAATACCGGTGGCATCGAACATAATTGACAGATAAGTGGTCACGCCATCTTGTTTAACTTGTTGAGAATGGCGCTGATTAGGGAAGTAGAGCACACAATCATGTTTGCGCGCGACAATTTCTTGTCCTTCAATTTCATGAATAAGCTCTCCTTGGTCGACAATCGTCATTTCGAAATAATTATGGCAGTCGTCCAAATATTTGTAAGGCGCTGTTTTGACCTGATAGAAGAAACTGTACACTTTGTTAATGTGGATTTCTTCGACGAATTCACGCACTTGTAAAGGTTGCGGAGCATTCACTAATGTTGGTTCATCATTGCGACTAGGTTCAAGAAAAATACTACATTGATCAGTAATTGACAAAGTGTTGAAACATACTCCAGGATGAATCGAAATAGAACCTTGTAGAACAAATTCCTTGTAGGAAGTTGGATCTTCAGGTGTTGTTGTCAATAGAATGAGAGCAATTCCTTTATGAGCAGTTACCGTCACACGTTGATTAAACATGAAGAACGTGTCACTTTGCTTGGCTTTGATGTTCACTAATCGTTTATGTGGTTTGTCGCTCACATTGTACGAGAAATTAATCGTGTCAAAATACTTCGTATGAGCAACGGAAGTGGTTTTGATGTACAAAATTAGCAACTCCTCTCTGAAGTTTTCTTAATTTAATCACTATTATACACTAAAAAAATCAAAATACCACCTATTTTAATTAAAAAAGATAAACTTTTTTGATGAGAATTCGTAAGAAGTACAAGTAAAAAGTTCTGTTTCATACAGGTTTATGCTATACTTGATGCAGAATTGGTCAAAAGAAAGAGGAAGGAAGAAGGCATTTGTCCAAACAATTCAAAATACCACGTAATCGAACAGAATGGTTGCGTTTAATTATTATTGCTGTGATTGTGTTAATGGCGGCAATTTTTTACCCTGAACAAACTAAACAAACACCCCCTCGACAGGATGATGCACCGAGTAGTGAGCAAGTTGACAGCAAACGAATTCCCGTTAAATTTGTTCGTGTGGTTGACGGGGATACTATCATTGTGCGTTATAACCAACGCGAGCAACGAGTGCGCTACTTGATGATCGATACGCCGGAATCCGTAAAAGAGGGAATTAAAGAACAACCTTTCGGGAAAGAATCCGCTCGACGTAATAAGGAATTATTGAAGTCGGCCGGTCAAATTTATTTAGAATTTGATAAGGGTCCTCGAACAGATGATTATGACCGTTTGTTAGCTTATGTTTATGCTGATGATTTATTGGTGCCGGAGCAACTTTTGTTGGAAGGCTTGGCTTCGGTTGCGTATGTGAATCCGCCGAACAATACGAGGGAAGCACAGTTTCGTGATGCGCAAGCCAAAGCTAAGCGGCAACGATTGAAAATTTGGAGTATCGATAATTATGTCAAGCCGAATGGCAAATTTAATCAACAATGACGGAGGAATCTCAAATGAAACGAATTAAGAAAGTATTGATTGCAAACCGTGGGGAAATTGCTATTCGTATTGTGCGAGCGTGTAAAGAACTCGATATCAAGACGGTAAATATCTATTCTAAGGAAGATATCGGCACACTCCATCGTCAAAAAGCGGACGAATCTTACTTAATTGGTGAAGAATTAGGTCCAATCGAGGCGTATCTGGATATTGAAGGAATTATCGCTTTAGCGAAAGCAAAAGGTGTTGATGCGATTCACCCGGGATATGGCTTTTTAAGTGAGAATGAAGTTTTTGCCAGACGCTGTCAAGAAGAAGGTATTATTTTTGTTGGACCGGAATTGCGTCACTTGCAAATGTTCGGCAATAAGACGAAAGCGCGTGAAACGGCAATTTCGGCAGGATTACCCATTATTCCCGGTACTAAAGGTGTATTAAAGGATTTCGCTGAATTGGAAGCATTTGTGGCAGAATACGGGTATCCTATTATGATTAAGGCAGTGAGCGGCGGTGGCGGAAAGGGCATGCGTATTGTCCAGAATGCGGAGCAATTGGCGGATGCTTACCAACGTGCAAAGTCAGAGGCGCAGACATCTTTTGGCGATGCAAGTTTGTATGCGGAACGCTATGTGGCAAATCCAAAGCATATTGAGGTACAAATTCTAGGGGATCAGTATGGCAATGTCGTGCACCTTTATGAACGCGACTGTTCAATCCAACGCCGTCACCAAAAAGTTGTTGAAGTGGCACCTTCTTTTGACTTATCGCAAGAAATGCGCGATAAGTTGACACAAGCTTCCTTGCAGTTAATGAATCACATTAGTTATGTCAATGCCGGAACGGTGGAGTTTCTTGTATCAGGCGATGAATTTTACTTTATTGAAGTGAATCCTCGTATTCAAGTTGAGCATACCATTACAGAAATTGTGACTGGTATTGACATTGTAAAGGCGCAATTACTCATTGCAGATGGGGCGAATCTTTTTGAAGCGATTCAAGTAGAGAGTCAATCTGCAATTCCGTTGAATGGTTACGCAATTCAATGCCGAATTACAACGGAAGATCCGATGAACCATTTCGCACCGGATTCCGGACGTATTCTTGCGTATCAATCACCGGGCGGGTTTGGTATTCGATTGGATGCCGGAGATGCTTTCAAAGGGGCAAAGGTGACACCTTTCTACGATTCCCTGTTGGTTAAGATTTCTTCTTTTGCAACGACACCGCGTGGTGCTGTGGAAAAAATGCAGCGAGCTCTTGATGAAATGAAAATCAACGGATTGAAGACGAATATCCGCTTCTTGCAAAACATTATGAAGCACGAAGACTTTATCACAGGAAATTACAATACTAATTTCATTGATACGCATAGTGAATTGTTTACCTTCATTCCGGCGCGCGACCGCGGTAATAAATTATTGAAGTATATTGCGAATGTGACTGTGAACGGATTTCCGGGAATTGAGAAGGTTGCGAAGCCGCGTTTCGAAGAGCGAGAAGTACCGCAAATTGAAGGATTTCGCCAAACAATTCATCCGTCAACCTTTAAGAAACGTTCGCATCAAAAGACGAAGCCGACTCTGCATACATTGCCGACGATGAAACACTTGTTGGATGAGCAAGGCGCCAAAGCGGTGGCGCGCGCAATTTTGGCTGAAAAAGAGGTTCTATTGACTGACACAACTCTACGCGATGCGCACCAATCTTTATTGGCAACGCGTTTGCGTACGCATGACATGTTGCCGGTAGCAAGCTTCATGAATGAAACCTTGGCAGATTGTTTCTCTTTGGAAATGTGGGGTGGCGCAACTTTTGATGTTGCCTATAACTTCTTGAAAGAAAGTCCTTGGGAGCGTTTGCGCACTTTAAGACGCTTAATCCCTGACATTCCCTTCCAGATGTTATTGCGTGCCGGCAATGCCGTTGGGTACAAAAATTATTCGGATAACGTGGTGGCATCCTTTATTGAAACGAGTGCCAAGGAAGGCATTGACGTGTTTCGGATTTTCGATTCGCTGAACTGGTTGGAAGCGATGAAAGCGCCTGTTGAAGCAGCGCTATCAACGGACAAAATTGTTGAAGGAGCCATCTGTTATACGGGGGATATTCTGAACCCGAAACGCTCTTCTTTATACACTTTAGATTATTACGTGAAGTTAGCGAAAGAGTATGAGGCGCTAGGTATTCATATTTTAGCGATTAAGGATATGTCCGGCTTGTTGAAACCTGAAGCGGCGTATCAACTTGTTAGTGCCCTGAAGTCCGAACTGTCCATTCCGATTCATTTGCATACACATGATACGAGCGGTAATGCATTACTTACTTATTCGAGAGCGATTGATGCCGGTGTTGATATTGTTGATACTGCGAACGAAGCACTCTCGGGTATGATTTCGCAACCGAATACGAACGCTTTATATTTTGCGCGGCAAGGGACGAATCGCCAAATCAAAACAAATGTCGAAGCGAATGATGCGTTAGCGAAATATTGGCGGACAACACGCGAATACTATGCGCCGTTTGAAAGCAACATGAAGACATCTTGGACCAAAGTGTACGATTACGAGATGCCGGGCGGTCAATACAGTAACTTGCGTATGCAGGCACAATCTTTAGGGTTGGGTGAGCGGTACGATGAAGTATTGGCTATGTACCATCGCGTGAACCTATTGTTCGGCGATATCATCAAAGTGACACCTTCATCAAAGGTAGTGGGCGATATGGCGCTTTTCATGGTGCAAAATGATTTGGACGAGCAATCTGTGATTGAACGCGGTATGCAACTGGATTTCCCGCAATCAGTGATTGAATTCTTCCGAGGAGATATCGGACAACCACCGGGCGGCATGAACCTATCTTTACAAAAAGTCGTATTAAAAGCAGTAGAACCTTATACAGTACGTCCGGGAGAACTTCTAGAGCCCTATGATTTCGACCGTGCAAAAGAAATTGTGCAAGAGAAGCACTATCAGCCGGTTAACCAAAGCTCTGTCTTAAGTTACGCACTTTATCCGAAAGTTTATATGGATTTCCTTGAATTTGTGACGGAATACGGTTTATTAACGATGTTAGAAACACCGACTTTCTTCTATGGAATGGATATCAATGAAGTTCTGGCAGTGGAGTTGGAACCTGGGAAGACCATTACGATTGAGCTGCGAAGTATCAGTCCAGTTAATGAATGCGGACAACGGACAGTGTACTTTGAATTGAATGGAATGTCTCATTCGATTGAAGTGGACGACATACACGTTGCTGTCACCCATTCTCGCCAACCGAAAGCTGATAAACATAATCCGAATCATATCGGCGTACAGATGCCGGGAACAGTTTTCTCAATTGAGGTAAAAGAAGGGGAGCATGTGGAACAAAACCAAGTTCTACTGGTTACCGAAGCAATGAAAATGGAAACAACTATCCAAGCACCAAGAGCAGGTGTTATTAAGAAAATTTACTGCGCTGTTCAACAACAAGTGGCTGCAGGTGATTTGCTCATTGAGTTTGAAAGTTAAGGAGAACATGTATGAGAAAGAAACATCAATTATTGAAGTGGGTAAGCATGACAGCTATACTATTAGCGTTGACAGCTTGCTCCAACCAAAAGCAATCAACAGAACCTGAGAACGCAGGCATGAATGTCACGACCAATGGAAACAATTCAGATAAGACGGGTGCAACAGTGACCATTCGCGCCATTGGTGATATTTTGCTACATGATGCCGTGTACAATAATGCAGCCACAGAAAACGGCTATTCTTTCGATAAAATGTTCGAAGCAGTCAAACCATACATCGAAAATGCGGATATTAGCATTGCCAACTTAGAAACCATTGCGGCGGGGAACGCTTTAGGCGTTTCCACGTACCCAATGTTCAATGCGCCAGAAGAAATTATTGATACGCTCAAAGATTATTTAGGGATAGATATTGTGAATAACACGACGAATCACACAATGGATCGTGGTCCAGAAGGAGCGCGTGCATCAATTGAAGCCTTGAAAGCACGCGACATGATGTATGTCGGCAGTTACTCAAGTTGGGATGATTATAATACACCACGTATCATTGAGCGCAATGGTATTAAAGTCGGATTTTTGGCGTATTCGTATGGAACGAATGGTAATTACTTACCGGAAGATCAAACTTACCTGAACACCTTGATTGATACAGAGTTAATACCGCTAGAGATTGAACTTATCAACAAACAAGTAGACGTTTCCGTCGTCATCATCCAAAATGGTGAAGAATACGAAATTTTGCCTTCGCTTTCGCAAATTGAAGTAAATCAAATAGCGCGTGATGCAGGTGCGAACTTCATTCTTGGTGGACATCCGCATGTGTTGGAACCTTTTATCTATTACAATGAGTCGCAAGCTGGAATTTTCTCGCATGGGAATTTCTTATCGGGACAAATTGAGTTAGAAACTAAATTGGGTGGTATTACCGAAGTAACGTATCGCAAAACTTCCGACGGTCGCGTGCTTGTAGACGGAATGCGTTTCATGCCGACTTATAATTTCGGGTTGCCGGAATCAGCAGATTATTATGTGGTTCCTTTAGCAGACTGGGAGAAATATGGTATTCCTGACGGACAAGCAATCTTCAATGGGTTGAAGGATCGGATGCGTTACTTTACGGATCGCGTGGAAGTCGTTGAATATCTAGATTAGAGGAGAGGTATCCATGCTTACATTATCGAAGCTTAAGCCCGAAGATTATCATCATCTATGGCAAATCGGTTTTACCGAAACTAATCCCGAATGGAAAAAATGGGACGCACCTTACTTCGATGACTATCAACCGTTGTCGTTTGAAGAATTTCAACAAATGCGCATGCTATCTTCGGAAAATGTTAGAGGCATTTATGTCAACGGAGAAGTTATCGGCATCGTTTCGCGGTATTGGGAGAACGAGGCGACGCGTTGGCTGAGCATTGGAATTGTGATTTATAATCCGAACTATTGGCAACATGGATACGGGACAACAGCGCTTAAACAGTGGATAACGGATACTTTTGCCACTTATCCGACATTAGCTCGAGTAGGTTTGGTAACTTGGAGCGGCAACGAGCGCATGATGAAAGCCGCTACCAGAATCGGCATGCAACTTGAAGGAAGAATCCGCAAAGTGCGTTATTATAATGGCTATTATTATGATTCAATGCAATACGGCGTATTGCGAGAAGAATGGCAATAATTTGTGAAATAAAGTCATCAAACCGCTTTTTGTTTGGTGACTTTTTTGCTATACTGTGAAAGTAATTATTTAGGAGAAATGAGGAATGAACATGTCAGTGATTAAACAGGCATTTGATGAGTTATTGCAACGCAAGGAATTGCCGGCGCAACATATGGAGATTGAAGGCGGGCATCATTTATACAGTTTCCAATTTACAGTAACACCTACACAAGCATTGATGGTGGAAGTGATTTTGCAACATACGGATGCGCCATATGCCGATGCACAAGTGGTCTATCGCCATGTGCACATGCTGGCTGATTACAGTAAGCGTGCTAAAGCGTTGGAAACAATCAATGAATTGAACGAGATGAAAACAGGTTATTATTCTCTTTATTTGGCAGGAGATGGCGAAATTTTCTTACGTACTTTAATGCGTGTTGGTGTTGACCCGCAGCCATTGTATGAAACGATTGTTTACGGTTCAGGAATTGCCAAGGATTTAACATCAGAGTTGGCGACTGCTTTAGGCAAGTCGGAGGAAAGATAAGGTGCAAGGACGAGTGCTTAGACAAGAGAGAATAGATGCAAAATGGATTAGCTATGCTTTAACAGCGGGCGCTTTATTGCTAGGTTCCGTATGTTTTGCGGTATCGTTGAAATTTTTCTACATTCCGGGCAAGATTTTCAGCGGTGGTGTGCCGGGGTTTGCTCAGATTATTACCCATTTTACCGATCAGACACCTTTGAAGGGCTTGTTGACGGTGGAGAATTTATACTTCTTAATTAATATTCCGTTGCTAATCTTGAGTTATGTGAAGTTGGGCAAACGTTTCACGATTATGACCGTGTTGGTTGTTGCGATTTCAACATTGGTAGCCAACATGGTGCCGGAATATCAAGTATCTAACAATCCATTATTAAATGCAGTAGCGGGCGGTGTTTTGAGCGGTATTGGTGTCGGCGGTTTAGTGAAGCGTGGTATGTCGAGCGGTGGGTTCGATATTATAGCAATTGTTATTTCCAAGGCAACGGGCATGAACGTTGGTTTTATGTCATTTTTAGTGAATTTAATTGTGATTGTCGGTGCCGGTGTCATTTACCAATGGGAATACGCTTTGTACACAATGATTGCATTATTTGTGTCTGCACGTATGATTGATGCGATTCATACCAATGATCAGCGTCTAACAGCCTTCATTGTAACAGAGTATGAGGAGGCAATGATTGAATCCATTCATCGTCGTGTTATCAGAGGCGTGACAATGCTTGATGGAAAAGGCGCATACTCCGGTGATCATCGGAAGATTTTTATGGTGGTTGTAAACCGTTACGAGTTACCTGCTTTGCAATTAGCAGTAGCTGAAGTAGATGTGAATGCCTTTGTTAATATTGTTCCGTCATTCAAAGTGTCAGGACGTTACTTGAATCAAGAACAGCAAACTTCATTAAGACAGGAACTAGGTTTGTAGAATTTTTTGAAGGAGGGGATTGGGATGAATGAATCGGAAGCATTAGCGGTTAAAGCGCAATTGCTTGAGCAATTAGAAACAGTCATTGATCCGGAATTGGGTATCGATATTGTGAATTTAGGTTTAGTCTACGAGGTTGATTTGGACGAAACTGGGCACTGTCATGTACAGATGACTTTAACAACAATCGGTTGCCCGCTCGCTGATGTCATTGTTGCCGATGTCAAAAACGCCCTCAACAAAATCGAAGCTGTCAATGACACAACTGTGGAATTTGTATGGTATCCTGCATGGACACCTGAACGAATGAGTCGTTATGCTCGCATTGCATTAGGCGTGAAAGTGTAACATTATGAAAATACCTTCTTTATCAAGCAAATGAGTTGGATAAAGAAGGTATTTTTTGTTGCAATAACATCGATAAAAATTATATGCAACGAGAGGTGCAAACACACTGGAAAAGCAACAAAATAAGCTATACTTTTAGCAAGATACTTAATTTCTTTATGGAAGCGATTTATTTAGTATAAACATAGTAAAGCGTTTTCTATAATGAGGGGGAATTTACAAATGAGAAAAAGCTCAAAGGAATTATTTAACCGTAAAGCGCGCTATTCGATTAGAAAATTAACAATCGGTGCGTGCTCTGTAATGATTGGTTCATTGCTATTTGCGGCATCTTCAGTTTCAGCTGAAGAAGGTGAGGTAGGCGCAACGACTGCAACAGAAGAAGTGGCAACAGAAGTGGCACCGCCCGCATCTGCTTCTAATGAAGCAACAGTTGCAACAGAGGCGGAAGCTATTCCGACTGAAGCGGAAGAATCTTCAGAAAATACAGAAGTAGCTGAATCTCCGGCAAATTCTGAAGCAGAAGTTCCAGTGGAGTGGACACCTGCTAGCACAGTTCCTGGCATTTCACGTGTCGTTGAGCACGAAGGTGTTCGCTATAATATTTTGTCGGCAACATCTGCACATGATAATGGTGCCAATGTAGCGCTTTTCAAAAAAGAAGGTTTAGTTGTTAACGAAGACGGCAGCGCTAACGTTGATTTGACATTTGTAGAAGCAACGGAAGACAATGCGCGTTTTGGTGTATTCTTACGTCATATTGACCATAACAATCACTTATTTGTCGGTTACGACACATTAGGATGGTTCTGGGAGTATAAAGCGGACGGTCGCGGTGACTGGTTGAAGAATAGAGTGAAGCAAGAGCCTCAAGCAGGAGAAAGAAGCCGTCTATTAATCAGTCTTAAAGCGGATGGACAGCTGAACGCAACCGTTAATGATGAACAAATTTTTGACACGTTGAATATACCACAAGATGTTTTGAATAGATTGAACGCATCTAAGGATATTCGTTTGAAATTAAGTGGCTTAAACAATCAAATTACTAATATAGCGGTTGTTGCCGATAATCAAGAAGGGGTCAAACCGGATGCGCCACCGGCGAATAATCCGGAAGAAACAGGTCCGGCAATTGATGACGCAGCAGCGCGTTATGACACAATTGCTTCAGACGTATTAACAGCGCAAATTGACCAGTTATTCCCACGTGTGCGTGAATACCGTGTAGGTGATAATGTCTTACCGGGACAAGTTCAAGCAAACAATGTTGTGAAGATCAATGGACATGTAGTAACACCAACAGTTGCTTACAACAAAGTTGATGCAACAACAGCTGATTACACATTGACGGTGAAAGATGCAGCAAACCTAATTGATGCTGTCATTACTGTTCGATTGAAAGTGCATAAGAATGAGTTGCATTTCGATGTGACAAATGTGGAAAATAAACATAATCCGGTTGCAGGTCGAGAGATTGATGATCCTCGCAAACTAATTCAAACAATTGAATTTCCGGGTAACCACTTAGTATCCGTATCAAGTCAAGATACTAATGCTAAATTCGACGGTGCTTTCATGTCGACGCATACTCACCGTAAAGGAGATGTGCATCTCAATGTAACAAATCCAATGCCAAACCTTGCTAGAACACATTACATGTATGGATTTGTCAGCAACGATAAATTAGCAGCCGGGGTTTGGAGTAACTCTCAATTTAGCGCTGGTGGAGGAGAAAGAGATTTCACTCGTTTAACAGTAAGCAAAACAACGGCAGGCAATGCAAACTATGTCGGAATCGGTAGCTCACCGTTCATCTACCAACGTCATCATGCTAACAAAGTATATGATACAAGAAGTTGGGAATTACCAAGTGCCAAAGTAGTCATTACTGGCGACTTAAACGATGATAAAGTAGTGGATTGGCAAGATGGTGCCATTGCATACCGTAACATTATGAACAATCCATTTGGCTATGAAAGTGTACCGGACTTAGTAGCTCACCGCGTTGTAATGAACTTCGGTTCGCAAGCCCAAAACCCATTCTTGATGAGTTTAGACGGTATCAAGAAAATTAATTTGCATACAGATGGTTTGGGGCAATCGCTTTTACTAAAAGGATACGGATCAGAAGGACATGACTCAGGTCATTTGAACTATGCGGATATTGGTAAACGTATTGGTGGTGCTGAAGACTTAATTAAATTAGGTGAAGCAGCGAAGAAATTCGGAGCACAGTTAGGTATCCACGTCAATGCGTCCGAAACTTATCCGGAATCGAAATACTTCACACCGGAACGCTTGCGTAAGGGTAAAGACGGCAACTTTGCATATGGTTGGAACTGGCTAGATCAAGGTATTAACATTGATGGTGCTTATGATATGGCTAATGGACGTTTCAATCGCTTTAAGGATTTGAAAGACACTATTGGTGACGCCCTAGATTTCATTTATGTGGACGTATGGGGGAATGGACAATCAGGTGACAACGGTGCTTGGGCAACACGTCAATTATCAAAAGAAATCATTGAGAATGGTTGGCGAGTAGCATACGAATGGGGTTATGCTGGAGAATATGACTCAACATTCCAACACTGGGCTGCTGACTTAACTTATGGTGGATTCACGCTCAAAGGAATCAACAGTGATATCGTCCGCTTCATCAGAAACCACCAAAAAGACTCATGGGTAGGAGATTATCCGGCTTATGGTGGCGCTGCCAATAACCCGTTACTTGGCGGATATAACATGAAAGATTTTGAAGGTTGGCAAGGACGTAGCGACTACCGCTCATACGTTAACAACTTATTCGCTAACAACGTACCGACTAAATTTATTCAACACTTCAAAGTAACTAACTGGAAAACAGGTAATGAAGTCAGCATGACCGACAATGGTGAAACATACAAGTGGACACCAGAGATGGAAATCAAATTGAAAGACGAAGCAAATCGTCAATTAGTGATTGAGCGTAAGTCAAATGATGTAAGCAATCCATTATATCGTCAACGTAAGATGACTTTAGATGGACGAGTAGTTATGGACGGGACAGCTTATCTAATTCCATGGGATTGGACTGAAACAGGTAAAGCCTTGGAAGATAACGCTAAGAAAATGTATCACTATAACACAACAGCTGGCACAACAGAATGGGAATTACCAAGTGACTGGACAGGCGAAGTTTACCTATACAAACTAACTGACTTAGGTAAAGTAAATGAAACAAAATTGACAGTAACTAACGGGCGCATTCAAATTGAAGCAGAAGCTGATACACCATACGTGTTGTACCGTACAAAACAACAGAATAAAGACGTTAAGTGGAGTGAAGGCATGCATATCGTTGACCAAGGTTTCAACGGCGGTACATTATCAAACTGGCAAATCAGTGGTGATGCAACGAAAGCAACAATCGCTCGTTCTCAAGGGGATAACCCGATGTTACGTATCGCAGACAATACTGCAAC
Source organism: Aerococcaceae bacterium NML190073 (assembly GCA_026131555.1). Lineage (GTDB taxonomy): Bacteria > Bacillota > Bacilli > Lactobacillales > Aerococcaceae > Abiotrophia. The sequence goes on along the minus strand of JAMXJH010000008.1, from coordinate 64,194 downwards.
AGTATCATTGACACAGAAATTAACAGATTTGAAACCTAATACAACTTATGCGGCATATGTAGGGTTAGATAACCGTAGCGCAGCTAAAGCGATTATTTCTGTCAATAACGGTAGCAAAGTAGTTTCAAATTACTCTAACGAATCAATCGCGTTAAACTATGTACAAGCCTATGCGCATAATACACGTCCAAATAACGCAACCATTAACAACGAAAGCTACTTCCAAAATATGTACGTATACTTTACAACGGGTGATAATGTAGATAATGTTACATTAACATTATCACGTGAAGCAGGAGAAGGCGCGTCATACTTTGACGAAGTACGTGTATTCGAGAACAAATCAACAATGTATAGTAATGGTCACGATACAAATAAAGGTGTATTCTTCCAAGATTTCGAGAACGTAGGTCAAGGTATCTTCCCGTTCGTTATCGGTGGTGTTGAGAACGTTCAAGATAACAGAACTCACTTATCAGAGAAAAACGCACCATACACACAACGTGGATGGAATGACAAGAAAGTATCGGACGTAATTGAAGGCGAATGGTCATTGAAGACAAACGGATTGACACAGCGCAACGCAGTTGTTTACCAAACAATTCCGCAAAACTTCCGTTTTGAAGCGGGTAAACGTTATCGAGTATCATTTGATTATGAGAGTGGAACAACAGGTGCATACGCATTTGCAATCGGCGACGGCAAATACACATCACCAAGCACATTGACATTACACCCACTAGCTAACACATGGGAAAATCATGCAACACATAGACGTGCAGATTTCATCGTCAAAGGTGCTGAAAGTGGCAACACATGGGTAGGTATCTTCTCAACAACAGTACCGGGGGATGTAAAAGGTGAAACTGTAACAGGTAACCAAAACTTCCGTGGCTATAAAGACTTCATCATGGACAATCTTCGTATTGAAGAAGTTGAAGTGACAGCACAGTTACTGAAAGAAGAAGCTTTATCAGTCTTATTGCCGGTAGAAGACGGACATTATACATCAGAAACATTAGATGCTTATAAAGAAGCTGTGGCTAGGGTACTTCTTGCAAATCCTGAAGCACTCACTTTAGATGAAATGGACGCTTTAATTAAAGAAACTTACAGCAAACGCGCTCAATTAGCTACTAAGCGTTATGAAGTGGCTCGTGATGAAATCGAGACACTGGAAGGTGATGCTCAAGCGGCAAATGCTGCTTTTGGATTAGCGTTTGATGGTAATCCGGCGACACAATGGCATACTAAGTGGGACGGTTCAGGTTTCACTAAGCCGGCTGTTATTACACTGAAAGCACCAACAGAGATTACAGGTTTTGCTTACTTGCCACGCTCTAGCGGTTCTAACGGTCGAATTAAGTCAGGAACACTTGCGGTGACAGATGCTAACGGACAAACAGAAGAGTTCGAAATCAGCAACTGGGCAAATGATCCACAATGGAAAATGATTGAATTCGGCAAAACAATCAATGCCAAAGTCATTACATTACGTACAAGAGAAAGCTACGGAAATAACGCGAATGAAAATAACAAGTATGTTTCAGCAGCAGAAATCAAACTCTTAGTACCTGTTGTACAAAATCCTGAACTTAACCGAGAAACGTACAACAATGAATTGGCTAAAGCTAAGGAAAGATTGGGCGAAGATGCACGAGTGGCAACAATTGAACAATTAGTGAAGCAATTGAGTGACAACAACTTGTTGACTCAGAATATGGTTAATGAACTCAGCGCTACATTGACTTCTCTAGAAGGTCAAAAACCTCAAGAACCTGCAGTTCGTAAATATACAGATGCACCAACTAACGTAACAGTTGTTTTTGCGGAGAATGAGGCAGCACCAATCAAAGGTATCAAAGTGAATGTTGTTCCGGAAGCGGAAAGCAAGAAACATCCGGCATTGGCAGGAAAAGAACATAAACTGTATGATATTGAAGCTGTAGATGCACAACAAGCAGATGTTGATATTACTCAACCGGCGACGGTTAAATTGCCGATTGAAGCCGGCAAGCAACTTGACAAGGTCTTGTACTTACCGGAAAATGCAGAGGCTGAAGTGCTAGACCACACAGTAGAAAATGGTTTCGCTGTTTTCCAAGCAAAACATTTCAGTCTATATGCGCTTGTATATGCAACATCTACAGATGACAATACTAAACCTGATACACCAAGTACAGACCAAGGTACTGACAATACCAAACCTGACACACCAAGTACAGACCAAGGTACTGACAATACTAAACCTGATACACCAAGTACAGACCAAGGTACTGACAATACCAAACCTGATACACCAAGTACAGACCAAGGTACTGGCAATACCAAACCTGACACACCAAGTACAGATCAAGGCACTGGCAATACTAGACCGAATGCCAAACCGGATACTAAGAAAGAACCTGAAGCGAAACCAAACGATAGAGCAACAGGTGAAGAAACTAAATCCGGAATGGACAAAGCACAAGCATCGAAAGAAGATTCAGCACTGCCAAATACAGGCGAAACAGCAGGTTACGCTATCTTTGGGGCAGCGGCACTTTCAATACTAGCAAGTGTTGGTATGGTTGCTAAACGTGAAGAAGAAGCTTAATATCAGCTAATAATTCATACTACAAAAGGACTGAGAAATTTTCTCGGTCCTTTTTGGTTTTTTATACAAATAAATCCTAGTTTTTGATGAAGAAAGTCTATTTTTTTAGAGAGGAGATTGGTATATACTGTTCACATAAGGAGGGATGGTATGGAATATCAAGCAGTATTTTATGGGACAGTTTTTATTGCAGGTGTATTGTCATTTTTCTCACCATGTATTTTGCCATTATTACCTATTTATTTCGGCAAGCTTGCAGGAGATGTTGGCGACAAACAACTGACACTTTTTGGTAAAGTGATTCATTTGCTACCGATTTTTAAGACATTAGCATTTATTTTCGGTATTGGAACGGTTTTTATCGTTTTGGGTTACGGTGCCGGGGCTTTAGGACACTTTATCAATCATCCATATTTCACTTATGTATTGGGTGCGTTTGTAATTATGTTAGGAATTCATCAAATGGAATTAATCAATATTTCTCTACTACAACGGCAAAAAAATATCGCTTTTAAGCAAAAAACGCAAAATGATATTTTGGAAGTCTATTTATTAGGCTTGAGTTTCAGTTTCGGTTGGACACCCTGTGTCGGTTCGGTATTAGGTTCTGTATTGGCAATCGCTGCCTCTGATGGCAGTGGAGCTTTGTATGGTGCTAGTTTGATGTTTTGTTATACTTTAGGATTAGCGTTACCATTCTTAGTGTTGGCAGTGGGCTCTACTTATATGATGCAACACGTGAATTTTATGAAACGTCATATTTTGGCAGTCAAACGCGTTGGCGGTGCATTGATTGTGTTAATGGGGCTCTTATTGATGTTTGGGCAAGTAAATTATTTAACCAGTTTATTATAGGAGGGATTATATGTCTAAGTGGGCAAAAATATTAGGAACAGGTTGCTGCATCTGTTTGTTGACAGGATGTGTAGCAAGCAACCAAGAGAAGACGAGTACTTCAGAAAGTCAGATAGAAACGAGCAATCAACAAGAAGTTGGAGGAAAGCTTGACTTTGAATTACAAGGGGCGGATGGCAAAACGTATCGCTTATCTGATTACCAAGGGAAGAAAGTGTATATTAAATTCTGGGCATCTTGGTGTTCTATCTGTTTAGCGAGCTTACAAGGAACTGATGAATTGGCAAATGAAGCAGACGATTTCGTTGTATTATCTGTTGTAGCACCGGAATATCGCAATGAGAAAAGTGTTGAAGATTTCAAACAGTGGTATCCTACACTCGGTTATAAACATTTACCGGTGTTGTTAGACGAAGGCGGGCATATTATGCAAACTTTTGGCATTAGAGCGTATCCTTCGTCGGTTCTTATCGATTCAACAGGAAAAGTTATCAGCACACACATAGGACATGTTCCGGCAGAAGATGTTAAAACAAAAATGGCAGATATTCAATAGTTGGAGAGGAGAAGCATCATGAAACAAATTTTTGGCGTTCTTATACTCGCTGTTGTTCTGTTGCTAGGATTTGCTTATCGTCAACAAACAATTAAGCAAGCAACGAATGCGTCAAGTACAGGCACATCCGTTCAATTAAAGGAGCAAAAAAAGATGGAAAAACCAACAAACTTAAAAGAAATTCATTTAGCAGGCGGATGTTTTTGGGGAATGGAAGAATATTTTTCCAGAATTAAGGGCGTTTATGACGTAACTTCCGGCTACGCGAATGGCAAAGTTGAAACGACTAATTATCAATTATTACATCAAACAGGACATGCGGAAACGATTCATATTCAATACGACGGAGATAGTGTCTCATTGCGCGAATTGTTACTTCATTACTTTAGAGTAATTGACCCGACGAGTGTAAATAGACAAGGAAATGATATTGGTGCTCAATATCGAACAGGTATTTATTATAGTGACGAGGCAGACCTACCGATTATTGAACAGATGATGAAAGAAAAAACAGCTGCTATCGGAAAACCATTGGCAGTTGAAGTAGAACCTTTGCGTCACTATGTATTGGCAGAAGATTATCATCAAGATTACTTGAAAAAAAATCCAAATGGCTATTGCCATATCAATGTTCAAGAAGCGGAAGTGCCACTCGTTGATCCGGCTAAATATCACAAACCTTCTGACGAAGAATTGAAATCTAAATTGACAGCAGAGGAGTACGCGGTAACGCAATTGAATTCAACAGAACGTGCATTCTCCAATCGTTACTGGGACTTGTTCAAACCGGGAATTTATGTAGATATTGTGACTGGAGAGCCGCTTTTTTCTTCGAGCGATAAGTTTGAATCCGGTTGTGGGTGGCCGAGTTTTACTAAGCCGATTACACCTGATGTTGTGACGTATCATGAGGATAATTCCTTCAATATGCGAAGAATTGAAGTGAGAAGCCGTGTTGGCGACTCTCATTTAGGTCATGTGTTTGAAGATGGTCCACATGACAAAGGTGGTTTGCGTTTCTGTATCAATAGCGTTGCGATTCGCTTTATTCCTAAAGAAGACATGGAACGTGAAGGTTATGGCTTTTTGATGGATTATGTGAAATAAGTAGCCGATTGATGCAGCAAACTTCAATATGAATCTAAAGCATGGAATTTGCTTTTATGCAGGCTGATTGTGAATGCACGAGTCTATGGCGTGAGATGTGAAGGATAATCCTATCCTAAATCAGCCATAGGCTCACTTTTGTTGTATGTTGACATATTGAGGCTTGTTTTTGAATGGAAGAATCAAGTAAGATAAATAGAAGAGGAGGGAGAGTATGTATCGTTTATTAGTGGTGGAAGATGAGCCGTTAGTACGGAGAGGGATTACTTCATTGATTGACTTTAGTCAGTTTCAAATTGGTGAAGTACGAGAAGCTGAGAATGGGCAGATTGCTTGGGATTTAATTCAACAATCGCCACCGGATATACTACTGACGGATATCAATATGCCTCAAATGGACGGAATTCAATTAGCACGCAAAGTGAAAGAATACTATCCTGATGTTCATATTATTTTCTTGACGGGTTATGATTATTTCGAATACGCGGTGTCTGCTGTCAAATTAGGGGCAGATGATTATGTGTTGAAGCCGATTTCGCGCAAAGATGTTGAAGAAATGTTGACACAAGTGACACAGAAGTTAATGAAAGACAAGCAGGTTCGACGTGTAAAAGAGCTATTAGCAGAGGAAAAGTCAGATAATATTGAAATTGAACGCATTATTCAATCTCAACTTTATGACAGTCAATTATCGTTGAAATCGTTGGCTCAACAACTCGGATTCAATGCGACTTATCTTAGCACACTTATCAAGAAGGAACTGGGTATTAGTTTTCAAGATTATGTTGTGCAACAACGTATTCATCAAGCAAAGCTATTGTTGTTGACCACTGATTTGAAAATCTACGAAATTGCGTTGAAGGTTGGATTTGAAGATGTGAATTATTTTTCATCGCGCTTTAGACAGATTGTGGGTGTGACTCCTAAGCAATATCAGAAAGGAGTTAAAGCATGAAATTACATCGGAAATCTATGATTTGGCAATTTGTGTGTTATTTCTTTGTAGGAATAATGGTGGTACTGTTAATCGTCGGAACCACGCATTATTATCAAAGTGCTGCGATTATTCGGCAAATGACAGAACAGCAAACGCACGATTCTATTGAAAAAACGGGGAATTTCATTGCAGCCTATATTCGTAAGCTGAAGACAACAGCCAATGCCTTAGCAAATGATCCGATTGTATTACACTATATTGAACACCCTAATTCTTCGGAAAACAGGGAAGAAGCATCGACTTTGATGGATACGATTTTGAAGACAGATTCACATTTGGTTAATGCTGTTCTTGTGACGAAAGACGGGCGAATCTTGTCAAACAATGCGAATTTAGAGATGTCAACGTCAAGCAATATGATGGAAGAACCTTGGTATCAAATTGCGATTATGCAAAATGCTATGCCGGTCTTGACCTCTGCTCATCGTCAGGCGACCGGTGAGGATATGGAAGATTGGGTTGTTTCGGTCACGCAAGAAATTGTCAATGATGCCGGCGATAATTTGGGTGTGATTCGCCTAGACATTAGCTACGAAGCAATTGAAACTTACCTGAATCAATTGAGTTTAGGAAAGGGTGGCTATGCGTTCATTGTGAATAATCAGCAACAATTCGTTTATCACCCAGATCGTCAAGTTTACACTTCAAATGCTTCAGAAATCCTTGGTTTATTAGCGGTCAATGGTTATACATCGGATAAACGTTATTTTGTTCAGCAAACTTATATTGAAGATAGTCGTTGGACGGTCGTGGCAGTAGCAAGTTTGGATGAATTAGCGGTAATACGCCAGCAGTTGTTTTATTCTTTTTTTGCAGTGGGCGTAGTTGCGCTAACTATTTGTGGGATTGGCTTATTGTTATTATCGCGTAAATGGTTGGCGCCGATTAAGACTCTCCAACAAACGATGCAACGCGTAAAACAAGGAGAAAGTGAAGTTCGTGCACCGTCTGTAGATACTTATGAATTGAATGAATTATCCCATCATTTCAATCATATGCTGGATGAAATTGCGAATTTAATGGCATCAATTAAGGAAACTGAACAAAAGGCTAGGCGCTATGAATTAATGGCTCTATCTAGTCAGATTAATCCTCATTTTTTGTACAACACATTGGATACGATTGTTTGGATGGCGGAATTTAATGAGCAGGAACGCGTGGTTGAATTGACAAAATCGTTGGCGCATTATTTCCGTTTAGCCTTAAACCAAGGTGAGGCACTAATTACATTGGATAAAGAATTGGAACATGTACGTCAGTATCTGTTCATTCAACAGCAAAGATACGGCAACCAACTCAATTATACATTGGAGAATACTGCACGTGTTACAAACACATTCAAGGTGCCAAAACTTGTGCTGCAACCAATCGTTGAGAATGCTTTGTATCACGGCATTAAGGAAATAGCGCGACCCGGATGGATTCATCTTTCGGTTGAGGAAACGGATTGCCATATTATCGTCACGATACACGATAATGGAAAAGGTTTCGATGCGCCGCAACCAACATCACAGAAGCGTCTCGGTGGTGTTGGTTTAGTCAATGTTGATGAGCGCTTAGCATTGTATTTTGGTGCAAATTATCGTATGGAAATTCAATCGAAATTGGGAGAATTTACGCAGGTTAGATTGTATTTGCCACTTAATCATTCATAAACGTCAAAAAAGGTCAAGTTTATTCTTGACCTTTTTTGACGTATTAGTTATAATAGTATCAGCTCGTAAGGAGCGTATTATTTTACTTAGAAGTTTCTGACTATTTTTGACTAAAAAAAGAAAGGATGTGTTTTAATGATTGAAAAATTGACAACCACATTACAACAAGCTTTAGGTGAAGCGCAACAAGTTGCGATAACGCGACAACATCAGCAGATTGATATTCCGCATCTATGGTTGATTCTATTAGCACCGGATCATTTCGCTTATAATTTATATCAAGAATTAGGGGCACCGATGCAAACATTTAGACAATTAGTGGAACAGGAAATTGATTCAATTAGTTCCGTAACAGGTTCAAATGTGCAATATGGGCAAAGCATTAGTCCGCGTCTTAATCAATTATTGGCGGATGCAAATGTCATAGCCCAAGAAAATAAAGATGACTATATTTCGACAGAAGTTGTGTTATTGGCATTGAATCGACAAGTGAATAATCCTTTGACGCGTTGGTTAAATGAACAACATATTACAGAGGACAAAATGAAAGAACGCATTACAACATTAAGAGGAGGAGAGCGTGTGACATCACAAAACCAAGAACAAACCTATGAATCATTAGAAAAATATGCAACAAATTTAGTATCTGCTGTCAAAGAAGGCAAATTAGACCCTGTTATCGGGCGCGACGAAGAAATCCGCGATGTGATTCGGATTCTATCACGTAAAACAAAAAATAATCCGATTTTAATCGGGGAGCCCGGTGTAGGTAAGACGGCAATTGTTGAAGGGCTGGCGCACCGCATTGTGCGTAAAGATGTACCGGAAAACTTAAAGAATAAAGACATTTACAGTTTAGATATGGGTGCATTGATTGCCGGTGCCAAGTATCGTGGAGAATTCGAAGAACGATTGAAGGCGGTTTTGAAAGAAGTGAAGCAATCTGACGGACGCATTCTATTGTTCATCGACGAAATTCACACAATTGTCGGTGCCGGTAAAACAGAGGGTTCAATGGATGCCGGAAACTTGTTGAAACCAATGCTGGCGCGTGGCGAGCTGCACTGTATTGGTGCGACAACATTGGATGAATACCGTGAAAACATCGAAAAAGATAAAGCACTTGAACGTCGTTTCCAACGCGTTATGATTAAAGAGCCTACTGTTGAAGATACCATAAGTATTTTACGTGGATTGAAAGAGCGCTTTGAAATTCACCATGGAGTAAATATTCAAGATAATGCTTTAGTGGCGGCAGCTGTTTTATCAAACCGTTATATGACGGATCGTTTTTTGCCGGACAAGGCTATTGATTTAGTCGATGAAGCGTGTGCGACCATTCGCGTTGAAATGAACTCAATGCCGACCGAAATGGATCAAGTGATTCGCCGTTTAATGCAGTTGGAAATTGAAGAAGCGGCGCTGAAGAAGGAAACAGATGATGCCAGTCGCAAACGCTTAGAAATGCTACAAGAAGAATTAGCAGAATTACGTGAACAAGCTAATACATTGAAAATGCGTTGGGAAATCGAGAAGGAATCGGCGAATAAATTGCGAGATAAACGTCAAGCATTGGACGATGCACGTCGTCAATTAGAAGATGCAGAAGCTAATTATGACTTAGAAAAAGCCGCAGAATTACGTCACGGGCGCATTCCGGAACTAGAACGCGAATTGAAAAATATCGAAGCAACCGAAATGGATTCTACAGTAGAACGATTAACCCAAGAAGCTGTAACCGACGAAGAAATCGCCAAAGTAGTAGGACGCTTAACAGGTATCCCGGTAACACGCCTAGTTGAAGGTGAACGTGAGAAACTCTTGAAATTGAGCGACACGCTGCACCAACGTGTCATCGGACAAGATGAAGCAGTGGATAAAGTTACAGAAGCGGTCTTACGTTCACGTGCAGGCTTACAAAATCCGAATCGACCAATCGGTTCATTCCTATTCTTAGGACCGACAGGTGTCGGGAAAACAGAATTAGCGAAAACTCTTGCGGAAACCCTATTCGATTCAGAAGACCACCTAGTGCGAATTGATATGTCAGAATACATGGAAAAACATACCGTATCTCGATTAGTCGGAGCGCCTCCGGGCTATATTGGATACGAAGAAGGCGGCTATCTAACAGAAGCTGTTCGTCGTAATCCGTACACAATTGTGTTGTTGGATGAAATTGAGAAAGCGCACCCGGATGTCTTTAATATTTTACTACAAGTGTTAGATGACGGACGTTTGACGGATTCGAAAGGTCGTACAGTTGACTTCAAGAATACGGTGCTCATTATGACAAGCAATATTGGTTCACACTTATTATTGGATGGCGTGAATGAATCAGGACACATTGAAGAAGCAACCGCAAGTCAAGTAACACAATTGTTACGCGGGCACTTCAAGCCGGAGTTCCTGAATCGAATTGATGACATTGTCATGTTTACACCATTAGGTAAGCATCATATGGCAGCCATTGTGGAAAAAATGTTAGGCAACTTGCGCAAACGTTTAGCTTATCAAGAAATGGATTTACAACTGGAACCGGCAGCGAGCGAGTGGATTGCTGAGAATGGTTACGATCCAATCTATGGCGCACGACCTTTAATGCGCTTCATTACCCGTGAGCTTGAAACACCATTGGCAAAACAAATTATCGCCGGCAATATTATGCCAAATTCATTGATTACAGCGAAATTAGTAGACGGGAAACTTGAGTTCCAATCAACAGAGAAAGAATAACACTAAATAATCAACCATCAAAGAAGTTGATGCCTTTACAAAAGGTGTCGACTTCTTTTTTTGGTAGGCGATTGTGAGGAAACATGGTAGAATGGAAACAATGATAATGAATGAAGTTTATATGCATATAAACCACTCAAATGAGAAAAGGAGGGATTCGATGACGAAGGAATATACATCAGATGAAGAATTACTTGTCGGACAAGTGGCGAGTATCTTTTTTGAGAATCCGTCTAATTTTTACAAAGTGATTCGTGTTGCGGTCGATGATGAAGCCACGAGTTTTTTTGCGGGAAGTGAGATGACGTGTACAGGGCAGTTTGCGGCATTGCACTTGGATACGACGTATGAATTCTTCGGGAAATTGACCTCACATCCTAAATACGGCGAACAATTTGCGGTAACACGCTATCAACAAGTAACGCCGACGTCCGCACAGGGTATGGTAGATTATTTAGCGAGCGATCGTTTCAAAGGTATTGGTAAAGTATTGGCGCAACGCATTGTTGACACTTTGGGCGAGCAAGCAATCGAGTTGATTGTAGCGGACGCAGAAGCTTTGAAAAAAGTAAAAGGTTTAACCCCCGCTAAACGCCGTGATTTACGTTTGAATATTCTCCAACATCAAGGAACGGAACGTATATTCATGCAATTGAATGAATGGGGTTTCGGACCGAAATTAGCTGAGAAAATTTATAAAACTTATAAAAGTTCCGCCTTGGACATCATTAAGAACAACCCTTATGAACTCATTGAAAAAATCGAAGGAATCGGCTTTAATAAGGCGGATCAACTAGCAGAACAGCTTGGAATCGAGGCATTCGCAGTTGAGCGATTGGTTGCCAGTCTCATCACAGCTGTATCGGATTGGTGTATGAGCAATGGCGATACTTATGTGGTTCGTGAAGTTGCGATTGTGGCTGCACGGAAATTATTAGAGAAAAGTCGCCCTTACTTAGTGGAAGATGATTTGTTGGAAACGGCACTCGACAAAGCTTTGTTAGAAAATAAGTTGATGTCCTTGGCAGAAGGCTTGATGATTCCGAGCCTGTATCATGCAGAAATGAATATCGTTAACCATATCGGACAATTCATGCAGTATGAACACGTCGAGCGTTTTGCACAGGAAATAATAGAAGCCAAGATTGATGAAGTAGTCAATATTACAGGCATTGCGTATGATGCGCAACAACGAGCAGCATTGAAATTAGCAGTTGAATCACCGATGTCGATTATTACAGGCGGACCCGGAACGGGCAAAACAACGTTGATTAAAGGTGTTATTGTTCTGCACGCATTATTACATGAATATGATTTACCTGATGCAAGCAAAACCTATGAAGAAAGTCCGATTTTGCTTGCGGCACCGACAGGACGTGCTGCCAAGCGTATGCAAGAAATGACAGGCTTGCCGGCTTCAACCATTCACCGTCTAATCGGTTACACGCGTGAAAGTTCCATTGAAGATTTCTATTCGATTGAATTGGAAGGGCGCTTGTTAATTGTTGACGAAATGTCAATGGTCGATACTTGGTTGATGAACTGGTTAACGCAAGCAATTCCTTATCATATGCAAGTTATTTTTGTAGGGGACAAGGACCAATTGCCGTCTGTCGGTCCGGGGAAAGTATTTAGCGACTTAATTGAATCAACGACGATTCCGACAATTTCCCTGACAAAAATATATCGGCAATCGCAAGACAGTTCGATTATTGACTTAGCGCATACGATTCGACAAGGATACTTACCGCAAAACCTAATGGAAAAGCAAACTGATAGAAGTTTCATTCCATGTCAAGCAAACCAAGTGCCACAAGTGATTCAACGGATTGTTGAAAGCGCCCTGAAGAAAGGTTATAATGCGACGAATCTACAAGTATTGGCACCGATGTATAAAGGAGTTGCCGGCATTAACACACTGAATCAGCTGTTACAAGCCCAATTGAATCCGCCGACGAGCAAAAAGCGAGAAATCGTCTATTTTGAGCAAGTATTTAGAGTAGGGGATAAAGTCTTGCAATTAGTGAACAATGCGGATAACGGCGTTTATAATGGCGATATCGGTAAAATCGAAGGCATCTATTTCAAGGGTGAAACAGAATCCGGTTCAGATGAGCTGGTGGTCAGCTTTGAAGACGAGAAAGAGCTAATCTATAAGCGTGGAGATTTCGACCAATTGACATTAGCATATTGTTGTTCGATTCACAAATCGCAAGGAAGCGAATACCCGCTTGTTATCTTGCCGCTTGTCGATATGTATTCGCGCATGTTACGCAAAAATTTAGTATATACAGCCGTCACACGCGCCAAACAAAGCCTTGTCTTGATTGGCAATCCGAATAGTTTTGTTAAAGCAGTATCGCAACAAGATGCACCTAGACAAACATTTCTATGTGATTTATTGCAAATTAAACTTGGCAAAAAAGAGAAACAAACGGCTTCACTTGAAACATTTCCTTCGGTTGCAAATGATTTAACACATGCAACAACAATTGAAGAAGATGTTCTAACAATTCCTTTATTCGAAGAACCAACCGAGTTAACGAATGATACTTGGATGCAGATTGATGCTATGATTGGTATGGCAAACATTACGCCGTGGGATTTTATGGAAGAATAGTTAAAGCGCCTTTCCGCATTATGTGGGAAGGCGCTTGTCTCTATGAGTGTGATTGGTTAAGTGTGTCAAGAATTCGTTCTGCTATCGGACGAGAGATACCCAGTTTGACAATGTCATCAATAGAGGCATCTTTAATTCGTGTTAAGGATTTAAAGTGTTTCAATAACTTAGTGCGTGTTGCCGGACCAACACCGTTAATCTCATCCAATACGGAACCGAATTGAGTTTTGCTACGAACCTGGCGATGATAACTGATAGCATAACGATGAACCTCTTCTTGAACACGTTGAACAAAATGAAACGCTTGACTTCTCGGATCAATAGCCACTAATGTTTCAGTATAGCCGTCCATTAGGGCGGCTGTTTTATGTTTATCATCTTTTACCATACCGGCGATTGGAATGGTTAAGCCTAATTCATTCTCAATGACATCGCGAGCGGCGCGGATTTGGACTTTACCTCCGTCCATTAGAATTAAGTCAGGGAGTGGCTTACTTTCACGCAAAAGGCGTGTATAACGTCGCCGTATAATTTCTTGAGTATGGGCAAATTCATTGCTGCCTTCGATGGTTTTGATCTTGAACTTGCGATAATTCTTGCGGTCAGGTTTGCCGTCACGATAAACGACCATACCGGAAACAGCATCTGTCCCGAAGATATTCGAGTGGTCAAACGCTTCGATATAATTTGCTTGTGGAATATGCAATAGCGTTGCCAATTCTTCGACAGCCCCAATGGTCTTACGTTCGCTCATTTCGATTAGACGAAACTTCTCATCAAGTGCAATCTGACTGTTCTTCTCACACAGTTCTAGCATGGCGCGTTTTTTGCCACGTAAGGGTGTCGTAACCGGAATATCCAATACTTCATTGAGTACGACTTGATCAACATCACTCGGCACAAGAATAGTACGCGGCACGAGGTGTTGCTGCTCTTTGTAGAAACGTGCAATAAAGGTTGTTACCTCATCTTCCGGCTCCGTATAACATGGAAAAATCGCCGCTTCTCGTTTAAGAATGGAACCTTGACGTAGCATAAAGACTTGAATCGATAGCCAACCTTTATTGAAGGTGTAAGCAAACACATCAGTGTTATCGTAATCTTGGCTCATAATTGCTTGACGCTCAACAGTGGTTTCAATGTAGTTTAGTTGGTCTCGATAATCGGCAGCGACTTCGAAATCCAAACGTTCAGCGGCAGTGTGCATCTTATCTTTGAGCGTGTGCTTCAGTTCTGCGACATCCCCATTGAAAAAACGCTTGATTCTCGCAATTTGTTCAGCGTATTCCGCTTGAGAAATCGCATGATCGCAACAACCGATACATTGCCCGAGGTGATAGTAGAAGCAAGCACGTTTTTCATTTTTGTTGCAGCGGCGCAATGGATACACACGATGTAGTAACTGTTGTGTGGTGGTAGCCGCCGTCACATTCGGAAAAGGTCCGAAATAATGTCCACCGTCCTTTGTCACTTGATTTGTAATAATGAGTTGCGGGTCTGCCTCATTCGTAATCTTCAAGAAAGGGTACATCGTTCCTTCCTTAAGGCGAATATTATAAGGTGGCTTGTATTCTTGAATCAAATTGATTTCCAAGATAAGTGCTTCCTTGTTACTATGCGTGACAATCGTTTCAAAATGATGAATATTCGCCACTAATTTCGTCGTCTTAGTATCGTGCGCGCCTCTGAAATAAGAACGGACACGATTTTTGAGGTTTTTGGCTTTGCCGACATATAGGATGTTATCGTCAACATCTTTCATTAAGTAACACCCCGGTAAATCAGGGAGTAATTTCAATTTGCGTTCAATGTTTGTACGAATTTCTTCAGGTGTTTCTTGTTTATTATTAGTCATGGGAACTCCTTGGTTTACGATGTGGGTAGTGTAAATGCGGTGGCAATGTATCATGGTTTATCGGGCGCACCCAATAACGTTCAATAATCAGTTGTTTCCGATGATTATAATGCCCGAAGATGCTTATTTGGTCACCAATTTCAACATCCATCAGAAAGGTAAGTGCTTTGTGTCCGATATAAGCATTGATTGTTTCTGTTGCCGTTTGAATCTTAACAAGTGCGAATTCAGGAGAGAGCAATTTCGTCTTAGTGACCAAGCCTTCATAATGATTACGCATAAGCAATGACTCCTTTGTTTTTTTCACTCATATTATACACAAGCATAGATTTTTTTGCTAAAAAAATAGGTTATAACCCTCAATTCTGTTATAATATGCTTATAAAAAATTTGAAGGAGTGATTTATTTGATGAAATTTACAGAATTTCCGTATGAAAGACCAGATTTAGAAGTGGCACGTGAAGTATTCTTAGCGAATATCGACATTATTAAGCAAGCTGAAAGTGTCGAAGCAACGTTAGAAGCGATTCGAAGCATTCAAGCTTTACAAAATGAATTGGATTCACAACAAACGCTTGTATCGATTCGTAACTCCATTGATACGAAAGACGAATTCTACGATAAGGAAATGGCATTCTGGGACGAGAAAGGTCCGATTATGAGCGAATGGGCAACAGATTATACGCGTGCAGTCCTTAATTCACCGTTACGTCAAGAATTGGAAGCACATATTCCGGCAACTTTCTTTGCTATGGGAGAGAACGCATTGCGTACATTCGACCCGAAAGTCATTCCGCTTTTGCAAAAAGAAAATAAACTGACAACAGAATACGCTAAATTGAAAGCTTCCGCTGAAATTGAGTATAAAGGTAAAGTTTACAATATTCCGGGAATGGCTGCTTTCATAGAGTCAACCGACCGAGAAGAACGTAAAGAAGTGAGTCGCTTATTATGGGGATTCTTCGATGAGAACAAAGCGGAGTTTGACCGAATTTATGATGAATTAGTTCATGTTCGTTCACAAATTGCGAAAGAATTAGGATTCAAAGATTTCGTTGAATTAGGTTATGCACGTATGAATCGTTTAGATTACTCACGTGAAGATGTGGAAGTTTATCGTCAAGAAATTTTGAAGCATGTCGTGCCTGTTGTGGCGAAATTATTCAAACGTCAGCAAGAGCGCTTAGGCTTAGAGGAATTGAAGAGTTATGACTTACCGATTGAGTATCCTAACGGCAATGCGAAACCAATCGGCACACCAGAAGAAATTGTTGCCAATGGTGTCACCATGTACCATGAACTTTCTCCGGAAACAGCAGAATTTATTGACTTTATGGTGGAACGTGACTTACTTGATTTAGTAACGAAGCCGGCAAAAGCAGGCGGCGGTTATTGTACTTACATTCCGAAGTATCAAGCGCCATTTATCTTCTCGAATTTCAATGGGACGTCCGGCGATATTGACGTATTGACACATGAAGCAGGACATGCCTTCCAAGTGTTCCAATCACGCTGGATTGAAACACCGGAATGTTTATGGCCAACGTATGAAAGTTGCGAAATTCATTCGATGAGTATGGAATTTTTTGCATGGCCTTGGATGGAATTATTCTTCGCTGACAAAACACCGAAATACAAGTTCAGTCACTTATCGAGCGGATTGAAATTCTTACCTTATGGTGTATTGGTTGACCATTTCCAACATGAAGTGTATGAGCATCCAACCATGACACCGGAAGAACGTCGTCAAACATGGCGTCGTCTTGAGAAAATGTACTTACCTTGGAGAGATTACGACGGCAATCAATTCTTAGAAGAGGGCGGTTTCTGGTTCCAACAAGGGCATATCTTCGAATCGCCGTTCTATTACATTGACTATACATTGGCACAAGTATGTGCTTTCCAATTCTGGAAACGTAGTCAGGTAGATCAAGATCCAACAGCATGGAATGATTACTTGAAGATTTGTCACACTGGTGGTACGAAATCATTCTTGCAAATCGTTGAAGAAGCACAATTGAAATCACCGTTTGGTGAAGGCAATTTGGAAGCGGTAATTGCTTCTATCAATGATTATCTTGAAGCAACGACAGAAGATTCATTGAAAGTTTAATCCTTGATGGTATGAATAGACATGAATATAACCACCGGCTGTGCCGGTGGTTTTCATTAACTAAAAAAAGAAGGCTACGCATGATGCGTCAGCCTTCTTTTTGCGATGAACACGAGTAAAAATGTAAGGATAGATACGACCGCAACCATACCTGACAATGATACATTGAAGTAGGTGGCGCTTATATATCCCAATGTACAATTCACCATGGAGATGAAGACACCGAGTACCAGTAATTGAGGGAATGAGGTTGCTAAACATTTCGCAGTTAGAGCCGGGGCAATCATGAGAGAGAGGACGAGGATTGCACCAACACTTTGGAATGATAAGACAGAAGTCAGAGAAACTAATGTCATCATCAAAACATCTAACAAACCGACATAAATCCCAATCGTTCTTGCTAAAGTTTCATCGAAAAGTCGCAACTTCAATCGTCCATAATAGGCGATAATAAAGGCAACATTGACGATGAATAACACAATCCCTTGAACAAATGCCTTAGGTAAGGAAATGCCGAGGATGTCCATGCGATTGAGGGGTGCGAAGACGATTTCTCCAAGTAACACCATATCGATATCAAGGTGAACGTTCTTGAAATAGCGAGAAATGAGCAGCACCGCTATTGAGAAGAACGCCGGGAATACTAAGCCGATAGCCGCATCATGTTGCAAACGTTTCGTCTTAGCTAAAGCCTCAATGGAGAGGACCGTTACTACACCAAATAGAGTAGCACCCACCTGTAGAAAAGGAGAATCTAAATCCGGCACAATAAAGAATGCCAATACAATCCCCAAGAGAATGGTGTGTGAGATAGCGTCGGCTACCATTACATTTTGCTTCAGAACTAATAGATTACCCATTAGACTACAAGAAGCTCCAATGACCATCATAATCCAAAGAGCTTCAATCATACGCTCACATCCTTTCTACGCAAAAACTGCCATAAAACGCCGCTTGGAGCAAAAAGGATAGAAAGTAAAGCGCAAAGAGTTTGGGCAATCACAATCATCGGACCGGTCGCTAAATCGGAAACAACTGTACTAAAGTAAGTGCCAATCAAGGCGCAAACAGTGCCGATAAAACCGGATAAAATAACAAGCGAACGATAATGTTTCGTCCATTGAGAAGCTGCCACAGTAGGAACCACTAACATACTACTGATAAGAATAATCCCAACTGTCTTAATGCCGATACAAATGACCAACAAACAGAGCAACAACAAACCTTTGGAGACACGCTCGGTTGAAATTCCGATGCTTTTCGCAAATACCTTATCAAACAAGACCAGTTTAATCTTCGGAAAAAATACAATAAACGTGAACAAAATACAAAGACTGGTCACACTAATTAAGATGACATCATCAATCATTAAATAAGCAGCTTGTCCCATAATATAACGATTTAATCCGGCTTGAGCTGCCCTTTGGAAATTAGGATTGCCCTGAATGTAACTATACAAGACCATTCCTAATCCAAACATTGAAGAAAGAATCAATGCTAGAATACTCTCGTACGAAAACTCACTGTGGCGATGAATCCAGTGAATCAACTGAAACGCAACCAATCCGGCAACGAAAGCACCGGCAGTTAACACTAATGGATGCCGCGTCTGAAATAAGATGAAACTAAACACGATACCGGGAAAAACAGAATGCCCGATAGCATCTCCTAACTGACTTTGCTTTTCCAAGACAACAGTTGTTCCGACGACTGCCGCTGTCGCACCAAGTATCATTGTACCGAGCGCAACAACCCAGAAGAAATAATCATTCAACATGGTCATTACTTCCTTTCTCCTGAGTAGGTGAGGGCAATCAAATCCGGGGTGAATGTTGTTTGTGTCGGACCATGGGCAATCAGTTGTTTGTTCAATAAGACAACATAATCGAAATAATCCGGTACAGTATTTAAGTCATGGTGGACAGTAACACTGGTCTTACCCGATTGTTGTAACTCGACTAAATAATCCATAATGAGCTGTTCGCTCTTCATATCGACACCCGCTAAAGGTTCATCTAACAGATAGAGTTCTGCTTGTTGTGCCATTGCACGTGCAAGGAAAACACGCTGTTTCTGCCCGCCGGACAATTGACTAATTTGTCGATTTGCCAAATCTTGCAGTTGCATACGTTCCAATGCAAAAAGTGTCCGCTCTTTCTGTTCGTTTGTAATCCGCTGGAAGCCGAATCTTTTGGAAGAGATGCCCATGAGGACAACATCAAAGACGGTGGCAGGGAATTGCCAGTTCACTTGTGACGTTTGCGGCACATACGCCACACGATGACGCACCTTGTCCAATGGTTGATGAAAAAGTCGAATCGATTGACTCTGACTTGGAATCAGATTCAGTATCGCCTTAATAAAAGTTGACTTACCGGCACCATTAGGACCGACAATTGCGGCCCTAACAGTCTGTGGTATTTGAATTGAGAGTTGTTCAAGCGCAACGGTTTGTTGGTAACGCACATTTAGCGCTTGAACATTGATGACGTCAATCATACGAATGACCTCCTTATTGTGTAAGGTTGGTGATAATTAAATTGATGTTGTGCTTGTACATATCAATAAATGTG
The DNA here is from genome assembly GCA_026131555.1 of Aerococcaceae bacterium NML190073. GTDB lineage: Bacteria > Bacillota > Bacilli > Lactobacillales > Aerococcaceae > Abiotrophia. The sequence goes on along the minus strand of JAMXJH010000008.1, from coordinate 44,530 downwards.
TCACCGGATTCGCCCTCAGGTGCGAGCGAGTCAGAGAATAGTTCTTGGTCCTCACCGTGAACAACTTTTACATCGAAGCCAAGTGATTTAGCTGCTTCTTGTAATTTAGTCATACGTTCAGGGTTAGTTGTAGATTCAGCGAAGATTGCCGGAATCTTATGTTCCACAATGAATTCTGCCGTTTCTTTAATTCCTTGGTTAGACACTTCAGAGTCAGTGCTGATACCTTGCGGTGCGTAGACAGTGAAGTTATAAGCTTTCGCAAAATAGTTGAAAGCATCGTGCGGTGTTACTAAGAAACGTTGATCATCATTCAATTTAGTGAGTTCCTCTTTAATCCAAGCATCCAACTCATCTAATTGTGCTAAATAGTCTGCTGTACGTTTCTCGAAATCTTCCTTATGTTCCGGGAACTTTTCTTGTAAGCTCATGCTTGCTGTTTGAACAGCTTTCTTATAAAGCGGAATATCGAACCAGAAGTGCGGATCAATTTCGACAACGCCGTCTTCTTCCATTTCGCCTAAGTCTGCTTTATCGAAGTCTTTTGTCACAGCGACACCTTTTTGTTCAAGGATTTCGACCATTTTACCTTCGAAATGCAAGCCGTGATATAAGACAAGGTCTGCTTCCAATACTTTTGTAGCATCGTTGGCTTTCGGTGCGTAAACGTGTGGGTCAGCACCGGCTGGAATAATCAACTCGATATTGACTGCATCACCGGCAATTTGAGTGACCATATCTTGTAAGAAGCTGGTAGTCACTGTTACTGTTGGCTTATCATCAGCGAATGCACGTGTGAAAGGCAACAATAGAACGACTAAAGCTAAAGCGACAAAGTAACGTAGTTTTTTTGACATAATAATACCTCCTTGTTGTTTAGGTTAACCTAATAATTAAAGTATAATATTAGCCAAGCCTAAAATCAAGTGAAAAGTTTCATGCTTGATGAAAAAATTGACGTAAATAATGGAGGATACACGTTGAAAAGATATGAAACGATCATCCTTCACATATAAAAATAGAAAATAGGAATGTTTATTAAACATTCAAAGACGTTATCTCGTTTCGTGATTATCCGTTCGAATGACCAACGTACCTCATTTCATTATGACAACAGGCGAAAAAAATGTCGTCACCTATAAATTTGATTTGAAAACAGGAGTAAAAACAATTAGCAGACCTTTTTCCGTTCGTAAATCTGTCATTATAAGATTGAATCGGGGTAAATTAAGTAATGAAACAGTAAGAAAAAAAGTTAAAAGGTATTATTCAGTTGTGAAACTAGACAAGTTGAAAAATTAAAAGACTAATTTAGAAGAAAAATAACCAAAACGAATCGTCACACCACCTATTTTTACACAAATTAACCCCAGTCAAAAAGTTAAAAACTAATTATGACAACTTAAAAACCCCAGTCAAAAAAATAAAAGGCAATTTCAGATAGTGAACAAGGTCAGAAGTAAATAATTTGTCTAGTTTGGGGAGGGGGGGAGAAGGTTTGCAGTAAATGATTGGTTCTATACTAAGTGAATAAGGAGATTTTTTGTTAAGAGTCTTTTTATTCAAGATTAAATCTTTTAGAATAGACTGACAATTAAACAGTTAAACTTATTTAGAGCAAGCGGAGGGAATTGGTTCGATAAAGCTTCAGCAACGACCGAATCGGCACGGTGCTACATCCAACGAGTGTATTCCTTGAAAGATAAGTCATCATTTCTTTTAAGCGTACACTGCGATGCGTAAGTGGCGCTTTTTTGATTGGAGTAAAGAGATGAAGGGAGTGAACAGAAAGGTTGGACTTGAATGCGTGAGCAAGGACTTGCAACAATTGAGAGAAAACGTGTTGCGCTTGCAAGTTCGTTGGGAAGAAGTGAATCCGAGCAGACACGTTGTCGGTATCTTATTACGAGCGAATCACCTAGGGTGATATAGTAAGTTGTTATCACAGATTGAAGAAAGTCTTCAATTATCAAAAGATATGAAATCACGTCGCAACTGATTAGAATAATGATAACAAGAAGCAAAACAGTAACCACATCAGGTTACTGTTTTGTTTGTTAAGATGATTTTCATAGAGGGAGAAGTTTTTTTGCAACAATAAATTGTCGCAAGTATGAAAACATGATAGAATAAATAAGACTATACCGATGAGAAATGGGGGATTAAGATGTCACAAAGTCGTGAAGATTACATTAAATTTATGTATGAGGAAGGGCATGGATTAGTTGTGTCGAACAAGCAGATTGCTGAAGGCTTGAACATTGCCCCACCTTCAGTAAGTGAAATGATGACTAAATTGGAAGCTGAAGGTTTAATTACTTATCGTCGTTATCATGGTGCTTTGCTAACAGAAAGCGGTATAGCAATGGCGGAAGAACTTATTCGCAAGCATGAGATTTGGGAATACTTCCTCGAACACAAGTTGAAATACACGAAAGAAGAAGTGCATGAACTGGCAGAAATCTTGGAACATGCAACGCCGACAGATCTTGCGAATCGTTTAGCAGCGTATATTGACTTTCCGACTGTGAGGAAAGACGTATGAACTTAGCAAAAACCGTACGCATGAATCAATTATTCGGTTTCTATCAAACTTTGTTGACCGATAAGCAACAACAAATGTTGCAACTCTATTATGAAGAAGATTACTCGCTTGCCGAGATTGCCGACTATTATTCAATTAGCCGCCAAGCTGTACATGACAATTTGAAACGGGCGGAGAAATTGTTGGAAGAATACGAAAGCAACTTGCAATTATTGGAACGTCGGCACAAACGTGTGAAGTTGTTGGCGCAACTGTTAGAATTGACCGCCGATCAACCGAACGCACAATCATTGATTCAAACGATTTTACAAATGGACGAATAAAAGGAGAGAAACAGATGGCATTTGAAGGATTATCAGAACGCCTACAAGCCGCGATTAGCCAAGTTGGCGCCGGCGGTACAATTACAGAAGCAGACTTAAAGCAGATGATGCGTGAAATTCGTCTGGCATTACTCGAAGCAGACGTTAACTTCCAAGTCGTGAAGACTTTTGTCAAGAAAGTCAACGAACGTGCATTAGGCTCAGATGTGTTAAGTTCATTATCACCGGCACAACAAGTGGTTAAGATTGTCGATGAGGAATTAACAGCGTTAATGGGGGGCGAGCAAGCAACCTTAAACTTCTCGGCAAAACCACCAACTATTATTATGATGGCAGGTTTACAAGGGGCAGGTAAAACAACGACTGTCGGTAAATTAGCCAAATACGTTTATGAACAAGGTAAGAAACGACCATTATTAGTTGCAGCCGACGTTTATCGTCCGGCAGCGATTGACCAATTGAAGACTATCGGTGCTCAGTTAGGTTTTGATGTTTATAGTATGGGAACGGATGCTAATCCGGTTGACATCGCTCGCCAAGCGGTAGAACAAGCGCGGATTCAAGGCAACGAAGTGGTTATCATTGATACGGCAGGTCGTTTGCATGTTGACGAAACATTAATGAACGAATTGCGTCAAATCAAAGCAGCTGTTGCTCCTGATGAAATTCTCTTAACCGTCGATGCGATGACCGGTCAGGATGCGGTCAATGTTGCACAGTCCTTCAATGAACAATTAGATATTACCGGGGTTGTGATTACCAAGTTAGACGGGGATACCCGTGGTGGTGCGGCTTTATCAATCCGTTCGATTACGAATAAACCGATTAAGTTTACCGGTCAAGGTGAAAAGCTTGATGCACTTGAACCGTTCTACCCGGATCGTATGTCAAGCCGAATTCTCGGTATGGGGGATATGTTGACCTTAATCGAGAAAGCACAGAAAGACTTTGACGAAGCCAAAGCAGCGGAAGTCGCTAAGAAGATTAAGGCGAATTCATTTGATTTCAATGATTTCGTTGAACAACTCGACCAAGTGAACAACATGGGACCTATTAAAGACTTGTTGAAACTAATTCCCGGCTTCAACAAAATTCCGGGTATGGATAACTTTGATATCAATCAAAAAGATATGGCACGTGTTAAAGCGATTGTACAGTCAATGACGCCGGCAGAAAGAGAGAATCCGGACATCATTTCGCAAAGTCGACGCAAACGGATTGCAGCCGGATGCGGGCAGACACTTGCAGAAGTTAACCGTATGATTAAACAATTCAATCAATCCCGCACAATGATGAGCCAAATGTCTAACGGCAAAATGGGCGGCATGAAAAAGATGATGAACCAACTGAATCAACAAGGTGGTATGCCGGGATTACCGGGTGGTATGGGTGGCGGCTTCAATGACACCGCCTTTATGACGCCGGAACAATTAGCGAAACGACAAGCCGATAAGAAACTCGAACGCAAACTTAAGAAGTTGAAGAAGAAGCGTTAAACACTGACAACACAGCCTTACAACAGAACAATGTGTGCTCTGCTGTAAGGCTGTGTTGTTTTTTTGTAAAAAAGATAACATTTAAGTTAAAAAATACTATCTTTTTATGTAAGAACAATATATACAGCCTATAAGAAATCGTTTACAATTTAAGGTAGCAATTATACTAAATTTTTTGGGGAGGTCCAAGATGATTAATAAGAAGAAACTTGTTAAATCAAAGGGTAAATGGATTGTTGCCTCTTATGCGGCGCTCGCAATCGGTTTACTCAATGTTGCAGATGTCAATGCACAAACGGAAACGGATTCCGCTTCAACAGCAACGTTGGCAGAAACTGTAGATGGCGAAGGTGAAGTGAATGCGTCTGGTAATGAAAGCGTTACCTCCGGAGAAGAAGCAGAAGTCAATGCTTCTGAAACCGAAGTAGAATCAACGCCGGACGTTAACCATTTGCGTCAAGTTCCTGCTGTTGCTTCTGATGTAGAAGTGGCTCAATTCAGTGCTGATAAAGCCGTAGACGGCGATGATACAACACGTTGGGCAACGAATCAGAATGTCGAAACACCGACTTTAACGTTAACCTTACCTAAAGTGACACATTTGGAAAGAGTGGAACTTAAGTGGGATCAACGTCTTACAGCAGGCACACCGGATCCTAATGTCAATGAGTGGCGTTTGTCGTATGTATCAAGCGATGCAGATACCGAATGGAAAGTAGCGCACACACGTACAGGCAATCCAACGATTGAGGAGAATATTAATTTAGCGGAAGCCATTGAGGCGAAGAAGTTAAAACTTGAAGTAACCAATTATGTGAAGGGAAGATTAAACTGGCGCAATGTCGGTTTGCAAGAAATCAAAGCATATTCCAATGCTAAGATTAGTACGCCGGATGTTAACCACCTATTGAACGCAACTGCAACTGCCTCTAATTCTGAAAGTGGCACTACTTTTACAGGGGATAAAGCTGTCGATGGTCAAACAGATACACGTTGGGCAACGGATGCCGGTTCAACACCTCGTGTGTTAACTTTGAAATTAGCGAAAGAAAGTCACATTGAACGTATCGAAATTGATTGGGATCAACGTGCAAACGCAAATAGACAAATTGAACAAGATCCTAACGTTCGTTCTTGGAAATTGTATTATGCAACCAGTGATGCGCGCAATGCAGATGAATCGACACGCGAGTGGCAATTAGCGCATACAAGACGTTCAGGGGAGCCGCAACTACAAGAAATTATCAATTTAGAGAACCCAATCGATGCGCGTTATTTGAAATTAGAAGTGGATGAGTACGTAGCCGGTCGTTTAAACTGGCAAAATGTAGGCGTAAGAGAAATCCGTGCGTTTTCAAATCCATCCGATGCAGCCAATCCTACTCGACTTGAGCAAATTGAAAGTGTTGCATTAACAGAAGATGGTTCTCAAGTTGCACTACCTGAATTACCAGGTGAAGTGAAGCTAATCGGTAGCAACAAGACAGGTGTAATTGATTTAACAGGTAAAGTATTCAAACCACTCATTAATCAAAATGTAAAAGTCATGTTGCAACAGAAAGTGGGAACAGAATCATTCACTAAAGAGTTTGAAATTACAGTGGTTGGTAAATATGAGAATGAAGGTGTCGGAGAGAAACCGCAAGTAGTTCCTGTTGTGCAACAATGGCATGGGGTAGAAGGTAAAACTTCAATTACCGCAGAAACAGTTCTCGTGGCAGATACCGATAATTTCGCCGATGCAGCTAGAATGTATCGCGAAGATTTAGTGACACGCGGCTTAACTTTACAAGAAGGAGCTGCGACTGCCGCTAAACGTATTGAATTTAAGAAAGTAATGGATAAAGGTTACGGTAATGAAGGTTACGGTATCCAAATCAATAATGGCGTGATTGTTATTGAAGCGGCAACACATACAGGTGCATTCTATGCAACGCGTACATTGTTACAAATGGGCGAGAATGATTTGCAGAACGGAGAAATGCGCGACTTCCCAAGCTTCGAGCATCGTGGTTTCTTGTTGGATACAGGACGTAAATTCGTTCCATACCATGTAGTAGTTGAAATCATGAAGAATATGGCATACTACAAGATGAACGATTTGCAACTTCATTTGAATGATAACTACATTTTCCTTAAGGAACATATCAAGAACAAAGGTTTATCAGCAGAAGAAGAGTTAGAATATGTGTTGAATAATGCTTCAACAGGTTTCCGTGTAGAAACGGATGTCGTCGGAGAAAATGGCGTCGCTTTAACGTCACCGGATCATTACACGAAAGAAGAAATGAAGTCAATGATTCGTTTAGCGAAGTCGCTAGGTATCAATTTAGTACCTGAAATTGATACACCGGGACACGCTCTATCTTTTGTCAAAGTACGTCCTGATTTAATGTATCGTGGTGCTGTAAGCCCGAACAAACATAATGTTGAACGTGTGGCAATGTTGGATTTAGGCGAGAAATATGACGAAACGCTAGCCTTTGTTAAGTCGGTTTATGAGAAGTTATTCTTCGATGAAGATGCACCGATGAAAGATGTGACAACGATTCATATCGGAACAGATGAATACTATGGTAATGCGGAAGACTATCGCCGTTATACGAATGAAATGTTGCAGTACATTAAATCTAAAGGGCGCACGCCGCGATTCTGGGGATCGCTGTCTGCTAAACGTGGCACAACACCGGTAGATGTAACTGGAACTGAACTTCAAGTATGGAGTGTCGGCTGGCATCGCCCTGAATTGGCATTGTCAATGGGCGCTAAAGTCATCAATATTACAGATTCGCCAACTTACAGTGTTCCGAGCGGAAGCGGTTCAGTAGGCGGATACGGGGACTATGCAGGCTACATTCAACAATATAACCGTTGGACACCGAATGATTTTACTACGGGTGGAGGTCGCAAATTTGAAGCATCCAACCCACAAATTATTGGTGGCGGACATGCAGTTTGGAATGACAATATTGATTTGCATGAAACAGGTATTACTTCGTACGATATTTTCAAACGTTTCTTTATCACAATGACCGTCACTGCAGAAAAAACATGGGGTTCTGATAGAGCAGCCGATACATTTAACGAGCGTGTAACTATACCGGAAAACTTGAAGTATGCACCGGGAACAAATCCGGAATATATTGTACATGAGAATCAATTGTTCGATATTACAGCTGCAACATTAGAGAATTATGTTTCTCACAATGTGACAGGTACTGAGAATGGGATGACTTTCGGTAAAGAAAGTGTTATCGCAACAAAAGCATCAGCAGTAGGTCCTAATGCAGTATTAACCATTGATGTCACATTAACCGGAGAAGGTGTTCAAGGTTTTGCAACAGATGGCAACAATGCAATCTATCTATCTGACCAAGATGGCAAAGTTGCTTACAAATTTGAGAAGTTCCACATTCAATTTGATAAAACCTTGGAAAGAGGCAAGCGCTATCGTCTAACATTTGTGACCCGTGAATTAGGCACTGATTTGTATGTCGATGACGAGAAAGTAGAAAGAATTGCACAACCTGCTCATCCGAAATTGGCGCACACAACATTTGTAATGCCGCTAGCGTATATTTTAGGATTTGAAGGAACACTCCATCAAGCGACATTAAGCAAAGATCCATATGTCAATCCGAATTTCGTTGGACGCTCTGAAATCAGCAATATTGTAGCAAGTAGCGAGCAGCTTCCGGGTGACAAAGTTGAAAATGCATTCGATGGTAACAGAAATACATTATGGCATTCACATTGGACAAATAAAGAAGATACCTATACATTAGATGTCACTTTGAAAGAACCGACATTGTTGAAAGGTTTAGTGTACTTACCACGTCAGTCGGGAAATAACGGAAATATCACACAGTATGAGATTTATGTGAAAGTCAATGATGCTTTAACAAAAGTTGCTGAAGGCACATGGGAGAATAATGCTAACGAGAAGACGGTTACTTTTGCCCCTGTAAGTACTAACCATATTCAATTAAAAGTATTGGCTGGTGTTCAGAACTTCGCAAGTGCAGCAGAAATCACCTTGTTGAAAGGTAAGGCAACACAAGAAACACCTGATAACGGCACAACAACGCCGGAGGTTACAACTGAAGCACAAACATATTCAGAACCGACAACTAATATTTCTGTCACATTCCCGGCAGGCGAATTAGCAGCTATCAAAGGAATTAAAGCGAATGCTGTAGCACCTGAACAAAGTGCACAAGTTCCGGCATTGAAAGATAAGGACCATGTTCTCTATGATATTGAAGCCGTGGATGCCGAAGGTGCAGACGTTGATATTACACAACCGGCAGTAGTCAAAATTCCTGTTCCGACAGGCAAAACAGTTGAAAAAGTACTCTACTTACCTGAAACAGGTCCGGTAACGGAATTGGCATTCACAATCGAAGAAAATCATGCGGTGTTTAATGCGCCACACTTCAGTCACTATGCCCTTGTCTTTAGAGCAGCGGCTGACAACACGCCGACACCAAATAATCCAACACCTGAAGTGCCAAAACCAGGTGAAACACCGAAACCTGATACAACACCAACACCGGAAGTACCGAAACCAGGTGAAACACCGAAACCTGATACAACGCCAACACCGGAAGTGCCGAAACCAGGTGAAACACCAAAACCTGATACAACGCCAACACCGGAAGTACCGAAGCCAGGCGAAACACCAAAACCTGATACAACACCAACACCAGATGTACCGAACCCAGGTGAAACACCGAAGCCTGATACAACACCAACACCGGAAGTACCGAAACCAGGTGAAACACCAAAACCTGATACAACACCAACACCGGAAGTGCCGAAACCAGGTGAAACACCAAAACCAAATGATTCCGGCAAGGCACAAACTCAGGACAAACCAATCGCTCAACCAACTGATGAGAAAGCGACAGAGAAGCCAATGATGAAAGCTGATCAAACTCAATCATCAACAAGCGAGAAGCTACCGGAAACAGGTGAGGAAGCACATTATGCGATTTTTGGAGTAGCAGCACTTTCAATTCTTGCAGGACTTGGAATGGTTGCGAAACGTAAAGAATCATAGAAACTATCAATTAGTATGGCTTGTAGAATGCTAATATAACAAATAATCCCATTACTTAAGATAAATAATCTGAGTAATGGGATTATTTCGATGTTTGTGTTAGATTTATGAGCCTATCTAAAACAATTCTTAAAAAAGATAACATTTAACTTAAAAACAACACTTAAATCTTTTTTGAATACGTATACAATCCGTTAGAAATCGTTTACAATTTTAGGTAGCAATTATTTTTGGAGGTAGAATTATGGTTAATAAGAAGAAGCTTGTGAAATCCAAAGGGAAGTGGATAGTTGCTTCTTATGCAGTTGTTATGATGGGAATGGTTGCAGCAGGCGAGGTTCACGGTCAAGAAGAAGTAGCGTCGGAACGAATTGAGAATTTAGCTGAAACCAATTCACAAGAAACGGATAGTGCGTCTGCGGAAGCAGTGATAAATGAGGAAGAGAGTGTATCACCGAGCGAGGAGACGGTGGCACATTCTCCGGCAGCACAAGTCAATGACGGTACGGTTGAATTAGAGAATAATTTCAATGCAACAACTCCAGCTTCAGAACAGGCAGTCACTGAAGCGTTGACGAGTCCGGATTATTTGAATCGTGAGTACAAAGTGTTCCCAACGCCACAAAAAGTGGAGTATGGAACAGATTTAGTGCGCTTGGATAAAGGCGTGAACATTGTGATGCAAGGTGATTTGGATATCTACACACGCAATCGTTTGAAGTCTGTATTGCAAGCAAATCAAGTTTCATATGCAACAACCAACGAATCGGTAGCGAACTCTGTCAATGTCCTATTGGGAGTACACGGAACTGATTCAGCGGCACAAACACATCAAGCTGAATCAAATATTTCATCTGATTTGTATGACAAAATTGATGCATACTCCCTTGTCATTAAAGGCAATGCTATTTCAATTGTCGGTAAAGATACAGATGCTGTTTTCCATGGTTTGACAACATTGAAGCATATGTTGAATGAGAGTGCTGTACCTGTTTTGCGTGAAGTCAAAGTAGAAGATTTTGCACATATTCGTAATCGTGGTTTCATAGAAGGTTATTACGGTAACCCGTGGTCCAATGAAGACCGTGCGGAATTGATGCGCTACGGTGGCGACTTGAAGATGACGCAATACTTTTTTGCACCGAAAGATGATGTGTATCACAATAGTCAATGGCGTGACCTATATCCGGAAGAAAAATTAGCTGAAATTAGAGAGTTGGCACGCGTTGGTAATCAGAATAAGACACGTTATGTGTGGACATTGCATCCGTTCATGCATCGTCGCGTTCGCTTTGACAACAACGAAAATTACCAAGCTGATTTGCAAATTATCAAGAATAAGTTCACACAATTAATGGATGCAGGAGTGCGAGAATTCGGTATTCTTGCCGATGATGCACCACTACCTGTAGGTGGATATGACAGCTATAACCGTTTGATGAATGATTTGACGGACTGGTTGACAGAAAAACAAACAACTTATAACGGCTTAAAGAAAGAAATGATTTTTGTACCGGCGGATTATATGGGAGTAGGTACAAGTAATGAGTTACGTTCATTGAATGCGGATTTACCTGAATCAAGCAATTTGACGTTGACAGGCGGACGTATTTGGGGAGAAGCTTCACAAAGCTTCTTAAATAATTTGAAGCGTAATCTGACACAAAATGGAGCGGCATATCGTCCGGTTCAATTATGGATTAACTGGCCATGTACAGATAACTCAAAAGATCACTTAATCTTAGGTGGTGGCGAGAAGTTTCTACACCCTAATATTGATCCTTCGCTAGTAGCGGGTATTATGTTGAACCCGATGCAACAGTCAGAACCATCAAAAATTGCGCTGTTCTCTGCTGCTGAATACACATGGAATGTTTGGAAATCAGAAGCACATGCCCAAGACGTGAATGCGATTGCGTTTAATTTCGCTGAAACAGGGAAGTTTACAAGTACACCTACAGCAGCTGCATTCAGAGAACTTGGTAAGCACATGATTAACCAAGACATGGATCGTCGTGTTGTCAAATTAGAAGAATCAGTTGAATTGGCACCTAAGTTAACAGCCTTTATGACCAAATTAAGAGCGGGAGAAGATGTAACAGCAGAGCGCACCGTTCTACGTTCTGAATTTAAGAAATTAAAAGATGCTGCACAACTGTACAAGGCGTCCGGTAATGAGCGAATGAAAGGGCAAATCATGTACTGGTTGGATAATACAATTGACCAGATGAATGCGCTCGATGTGCTCTTAACAGCAACTGAACATTTGGGTACATCTGATGTCTCTGCTCTATGGGAAAATTATTATCAAGGACTGACATTGTATAATCAATCCAGAACGCATAAGTTCCACTATGTGAATGAATTCCGTCATGCAGAATTAGGGGTGCAACACATCCGTCCATTTATTCTGAATACATTGGATTTATTAGCGAAAGAAGTCGAAAAACAACTCAATCCTGAGCACGTTGTAATGAGTTTCATTTCAAATCGTTCGGGCGCTGAAGGCGACATTAAGAATATTACTGATGGCAATTTAACAACGGAAATTATTTTCAAAAATCCGGCGGTAGTCGCAACAGGAGATTATGCAGGATTGGTGTTTAATAAATTGATTAAAGTTAATCAATTAGCATTCGCTCTTGGAAGAACAGGCAACTTAAGAGATACTTTCGCAACAGCAGATATCCAATACCTGAATGACCAAGACCAGTGGGTTAAATTGGAAGGGCACCAATTCGTAGGAAGCGAGCCGGTTATTCAATTAAGTAATTTGAATGTCATGGCAAAAGCAGTACGTATCATTGGAACTTCAGACAATACGAACAAGTGGTTTGGAATTCGAGAAATAGCAGTGAACCGTCCGCTTGAGAAAGCTAATGACAATGTTAGAGCAACGATTACTCACAGCAATACTTTAATCTATAAAGGCGGCACTTCGCATGCGCAAATTTTGGATGGACGTGATAATACGGAAGCAATGTTTGCAAGTTCCGATACGTCTAGCACAAACCGCGATACGACGCCGGAAGGCGCTTGGGTTCAATTGAACTTGGAAGCACCTACTGTAATTACGAAAGTTCGTTTAGTTCAAGGACGAAACGATAAACTGGCAGAAGGTGTAATCGAATATTCGACAAATGGTTCTGAGTGGACTGAATTAGAAAAATTAACGGGTCAACAAACTAAAGAAATTACAACCAATATTACTGCACGCTACATTCGTGTACGAAATGAACGCACGATTCCTTTATGGTGGCGAGTTGCAGATTTCTCTATTGAAGCGCGTACAGGTACAACAGAGTATACAGATACCAATGCGGACACTTTAGGTGAAACAAAAGTATTTGAAACGCTTGGACGTTATGAAATGGTACTTCCTGCAGATGCTACATTAGCAGCCGGACAATATTTAGGTTTGAAGTTAGAGCGTCTGCATGAGTTGGCAAATGTAACATTTGCGGGTGAATTGAATACTAATCTGAATGTCTACTATTCACCGAATTTGGTGGAATGGCACGAACTCAACAATGTCACGACTGCCAAAAACGCTCGTTACATTCGTATCGTTAACAAAACCAATACAGCGCAAGCGATTGGTGCAACAGCAATGGTGACAGAAACCAAAGAAATCCATCCAACGCAATTAGAAAGCACTACGATGGGAATTAGTGCTGCCTACGGTGCAAATGATGTTAGACGATTGAATAATTTAGAAGAATTGTTCGATGGTGTTTATAATAATTTTGTCACATTCTCAGACTATCCACACGAGAACGGCAATATTGTTCTGAAATTCGGAACAGAACGCTCAATCAAGACAATTCGCGCCTATGTTCAAGACGGCACACAAAACTACTTGCGTGACGGTAAAATTCAAGTCAGCCAAGACGGAGAAACTTGGACAGATGTAGTAGTAGTTGGAGACGGTGCAGAAAATGAACGTCGCGATGACTCATTAACAGATGGTTGGAAGCATGATTCTAATTTACCGGGCAACCGTTATATTGAAGGAATGCTCGATACTCCGGTGAAAGCGAACTATCTGCGTGTACATTTTACAGCAAATTACATGCATCGTTTTGTTGGTTTCTCAGAGATTGTGATTAATAATGGTGAATTCGTCAAAACAGTGAATGACCCTACAGTGACAACAACCGCGGGAGAATCTCATCGCAATACGGCAAACCAAATCATTGATGGCGATATTTTGACAACTTACAAAGTAAATGAGAATGCAGGCGAAATGCTGTATCATTTATCTGAGAAAACTCAAGCTAACCATATTCGTTTAATCTCTAATGTTCCAACAGGTGCGAATGTAAAGGTCTTCGCCCGCGTTGTGAAGCAAGCGGATAATTCGGAAATGTATGCAACAACCACTCCGACAACTTGGTTGGAATTAGGCAATATTACAAGCAGCTTCCAAACATTTGCTATTCGTCAGGATATCGCACATCTGCTAGATGTTAAGTTGGTATGGGAAAATGGCAAGCCGGAAGTGTATGAGTTGGCAACCTTCTTCAACGAGGTAGCAACTATCACAACTGAAGCACAAACATATTCAGAACCGACAACCAATATTTCTGTCACATTCCCGGCAGGCGAATTAGCAGCTATCAAAGGAATTAAAGCGAATGCTGTAGCACCTGAACAAAGTGCACAAGTTCCGGCATTGAAAGATAAGGACCATGTTCTCTATGACATTGAAGCCGTGGATGCCGAAGGTGCGGACGTTGACATTACACAACCGGCAGTAGTCAAAATTCCTGTTCCGACAGGCAAAACAGTTGAAAAAGTACTCTACTTACCGGAAACAGGTTCGGTAACAGAATTGGCGTTCACAATTGAAGAGAATCATGCGGTGTTTAATGCGCCACACTTCAGTCACTATGCCCTTGTCTTTAGAGCAGCGGCTGACACGCCGACACCAAATGATCCAACACCGGAAGTACCGAAACCAGGTGAAACACCAAAACCTGATACAACGCCAACGCCGGAAGTGCCAAAACCAGGTGAAACACCAAAACCTGATACAACGCCAACGCCGGAAGTACCGAAACCAGGTGAAACACCGAAGCCTGATACAACGCCAACACCGGAAGTGCCGAAGCCAGGTGAAACACCAAAACCTGATACAACACCAACACCGGAAGTACCGAAACCAGGTGAAACACCAAAACCTGATACAACGCCAACACCGGAAGTACCGAAACCAGGTGAAACACCGAAGCCTGATACAACGCCAACACCGGAAGTGCCGAAACCAGGTGAAACGCCAAAACCAAATGATTCCGGCAAGGCACAAACTCAGGACAAACCAATCGCTCAACCAACTGATGAGAAAGCGACAGAGAAGCCGATGATGAAAGCTGATCAAACTCAATCATCAACAAGCGAGAAGCTACCGGAAACAGGTGAGGAAGCACATTATGCGATTTTTGGAGTAGCAGCACTTTCAATTCTTGCAGGACTTGGAATGGTTGCGAAACGTAAAGAACAGTAATAGAGTTCCTTACTACCGTAAGAGACAATAAAAAAAGCAATCTCATAATTCTGGAAGCAACTCCAAAATTATGAGATTCTTTTTTTACATGAGGAAGATATGGGGGAGAAGGTAGATTACAAATTCAGTATCATTTCTCGTTCTAACGAAGCATTACCTAAATTGACTTGTTTTGTTTGACCGGAGAATTGAAATCCGCACTTGCTGTAGAAGTGAGTGGCTTTTTCATTGCCGTCAAGTACCCATAGCCTCACTTGTTCACAGTGATTGAGATTACTGAGCGCTGCTCGCAAAAGTCGATAGCCGATGCCTTGATGATGGTACTCGCGCAATACGTACAGAGCGAACAGTTCTCCGATATTCATTTCGGAGGTGGGTCCGTAATTAGCAAATCCGATGACTTTACCATCAACTTTAGCAACGATAGTACGTTGCGGATGCTGACGTGCTATGCGAATGCAATGATTGAGTGTTCGTTCTTCGATAAAAGTTTCGCCCATTAATTCGGTATATGTTTCGCGCCATGCTTGCCAGTGGACATAGGCCTTTTGTTCGGCGTCACATAGTGTCATATCAGTAATTTCAACATGCATTGTACTCCCTCCGCTTCAATTGATTGATTTATTATCATTATAGTTGTTCTGAACGCGTGGTACAATCAGATTATTTTTATCAAAAATAAGGCAATGTCGTTGAGAATATGCTATAATAGCGGTAAAAGAAACGTAGGAGGAAATTATTATGTCATCAGAATTATTGAAAAATACTAAAGAGCGTATGCAAAAATCAGTTGATGCATATCAACGTGAATTGGCATCGATTCGTGCCGGACGTGCGAATGCAAGTATTCTGGATCGTGTAAATGTGGTGTATTATGGAGCGCCAACCCCTTTGAATCAATTAGCAAGCGTGACTGTTCCGGAAGCGCGTATGTTGTTGATTACACCTTATGATAAAGGTATCTTAACAGATATTGAGAAAGCAATTCTGCAAAGCGATGTTGGCATTACACCTTCGAATGACGGTTCAGTTATCCGCTTGACAATTCCGGCATTAACCCAAGAACGCCGCATGGAATTAGCGAAACAAGTAGGAAAAGAACAAGAAGGTGCTAAAGTTGCAATCCGTAATATTCGTCGCGACGCAATGGACGCTGCCAAAAAGTTGGAAAAAGAAAAAGAAATCACTGAAGATGATTTGAAAAACTTAGAAAAAGACATTCAAAAATTAACAGATGATTTCGTAAAAGCGGTCGAAAAAGCAACCGCAGATAAAGAAAAAGAAATTTTGGAGAAGTAGTTAGATTATGCCTTCCCAAACCTCAAAGTGTTCGTGCTTTGAGGTTCTTTTTTATGCAAAGAATACGAGGGGCTGGAGGAATTTAAAATATTTCTAAAGAATCTGCTAAATTTAGTAAGAAACTTTAGTTATTGAGCGGGGAATTTGTTATAATGATGGGGAGTGAATTCGAGAGGAGTTTAGTATGGGGCTATTAGATAATCAAATTCCTAAACATATCGCAATTATTATGGATGGGAATGGTCGTTGGGCGAAGAAACGTTTCCTACCACGAATCGCCGGACACAAAAAAGGTGTAGATACAATTAAACAAATTACCATTCGTGCCAATGAGTTGGGGGTGCAGCTGCTAACAGTGTATGCTTTTTCGACTGAGAATTGGGGGAGACCGAAAGATGAAGTGAATTTCTTGATGAAATTGCCTAAGGAATTCTTCGCTTCATTCGTACCACAATTGATTGAAAATAATATAAAAGTAGAATTAATCGGTGATTTGAGTGTTTTACCGGAAGAAACGCAAACCGTTTTGCAACGGGCGATGGATCAAACAGCGCATTGCACAGGACTGATCTTGAATTTCGCCTTAAACTACGGTTCGCGCAGAGAAATCGTTGAAGCTGTTCAAAGTGTTGCACGACGAGTGCAAGCCGGTGAAATCCAAGCAGATGCGATTGATGAAGCAGCGATTGAATCAGCGTTGGCAACAGCGAAGTTCGGCGCGTTAGCGGCACCGGATTTGTTGATTCGCACGAGTGGTGAGCAGCGCTTGAGCAACTTTTTGTTATGGCAAGTAGCGTATAGTGAATTTTACTTTACGGATACTTTGTGGCCGGATTTCACAGCTGAGGATTTCGATCGCGCGATAGAAGTTTATCAATCAAGACAACGTCGTTTCGGCAAAGTATAGGAGGAAGAAATGAGAATACGCACATTAAGTGCAGCAGTGGGCTTGTTAATACTGTTGCCTCTCATGTATATTGGTGGCTATTGGTTTGCATGGTTCACCTTTCTATTAGGTGCAATCGGCGTGTTTGAGATTGCGCGCATGAAAGGTATTGATTACATTAGCTTGGTGGGTGTTATTTCTACAATTGCAGTAGGATTTGTATTGGTACCGGAACATTATTGGTATTATCCGATTACTCAATTTAATTATGAGTTTATTTTCTACATTTGTTGCATGATATTGTTGGCGTTGACGGTTTATAAACATCAGCGACTATCTTTTGTCGATGTGGCTGTACTAATGTTTGGTGCTTTGTATGTAGGGCATGGATTCCGCTACTTAATTATTATGCGCGACTTAGGATTCGAAGTAATTCTATTCTTATTCATTGTGATGTGGGCGACGGATACTGGGGCGTATATTTTTGGACGTTTCTTTGGTAAAAATCCTCTCGCACCCGCTATTAGTCCAAACAAAACAGTTGAAGGAGCAGTCGGTGGCGTGTTCACAGCTGTAATCGCGAGCATTGTTTACGTGGAAACGTTGAAACCGCACTTGGCCGGTATCGAACATTATATATGGTTGACAATTTTCTTATCAATTGCCGGACAGATGGGCGACTTGGTGGAGTCCGCTTATAAGCGCCACTTTGGTGTGAAAGATTCCGGCAAAATATTACCCGGTCATGGCGGGGTACTCGATCGTTTTGACAGTACGATTTTTGCGAGTATTATGTTTATGATTTGGTTGAATTTAATGAAGTAGGGAGAAGTTTATGTTAAAGACAGTCTTTGTATTTTTACTAGTATTTTCAGTGATTGTAGTGATACACGAATTCGGACATTTTTATTTTGCGAGACGCGCGGGCATTCTTGTGCGTGAGTTCGCTATTGGTATGGGACCGAAATTGTTTGCTAAACAGGGTAAAGATGGCGTCATGTACACCATTCGAATGTTGCCGTTTGGAGGGTATGTACGTCTGGCAGGCTTAGGAGAAGATGAGGATGCGGTTAAGCCGGGCATGACGGTTGGACTAACTTTCAATGGAACAGGAGAAATTATTCAAATCAATACGCGCGATCAAGCGCAAAGTGATGAATTGCCTGTTCAAGTGGACAGTGTCGATTTACGTGAGACGATGTTCATTCAAGCGATTCCAATCGGACAAGAAGAAGTTGTGAGTTATTCTGTTAACAAAAAAGCACGCATTATTGAACCGGATGGCACAAGTATTCAAGTAGCCCCCATTGAAGTCACTTACAATTCCGCTACACCATGGCATAAAATGTTGACCAATGTGGCGGGACCAATCAATAACTTTATCTTGTCAATCATTGTCTTTATGATTGTTGGCTTAGCTTCAGCCGGCGTAGCGAACCAAGGGAGTTATATCGGTCAAGTTGTGGAAGGAGAACCGGCGGCTTTAGCGGGACTTCAAGCGGGCGATCATGTTGTAGCAATCAATGATGCATCAGTTAACACTTGGATGCAGTTAGTAATGGCAATTCATGAAGCGCCGAACGAAACATTGAATTTGACAGTGAAGCGAGGAAATGTCACTGAAACGATTCAGGTCAAAGTGGCGGCAGAAATAGATGAACGCACGAAAGAAACGATCGGACGTATCGGCATTACACCGGAATACAAGACTAGCATCGTTGACCGCTTGATGTTTGGTTTCACACAGACATGGGCAGTCATCGTGCAGTTAATTACTGTGATTGCGTCCATGTTTAAGCATGGCTTCAATATCAACCAATTCGGTGGTCCGGTAGCGATTGCGCAAGCAACAGGACAAGTAGCCAAGTCGGGATGGCAAGATGTCTTGATGTTTATGGGGATGATTAGTGCAAACTTAGGCGTATTCAATCTATTACCAATCCCAGCGCTTGACGGTGGAAAAATTGTCCTCAACACAATCGAAGCGGTGCGAGGTAAGCCGATTTCGCAAGAAAAAGAAGGAATTGTGACTTTAATCGGCGTTGCGATATTAGTTGCCTTTATGATAGCTGTTACGTGGAATGACATTAGTCGCTTGTTTAGATAATGTTCTCTATAAAGTTGAGCCAAAATGTTGTTTCGAACATACATTGTTGGCTCATTCTTATTGATTCAACACAAATTTAAGGAGGAATACGAATGACAGACAAACGTGCATTATTTGAGCATTTATTGGAACAAATCGCCATTCAAGATGCCGATATTGTGTCACAGTTAGAAGCTGTTGAAATTGAACGAGTGGACGTGCTGGCGAAATCAGGCGTTTGGCGCTTTTGGTTGCAAGCACCGAAACGTATTCATCCGCATGTTTACGAAGTATTTCATTACCATATGCGTGAAGCATTCGAAGATATATCCAAAATCGAAGTTTGGTGGCGTTTTTCAGAAGGCGCTTTAGATGATGCGCAATTGCTCGAACATTGGCACTCTGTTTTGGCGATGATTGCGTTGGACAGTCCTTTCGCAAAAGCGGCACTCTCTCAAGCCACTGTGCATCTGGAGGCGCAAACGATTCATATCGGATTGTCGAGTCAGCATCAAGTTAGCATCGTCGAATCGAAGTTCCACGCACTTTTTGAGCAAGGATTGCAACAAATGGCGATTGATAATGTAACGCTATCGTATCACGTTGACGAGGCGTTGACTGAACAGGCACGTTTATTAGTGCAGCAGCGCATGGAAGAAGAAGATAAACGCGATATGGCAGAATTGCAAGAATTGCAACATAAGAAAAAAGAATTAGAACAACAAAAGAAAGAAGATTCCGAAATTCCACCGGTTGGGAAAGATATCCCGGCAGGTGCACCAACTCCTTTGCTGACAGTTGAGGATACACCATTCAGACAAATTGTGGAAGGGTATGTTTTCGATGTGGAAGTAAAGGAATTGAAGAGCGGTTCTTCGATTCTTCTGATGAAGATTACAGATTACACTAGTTCCATTCTGGTGAAAGTGATGTCCGGGCGTTCCATTAAACCGGAATCCCTCAAGCAATTCAAAAAAGGCGAGTGGATACGTCTGGAAGGTGATGTGAAGCCGGATAACTACACGGGAGAGATGAACTTTTTTGCGCGGAGCATTCGCAAGATTAAGAAGCAAGGACGTCGCGATTCAGCCCCCGAAGGCCAAAAACGTGTGGAACTGCATTTACATTCGAATATGAGCCAAATGGATGCAACGAATTCGGTTGAGGATTTAATTGCGCAAGCAGCAGCATGGGGACATCCGGCGATTGCAATTACGGATCATTCAGGAGCGCAGGCTTTTCCGGAGGCTTTTGCCGCCAGCAAAAAACATGGAATTAAAATGTTGTACGGAATCGAAGCATACGTCGTAAATGATGGAGAACCCATTGCTTATAATCCACAAGATATTGAGTTGTTCGGCGCAACTTATGTGGTCTTTGACGTGGAAACAACCGGGTTATCTTCTGTTTATGACAGCATCATCGAATTAGCCGCTGTAAAAATGTGCGAAGGCGAAATTATTGATACTTTTGAAGCGTTTATCAATCCCGGGCATCCTTTATCGGCGTTTACAACTGAATTGACGGGGATTACGGATTCGATGTTGGTTGATGCGCCGTCAGAAGAAGAGGTCCTTAGACGCTTCATGGCGTTTAGTGAAGGGAGTATTCTAGTAGCACACAATGCTTCATTCGATATTGGCTTTATCAATAAAGGTTATGAGCGGATTGGTGAGCAAGGAACGACTTTACCTGTCATTGACACTTTGGAATTATCACGTTTGGTTAATCCGGATTTGAAATCTCATCGTCTGAATGTTCTGGCGAAGTATTACGGCATTGTTCTCGAACAGCATCACCGAGCGGTTTACGATTCGCAAACGACCGGTTATATTTGCATGAAGTTGTTGGAACAAGCGAAGGCGCAGTACAATATGACGCACCATCATCAGTTGAATCATCAACTGGGTCAAGGCGACAGCTACAAGCAGGCGCGTCCATTCCACGCAACTCTTCTTGCCAAAAATCAAGAAGGCTTGAAGGACTTGTTTAAGTTAATTTCAGCATCGAATGTGCAATATTTTTACCGCGTGCCGAGGGTGCCGAGAAGCTTGTTACGTCAGTATCGTACGAATTTATTAGTCGGAACAGCATGCAGTGAGGGCGAAGTGTTTACCGCCATGATGCAAAAAGGATACGATGAAGCCGCTCGTTTGGTTGACGAGTATGACTACATCGAATTACAACCCAAATCAGTGTACGGACCGCTAATTGAGAATGAACTTATCCGCAGTGAGGCGGATTTGGAACACATTATGAAAGAAATGGTCCGACTTGGCGAAGAAAAAGGTAAACTCGTTGTTGCAACCGGAAACGTTCATTATTTGGACGAGAAAGATGCCATTTATCGTGAAATTCTATTGCGTTCAATGAAGATAAATGCGAATCGCAAACTTCATTTACCACCCGTCCATTTCCGAACAACCGATGAAATGTTAGCGGAATTCGCCTTTCTAGGCGAGGAAAAAGCGTTTGAACTCGTCGTAACCAACACACAAAAAATAGCGGATTCCATTGACGAGTTAGAAATCATCAAGAAGAAATTATACACGCCGAACATCGAAGGCTCGGATGAGCAAATTCGAGAATTGAGTTATAGCCGTGCCCATGAACTATATGGAAATCCATTGCCCGAAATCGTGGAAAAACGTATCGAGAAAGAATTAAAAAGTATCATCTCGAATGGATTTGCGGTTATTTATCTCATTTCTCAGAAACTTGTCCATAAGAGTATGGAAGATGGCTATCTGGTCGGTTCACGGGGATCCGTCGGGTCAAGTTTAGTCGCAACTTTAACCGGAATTACCGAAGTAAACCCTCTGGCGCCACACTACTACTGTCCGCAGTGTCAGCACAGTGAATTTATTGCAGACGGCTCTGTCGGTTCCGGCTACGATCTCCCGGACAAAAAATGTCCGCAATGCCAAGCAGATTTAGCAAAAGACGGACAAGACATTCCATTTGAAACGTTCTTAGGATTTTATGGCGATAAGGTTCCCGATATTGATTTGAATTTCTCAGGCGCATATCAACCTCGTGCACACGCCTACACAAAAGTGCTGTTCGGTGATGATTATGTGTACCGTGCCGGAACAATCAGTACGGTGGCAGAGCGAACAGCTTTTGGCTATGTGCGCGGTTATTTGGAAGTTGAGCAACGTCAAATGTCCCAAACGGAGAAAGAACGCTTAGCCAAAGGGATTGAAGGCGTCAAACGAACGACCGGTCAGCACCCGGGAGGAATTATTGTTATCCCGGATTACATGGATGTGTTCGACTTCACACCGATTCAATATCCTGCCGATGATCAAACGGCAGAATGGCGTACAACACACTTTGACTTCCATTCAATTCACGATAATGTCTTGAAATTAGATATTCTCGGACACGATGATCCAACTGTGATTCGGATGTTGCAAGATTTGAGCGGAATCGATCCGAAAACAATTCCACCAACCGACCCAGATGTTATGAAGCTTTTCAGCGGGACAGACGTGTTGGGTGTTACACCGGAGCAAATCTTCTCGAATACGGGAACACTCGGAATTCCGGAATTCGGTACAAACTTTGTCCGAGGGATGTTGGAAGATTCTAAACCGAAAACATTTGCTGAATTATTGCAAATTTCAGGGCTCTCACACGGAACAGACGTCTGGTTAGGCAATGCGCAAGATTTAATTCGCAACAATATTGCGCCGCTGTCTAAAGTTATTGGGTGTCGTGACGATATTATGGTCACATTGATTTACCATGGTTTGGAAGACGGACTCGCCTTCAAAATTATGGAGAGTGTACGTAAAGGAAAAGGAATTCCGGACGATTGGCAAGCGGAAATGCGCAAGAACAATGTTCCGGAATGGTATATTGATTCCTGTATGAAGATTAAATATATGTTCCCGAAAGCTCATGCTGCTGCGTATGTATTGATGGCATTGCGTGTTGCTTATTTCAAAGTACATCATCCTTTATACTACTATGCGGCTTATTTCTCGGTGCGCGCGGATGATTTCGATATTGTAGCTATGCACCAAGGAAAAGAAATGGTGAAACGTCGCATTCGTGAAATCAATGCGAAAGGATTTGATGCCTCCGTTAAGGAGAAAAGCTTACTGACAGTCTTAGAATTAGCGAATGAAATGCTGGAACGTGGCTATAAATTCCAAATGGTCAGCCTAGACAAGTCAGATGCCGATAACTTTTTGATTGAAGGCGATACATTGATTCCGCCATTCAGAACGGTGCCCGGTCTAGGAGCTAACGTTGCGCAACAAATTATTCAAGCCCGCAACGAAAATCCATTCCTTTCGAAAGAAGACTTACAAAAACGCGGTAAAGTATCCAAAACAATCATTGAATATTTATCTGAACACGGCGTTTTGCGTGATTTACCGGATGAAGATCAGTTGACGCTATTCTAAGTGTGAATTTGCTGGAAGATTTTGCTGTTTAGGTAAGCATCTCTATTTGACATTTAGTGTGTTTACGACTACAATTAGTGTATGTAGAAGCAATAGGCGGAAGATAGTTGAGCGACTTCGGGAGGGTGAGAGCCGAGGCAAATCGAATGGCGGCTTCTAATCAGTATGCATAAACCATTAAGTGTTAGTTGTTCAGGCAACTAGAATTAGGGTGGAACCGCGAATGAACTATTCGTCCCTATGTTTCGATACGATTTGTATTGAATCATAGGGAATTTTTATGTAGGAGGAAATTTTTTATGAAGAAAAAAACGATGCAAGAAATTATTATGACATTACAAGATTTCTGGGCAAAGCAAGGCTGTTTAGTGTTACAAAGCTATGATACCGAAAAGGGTGCGGGAACAATGAGTCCGTACACGTTCTTGCGCGCGATTGGACCTGAGCCATGGAATGCCGCTTATGTGGAACCTTCACGTCGTCCGGCAGATGGTCGTTACGGTGAGAATCCAAATCGTCTCTTTCAACATCACCAGTTTCAAGTGGTAATGAAGCCGTCACCGTTAAACATTCAGGAATTATATTTAGAAAGTTTAGAAGCAATCGGCATTAATCCGTTGGAGCACGATATTCGTTTCGTGGAAGATAACTGGGAGAATCCATCTTTAGGTTGTGCCGGATTAGGTTGGGAAGTTTGGATTGACGGAATGGAAATTACGCAATTCACTTATTTCCAACAAGTTGGCGGGTTGAAATGCCATCCGGTTACAAGTGAGATTACTTACGGATTGGAACGTTTGGCGATGTATATCTTGGATGTGGAAGATGTGTACGAATTGGAATGGGTGAACGGTGTCAAATATGGCGAAATTTTCCGTCAACCGGAGCGTGAGCATTCGACATACGCTTTCGAATTGAGCAATAGCGAGATGTTATTCGAGCAATTTACGGCATATGAAGCGGAAGCTTTGAAGTTGATTGAAGCCGGCTTAGTTCATCCGGCGTATGATTACATTCTGAAATGCAGTCATAGTTTCAACCTATTGGATGCGCGCGGTATGATTTCCGTGTCTGACCGTGCTGGGTATCTTGGTCGTATCCGCAAAATGGCGCGTGCTGTTGCCCAAGCGTTCGTCAACGAACGAGAAGCATTAGGCTTCCCATTGTTGAAAGCAGACACGAAATAATAGAGATGAGGGATTTGTAATGACACAATATTTGTTAGAAATTGGTTTGGAAGAAGTACCTGCTCGCTTCTTACTGAATTTAAGTAATCAATTAGCAGAAAGAGTTGGGAACTTTTTGCAAGAAGAACGAGTAACGTACGATAATATTGAAACCTTTGCGACGCCTCGTCGTTTGGCTGTACGTGTTAATGGCTTAAGTGAACGTCAAGCTGATATTCACGAGAAAGCAAAAGGTCCTGCACTGAAAATTGCGAAAGACGCCACCGGAGAATGGTCTAAAGCTGCCTTAGGTTTCTTGCGCGGACAGCAAGCAACTCCGGAAGATATCGTGATTGAAGCAGTTAATGGGGAAGATTATATCTTTGTTAACAAATTTATTAAGGGCAAACTGACTTCTGAAGTGTTGGTCAACATCGGTACTGTCCTGAAACAGATGGCATTCCCAGTAACGATGATTTGGAATACGTATGAAGTGCCGTTCATTCGTCCGGTTCACTGGTTAGTTTCTTTATTAGAAGATCAAGTAGTTCCTTTTGAATTCGTGGGTGTGTCGGCAAGTAACACAACAAGAGGGCACCGTTTTTTAGGGAATGAAGTAACGATTAAACATCCTTGCGAATATGAAACAGCGCTTTTTGAACAAAAAGTAATCGTAAGTTTCGCTGAGCGCCGTCAAATGATTGAACAACAAATTCATGAGATTGCAGACGAAAAAGGTTGGAACGTACCGATTGATGAAGATTTGTTGGCGGAAGTCACGTCTATTGTTGAGTGGCCGACGGCCTTTTATGGTGAATTTGAAAGTCAGTATTTAGAAGTGCCACGCATGGTATTAGTGACGGCGATGAAAGATCATCAGCGTTATTTCTATGCGGAAGACAAAGCAACAGGCGAGTTGTTGCCAATCTTTATTTCAGTGCGCAACGGGAATGCAAACCATATTGAGAATGTCATTAAAGGGAACCGCAAAGTATTGCGTGCGCGTTTAGAGGATGCACTATTTTTCTACAAAGAAGATTTGAAACATGACTTATCGTTCTACTTGGAAAAATTAGAGAAAGTGAATGAACATTTCAAGTTAGGAACATTGGCAGATAAGCAACGTCGCGTTGAGCAATTGGTTGAACAAGTTGCGCAGTTGGTAGAAGCAGATAATGCGTCAATTCAAGCAGCAACACGCGCCGCATCCATTTACAAATTCGATTTGATGACGCAAGTTGTCGGCGAATTTGATGAATTACAAGGGCAAATGGGCGAAGTTTACGCAACCCATTACGGTGAAGATGATTTAGTTGCCAATGCCATTGGAACACAATATTTACCAAATAGTAGCGGTGGTATTTTGCCGAATACGGAGGCGGGCGCGCTATTGGCTTTTGCTGACAAGTTGGATACTTTATCGCAATATTTCGCAGTGGGCTTAGTACCGACAGGTTCAAATGATCCGTATGCTTTACGTCGTCAAGCAATGGGAATGGTTGAAATAGCTCTTTCTCAAGGCTGGCACATTGATTTCCTTGAGTTGTTACGCCCATTGGCAACGAGTGAAGAAGTATTTGCACAATTGATTGATTTTATGCAGGCGCGCGTGCAACAAGTATTATCGCGTCAACAAATTGATTTCGATATTATTCAAGCCACTTTATCAGCTTCGCATCTGACGGTCGCAGAAATGATTGAAACGGCACAATTATTAGCAACGTTCAAGCAAAAAAACGCCACCGAATATCGCGAATTCGTTGAAGCGATGACACGCGCCGTTAATTTAGGTGTCAAAGATACAGGAGACGTTGCGCCACAAATTGCACTGGCACAAACAGAATCAGAGCAAGCGTTGATGGCGGCTGTTTTACAATTGACAGCAACTGAATCACTACAAGAGCGTATCGACCAACTTCGTCAACTGAATCAATTGATTGAATCATATTTCGAATTGAATAAAGTAAATGCGGACGAACAACACATTCGCGATAACCGTTATGCAACACTAGGCGCATTGACTCGCTTTGTATTGGCTTTGATGGATCCCCGCGAATTGATAAGCAAGTTTTAATGAAAAGAAGTAATTTCAAGAAAGGAGAGAGCACGTATGTCTACATTTTTAGATAGAGCGCGTATTACCGTTAAAGCCGGTAAGGGCGGCGATGGTATGGTTGCTTTCCGACGTGAAAAATACGTACCGGATGGCGGTCCCGCCGGTGGAGACGGCGGACGAGGCGGAAGTATTATTTTCCGAGTGGATGAAGGCTTAAGAACGTTAATGGATTTCCGTTACAATCGTCATTTCAAAGCCAAAAATGGCGAAAACGGGATGAGTAAAAGTAAATATGGTGCGGCTGCCGACGACTTGGTGGTTCATGTGCCGCCGGGAACCATTGTGCGTAATGCACAGACCAATGCCTTAATTGCCGATTTAGTTGAACAAGGACAAGAAATTATTGTCGCAAAAGGAGGGCGCGGTGGGCGCGGAAATATTAAGTTCGCCACTCACAAAAATCCTGCTCCTTCCATTGCCGAAAATGGCGAACCCGGAGAAGAATTTGATTTGCAACTGGAATTGAAAGTACTAGCGGATGCCGGATTGGTTGGGTATCCAAGCGTAGGGAAATCTACCTTATTATCCGTCATCAGTAACGCAAAACCTAAGATTGCGGACTATCAGTTCACCACTTTGACACCAAATTTAGGCGTTGTGTCCATCGGTTATGACAAAGAATTTGTTGTAGCGGATATGCCGGGACTGATTGAAGGAGCTTCACAAGGAGTAGGATTGGGAATTCATTTCTTGCGCCACATTGAGCGCACGAAAGTGTTGTTGCATGTGATTGATATGGCGGCAACGCACGAACGCGACCCATTCCAAGATTTCTTAGATATTATGCATGAACTGGAAGCCTACAACGAGAAATTATTGCGACGTCCAATGCTCATTGTCGCCAACAAAATGGACGAACAAGCAGCACAAGACAATTTGCCAATTTTCAAAGAGAAACTGGCGGCATATTGTCAGGAACAAGAGCGCGAACCGTACGAAATCTTTGAAATCAGCGCTTGGCAAACGAAAGGCTTGCAACCTTTATTATTGAGAACGCACGATTTGGTAGAACACGCTGAATTTGTTCCATTAGAGGAAGAAGTGGTTACGCAAGTCCATTACGGATTGGAAGAAGAAGTACCGTTCGAAATTCATGCAATCGAACCGGGATACTGGCAAATTACAGGTGCTAAGATTGAGAAGTTGTACGCTATGACCAATATGGCTCACGATGAGAGTATTGCCCGTTTTGCTCGACAAATGCGTTCGATGGGAATCGATGATGCATTACGTGAATTGGGAGCGCAAGCAGGTGACTTAGTCGAGTTGTCCGATTATCAATTTGAATTTATGGATTAGGTGATGATTATGGGCAAAAAGAAACAATCTCCATCGAAGCGTCTAGCTGTCTTTGATGGATTTAAAGGGATTTTAATCTTATTGATTATTTTCTATTACTTTTTTCAACATATGTTGCCGGGTGGTTTCTTGGCAGTCAACTTCTTCTTATTGTTAGCAGGATTCTTTGCTTTCCGTTACTTTTACGTAGCGGATGTAGAAGGCAAATCAATCAATTTGTTCGCTTATTACAAAAAGAGAATTGAGCGCATCTTTTTCCCGATGTTGGCGATGATGATTACGACAGTTTCTTACATCGTGTTATTTGATCAGCGTTTCTTTGTCAATTTGCGTAATATGGCTGCATCAAGTCTTATTTTTTTGAATAACTACTATCAGATATTCAACAATCAATCTTACTTCGTGCAGTCTGCTAATCCGAGTCCTTTCACGCATTTATGGTACATTTCGCTTTATGTTCAACTCATATTATTGACACCGATTCTGATGTTCTTATTCTACTCTTGGCATAAGAAAATCAAAATTGCGACGAATATGTTGTTAATTGCGACATTGATATCGGCTGTGGCGTTAGGGTGGTTCTACCGTCCGGATGCGGATCCAAGTGGGATTTACTATAATATTTTCACGCGAGGATTCGCTTTCACATTGGGTGGCGCTTTAGGATTGCTGTTTCCGGTACATTTGAGACCGCGTCCTATGCAGGCGCAAATGAAGCGGATACTGAATGGTGCCGGATTGCTTTGTGTTGTCTTGACTTTCTTTATGTTACGCTTTATGTATGGTACACAACCTTTTGCGTACCGATTCGGTATGTCACTATATACCATAGTCAGTCTTGTACTATTATTAACGGCGATTCACCCGGATACTTTGTGGAATAAAGTGTTCAGTTTCCCGTTGTTTACATTTTTCGGTAAGCGGAGCTTGTCATATTATTTATGGTTCTATCCGGTTCACTTACTGTTGCCAGCTAAGTTAGCAACGTTGACAGGTCAGAACATTTGGTTGAGTGTTGCGATTCAATTTGTCGTCATCATGTTGTTGTCTGAAGTAACGTATCAAGTGTTCGAGCAACAACGTTGGTCATTGCCGCTCGGTCAAGATTTCAATTTACGTAAAACCCACTTGCAGTTGAAATATTTAGGGGCACATAAGGGCGTTTTACGTGGGGTAAAAACAGCGACGATACTATATGCAGTTCTTTTTGCCATTGGAGTAGTCGGCATCGCATTATCCCCGGAAAGTCGTAATAATGTCGCCGATGATGTCCAAAAAGTCATCGAAGAAAACAAGAAAATTGCTGAACAAACACGAAACGAATCCAGTCAAGAAGTCAAGGTCATCAACAATATTGAAGGCTTATCAAGAGAGGAACTTCTACATGCCAATGCATTGGAAGTAACTTTTATCGGCGATTCGATTCTGGCGGCTACGGCTGGAGAATTAAATAAAGTATTCCCGAAAGGTGTTATTGATGCAGTAGAAGGGCGACATCTATACCAGAGTAATGCAACGGCTGCTGCTCTAACAGTGGCTAATCAACTGAAACCGACAGTTGTGAGCGTGCTTGCAACGAACAGTACTTTCACAGCTGGACAGTTGAATGATTATATCGAAGCTGTCGGCACAGATAAGGAACACTTCTTCATTACGTCCGCTGCCAAAAGAGATTGGGTTTACGATGCCAATTATCAAATTCATCAAGCTGCCCAACGCTATGGCAATGTGAAAGTCATTGATTGGGCGACGTATGCGAATGACCACCTCGATTGGTTTTATGAAGACGGCATTCATCCGAATCAACTTGGCGCGGAAGAATTTGCCAAATATATCGCACAACAAATTTATTTACAACGTTAATTGAATAGAAAGGAGTAGGTCAAATGAAATTGCTGTTTCTAGGAACAGGAGCCGGCGTTCCCGCAAAAAATCGTAACGTCAGCTCACTCGCATTGAAACTACTCGATGAACTCAATGAAGTGTGGTTATTCGATTGTGGCGAATCCACACAACATCAAATTTTGCACACAACACTGAAACCACGCAAAATCACGAAAATATTTATTACCCATTTGCACGGAGACCATATATTTGGATTGCCGGGTTTCCTTAGCAGCCGCTCATTTCAAGGTGGAAGTGAGCCGCTAACCGTATACGGACCTAAAGGCATTCAGCCTTTCATCCAATCCGCGTTGCGTTTCTCGAAGTCCAAATTACTGTATCCATTAAAGATTGTGGAGCTCGAAGAAACCGGGGGCACTTTGAAGTTTGCGAATGGTTGGAAAGTAGACTATCTTCCGTTGAATCACGGCATTCTATCTTTTGGTTTCCGCTTAACGGAACCGGATGCAGTGGGAGAATTATTAGTTGACCAATTAAAAGTGTATAATATTCCGAATGGTCCGATTTTTGGACAGTTGAAACGTGGTGAAGTAGTGACATTAGCCGATGGCACCGTCTTGAATGGTAAAGACTTTCTAGCGCCTGATCGCAAAGGAAAAGTTGTGACAATTCTGGGAGATACGCGTCCGACACCGAATATTCAAGTGTTAGCACAGAATGCAAATGCTTTAGTTCATGAATGTACGTTTGAAGCTAGCGAAGCGGGAATGGCTCATAAATATTGCCATTCTACCAGCCATCAAGCGGCTAAGGTGGCAAAGGAAGCGAATGTGAAGCAGTTATTCTTGAATCATATTAGCGCACGCTATTTAGGTAGGGACGCCAAGCGATTGGAATTAGAGGCTCAGGCAATTTTTCCACAGACGATATTGGTCAATGATTTAGAAGAATATGAGATTGAAAGTTGGGAGGTAAATTAGGTGAGATTGCAGGGGAAAGTTGTAATGATAACAGGCGCTTCAAGCGGAATCGGACGTGAAATAGCGCGCCAAGCTGCGGCTGAAGGTGCTACTTTAGTGTTGGCTGCTCGTCGCTTTGAATTGCTTTCGCAGCTAGCTACTGAATTGAAAGCACAATATGATACAGCAACTTTATGTATCGCAACGGATTTGACGAATCCGCAAGATATAGAGCGCTTAGTGGCTGAAACGATGGCAACATATGGGCGAATCGATGTATTGGTAAGCGGAGCTGGGTATGGTTTGTTTAAGCGTGCAACGCAGTTCAGCTATTCGGAAATTCAAGATATATTCTCACTCAACACATTTGCGATGATGTATTTAGCGCAATTAGTTGCGATTGAGATGATACCGCAAGGTAGCGGGCAAATAGTTTTCATTGCATCGATTGCCGGCAAAATCGCCACCCCTTCTTCAAGTGTCTATTCAGCGACTAAATTTGCCGTAATTGGTTATGCGAATGCGTTGCGATTGGAATTGAAACCGGTTGGTATTCAAGTAACAACTGTCAATCCCGGTCCGGTCGATACAGAGTTTTTTGAACGCGATGCAACGACTAAGCAATATTATCACCGCGTAAAACCGTTCAGTCTGCGACCGGAATATGTTGTCAAACGAGTTGTAAGAGCAATGGCACAATCTAAGTGGCGCACACCGAGGGAAATTAATTTGCCTATGTTACTTAATGCAGCGAGCAAATTATCGACGATATTCCCGAATGTTTCAGATTATTTAACAGCAAATGTGTTTAATTTTAAGGAGGAATCATAATGAAGCAACAATGGAAATTAATGGTTAGTTTAGTCTTGGTTATTTTGATTGTCATTTTCTCACTTAGCAATACACAACCGGTTAATATTGATTTCTTTTTTACGAAATCACAAGTGCCGCTCGTATTAGTGATATTGGTAAGTCTATTGCTTGGAGTTACGTTGGGAATGATTGCTTCATTAACTACAATCGGTTCCTCCCGTAGAAAAATTAAACAACTTGAAAATGAATTAACAAAAGCCCAAGAGCTTGTCACTCAATTAAATGCAGACTTAGTAGCAGCAAAGGAACAAGCGAAGCGTGAAGAAGAAAAACCGGCTGTTAATGCGTTTGAGAATACAGCGACAGAAGTACAGTCTGTGAGTGACTTTATCAAGGAGAATTAACGATGAATTTAGCGCATTATCATTGGCGACTACCGACAGATTCATCAGAAATAACACAAATTGTAGACCGACTTCAACAAGATGGGTTAGCGTATTCGTCTGCTTTTTTGCGATTATGTGTTCAACGAGGGCTCACTTCCGTTGAAGCTATTCAAACGGCGACCAATCAGGAACCGCAGTTATTTCACGACCCGTTTTTGCTATATGATATGGAACGAACTGTTGAACGTCTACGTGAAGCGATTGAGAATGAAGAACTTATCTTAATTTACGGAGATTATGATGCAGACGGTATAACGAGCACATTGATTCTGTATGAAGCGTTGGAAACTTTGGGGGCAAATGTTCAGTATTACTTGCCGAATCGTTTAATTGACGGATACGGACCGAATAAGGCGCGTTATCAAGCGTTTGTTGAAGAAGGAATTCAGTTGATTCTGACGTGTGATAATGGTGTAGCTGGACATGAGGCAATCGAGTGGGCAATGCAACAAGGTGTAGACGTTATCGTATCCGATCATCACGAGATTCAGGAAACTTTACCACCCGCCTATGCAATGATTCATCCGAAGCATCCGCAAGGGGATTATCCATTTGGAGAGTTAAGCGGGGCAGGCGTCGCCCTCAAAATAGCAACCGCCTTATTGGAAGAAGTGCCGGTTGAAGCGGTTGAGCTCGCTGCCATTGGGACGCTCAGCGACATGGTGTCACTCACGGATGAGAATCGAACAATTGTGTTGAGTGGATTGAAATTATTGAACGATACACAACGTATCGGATTGCAGTTACTTTTTGAACAAGAGGATATTACCGATGTGACGACTGATACGGTAGGCTTTGTTATCGGACCAAGATTGAATGCCATCGGGCGACTTGGAGATCCGACGCCGGCTCTCGAACTATTACGTACATTCGATTCCGATGAAGCAGCAACGCTTCTTACGCTCATCAATGACAAAAACACCGAACGCAAAGCAATCGTTGAAAGTATTACGCAAGAAGTCACGGAACGCTTGGAGCAAGCAACGGAATTGCCACCTATTATAGTTGAAGCAGCGGAACATTGGTCAGCAGGTGTATTGGGAATTGTTGCCAGTCGAATTATGGAACGGTACCAACGCCCGACGATTCTATTCCAATATCAATCAGAGTGCGATTGGTATAAAGGAAGCGGACGTAGTCCGGCTAATGTCCACTTGTTCCACTGGCTACAAACTCAATCAGACAAGATGAGTCATTTTGGTGGGCATGGACAAGCAGCAGGAGTGACTGTTCCGGCAAGTCATTGGCAAAGTTTCAAGCAAGGTTTACTGAATGAGGCGTCACAGTTTGTGTCGGAAGATACAGTTGGAGAACCTTTGACAGTTGAATTAGTATTGCTTCCCTCAGAAGTTAGCGAACAGTTAGTCAATGAAACGATGTTATTAGGACCTTTCGGAATGAATAATCCGAAGCCATTGGTTATGCTACAAGACGTTGTGCTACAAGATTTCCGCTTCATTGGTGCGGATAAGACACATGTTAAATTGTCGATTGGAGATGCCGAACATCAAGTGAACGCGATTGGATTTTCGATGGCACCACGTTTTGTCGGCTTACAAAAAGGAGACACCATCTCGCTTGTTGCAGAATTGTCACTGAATGAATGGCAAAACCAAGTGACGCCACAATTGATGTTGAAAGATATCGGTATAACGGGTGTGCACTGGCTAGATTATCGCAGTAGCCAAATTGATCGCCGATTTTTTGAGCAAGAGGCTGCCTTGTACCTCTTCCAAAATCAGTCGCTCTTAACGCATTATGCGGAGAAATTATCGAGCAGTTGCCGCGCGAGTACTTATCGTGAAGCGATTAAAGAAACGGACTTGGGGCAGCAAACGTTAATTATTGTGGAACCGCCTCAACACATCGAGTGGTTACATACTATTTTGAAACGACAACCATGGCAAAAAATTATACTCGGCGCTTATGTCACTGAATCGAAATATTTAGTTGGCGAACCGACACGACAAGAATTTGCTAAATTGTACCGTTGGTTACAACAGCAAGCGCCGTTCGGATTGCGGCAACGACTACCACAATTGAGCCAGCAATTTAATTTGCCTATAACCAAATTAAAATTAATGTTTCATGTGTTTTTTGAAGCGAAATTTGTTACAATAGAGGACGGTCTAGTAGGGATTCAGCCGACAAACGCAGGACAACATGTCGATTTATTCAATTTACCGGCTATGACGGCATATCGTGAAGCCATGCATGCAGAATCAATACTAATTTACCAATCACTGAATGAAATCAAAGAGTATTTCAAGTAATGATGAAGGAGTTTAACATGGATTTAAAGAAATATATTGCAAGAGTAGATAATTATCCTGAAGAAGGAATTATATTCCGCGACATTACACCATTAATGGCAGACGGCGCAGCTTATCATGAAGCAGTCGGACAATTGGTGGAATATGCACGTGAATTAGATGTAGACGTTATTGTAGGGCCGGAAGCACGTGGCTTTATTGTCGGCTGTCCGGTAGCTTATGAATTAGGAATCGGTTTTGCGCCGGTTCGTAAACCGGGTAAATTGCCACGCAAAGTCATCGAAGTGGATTATTCGTTGGAATACGGCTCAAACACTTTATGTATGCATGAAGATGCTATCAAGCCCGGACAACGCGTGTTGATTACCGATGATTTATTGGCAACGGGCGGTACTATTAAAGCAGCAATCGACTTAGTAGAAAAATTAGGCGGAACAGTAGCCGGCTGTGCCTTTCTAATTGAATTAGTCGATTTGAACGGAAAAGAAAAAATAGCAGGTTATGACTACAAAGCATTGATGCAATACTAATTGAATGCAAAAAAAGAACGGTGCACCCTGAAATGATTGAAATTTCAAGCGGATGCACCATTCCCATTTAGAAAATAAGTCGATTAAAAACGTCGATACAAGCTAACAACCTTACCGAGAATGGTCACGTCATTTAAGATAATATCTTCCATTGAATCGTTCTCGGGTCGCAATACGAAATGGTCGGATTTCCTAAAGAAAGTCTTGCATGTTACTTCGTCTTCAGCTGTCATGGCAATTACAACATCACCGTTATTTGCTGAAGGTTGACGGCGTACGGTAATTAAGTCGCCATCCATAATACCGATGTTAACCATACTCTCGCCTTGAATTTCCAACATGAACAATTCGCTGGGATCGTAATGGACATCTGGTGGAATCGGGTAAAAATCAGTCGCTTCTTCAACCGCGAGAATCGGCATGCCGGCAGCAACACGACCGAGAACAGGAATTTCTTTCGGGCTAACACCCAGTACATCAAGTGCAGCTTTCGATAATTCGATTGCGCGTGTTTTGCTGGAATCGCGAATGATGTAACCGGCTTTCTCCAGGCGTTCGAGGTGACCGTGAACAGTTGATGTAGAGGATAATCCACTACTTGCACCGATTTCTCTGACAGTGGGAGGATAGCCTTGATTTTCTATCGCATCATAAATACATTTCAAAATATTTAGTTGCTTGTTCGATAATGAATTCACGAGAAACACAACCTTTCTAAATGATATGTATAAGTATAGCAAATTTTTTGAACGAAATCAAACAAATGTTCGCAAAAGGAGGAAGTTTATGTTAAGTCCGGATAAATTGGCGCGCATTAACGAATTAGCGCGCAAAAAGAAAGAAAGCAACTTAACACCGGAGGAGCAAGCAGAACAACATGCGTTGCGTCAAGAATACTTGGAGAGCTTGCGTTTCGGTATGCGCAATCATATTGAAGGCATGAAGATTGTCGATGAAGAAGGCACGGATGTTACACCGGAGAAATTGAAGCAAATCCAGAAAGCAAAGCAACTTCACAATCGTCATCTGGAAGATTAAGACTAGTCAATCGAGCGAAAATTTAGTATGATAAAGCTACGAGCATTTAAGTAGGGGAGGGAATTTAACAATGGAATTATGGTTAGCATTATTATTGATTTTACTAGGAGTAATCGGAGGATTTGTTGGTGGATTCTTCATGGCACGCCGCTATATGATGAATTACTTCAAGGAAAATCCGCCAATCGATGAGCGAATGATTTCAGCTATGATGGCACAAATGGGTCAAAAACCATCTGCCAAAAAAGTAAAACAAATCATGCAGTCCATGAAAATGAAATAACAACATCATTTATCCAGTTTTCTTAATGGAAACTGGTTTTTTTTATTTGACGGGAATCTTTTCATATCACGTGAATTCCGAGTGTGCTATAATAGTAAAGCAATTTGAGGGAGGAATTATGTTGGAAACACTATTCGATATAACGCAGCTTCCGGAAGATGTGCAAGTATTGTACCAATCACTTGCACCCGCTTGTCAACGAGAATGGGCAAGCTCTATACTCAGTGCAGTGCAGCAGACGACTAAAGAAATGTCACAAACGCTTCGACAAGGGAAAAAAATAATATCATACAGTTCGTTTAGGGGGGATACAGTTGCAAATATTTAAGAGATTGGGTTGGTTTTTCAAAGAGGAGAAATGGACATATGGATTAGGAATAGCCAGTTTAATTCTAGTAGCAGCATTGGCATCGATTGTGCCGATTATGATTGGTAATGTGATTGACAGTATGGTAAACGGTACGCTTAATCTGGCGCAATTGACGAAATGGGTGCTCATTATTGTCATCATCAATATTGTTCAATACGGGTTGCGCTATTTCTGGCGATTAGCCATATTCGGACCGGCAGCCAGATTGGAACAAATTTTGCGTCAGCGTTTATTTGCACAATTCACGCAAATGGATGCGACTTTTTATCATAAGCATCGTACAGGAGATTTAATGGCGCATGCAACGAATGATTTGAATGCGATTCGTATGGTGGCTGCCGGCGGTATTTTGACATTGGTCGATTCGTTGTCGCAAGGTTTGTTGACTTTAGCAATGATGTTTATCGTGGTCGATTGGCGATTAAGTTTGGCAGCCATTATTCCGTTACCTTTATTAGCGTTTGGCATTCGTTTCAACGGGCAATTTATTCATCAGAACTTCCGCCGTGCACAAGAGGCATTCTCTTCGTTGAATGATAAGGTGCAAGAAAGTGTCACCGGTATGAAAGTCATCAAAACATTCGGAGAAGAAACTTTGGACATTGAAGATTTCCGATTGAAAACCCAAGATGTCGTCTCCAAAAATACAGCGGTCATCCGTTACGAAGCGCTCTTTCGTCCGATGATTCAAGGTGTCATGGGCTTATCAAGCGTCATAGGTGTATTCTATGGCGGTTACTTAGTCATGCAAGGCGAGATTACAATTGGTCTGTTAGTAGCTTTCTTAAACTATGTCACACGTATGGGCTGGCCAATGGTTGCGATTGGCGAACTCATTAATATTTTGGAACGTGGCGATGCCAGCTATGAGCGTGTTCAATCTTTATTACGCATGAAATCAGCCATTACGGAAGATCCTAACGGGATTCAAGAAGCCATAGACGGTGACTTAGTGTTTAATGTGGATTATTTTGCCTACCCAGGTACACAACAAGCTGCTTTACAACAGGTACACTTCACACTTCCGAAAGGTCAAACACTCGGCATTGTCGGTAAAACCGGGGCAGGGAAGTCGACAATCTTCAAACTATTATTACGTGAATACGACCATTATCAAGGAGAAATCAGCTTCAATCATCAACCGATTCGCCACTATCAACTGAATGCGTTGAAAGAGAATATTGGCTTCGTACCGCAAGATAATTTCTTGTTCTCAACGACCGTGCGGGATAATATTCGTTTCGCCAAAATATCGGCAACACAAGCAGAAGTCGAACAAGTAGCGGAGCTGACAAGTGTGCATCAAGATATTCTAGGGTTTGCACAAAGTTATGACACCTTAGTAGGTGAGCGTGGCGTTGCTTTATCCGGTGGACAAAAACAACGGATTGCGATTGCACGTGCGTTAATGATTGAACCTGAACTTCTCATCTTAGACGATTCACTATCGGCAGTCGATGCCAAAACAGAAGAACAAATTCTCACTAATTTGAAAGCAAATCGTCAAGGTAAAACAACGATTATTGCGGCGCATCGTATGAGCAGTGTCATGCATGCCGATGAAATTATCGTATTGGATAATGGCAAAATTATCGAACGCGGCACGCACCAAGCATTGTTAGAGCAAGCAGGTTGGTACAAACAGATGTATGACAAACAACAGCTTGAAGCCAAGTTGGAAGAAGGTGATTCAAATGAGTAAAGATACACAATCAGAATGGACACGCAAAATGTCCCTACGTGAACAAGTGGAAGTTACTAAGCGCATCTTTCGTTATGCCTTACCTTTCAAGAAACGTTTCCTATTCGCTTTGTTGATTGGTACACTCACGTCTTTAATTACAGCGGCAATGCCACGTGTCATCCAATTGTACCTCGACCGTTACATTCAAACACAGTCGGCAACGGTACAAGTGACACTATTCTTTATTGTAGCTTACTTCATGCTGATTGCTTTGCAGTTATTGACCGGTTACTTGTCGAGTTTCTATTTCAAGACGGCATCAGAGAAGACCGTTGAATTGGTGCGCAATACCATTTATCAGAAAGTGAACGGGCACGGCATGCGTTATTTCGACCAAACGCCGGCAGGGTCAATCGTGTCACGGATTACGAATGATACGGAAACATTGAAGAGTTTCTGGCAAGTGTTCTACGGTTTATTCGAAGGGATTGTATCACTGGTCGCTGTCTTTATCGGGATGTATTTGCTGAATGCCAAAATGGCGCTACTCTTCTTGATTTTCGTACCGATAATGATTGGGATTATCCTACTGTATCAAAGTTACAGTTCGCGCGTTTATCGAATGATGCGTGAAAACTTGAGTCGCTTGAATACGAAGTTGAATGAATCGATACTGGGAATGTCGATTATTCAACAGTTTCGACAAGAGGAACGCTTAATGCAAGAATTTGAGAAAGACAACGCTGCACAGTATCGTGCACGTGTTGCTGTTATTCAAATGAATGCGTTGTTGCTGAACCCTGTCATCAATTTATTAGAGGGTATGGCATTGGCAGTTATTCTCTATGTGTTGGGCGGTCAATTTTTGCAAGGGGCATTGGAGATTGGGTTAATTTATGCGTTTACGCAATATTGCGCTAACTTCTTCAGACCGATGGGCATGATGATGGACAACTTAAGTTTGTTGCAAGACGGCGTTGTATCGAGTTCACGTATTCTTAAAGTATTGGATCATCAAGAGTTGGTGCCGACACAGCAAGTGGATACGAACGCTCACATTACGCAAGCGAAGATTGAATTTAGAAACGTTTCTTTCTCTTATGACGGCGAACATCATGTGCTGAACGACATCAGTTTCACTGTCAATCCCGGCGAAACGGTGGCATTAGTGGGACATACCGGTAGCGGTAAAAGTTCCATTATCAATGTCTTGATGCGTTTCTACGAGTTCCAACAAGGAGACGTTCTCATTGACGGTTACAGTATCCGACAATTCGATTATCATACCTTGCGTCAACAAATGGGTCTAGTGCTGCAAGATGCATTCTTATTCTATGGCGACATTGCCCGCAATATTCGGTTATTGGATACGAGTATCAATGACTTCACTGTCAAGAAAGCCGCGCAATTCGTCAATGCCGATACCTTTATTGAACAAGATCCGGCAGGTTATCGCAAGAAAGTCATTGAACGTGGTGCGAGTTATTCAAGCGGGCAGAAGCAATTGATTTCTTTTGCCAGAACAATGGCGCGTGACCCTAAAATCCTTATTCTCGATGAAGCAACTGCGAATATTGATACGCAGACCGAAGAGTATATTCAAGCAAGTTTACGTAAGATGCGTCAAGGACGTACGACTATTGCGATTGCCCATCGTTTGAGTACCATTCGTGATGCCAATCAAATTCTCGTCCTCGATAAAGGGCGTATTATCGAACGTGGTACGCATGATGAATTGATTGCTCTAGGTGGCACTTACTATCAAATGTATCAATTGCAAAGTCTAGGGTAAGGAAGCAAAGCTAATATTAACCATTTGATAACACGCTGTTATCTTAACGTTTCTTGTTAAGGTGACAGCGTATTTTTATCGTGTAAAAATGGGAAGACCATAGCAAAAGCGGTTATATAATCCGTATAGATTTCAATCGTTTACCGATTGCCGAAGAAAATAACAAAACAAACATAAAAATAATGATTAAAATCTTAAATAACAACTATTGAAATCTTAAACGAATAATGTATAATAATAAAGTGTGACGGACACCTGTGATGAATTAGAAAAAGAGAGGAGGGGTAATCCAAACGTAATAAAGGGTGTCGTCTAAAAAATAATAAAGCACCCGAAGCGCTTTAATCATCGGTATCTAAGAAGGAATGAGTAGGATGTGAATCACCGTTATCGTAAAACATAACATGCTGCTCAAAATGTGAACTCAAAAGCCTCGTTCCGTTGATAGAATAAGGAGATTAATGCGCTGAAGTATCTTCACAACGTTTAGACAGATAGAGATGAGGTTGTGGAGCTGGTATTAAATTTTTAGAATGACATAGATGAGGTGTTTAGACTGCTATTTATTTTTTGAAATGACCTAAATGAGGTGTTAAGAGAGTTATTTTATTTTTCAAATGGGTAAATCAGGTATGGAACTAGACAAATTTTATTTTTGAAATGAAGTTTAGGGAGTGATTCTATTCATTTTGAAATTTCAAATGCACTCTTAGGAACTTGTTCTTATCATTTAACGAAATAAAATGCATTTTGTGACACTTTTTACCGCATTTAAATGTTGAAATGTTAATGAATGCAACTCAACTATATCGTTTGATTTTCCAAATGAGTATTGAGCGGAATCAGGTATAGCATTTCAAATAAATTTGTCTACTTTGCAAACGAACAGTATATGTTTAGAAAAATTAAATCGCAATACTCAGAGGTCTGTTACATCAAATTATCTAAAGAAAGGAAGTCATGCCATGACCGATACGTTATTGAAATTACCGGCAGGTTATTTACATGCAGAAGAGAAAAGCCAAATTGTTGCGCGTTTAGTGACGGAAGTGGAATCTTCTAAGGTAAAGCTGACAGATGAAGACGTGAAGCGTTTGTTTACACGTTTGAAATCGAAGTTAACTGCCTTCCAATCTGCGAAACTGTCCTCACGCAAGAGTAAGCATACCGCTTTACTAAAAGAAGCGGACAAGACGCGCGATATCGATATCAAGGCGCTCTATGCAGGAATTCGCACGTATCGTTCGAGTACACGTCCACAAGAACAACAGGCGTATCGGAATTTATATTATTTATGTGAACCGTACAAAAAAATGCTAACAACGAATTACGAAAAAGAAACGGCGATGATTGCGAAGTTACTCACGCAACTCAAATCCGAGAAGTACCAAGCGGATATTACGGCGTTGTCGCTAACTAAACTCGTGACGAACTTAACGGAAAGTCAGACACAATTTGAAGCATTATTTACAACACGTGTCAAAGAAGAGTTGAGTAAAGAACCGGTCAATTATTATACGTTATGCAATGAATTGTTCGAAGAATACAAACGGTTCTGTCAATTAATCGACGCTCTTGCATGGGCGAAAGGTAGCGATACTTATCAGAAATTACTGGCGATTATTAATAATGGACGCAAGTATACTGCCGATACGGTCGCAAGACGAACAGGGCGCTTGAAGAAACGTTCTACGACAACTAAAGAGAAAGCGCCTGAAGCTAAGTCGGAAGGAGGAAGTACACCAACAGAAGACAGCGAACCGATACTACCACCCGCTGAATCCGAATTACTAACACCAAACGAAACAACAACTGAAACAACCACTCTAAACGGGGAAACAGCGGAAACGTAGCAATCGGAGACATCACACTACAACTTAATATTACATACACCTTTCCCTTCAAAAAGAGATACAAAAATAACAACACTCCTGTCAAATTCATATAAAAATGAATGAGATGGGAGTGTTTATGTTATGAGAAGGATGGGTATTTCTCTTAAGTGAAGGGTTATGTATTGAGTTTGATGAGATTTAAGTAAATGGATCATTATTATTATGGTTAGAGAAGTGACTTACGCAGAGGATGAAATTAATGCAGAAATATGCTATAATAATTAATTGAAATTATAGTAAAATCATTGACAAGGAGAATGATGATGTTAGAATCTATCAGCACAGCACAGCACAGCACAGCACAGCACAGCACAGCACAGCACAGCACAGCACAGCACAGCACAGCACAGCACAGCACAGCACAGCACAGCACAGCACAGCACAAATATTGATACTCTAATTTGCTATGTGACGGGAAAAGTAAGAAAGGCATCCGAAGAAGAAGTAGTGAGGCAAGAATTTTTAAAAATTCTTATAGAAGATTATGGTTATAGTAAATCTGATTTAGAACTCGAATATGGAGTAAAAAAATCTCCGTCTGATAAGAAACGTTCACTGCCAGTCGACATTGCAGTTTTTGAAAATGGGAAAGCAAAAATATTTGTAGAAACTAAAAAACCTACACTTAAAGAAGGTGTAGAACAACTTAAAGATTACATGAATTTTGATCCTG
This sequence comes from Aerococcaceae bacterium NML190073, assembly GCA_026131555.1. GTDB lineage: Bacteria > Bacillota > Bacilli > Lactobacillales > Aerococcaceae > Abiotrophia. The sequence continues at coordinate 1,727 of JAMXJH010000008.1, read as the reverse complement.
ATGTTAAATATGGTGTGTGGACAAATGGAAGTAAGGACGAAAATGATGTAGGAATACATTATTTAGAAAAAACTACTGTTGGAACCATAAAGTACGAGAAAGTCACCAATATTCCTAAAAAAGGTTATTATAATATTAATGAACAAATATTAAAAAAAGATTTAAAGCCAACAAATAATTTGAAAAATATCTTCAAACAAGCAAGAGGATTTATTGCGGCTAACGCCAAAGGAACCACAAGAGATACCCAAATATTAAATCATCTAATCTCCATTCTGATGTGTAAAATTTATGACGAAAAATATAAGGGTTCAGATGAGTATGTGGATTTCAGAGTCATTGATAACGATGCGAGAAAAACTTCAATCAATATAAAAAATATTTTTGATGAAAAAGTAAAAGTTATGTATGGGGCTGTTTTTCAACCTGAAGAAACTATCTCTCTAGATGATGATTCTATATTGAGTGTTGTGGCACAGTTACAGCAGTATAGTATTACCAAATCTTCACATCAAGTAATATCTGATGCCTTCGAAAGTATTATCAGCTATGCATCCAAGGGGTCTCAAGGACAATTTTTTACTCCTAAAAATATAATTGACTTGATGGTTACTATTTTAAAGCCTGAGAGATTAAAAAAAATTATTGATCCTGCAGCAGGAACGGCTGGTTTTCTAACTAGCGCAATGCACTATGTATGGGATGATATAGATAATACTAATTTGGATTCATCGGCTAAACAAGATGAACAAAAATCTTACGCTATGACGATGCTTTATGGTATTGAGAAAGATGATTTTCTAGCAAAAATTTCGAAAGCATATATGGCAGTTTTAGGAGATGGGAAAGCAAGTTTATTTATTGAAGATAGTTTAAATAACAAAAACTGGGCAGATGCATCTAAAGCAGCAATACATGATGAATCATTTGATTATGTGTTGACTAATCCTCCATTTGGTAAAGATGTGAAAGTCAAAGATGAAACTAAAAAACTATATGAATTTGAAAAGATTGAACACATTTTTATTGAACGAGCACTACAATTGCTAAAAGATGGGGGAATTTTGGGGATTATATTACCAGAAACTATTTTTCATTCAAAAAAGAATGAAGAAATTAGGAAAAAACTTTTTTATAAGCATAATATTAAAGCGATAATAGATATTCCTCATGATACATTTCGACCATTTAACAATGCAAAATGTGATGTGATTTTCATTGAAAAAAACAGACCTCAACAAAATAAAATATTAGTTATAAACATACAGAATATAGGGCATAATCATTTGGGAGAAACTGTCTATGAATACGATATCGACACAAACACATTTGACTATTCCAAAATAAATGATGATATACCGTATATTATCGATTTGCTAAATGATGATGTCTTTTTAGATGGGGTCAAAAATAATAACTTAGATATTTTATCTAATTATAAAGACAAAAGAGGAGTTAAAAACATACAATTTATTGATTCGAAAATAATCCGTAATTCGGATTTACTTGTTGCTAGAAACTATTTTCAACCTATGATAAATCATGATAACTCAGTGTCATTAAAGCAGTTGTTGGATGAGGGAATATTAACATATTTTGATGGTCACGGATCTCCACATGGGTATCTTAAGGGATTAGGCACCGTTCCTTATATCCGAGTAAAAGACATTGTGAACTTGGAAATATATATTAATCCACTAGATTTAATTCCTGAATTTGAATATCAA
>JAMXJH010000007.1 GCA_026131555.1 Aerococcaceae bacterium NML190073 | reverse complement strand
TCTGTCTCGAATTTATTCATTCGGGTTGGATTCATCCTTACAATGAACCCCCTCACACTTCTTGGTGTTTGTCTTTGTTCAGTTTTCAATGTCCTTCCGTTGCCCACCAGGCAACTCCTATATACTACCATAGCTCCCCCTGATTGTCAAGCGGTTCTCTTAACTTTTTTCGCTCCTCTTTGGGGCGCTCGTGTTAGCTTCCCTATACTAGCACCTTCTCACCCCCACTGTCAACTCTTTTTGGTAAAAAATTATATTTTTTTGATCAAATGACTGACGATGTTTGCGGAGGCTCTTCCGGCATGTAAAATAAACTCATCAAATGTAACGTGTGCATCATCATCAGCGCTATCCGAAATAGCTCGAATAATCAAGCAAGGAACATCAAGGACATAAGCAGTTTGCGCAATTGCAGCCGATTCCATCTCACAAGCTAGCGCCTCCGGAAAATTCTCTTTGATGCTTGCCACGCGACTTGTATCACTTACAAATTCATCGCCGCTAACAATTTGTCCGATTCGATGTGGATAAGATAGCGTTGTACAAACTTCTGTCGCCAATTGACGATAACCTTCATCTGTTGTGTAAACAGCCGGCATACCAGCCATTTGTCCCGGCAAGTAACCAAATGCCGTCACATCGACATCGTGATGGGTTAATTGATCTGCAATAACGATATCACCTACCTTCAATCCTTTGCCAATTCCACCTGCACTTCCTGTATTGATAATGACATCCACATTGTACAATTGCTTCAATAGTACTGCGCTGATGCTCGCATTAACTTTTCCGATTCCTGATTTGACCAAAATCACCTTCTGAATCCCTATCATGCCACTGATAAATTCATATCCATAATAATGTTCGCTTTGCGCTTGTGTAATTTCTTCTTTCAAAATGCGCAATTCTTCTTCCATGGCGCCTATAATCCCTATAATCATACTCTTTCTCCCTACACTTCTATATCAAAAAAGCAATCGCTAATACCACCAGCAACAAAACTCCGGTGATAATCATCCCATTATTCAAAAAACGATCCAATTTGGCACTATATTTGGCACGTTGTCCGACAACTTCAACCTGTTCTAGATAATTATCCATTTGATTGTCATAATCATCATTATAGGAAAGCTCATTATCGTAACCATCCGCCTGTCTCAACGGCACTCTATCCCTCACTTCATTTGTGAATTCTTCGCGTGGCGCCTTAGTTTGCTGACTGTACTGCAAATATTCTTCATACGCCCTCTGACGTTTCGATTTCATACATATCCCCCTAACTTTGCGTTAACCAATATTGCAAAGCATATAAAGTCTTCAAATCAACAATTTCTCCTTGCGCCAACATATCGCGCACTTCTTTTTGCGTGAACAAAAAAGCTTCAACATCTTCGTCGGCATCTTGCGGTAGCGGGTGATTGACTTTCACTAGCCCGGAGGCGTGGTAGAGCGTAATCAGTTCGTTCAAATAACCGGGTGATACATAGAATTCCGCAACTTTCTGTAGTTGACTCGCACGATACCCCGTTTCCTCTTCCAATTCACGCGCAGCGCCTTCGACAGCATTCTCGCTTGCACCTTTATCCAAAATCCCTGCAGGCACTTCGTAAATATAATCAACGATTGCCGGACGAAATTGTTTTACCAGAATTACACGATTATCAGCCGTCGTTGCCAAAACAGCAACCGCAGGCTGGTGGTGAATCAATTCTCGTTCAACTATTTGCCCACTGTCCAATTCCAGTTCATTGACATACAACTGCAAAATAGCTCCGTCAAACATCTGGCGACTCTTTCTTAAACGCTTATCTTGCATAAAACTAATTGATTCTGTGTTCACTTTCATATCCGGCACCTTAACCTTTCTCTTCTATTCTAAATTGTACTGACTCTCCTATAGAAATTCAAGCGACAACTTAAAGATAAGTCCTAAGTCCGATACACTTTTCGAGTACGCATGATACACTATCACTGTCAACACACTTGAAACTAGGAGGAATTTATATGTTTTACCGTTTAGGAGGCATCATCTATCCAATCATCACTCTATTGCTGGCTGGAGCTTTGTATGCCGTTTATCAAAAAGCAAGAAAGCAATCTGATTATTATAAACCGTTTTACTCGTTTGCGAGTAAAGTTGCGATAGTATTCTTAGTTGTGCAAGTAATTAGCACGCTGTTTTGGTATTTTATCCACCCTGCCTTTTTCTCTTTAGTCTTTGGCATTAGTGTCAACATCGCCTTTCTGGCATTTATCTTCCCTAAATTAGAAGAGCAGTTCGGCTTCAATTGGTTGCGCCACTTCTTCCACATCGGTATTTTTCTGACGGTTTTTGTCGCTACTTCGTTCGGCATATACAACACCTCGGATGGAGTGGAACTCGCTTTGTTTATCTTCTTCTGCGAATTGATTGGCGTGGGTGGTGTTTGCGTGATTGCTTTAATTGCGCGCTTATTCAAAGGAAAAGGCCATGACCACCAAGCATACGTTGCTTTCAATGCCCCTGCTCGCTCTGACAAAATCGCTCTCTATCGTGAAGCCGGTCTTTCCGAGCAAGAGATTGCTTTTTTCCGTGAGCAAATGGCTACAGCGAAAGAGCAAATTATCGCCGTTGAGCGTGAATTCAACCGGACTGCTAAGCTGAAAGCAATCGAAACGCGTCATAACACTGTGAAAGTTGCCAAAAACTTCTTCAAAGAATTGGTAAATGACCCGACTCAATTATCCGGCGCAAGTTATTTCCTATATAAGCTACTCCCTTCACTTGAAGACCTTGTAGAAAAATATAACGAAATCAACGGTCACGTTGCCAAAAACAAACAAACTTATCTAATTTTGGAAAAGAGTGCAGCAACAATTGAACAGGTTTGCCAACAAATCAATGACGCTTACGTACAATTTCATCAGTCGGATTACGAAGAAATGTTAGATGAGATTAAATTAGCGAATCGCAACTTGAACCGCACCGCCAAGAAAACAGAAGACAGTGACACTGTCAACGATTTAATTAACGATGCATTTAATCAGGAGGAACTATCATGACCAAAGAAAATTTATTTGAACAAACAACAAATTCGAACACGACTCCCAGCGCTATCGACGACCTGTTGGCGAATCCCTTTGATGAAGCTGCCGACGAAACTACAATTCAAAGCGACTTAATGGATGCGAGCATTTTGGCGCAAAGAGCGGTCACAACGGAAAAGTTAATCGACCGTTTACCTGAGCACCGCCAGCAACAAGCTTATGATTTGGCAAAGCAAATTGACGAAACTAATATGTCGGCAATCATCGCCTACGGCGCAAATGCTCAAAAGAAATTGAGCGAATTCTCGCATACAATGTTGAACAAAGTGCAAATTAAAGATACAGGCGAAATAGGCGATGTGCTGACCGAATTAATGCACCAACTGGAGTCGGCAAATCCGAAAGACTTATCCGCTGAACCGAATGTCTTCATGCGCCTGTTCGGAAAAGTTAAAGCTTCGATTACAGAAACACAAGCGAAATACCAAAAAATCGGCAGTCAAATTGACCGCATCGCTATTCGACTTGAGCGTGAAAAAAACGAATTATTGAACGATAACTTGATGCTTGAACAACTGTACCAAAAAAATAAAGATTACTTCGAAGCATTGAACATTTACATCGCCGCCGGCGAAGTAAAGATGAAAGAATTGCAAGAAGAAACCATTCCGAACGCTATCGACAAGGCAAAGGAATCTAAAAGCCAAATGGATGTGCAAATCGTCAATGACTTAAACCAATTCTTAGACCGCCTTGACAAGCGGACACATGATTTGCGGTTAACACGCCAAATGACGATTCAACAAGCCCCACAAATCCGCATGATTCAAAACACGAATCAGGCACTCGCAGAGAAAATCCAAGTGTCTGTCCATACAGCTATCCCATTGTGGGAGAACCAAATCACAATCGCTTTGACTTTGTTGCGCCAACAAAACGCCGCTATCTCTCAGCGACAAGTATCACAAACAACGAACGACTTACTTCGCAAAAATGCGGATATGCTGAAACAAAGCGCTATCGACACAGCGCGTGAATCAGAAAGAGGCGTGATTGATATCGAAACGCTGCAACATACGCAAAACAGCTTAATGGAAACTATTGAGGAAACTTTGGCGATCCAGCGCGAAGGACGTCGTCAACGCCAAATCGCCGAAGCTGAACTTGCCGAAATGGAAAATCTGCTGCGCGATAAACTAATGGAAATTTCCGATGAACAACGCGCATTTCAAATGCAAGAAGAACAATAATCAATGATTAAACCTTCCCTCTTGACCTTGAACTCAAGAGGGAATTTTTTATTGATAAACAGATATTCTCACTCATTTATAATAGCGCTTTCTTATTTATTTTGTGTTATAATGAAGTTGAATTATTATTCCGGAGGTGCCACATGAACAAAAAACAAACCCGTCACCAACTTATTCGCTCCATTATTCAAGAAACCAATGTCAATACCCAGCAACAATTACAAGAAGCATTGGAACGTAACGGGATTTTCGTTACGCAATCCACGCTATCGCGCGATATTAAAGAATTGAATTTAATTAAAGTGTCGAGCGGACACAACTCTCGTTACGTCATCCACAACATTGCACAAGACAGGTGGAAATCACGTCTCAGATTTTATATGGACGATGCTTTAGTGATGCTAAAGCCCGTGCAAAATCACGTCATCCTCAAAACATTACCCGGTCTAGGACAATCATTCGGAGCCATTCTTGATGAAATTATTATGCCGGAAATCATTGCAACGGTTTGTGGCGACGACACTTGCTTAATTGTCTGTCCCGACAACGAAGCGGCGCTCGTCTGCTTTGACCAGTTAAAGGCTTATGCTCCTCCGTTTTTCTTTAGTAATGAACAATAGCAATTATCTTTATACCAAAAAAACAAAACACCCCATGTTCTAGGTGAACAAGGGGTGTTTCTTTTCAATTAAGCTGTCACAACTGTACCGCCAGTTCCTGCTAATACGGCTTCAATATTCTCCAATGAAGAAATAACAGCTTTTCCTTCAGGAAACTCTTTCACAAAAGCAATCACGGCTTCTACTTTCGGTAGCATGCTACCCGGCGCAAATTGATTCTCGCCGATATATTGTTCCAATTCCGCGACTGTGACTGTTTCCAGTTTCTTCTGGTCAGGTTGGTTAAAGTTAACGTAAACATTATCCACCCCTGTTAGAACGATGAAATAATCCGCTTTGATATCAACGGCTAATTTTTGGCTGGCGAAATCTTTATCGATTACTGCCTCAACGCCTCTTAATTGATTATCTTCTTCAACAACCGGAATACCTCCGCCTCCTGCTGCAACAACAATCACATCATTGTCAACTAATTGTTGAATCACTTCGATTTCATCAATACGAACCGGCTTAGGCGATGCCACTACTTTGCGATAACCGCGGCCAGCATCTTCCTTATAAGTATCTCCCGTTTCCTCTGCCGCTTGCTTAGCTTCTTCTTCCGTCAAAAACGGTCCAATCGGTTTCGTTAAGTTTGTAAATGCCGGATCATCCGCACTCACCACTACTTGGGTTACTAAAGATACAACTGAGCGTTTCAATTGCTTTTCTTTCAGCAAGTTACCCATCGCATTTTGTAACCAGTAGCCGATGCTGCCTTCTGTCATACTGACGCATGTGTCGAGTGGCATTGCCGGATTCTTCTCGGAATGAGCAGCGGCTTGTTGCAAGAGCAAGTTGCCGACTTGCGGACCATTTCCATGCGTAATCACTAAACGATGTCCCTGTTCAACGAGTTTCACTAAATGTTGCGCTGTTTGCACCAATGCGGCTTGTTGCGCCTTGGCAGATGCATCACTTGATAAAATTGCGTTTCCACCTAAAGCGACGACAATTGTTTTTTGACTCATAATTAATCTCCTTATCAAACGCCGGCTAAACGATAGATAGCTTCGGCGTAAATATCCATTGCGCTATACAAATCTTCTAGTGGCATTCTTTCATTTTCTTGATGTTCTGTGTTCAAAGTATGTGGGAAAGCTGCACCGAACGCCACACAATTAGACATGGTACGGGCATATGTTGCTCCACCGGAAGACATTGGCTCCGTCATATCGCCGGTTTTATCGCGATAGACAGCCATCAATGTGCTTACCAACTCGCTGTCTAACGGAACATACAGCGATGCCAAGTAGTCATATTCTTGGTACTCCAAGCCGTACTCGCTTGCTACTTTTGTTAAAGTTGCGACCAATGCATCTTTGTCCGCCAGAACAGGAATACGAATATCTAAACGAATTTCCGAATACTCTGAAGTAATGGTAACGCCTGCCACATTAAATGTCAATGGTCCGGACGGTTCATCCTCAATTGTCCCAAATAAGCGAACACCTGTAGCATCTTCTCCGACTGCTGTCGCAATGAAAGCTACTGTTGAATCCTCAACGATTTCATTTAAGGCAATCGCTAAGCGGACAATCGCATTTTTGGCTTCGTGTGCATCTTTGGAGTGTCTGGATTCCCCCAGAACGACAATGCCGTCATCTTGCTTGTCATAAGCAAAACCGTGTTTGTCTAATTGGACGATGACATCAGCGAGTTGCTCTCCGTCATACTTGGCTTTCCCCGGAACGACATTATAAGCATCACCTAACTCCAACGCAAGATTCGGATTGCCCTTCCCGATCAGTTTCGCTTGCAACAGACCTTTCTCCGCATAAGTCAGTGGGAATGAGGAGTCCGGTGCAAAACCTAGTGTGGCAACTTCTTCTTGTTTGCCATATTTCGCCAAGCAACGCCACAAGGTTTCCTCATCCGTCCCAAAAATAAACCGAATACGTTTATTGAAAGTGACACCTGCATCGATTAAAGATTTAACTGCATATAGTGCCGCCATCGAAGGTCCTTTATCATCTTGAGTGCCTCGCCCAATAATGTGTCCGTCTTTGATAACTGCTTCAAACGGATTGGTTTCCCAAACAGACAAATCGCCTGCCGGAACCACGTCCAAATGGCATAGCACCGCTAAACTTTCTGTCCCTTCACCGATTTCCGCGTAACCGTAATAGCCTTCCGGATCAATGTACGTTCTAAAGCCGATTTCCTCTGTTAATTGTAATGCTTTCTCTAAAGCGTCTTGAATCGCTTGACCGAAAGGTGTGCCGTTCTCGCCCTCGTTCAGTACGGAAGGGATTGCCACTAATGTTCGGATAGCGGCTACACACGATTCACGATGCTCCTGTTTAATAAAAGTGTTCATCTTGAACTCCTATCATCGATTAAAAGAATGTCGCAACAACTAATAAAGCTGCCGTTACAACGAAGATTGCCACTAAGAATTTACCGACAAACTTAATCCATGTACCTAACTCAACACGGCTCAAAGCTAATGCCCCCATTACAATACCTGATGTCGGAGCAATCAAGTTTACAAGCCCTGAAGCTGATTGATACGCTGTAATAATCAAGTGCGCCGGAACATCCGCAAATTGTCCTAACGGTGCCATAATTCCCATTGTCGCACCAGCCAAACCTGATGTTGACGGAATCAAGAATGACATTGGAATGTAGAAGATGTATGTCAATACGATAAAGATTTGTGAACCTAAACCTTGTAACGTTTTTTCACCGAAATGTAGAATTGTTGCTGTAATTTGTCCGTCGTTCATAATAACTTGGATACCGCGAGATAAAGCAACAATCAAAGCAACACTTAGTAAATCTGCTGCTCCATTCATAAATGCTTTGAAGAAACGTTCTTCTCCCATTTTTGAAACAAAACCAATTAAAACTGCCATAAACAAGAAGAGCATTGTTACTTCAGGGAAGTACCAGTCACCCAACTCCAATGAATTCCCGAAGCCTGGAATGGCAGTTAGCACATCATTCAACCAAGTGAATACAGGGATGTTGAATTTCGTCCAAGGAATCAAGCTGATAACCATGATGACAAACGTCATACCAAACACCCATAGAACACGTTTCTGAACAGGTGTTAATGTCGCACTGGCTGCTTCTTCTTTTAGACCGAATTCTCTTAAGTTTTCTTCTCTTTTATCGTAAACCAATGATTTTGTAGGATCTTTCTCAATTTTGCTGGCGTAACGATACACGAAGAAAATACCCATACCAACGATGATAATCCATTGAATGACACGCCAACCAATCCCCTCAGCCAAACTGATGCCGGCTGTTGATGACGCAATCCCTGTTGCGAACGGGTTGACCGTTGATGCTAATGTTCCTAATTGTGACCCTAACAGAATAATCCCCAATGTTGTAATCGTATCGAAGCCGACTGCCAACATAACCGGAATTAACAGCGGATAGAATGCCATGGTTTCTTCCGCCATACCATACGTTGTTCCTCCTAATGCAAACAAAATCATCAAGATTGGAATCAACATCTTCTCGCGACCTTTGTATCTTCTAACGATTGAACCGATTCCTACGTCCAAGGCGCCCGTTTCTGTTACAACTCCTAGAAACGCTCCCACCATCAAAACGAAGAAGGCAACTTCAATCGCTTGCCCAACTGTTTCCGTTCCTAACATCGCACGAACCGGTGACATCACCACTTCATAGAATCCTTGCGGTGTTTGCTCAACAGTTGAGTACGTGCCGGCAATTAAATTACCGTCTGGATCCGCTTGATAAGTTCCGGCCGGAATAATCCAAGTTAATGCGGCAACAATTGCGATAATAATCATCAAGACGGTAAATGAAGAAGGCATCTTGAAACCTTTTTTTGCGTTCTCACTCATTATGTTTCCCTCCAATATTTTTTTTATAAAAAGCTATTCTGATTCTGATTTATTCATCAAAATCAGAATAGCTCTAATTTTTATTACCTATCCAAAATGTTAAACTTTAGGAATGAATAATTCTCCTAATGTTGCTGCCATTACAGCTTTAATAGTGTGCATGCGGTTTTCTGCTTGGTCGAATTGGCGTGCATACTTGCTGCGGAACGCTTCGTCCGTAATTTCCATTTCGTTAATACCGAAGTCTTCGGCAATTTTCTTACCGTATTCTGTTTCTGTGTCATGGAACGCCGGTAAGCAGTGAAGGATGATTAAGTTCTCGTTCTCTGCTTTGCGAACTAAGTCCATGTTGATTTGATAAGGTTGCAATAACGCTACACGTTCTGCGAACTTATCTTCTTCACCCATTGATACCCAAACGTCTGTATACAAGACATCTGCGCCTTTAACTGCTTTGTCGGCATCATCTGTAATAACGATGCGCGCACCGCTTTCTTTAGCGTATTTCTCTGCCAATTCCACTACTTCTTTCTCTGGGAAGAGTGATTCCGGTGCAAAAATATGCACATTCACGCCGAGAATAGCACCTGTTACCAACAAGCTGTTCGCAACGTTGTTACGTCCATCACCGCAGTAAACCAAAGTCAAGCCTTCTAACTTGCCGAAGTTCTCTTTAACTGTTAAGTAATCCGCCAACATTTGTGTTGGGTGCCATGCGTCGGTCAAGCCGTTCCACACCGGTACGCCGGAATATTTAGCAAGATCTTCTACTACACCTTGGTCGAATCCACGGAACTCGATTCCGTCGAACATTCTACCCAGCACTTTCGCTGTGTCTTCAACAGATTCTTTCTTCCCTAACTGAATGTCATTCTTACCTAGGTATTCAGGATGTGCACCCAAGTCAATCGCTGCTGTTGTGAAGGCTGCACGTGTACGAGTAGATGTTTTCTCGAATAGAAGCGCAATGTTCTTACCTTCTAAGTAACGGTGTGCGATGTTACGCTTCTTCAAATCTTTCAGAAACGCCGAGAAATCGATTAACCATTCTAATTCTGCGCGTGTGAAATCTTTCTCTGCTAAGAAACTTCTACCTTTGAATACTGATGTTGTCATTGAATTTTCTCCTTTATTATTCTAAATTAATTTTTCTAAAGACTGGCAAAGTTCGCCGTCCTCTTCGTAAACGTCTGAACACGTTTGGTAACCAAGCAATTCGTAAAATGTTTTGGCGGTCAATTCAGAATGGATGACGATACGCCGAATCCCTTCTGTTTGAGCGTATTGCTCCAACGCTTGAATAATTTGCCTGCCGTAACCCTTTCCTCTAGCATGCGCCAACGTAGCAATCCGTGTTAATCGTGCCATTTCGTCACTTTCTTGTACGAAACGTCCTGTTGCGACAGGCTCTTTGCCGACAAAAAGCACTGCATAAACTCGATCTGGTGTGTCGAGATGATCAAATTCATCTTCAATGGCAATGTTGCGCTCTAATACAAAGACATTCATTCGCACGTAACACGCCGATGCTCTCAACCAGTCTTGGTTGCCCAATACTAAACGTTCTTCTGCTTCAACCATTAAAGATCCTCACGTACTAATGGCATTGACATACATCTTGGGCCGCCACGACCGCGTACCAATTCACTTCCGCGAATCTTGATAAGACGAATGCCGTACTCTTCAAGTTTCTTGTTCGTAATGGTATTGCGTTCATACACAACTGCCACACCCGGTGCAATCGTCAATGTGTTCGAACCGTCATTCCATTGCTCACGACCGGCTGCTACAATGTTACCGGCACCGCAACGAATTAGCGTAACGCTGTCCAACCCTAGATTTGAAGCTAAAATATTCTCTAGGCTGTCATTTTCTTCAACGATTTGAAGTTCACCGTTCTCAGATGTTACCGAGAACACGCGCAAGTCGCCTTCAATTTCAGGGTGGATTGTAAACTTATCATAATCCACCATTGTGAATACAGTATCCAAGTGCATGAATTTACGGTTGTTCGCAAACTCGAACGCCAACACTTTCTTGAAGCCTAAGTTCTTGTCGAAAATATTGTGCATCAACTTCTCGATTGAAGCAGCGTCTGTACGTTGAGAAATCCCCACAGCCAGTACATCTTTAGATAAAACTAACTCGTCACCGCCTTCAATACGCGTTGTTTCATCACGGGTATAAACGAGCGGCACATCCGCATCACGATAGTCCGGATGATATTTGAAGATGTATTTAGCATATAACGTTTCGCGGTTACGTGTTTCGGAGTACATGCGGTTAAGTGACACACCATGTCCCATTGTCGCAAAAGGATCTCGTGTAAAGTATAAGTTCGGCATCGGGTCAATCGCAAAAGGATATTCAGACTCTACTAAATCTGTTAAGCCTTTATTCTCAATTGGCGGTAATTCCGACTTTTGGATACCAGCCATTGTGCGGTCAATCAATTCACGATTATCTTCAATCACCAACAACATTTGACGAATAGCTTCTTTCGTCTGCTTACCACGAATATTCGCTTCTTCCAAGTATTCGTCAATAAATGCTTCTTTGATTTCCGGAGAAGTTAGCGATTCTGCTGCTAAATCCTCCAAATAAACAACTTCTACACCTTCTGCACGTAACGCATTTGCGAATTCATCGTGCTCTTTTTGTGCCCCTTCCAAAAACGGAATATCATCGAAGAGTAATCTCTCCAAATAATCGGGCATTAAGTTCTCCAACTCTTTTCCTGGACGGTGAAGCATCACTTTCTTGAGCTTTCCGATTTCGGAAAATACATGGATTGGACGGTTGCCTGACATAGTCTTTCCTCCTTTACTTAAATAATTTAATGCTGTAACACCTATGTCGTCATGTTACAACTCAGTTACAAGGCTAGTTTACCCCTTATTGTAAGCGTTATCTAAAACAAATCCGCAAACACTTTGAGATATATTTCACATTATTTAGGAGAATTTGTTAGTTTATGCATATCGATGCATAAACGGCTCTTTTATATGCAATTTGGCTCTATATTATCATAAAATTTAATTAAAGAAATAATTGATAATTCCACTCTTTAACAGGTTTCTCTCCGCATTCATTCCGGAGTGTACCGCATGAACGTCGGCAGACTTCTCTATGCATACTCATGCAAGATATTGGTTTCTGGCTGTGTTTGGCAGAACGGGTTGGTCGTCCTATTCGATATGTTGTGAGAAAAATTGCGGGTTAGTATAGGTAATAATCTTCTTAACGTATTTAATCGCACGTTCTTTCTCGAGCTGCTTCAATACTTTGCTGACTGTCTCACGGGTCGTCCCGCTCAGTTTTGCAAGTTCTTGTGTTGTTAGCGGGAATGGCAGTTGCTTGTTTTTTTGGGCGAGGTCGAGGTATAAGACGGTCAGTGCCTGCACGACTCTGTCCGTAGCGCTCTTCGTTAATAGATTGCGCAGTTTCAATTCGTGGAAGCGTAAGATATTGGAAATCTTCTGGCAGAGGGATTGCATTTGATCCACATTGTGCCTTAACATCCGCTCGTACATCTCCGTCGGGATATAGAAAACCTCCATATCGGTCATTGCCGTTGCCGTATAATGGTAGAATTCGTCGACGAACATGCCGCCATACGGGAAAAATGTCCCTTCCTTAACAAAATCCAAATAAACGAAATCGCCGAGCGCATTGTATTGCTCTATCTTGGCGTATCCCTTATGAATGAAGTACAGCTTATCGCGCACATCTCCTTCAAAGAATAAAATTTGGTTTCTCGGCAGCTTGCGAAACATGGCATGACTACTCAATACATCGAACTGTTGCACCGTAAAGTGCTTAAAGGCATCGTGTTCTCTCATTAGACGGTATTGCTTGGACGTGATCATATTACAGTTACCTCCGCATTCTATGGCGTTTGCCTATTTATCTTCATCATAGCACGCACACGAATGAAGGGCAAAGCGAAAGGTATTTCTCACTGTACCGTTCCCCTGTTTTTCGCTTGGGAAAAATGAGTTTTTTATGAATTACGGCTCATTTTTGCTCATGTATTGTGGAGAATTGCTGCAATTCATGCTATAATACTCAAAAATTAACCTTATATTTTAAGAAAGTAGTGAGAGCATGGATAAAAGAATTAATTTTGTACTAATTTCCCCTCATTTTCCGGCAAACTACGAAACGTTTGCTCACCGCTTGAGAGAAAATGATATCAACACGCTAGGAATTGGCGATGCCCCGTACGAAGAATTGACAGAAGGTTTACGTCATGCTTTAGTAGAATATTACCGTGTGGACGATATGAACGATTACGACCAAATGTATCGGGCGGTGGCTTATTTTGCCCATAAATACGGCAAAATCGACCGCATTGAATCGCATAATGAATATTGGTTGGAGAGCGATGCCAAGCTGCGAACGGATTTCAATGTCTTCGGCTTCAAAGATGCGGATATGGAACGCATCAAAACAAAGTCCAAGATGAAAGAAGTCTTCAAAAAGCATAAAATTCCGGTTGCTAAAGGTCGTGTCTTCAAAGATGAAGCCGATGCCCGTAAACTTGCCAAGCAATTAAAGTTCCCGGTTGTAATCAAACCGAATACCGGCGTGGGAGCGAGCGATACTTATAAAGTCGCGTCATCAGAAGAATTGGACGCGTTCTTCCACAAGCGCAATCCGGAAGTATCTTATATTATGGAAGAATTTATTCCGGGGGAGATTGTTACCTTTGACGGACTGGTCGATCGTGACGGGAAGATTGTCTTCTACTCGACGATTGTCCATAATGCAACTTTACTGGACATTGTTGAGAATGATCAGGATATGTTCTACTTCTTACCGAGAGAGATTCCATCTGATTTACTTGAATTGGGGACGAAATGCGTTGAAGCCTTCGATATTAAAGAACGCTTCTTCCACTTCGAGTTCTTCAGAACCCAACCGAACGGCGACTTGATGGCGTTAGAAATCAATTGCCGACCGCCGGGCGGCTTGACGATTGATATGTTCAATTACGCCAATGAGTTTGATATCTTCAATGAATATGCTCAACTAGTCAAACACAATCAATTCCAAGCGGCAGTCTTGCGCCCGTACCACTGTTTGTATGTATCACGCAAATCGCATAGCCACTACGTGCATACCGAAGAAGAAATCCGTCAACGCTATGCCGATGAACTCATCAGTATTCAACATGTACCGGGTGTCTTCTCGTCGATTATGGGCGATGTAGGCTTCATCTTCAACACACCGAACGCAGATACGTTACAAGAAATTGTCAACTTCGTCAGAGCCAAACATTAGGAGGAATAGCATGAAATTTGAGAAAAGAAGTCATTACAGCGGTTCACTCGGACGGGAAATGTACTTTAATGTCTACGGACATGCCGGCAAGCCGATTATCGTCTTTCCCTCGTCAGGCGGTAGTCAGAATGAGTATGCGGACTTCGGTATGATTGAAGCCTGTCGGTCGTTCATCGATCGCGGCTTAGTTCGCTTCTACACACCGGATTCCGTCGATGCAGAATCTTGGTTCGCCAAGCACAAATCGCCTTACGATATGGCAAACTTCCACAACCAATACGACAGCTACATCATTCATGAACTCGTCCCTTTAATTCGCCACGAAACCGGTTGGCAAGGTGCGTTGGGCGCTACCGGTTGTAGCATGGGCGGCTTCCATACAATTAACTTCGCCTTACGTCACCCGGACGTCTTTGATTTGAGCATTGCCTTAAGCGGTGTATACGATGCCCGCTTCTTCACGGGAGAGTTCTACGGCGATCCGACCGTCTACTTCAACTCGCCGATTGACTATCTCTGGAATCAGAATGATGACTGGTTCTTAGATCGCTACCGCCAAAATGATTTCATCATCTGTGTCGGTCAAGGTGCTTGGGAGGAACCTCATGTAGCAGATACACATCGTCTGGAACTGGCATTCAACACGAAAGGTATTCCGGCATGGTTCGACTTCTGGGGGCATGATGTTGCCCACGATTGGGACTGGTGGCGTCAACAAATGCCTTACTACCTCTATCACCTAGAAACACAAGGGAAATTGTAATCACTAAATAATCCCCACTTTCGGTAATGACCAACCGAAAGTGGGGATTATTCTTTAGTGTACAGATGAATGGAGTGCCTTAACGTCTTACCAAATGTGTCGGCAACTGCTTGCGGAAAGCAAAGCGCAAGAACTCTACAAAGTGCGCCGCCCAATACTTCTCATGGTGCGTTTCGTTCGCTAAGATACGTAACCAAATATCATCTAGCGCATGTCCTTGTTGCAAGAGCGCTTGATAATACGCTAACGAGCAATCAATATACGCTTGATTCATGCAACCTTCAATGAATTGCGCATCGGTAGCGTCACCTTCTTTCGTGCCGACTTGAATATAGACATCCGTGCCATTGGCTAATGGATGATTCCGAATAAAGCGGAGGAAATCACGTTCGCTGAACCATGAAGCTAATGAGAAAACTCCGAGAACACCGAACGTTTCAGGGTGCGCTGCCCCCATATAAGCAGTCATTAAACCACCCATCGAACTCCCCGCCAATAATGTATACTCACGCTCCGGCTTTGTCCGATAGTGGGCATCGATAAAGGGTTTGACCGTATTGACGACCCAATCCGAGTACAACATTCCGTCGCCGCCTGCATGCGCATAAGTAGCCGTTCTGCTCGTATCCGTCTGCCATGGGGCGTATTCATCTAAACGACGCTCCTCGGCATTATCAATCCCGACAATAATCATCTTCGGCAAATCCTTATTCTGCTTAATAAGAGGAATCAACTTCCATGAATAGCCCGAGAACGCCTCCTTACTATAAAAAACATTCTGCCCGTCATGCATATACAAGACCGGATAATGTGCCCACTCTTCCTTGTCGTAATCTTTGGGAAGTAACACACGAATACGGCGTTTCTTTTGATAGTACGGGACTTCCAATTCATGTTGTTTCATTTCTAAATAATAGTTCGTTGCTTTAGCTTGCATTAAGATTCATTACCCTCACTTTCATTCATCAAAAAGCGGACGAACAAAAGTAGTCCGTCCCTGCTTAGGGGCATATACTTTTGCTCGTGACGTTAATACTTTATCATAAATGCTTAGGCTCGGTCAATGGGCTGTTGCTACTGTAAGCAAGAGCTTAACCTTATTGCTCCGCCGGTGGAACTTCTGTCGTATCGGGGACTGCCTTTTTACTTTTCTTAGGGGGTTGCAACTTCTTATAGCGTTCACGAATGCTATTTAAATTGTTACGCAAGGTGGCGTACAGTGTCTTTTCCGGGTAGGCATAGGCATTAACCGCTGTGAAGTCAATTAAAAAATCATAGTGTTCCTGTAATTGTCGGCGCAATTCTCTGATTTGGCTCGGTGTTTGCGTACTTTGTTCGCTTAGGCGCTCCTTATAACGATTCTCAAAGTTCTTCTGCGCTGTCTTTAGCGTTTCGACATGCACGGTTAAATGCAAACGTGTCAGTGCCGATTGATACTTCGATTCCTTCAACTGATTCAGCAAATGATTGATTCCCTCGGTTTCTTTCTCATAACTTTGCTGGGCAAGCGCACTGTAATTGCTTAGTAGACGCGCAAGTATATCATACGCTGCTTTCGTTTCGGGGTCTTTGACACGTGCGAACGCTCTAACCAGTTGAGTGAACGTCGACAATGCGTCATCTCGTTCACGGTCTGCCGCCTCCAACACGCCTGTTACTTTACTCTTCTTCGAAAGATGCAGGCTCGCTTCCAACTTTGGCAACAACTCCGTCAGCGTCGCTAAGCGATTAGCGTAGACTGTTTCTTGCTTATTACTCTTTGTTGCAGCGCTCACGGTTTCCTTCGTTTCGCTCATCAACTGGAAAAATTCGGCATTGTCGAGTAAACGAATGTTTAATGTAGTCACTTGATATCCTTTTCGCATAAAGGTCTCCTTTCTAATATAGACTGGTTTGTCTGATTTGCAGACGAATGATGTGCAAGAAACGAAATAATCCATAAGAGAACGGTTTCATTTCTTGATGAATATATTGTCCCCTATTTTTATAATTATATCAAGTTATGAGATTATATTTAGCATTAAAATAATTCCTAATTCACTAAATCTAGATTGTTTTGTCGGTTTATCTTTGGAAAATATTCCGTACTATGAGTTTCGCTTAAAATCATCAGCGGACTTCCATGTAGCATGAATTAAAACAAGCAATTTACCAGAAGATTTCTGCTCCCTAATGCTCTAGGCATGGAAAAACTTTATGTTTTGTGTTCCCTAACGCTCTAGGCATGGAAAAACTTTATGTTTTGTGTTCCCTAGCACTCAGGGAAAGGAAATACTTTATGTTTTTTGCTCCCTAGCGCTCAAGGCAGGGAAAAACTTCATGTTTTCTGCTCCCTAATGCTCTAGGCATGGAAAAACTTTATGTTTTGTGTTCCCTAGCGCTCAAGGCAAGGAAAAACTTGATGTTTTCTGCTCCCTAATGCTCTAGGCAAAGAAAAACTTGATGTTTTCTGTTCCCTAACGCTCAGGGAAAGAAAAAACTTTGTGTTTTTTGCTCCCTAACGCTCAGGGAAAGGAAATACTTTGTGTTTTTTGCTCCCTAATGCTCTAGGCAAGGAAAAACTTGATGTTTTCTGTTCCCTAGCGCTCAGGGAAAGGAAAAACTTTGTGTTTTTTGCTCCCTAATGCTCTAGGCATGGAAAAACTTGATGTTTTCTGTTCCCTAGCGCCCAGGGAAAGGAAATACTTTGTGTTTTTTACTCCCTAATGCTCTAGGCAAGGAAAAACTTGATGTTTTCTGCTCTCTAACGCCTAGGGCGAGAAAGCACAATTAAGACAGAATACAGTAATTACAACAATGAATCGTCGCTTCGCTTAACTGACAAAATATGGGAAAAATGATATGATGGAGTGGACAAAAGATTGAATTTTTTTATGATGAAAAAGAGGGAAAAGCTACATAATCCAAAAGTTACAAAGGCAACCTGCAAAGCACGGAGGGATAATATGTGCGGAATCACTACCGATTTACAACAAACAAATTTATCACACATCAATCGGAGGGTAACATGATTTATAAAATAAGAGAATTAAAACAGGATGAAACTAAACTATTGGACACATTTCTATATGAAGCAATTTTTGTTCCGGAAGGAGTACAAGCACCACCTAAAGATATTATAAAGCACCCCGATTTGCAAATATACATTTCAGACTTTGGCAAGAAAAGTGATATCTGCTATGTTGCAGAGGTTGAGGGAAAAGTAATAGGAGCAGTATGGACTCGTATAATAAATGATTATGGACATATTGATGATGAAACACCCTCCCTCTCAATTTCACTTCTAAAGGAATATAGAAATTTAGGCATTGGAACAGACCTTATGAAACAAATTCTCTTGACTTTGAAAGCGCAAGAGTACAAACAAGTTTCATTATCCGTCCAAAAGATAAACTATGCCGTACATATGTATCAAAAATTAGGTTTCGAAGTCGCTCACGAAAATGAAGAAGACTATGTTATGATTCGCAAACTTTAGTTTCTCCCAATCCCAACTTGTCAAAATCCCCCTATCATATAAGTTGCTGTCCCTACAGGTAATTTTATTTCCAACTTTCTGACGTATGCGTTGCTGGTGACATATTCTTTATGCGGAGGTTATTATGAATCACATAAAAAATTTACATTTCTTACTATGCGTCTTGGCTCTGTGGGGGTTCCTATTCTATATCTATCTGAAAGAAAAAAATCCCATTTTCAAGCGTAGAAAACGTTATGTACTATTGATATACTCGTTAATTATGCTGTCACTTTTTTTACCAATCATTGCTTATTGGTTAAGTCAAATGATGTGAAACAAACCACTTTACCTCCCTTCCCTTTCACACTAAATCACGTACCATCGCAAATAAGCTACCTGTCCGAATATCGGACGAGCTGTCGAACGTCTGCAGGAGCTCTGCCGCTTTTCGGACGAGATACAACAATCTCATAGGTTCTCTTTCCGAACTTTCATTTTGTACCAATACTTTTTAGTTCTTACATAGATTCTCTTTTCCATTTTTGAATTTTGGCAACAAAAAAGGAAGTATCGGCTATTCGCTTTTACTTCCTTTTAGTGATTTTATTTAATTGTTTTACTGCGACAAACTGAGATTTATCCACGAATATAATTTAATTCAATAGTTCCATTGCTTGTTGTAGTATTTATTAATTTTAACTCTTTCCCTACATCATTATTCCCAAATAACTTTATTCCATCTCCTAAAATTGTCGGAATAACCGATATAAAATACTCATCAATAATATCAGCGACTAGGGCTTGTTGCACTAAGTTTGCACCGCCACATATCCAAATATCTTTACCATCCACCTTTTTTAATTTTTCAATCAAATCTACTAATTTATCACTTGTAAAAATAATATTCTTAGAATCTTTTTCTTTTCTATGAGTAAAAACATAAGTCAACAAATTATCGTAAACCCAATTATCAGGAGATAACTCAGTTATTATTTGATTATAAGTATTCCAACCCATTAATACTATGTCAATATTTTTTATAAATTTAGAATAAGTGTCTTCTGTCTCTAAACTATCTTCATGACCTTTTAAGAAGCCAACTCCCCCATTTTTATCAGCTATATATCCATCAACACTCATAGCAATAAATAACTTTACTTTTCTCATTTCTTAATATCACTCCTTAACTATATTAATTTTAACTACATTCTAGCTATTTGTACTTTAAAAGCAATTTTTACATTACCTTTTCTTACCAAATACTTCTCAATATCAAACAAATTTCTCTTATCATCTCGTCAAATTCTAATTTATCTATCCCTACAAACCGAAATTATCTAACAGACTAATTTGTTATATCTGTAATGAGCATCCCATATACATAACTATCAGTCCATTCCCCTTTGTTCCAGTAATCCTTGATAAAATGAGCCTCTCTCCTCATACCAATATTACTGCACAATTTAGCAGAAGATATGTTTCGAGCATCCAAATTCGCTTGTATTCTATGAACATTATATTTTTCAAACAACTCTTTCACTACTTCTTTTACAGCTTCTTTTGCATAACCTTTTCCAAAAAAGTTCAGATTAAAAACGAATCCTATTTCAACTGTTTGTTTCATGCCGATGTACCAGATTGATATATCGCCGATTACTTTTCCATTTAAATAAATTTTACCATTTTTATATTGTTGTACCGAGTTCCATCACTCAAAATGAAGGCATTAGGAGTTTCTCCTACTTGGATGAAACCAATTTTCTCATAAAGAACCTTGCCTCTTGCATTTCCTGAGAAATAATCCAGTTCAAGTTGGGAAAGCCCCCATTCCTTAGCATAGTCTTCAAGACAGATAAGCAACTTCTTTCCTATTCCCAAGTTCCAGAATTCTTTCAGCACAGAAACAGCGACATTCCCTCGGTGGCACATTTTCTTTTTTGTCAGTCTTGTAATCGTGCCACTTGCAATCAGTCTTCCATCCATTTCGACAACAAGCATGAGGGTATTATCAGATTCATTAAAGCCTTTTATTATTTTTGCTTCCTCTTCTACAGACATGGTTATTTCTTCCGGATAAGAATATAAAAAATCAGATTCACCCGTAACAGTTTTCAAATATTCAACCGTTTCTGCAGCATCCTTTACTTGAATCTCGCGAATTTTGCAGATTCTGCCATCTTTTAGTTCAAAATTTTCTGGTGTGTATTTCATTTTTATCCCTCACATAAATTCTGATTTGTCAATTTCCCAACCATTCCATTGTTTCACTTTTCTCTCTATCTCATTCTATCATTTCGTCTTCATTTTGTCAGTCTCTCTTTTTGACAGAACAACACCTTATCTAATTCAATGGATAAGGTGTTGTTTCGCGTGCTATATCACTTATAGTATCTTATTAAGTTTCCAATTATTCCGTTTCCACAAAATACGCCGGATAATGTTCCTTGACGATGTCGTAACAACGGCGGCATAATGTTGGTGCTTCGGCAATCGTGCCGACATCTTCTTTGACCGCACGGCAACGTTCGCAGACTTGCCCCGGTGCACGTTCCACCAACACGGCATACGTATCGAAATCGAGTGCTGCTGCCGGCGCTTGCGAGCGCTCTTTCATCTCAAACTTGGAAACAATCAATAATTGATCCAAACGGTCGCTCAATGCTGCCAGTTTCGCTTGTACATCACTGTTCACGAACAAGGTTACGCTCGCTTCAAATGACTTTTTAATCGGATCGGTTTCCGCATTTTTCGCTTCTTCTAAGGCTTTCAAGATACCTTGGCGCACTTCGAAAAAGACTTGCCATTCTTCAATCGTTTGCGCATCTTCTTGGCTGAACGTCACTTTCTCAATGTCTGCTAATTGCACGTAACCGTCGACTGCCGGTAATTCCTTCCATGCTTCTTCCATTGTATGAACGAGAATCGGCGTCAATAATGGTAACATGCCTTTCAACATCGTGTAGATAACCGTCTGCATCGCACGGCGTTCATAGCTGTCAGCTGCTTCAATGTAGAGGACATCTTTGGCGAAGTCCAAGTAGAATGCAGACAAGTCGACACTCATGAAGTTGACGACTTTTTTGTAGACGGTTGAGAATTCAAAGTGTTCATAGCCGGCTAAGCTATCCGCCATGAATTTGCGGTATTTCGCCAGTAGGTAACGATCAACCGGACGCAAATCCGCTTGGGCAATGCTGTCAGTTGTTGGGTTGAAGTCTGAAACATGTGAGAGCATGAAGCGAATCGTGTTACGAATCTTACGGTATGCTTCCGCAACTTGCTTCAAGATGTCATGTGAGATACGTACGTCGGATTCATAATCGACACTTGCCACCCACAGACGAATAATATCGGCACCCAGTTCTTTCATCACTTCTTCCGGTGTAATGACATTGCCGAGTGACTTACTCATCTTCATCCCTTTACCGTCCATGACGAAACCTTGCGATAAGACAGCTTTGTACGGCGGCACACCGTTAGCAGCGACCGATGTCGTAAAGCTCGAGTTGAACCAACCGCGGTATTGGTCGGAACCTTCCAAGTACAAATCAGCCGGGAACGACAAATCTTCACGCGTCTGCAAGACACCGGCATACGATGTTCCAGAATCAAACCAAACGTCCATGATGTCATTTTCCTTCGTGAATTTACCGTTCGGACTGCCCTCATGCGTGAAGCCTTCCGGCAACAATTCTTTCGCTTCACGCTCGAACCAAATGTTAGACCCGTGTTGCTCGAATAATTGCGCTACATGTTCAATCGTTTCCGGCGTCATGATTGACTCACCATTTTCCGCATAAAAAATCGGTAATGGAACGCCCCAGACACGTTGACGGGAAATTACCCAGTCACCACGGTCGCGAATCATGTTGTAAATGCGTGGTTGCCCTGACGGATGATACCATTTGACGTCGTTCTCAATAGCGGACAATAACTCTTGACGGAATTTATCAATGGATGCGAACCATTGTGGTGTCGCACGGTAGATGACCGGCTTCTTCGTTCTCCAGTCGTGCGGATAACTATGCACGAACTCTGAATAGGACAACAGACTGCCGTTCTCACGCATCATGTCAACGATGACCTTGTTCGCCTTCAAGTAGAACATGCCTTCAAATCCTGGTGCTTCTGCTGTGTAGTGCCCTTGATTATCAACGGGTGATAGAATATCCAAACCATAGCGTAAACCGATTTGGTAGTCGTCTTCCCCGTGTCCGGGAGCAGTATGCACTAAGCCGGTTCCGGCGTCTAATGTTACATGGTCGCCAACCATCACTAAAGATTCACGGTCATAGAAAGGATGAGTAGCGCTCATGCGATCGAATTGGTGTCCTTGGTATTCGTTGATAACGGTATAGTTTTCCCATATCAACTCTGAGGCTAGCGTTGCTAATAAATCTTTTGCAACGATGAAGTGACGCTCGCCGACTTGAACTCCCACATAAGTAGCTTCGCCGCTTACGGAAATTCCCAAGTTAGCCGGTAACGTCCACGGTGTGGTTGTCCAAATAATGAATTCGGCGTTTTCCGGTAAGAGACCTTTGCCGTCACGGACTTTGAATGCGACATAAATTGACGGGCTGGTAACGTCATGGTACTCGACTTCCGCTTCCGCTAAGGAAGATTCGCTTGACGGTGACCAATAGATTGGTTTCAATCCTTTGTAAATGTAGCCTTTCTCCGCCATTTTGCCGAAGATACGAATTTGCGCTGCTTCATAAGCCGGTGTCAATGTTAAGTACGGGTTATCCCATTCGCCGGTAATCCCGAGACGTTGGAAATCTGCTTTCTGCCCTTCTACTTGATTGAGCGCATATGCTTCACATAGCTTACGAAACTCAACAACGGATAAAGTCTTGCGGTCCACACCGTCTTGCTTAATCATCGCTGTTTCAATCGGTAAACCGTGCGTATCCCAACCCGGTACATAAGGGGAGCGGAACCCGGTCATCGACTTATAGCGGACGATGAAATCTTTCGAAATCTTATTCAATGCGTGTCCCATGTGCAACTGTCCGTTCGCATACGGCGGACCGTCATGCAAAATGTAGGTCGGTTTGTCGGCGTTCTTCTTCTGGATGGCTTGATACATCGCTTGTTGTGCCCATTCTTCTTGCAGGACAACTTCTTTTGTCGGCAAGTTCGCACGCATCGCAAAGTTCGTTGCTCCCAAATTCAATGTTTCTTTTAATTTCATTTAGTTTAGCTCCTTTTTATTATCATAAAAAAAATAGCGCCCCTCTCAAAAGGGACGCAAAAACACGTGGTACCACCCAAGTTTGAGTCGATACAGGTAGAATTGTAGCGACTTACTCTTTCATGATAACGCTCTTTAAGCGGCAACAACTACTGTCAGTTCATTGTGCATGGATTAAGAGGATATGAATAAGATAAGGGAGTGCCAAGCTTTCACCTTCCTTGGCTCGCTAAGTCTGTTAACTTATCCACGTGTTCTTAATGTCTTTATTTCGGTAAATCAATGCGGATTGTTTGTCCGAGTACGCTTTCCATGTCGGATGCGTCGTTCAACAACTGTTCTTTCTCAATCGCTTGATTCAATAATTGTGAGAAATCTGTCGCATTGACTGCATTCAAAGTCGGTTCCGGAATATAACGTTCTTCCGAATCGTAGTCCGGAATCGATACTTTCGTCGAAGCGTTCGGCTTGTATGCTTCTTCTTCTACTTGCGGTTCTTCAACTACTTCAGATGATGTTGACACATACACATCTTCTAAAGCAGGTTTTTCCTGAGTTGGAAACTCACTCACTTCTTCGAAACTAATATCCGCATCTGTCGATTCCGGGAACGCCACTTCTTGCGCAGGCGCAAATACTTCTGCTAACGTCGCTTCCGATACGGGCGCAACAGCTTCCGTAAATGATACGCTCGGCTCTGTCGGTTCCTCCGCCGGAGTTGGTTGCACTTCCACTTCTTGAACTGCTTCAACAGGTTGAGAAGGTTTTGCCGGTGCCGCCGGATTATTCGTTTCAACAGCTTTCAGCAAATCGGTGTCTTTAGCGCCTTCCAGCGCATCGAGTTGGCTAGTCAGCATGTAGCGTAATTGCTTGTGCAATTCTTGTCCGCTGCGACGCAAACTTTCATTGTTGGCGATAATTTGTTGCGCTTGTGCGTTTGCATCCGCCACTAAGCGGTCTGCTTCACGTTCCGCTTCATACAGAATCAACTCTGCTTCTTTGCGTGCATTTTGCTTCAAGCGTTCTGCCGCTTCGTGTGCTACAACAATCGAGTTGTTCAACGAGTCTTGTAATTGTTCAAAGTAACGTAACTTGTCCGCTGTTGCGTCCAATTGTTGCTTCAATTCAGAATGTTCCTTCACTACTCGGTCCAATTCAGAAGCAACGATATCCAAGTAATCATTAACTTGTTCTTCATCGTATCCTCTGAAACGTTTATCAAACTCTTTGTTTAAGATTTCAATCGGTGTTACTCCCACACCCTCACGCCCTTTCTGTTTTTGGCTTAGATAGTACTATTATACACTATTTGATAGTCAGTTAACATACCTTTATTTTACGATAATATTAACTTTTAAGCGATAATTGTCTTTCTTAGTCGTCCCTTCAATCTCCTCTACCCAAAAACGCCCCTTTTTGCGGACGGAAACAATATCTTGCACACCGACCTCGAAATCGGGTTGGAGGGTTTCAACGAAATTGACTTTCACTAAATTAGCGGCAATGACGTCCTTTGCCCGCTGTCTTGAAAAATTATAGACTTTTGCAATAAGCGTGTCAAGTCGCAGAGAGCTGGCAATCAATGTCTGAGTGTCCCATTCTTCCAATGGTGTCAAGACGTCCTCGTCAGCAATCATTTCTAAGTGAACGCCGACATTCGCAATCTTCGTGACTTGCTGGATGAGAAACTCGTGAATCGCTCGATCGACCATGACTTGCCAACGTGCACCGTCCGTTATAATGTCGCCGATACGATTGCGGTCAATTCCGGTTGATAATAATGTGCCTAATATGCGTCCGTGTGATAATTCTCCGAATTTCGTCGGGAACTTGATATTTAACACGGTCAGCGCGTAATCATCCGCTTGTACTTCATAGTAGGACGGATAGAGCAGCGCTCGCTGGCGTTCGGCATCCTCGCGTCCACCATGAAACGCCAAACGTACTTCATCGCGCTTGCCGACAATCTGTTGCACAATCAATGCTTCTCTCGGCGTCAGAAAATGACTTAAATACGGCGTGTAATAGTTCTCCACCTCATTGAGCCAGTGATAGACTTGATTGATAAATTCTCTTTCTTCCTTGCGGTAATGTTGATACACTTCGTTCATGGCAGGCTCCTTTTTGTATCGAAACGATTATAAACCTGTCAGGACGCGCTTCACCAAATCTAGCAGGAGAATACCGACTAATACGTCGAAGCTGACATTGCCTATGTCCGGGATGAATTGTCGAAATAGTGAAACGTAAGGTTCACAAAGGCGCTCTAACCATTTCGATAATGGGGTGTTAGACGCTTGTGGAAACCAAGAAATGACTGCGTACAATACCAATAATAACTGATACATCTGAATGGCATAAATAATTAAATTACTCATTTGCTTATAAGTTCCTTTCCAAAAAAATACTGACTACTCGGATTTGATGATTGAATTTGAACCATTATACGCAAAGAGGCTGCGAAAGATTTTTCCCAGCCCCCGCTTGTTGTTCATTCAAATTTAAGTGTTCATCGTAAACGATGATTTGCCTTCACGCTTAGTTACGGTGTCTTTTGCGGAAGAACGGTGGTGTGTCCAATTCGTCATCTTCCGTTGTTTCAACTTGGCGACGCGGTACTTCTCCTACCGTGCGTTGGAACGGACGTTGCGCTGAGTCGCCACCATGTGCAAAATCGCGTGTGCTTTGTTCACGTTTGATGTCCCAATTGCTGAATAAATCGCGTTCTGCTTCACGTTGTCTTGGTGTTGCTTCCACTTCGTTTCCTGCTGATTGTACGTTGCTGTCCGAGAAGTTTCCTGTTGCGAACGCTCCACGTGTTGAACGTTGTCCGCCTTTGTTACGGTCGCTGCCTTTTTCTGTGTCGATACCTGTCGCAATAACCGTTACAACAACTTCGTCACCTAAGTTTTCGTTGATTGATGTACCGAAAATAATGTTAACATCACCTGATGAAGCATTCGCTACGATTTCGCTCGCATCTTGCGCTTCAAATAAGGTCAAGTCTGAGCCACCTGTGATGTTCAACAAGATTTGCTCCGCACCGTCGATGGATACTTCCAACAATGGAGAAGAAATGGCTTTCTTCGTCGCTTCTGCTGTACGGTTCTCGCCTGAGGCAACCCCGATACCCATTAAGGCTGTTCCTTGGTCTTTCATGACTGTTTTCACGTCAGCGAAGTCCAAGTTAACGTAACCCGGCGCCGTAATTAAGTCAGAAATCCCTTGAACACCTTGACGCAAGACATTATCCGCTTCAGAGAAAGCTTCCAACATCGGTGTCTTACGGTCTACAATCTCCAATAAGCGGTTGTTGGAAATCGTTACTAATGTGTCGACATTTTCTTTTAAGTTCTTCAAACCTTCAGCGGCGTAACGTCCACGCTTCGGTCCTTCAAATGTAAATGGACGTGTCACAACCCCTACTGTCAACGCGCCTAATTCTTTTGCGATACGCGCAACGATTGGTGCTGCACCGGTTCCTGTTCCGCCTCCCATACCGGCAGTCACGAAAACTAAGTCTGCACCTTCTAAGACATTGCGAATTTGTTCTTCGCTTTCTTCGGCAGCTTTCAATCCGACTTCAGGGACTGAACCGGCACCCAAACCTTTTGTTACTTTAGGTCCTAATTGGATTTTCGTTTCTGCTTTAGAGCCTTTCAATGCTTGTGTATCCGTATTGGCAACGATAAATTCTACACCTTGTACTTCTTCAGCAATCATACGATTAACGGCATTACCGCCGGCGCCGCCGACACCGATTACTTTAATAACTGCGCCTTCATTGCGCACTGTTGAATCAAATGCTAATTCCATCTTCTAATTCCTCCTTGACTCTCTCATCTCATATCTTAGTCTTCATAAAATGTCGCTATGAAAGCTTTAAATTTGGCCATGAAGCCTTTTTCATTCGTTGGCGCTTGGTATTCCGGCGCATAATGGTCAGCCTCGTAATCGTCGTAATAAACTTCTTCTTCGTAGCTTTCATAATAGTCCGGCGTTTCATATTGAGCCGCTTGTTCATAATCATCGTAGCTGACAGTCGGTCTTGGACGTTCCGGACGTACAGGCGGTTCCTGAACATAAGTCGGTTGCGTCCGTCTCGGTCTGCTTGCACCGCCGCTTGTGGCTTGTCGGAATGTTCCTTGCGCAATGCGGTGAATTTCATCCAATTGAGATGCGTATTCCACCAAACCGATTGCGGTTGTGAAGACCGGATTGCGCATCCCCATTTGTTCCGGCACGTACAGGCGAACTTTTGAACCGAAATACTGTTTCGCTAATTCTTCTACACCCGGTAAGGAAGCCGCTCCACCTGTAATGACGAAGCCTCCCGGCAAATCAAGCCCGTCCACAACTGACAATTCGTCGCGTAATGTCTCAAAGATTTGAATTAAACGGGCTTCAATAATTTCTGATAAATAACGTTCATCGACGCGCACCGGTTCTTTTTTGCCCACGGCATCCACCGGGAAATATTCATTCTCGGACGTTCTGCGCGATAAAGCGTTCCCGTATTCGCGCTTGATGCGTTCCGCACTGTCCAGTGACGTATTCAAGATAATCGAAATATCTTTCGTGACGAAATCGCCACCTTCTTGATCGACGAACGACCACATCAATTGGTTATCGTAAATAATCGACGCGCTCGTCTGTCCGCCACCCATATCGATGATGACTGTTCCAAAAGTCCGTTCATCAGGTGTGAGCGCCACAGAGGCGATGGCTTGCGGTTGGAATACCAACTCGCTGATGTTCAACCCTGCTTTTTCGACGCATCGTTTAATATTATGGATAATTGTTTTGGCTCCTGTTAATAAGCGGGCATACAGTTCCAAGCGAACGCCAATCATGCCGCGCGGGTCACGGATGCCATTGAAGCCGTCAACGATAAACTCCTCGGGAATAATCGATACGATTTCTCTTTCCGGTGGCACGGAGCGTACTTTTGCAGTAGCGATAACATTATCGACATCGCGTGTTTGAATTTCACGATTCTCACTTGCTACGGCAATCATCCCATGACAAGAATCTACTTCCAGTTTGTTGCTTGGCACACCGACAATCACGTCTGTAATTTTGATGTTTGACTTGCGTTCCGCTTGAGCAACAGCTTGTTGAATCGAATAAACAGTTTCGTCAATATCTACGATGACGCCTCTACTTAGACCCCGAGACTTTTCATTGCCGACCCCTAGAATATTCACATGTCCATTGATACTTTCTGCGACAACAACTTTGATAGAAGTTGTCCCGATATCTAAACTTACAAAAATTTCTTGATTTCTCATCTGGTAAAGAAACCTCCTTCTATCACAAAATTAGGAGTACTTATTAAATCTCTCTTCTGATAGTTAATATTAGCATAAATGTTCTATCAACAGAAGAAAAATGTTACAGTGTAACCATTTAGTAACTTAAAGTTGTCTTAATTAGTGTCCAACTTGACACTATTAGTATTTAATCCGTACGGTGTAAAGTATGCGCCCACTTCTAAATTGATAACGCCTTGTTGATTATTCAACTGTTGCACAATTGAAGGATAGTAACCTATCCGCTTATCAAAAGTGGAGACAATGGCACGAACGGTGTTGCCGTCTTTCATTTTGACTTCAATGGTATTCGGCTTATTCACATCTTGAACCGGCGAAATGCTCTCAATTAAGGCAAGCAGTTTCGCATCTATTTTGCGTAGGGAATTGGCTATTTCATGCAAAGACCCTTGCTTGTTGAAATTATATAATAATGGCACATTTGCTAATTGTGTATCATCAATCGTAGTTAATCCGGCAATTCCGTTCCCATTATCCAAAATTGGTACTAATTGTCCGTTGTCATTAATTTTGGCGATGACTTGATGTTCATTGACGTGAATTTCCAGATGTTCCCATTCTGAATGTTTCAATGTAATACTATCAATAATTGGACTATGCGTCTTAATCGCTTTCTCGATAATTTGTTTCTGGCGTATCACATTGCGCACATCATCCAAGGGACGAATGCCTGTGCTCGCTTTGATCAATTCCGGATTCGAATGCGTGTATCCGGTAACCACCAGACGTTTCACTTTGTTCAAAGGAGATACGGCTATTAGCGTAAACACTGTTGCCACACACAACACCACCCCTACAACAACTGCTTTCACTTTACCTTTCAGCGGTCTTCTTCGGGCTTTAGGAGGAAGTGTTCGCGGCATCGGTTGATTCGGTCGCTGACGACGAGGGCGTGAAGTAGGATTAGTCTGGCGATGGCGCTCGTTAAGCGTTCGTTGCGAAGATTGATATTGTTGCTGCGAGATACTCCGTCCACTTCTCGCCGCATTCTGCATTCGCATACGAGATGATCGCTGTCTTTCATGCAGCGCGTGTTGATTGCGTTGATAGTGCTGGCGATAATTGCGTTCCACACTAATCCCTCCTTTCCTATTATTCGTTAAACGATTGTTTCAATCGCTTCAATAATTCGCGTAGAAGCATCCGTGATACCGAGCGTTCTCGCTGAGGTTGCCATCTCTGCCAAAATCGTTGGTGACAACAACAGTTCGTTAATTTTTTCGACTAAGATTGCGGAATCTAATTCGGATTCGCGAATCATGCAAGCTGCATGACGGTTCACCAATGCTAATGCATTGTGTTCTTGATGGTTGGCAGTGACATAAGGACTCGGTATCAAGATACTTGGCAAGCCCAATGCCGTCAACTCTGTCAAGGTAGTTGCTCCGCTGCGACACACCACTAATTGAATGGCGCGCAATAAAGTCGGCATATTCTCAATGTAAGGAACAACCTTTACGTTGTTTGGCAAATCTTGTAATTCTGATTGTAACGTTTCATAGTGCGCCTGCCCTGTTGCAATAATGACTTGATACGCTGCATTCGCAAATGCAGGAATGGCTGCTAGTGCTGCTTGATTGATAGCAGGCGCTCCCCGACTTCCTCCGAACACCAATACTGTCGGCTTATCCGAGCAAAAACCGTACTGCTCCTCCAAGTAATTCGCAACAACAGGTGTTTGCACAACCTCTTGTCCGCGAGGATTCCCGGTTAATCGAACTTTATGCGCCACTTTAGCGAAATCTTTTGTGACTTCCTCGAAGCAAGTCGCAATAATGTCCACGTAACGTCCTAAATATTTATTGGTAATGCCTGCTACACTATTTTGCTCATGAATCAGTGTCGGGATACCTAGCTGTGTCGCTGCACGTAATACAGGAGCACACACGTAACCACCTGTTCCGATCACCACATCAGGCTGATAAGCTTTAAGAATTTGTTTGGCTTTGTAAGTGCTGGTCAGCATCAACCAGACGGCTTTAATATTCTCGATAGACAGGCTGCGCTTCAATCCTTGGATTTCCACACTTTCAAAAGGCAAACCCGCATTTTTGACAATGGTGGATTCCAATCCTTTAGCGCTCCCGATATATAAACACTCCAAGTTAGGATATTTGAGTTGCATTTCCTTAAGCAACGCAAGAGCCGGATAAATGTGTCCGCCCGTTCCGCCACCCGATAGAACAACCCGTTTAATTTCCTTCATATTCATTCTCCTTTGCAATCAACTGTCGCACCGTTTCTACAAAAAGATTGCCGCGTTCTTCAAAGTTTTTGAACTGGTCCCAACTCGCACAACTTGGTGATAGCAATACCACATCCCCTGCTTGCGCATCACGGTAAGCAGCCTCAGTTGCTTCCGCCAAATTATCATGGAGACAAGCCTGCTTGAATAAGGTTTGCATACGCATTTTGCTTTCGCCGTATAAATGCGCTACTTTCACGCCTTCTAAGTGCGGTACTAATTCACTTAAATCATCGCCACGATCCAGTCCTCCACCGATATAAACAATCGGTTGCTTGAAGCTGTTCAAAGCCGTAATTGCTGCTGTGGTATTCGTCGACTTTGAATCATTGTAGAAATCTACACCTTTGTGTGAAGCGATTTTTTGGATGCGGTGTGGCATACCGGAATAAGTTCGCAATACTTGCACAATATGCGCATTTGCCACCTGATTCAATTTAGCCACCGCAATTGCCGCCAAGGCATTCTCTAAATTATGTTTGCCGGGAATTAAGATATCCGCTACTTGCGCCACTTCCTCCCCACGGAAAAAAATGCGACCACCTTCCGCGTAAACACCGTTTCGACGCACGTCATCATCAATGCAATCCACCGCAAAAGGCACCTTGCACGCCATTGTCGACGCTAATAATTGTCGCAATTCCGATGAATCATAATTGTAAACCAAGTGGTCTTCCGGTGTCAGATGACGAATTAAATTCAATTTAGACGTTACGTAGTCGTCACGTGTTTTATGGTAATCCATATGCGCTTCAAAGATATTGGTTATCACGGCAATCGTTGGCTTAAATTGTTCCGTACCTTTCAGTTGGAAACTGGATAATTCCATAACAATTGTATCATTCGGATTTGCTCTCGCCACGACATCCAAAGCCGGTACACCAATATTCCCCGCCAAAAAGGCTTCACCTTTCTCCGTGGCTCCTTGCAATAATTGATGAATCAAACTGGTTGTTGTTGTCTTGCCGTTACTTCCCGTAATACCGATAATCGCTGCTTCGCTGAATAAATAAGCTAATTCTACGTCAGTATAAATGGGAATCCCTTTTTCTTGGAGCGCCTGTACAAACGGCGTATAGTACGAAATCCCCGGATTTTTGACAACGAAAGCAAAAGGTTCCTCCACCAGTTCTAATGGATGTTCTCCCCAAACGAATCGGGCACCTTTTTGTAAAAGTAAAGTAACCGACGGGTCGTCAGACGAATCCCCTCGGTCAATAACGGTCACATGTGCACCTTGAGTCAATAGGAAATCAGCGACACTTCTTCCCGTGACGCCATATCCCATAACCAGTACATGCTGCTGTGCTACATTGGTTGATAACATATCAATACCTCTCATCAGAAAATCATATAATAAAACCCTGCTGCTAACATTCCGACCGCCCAAAAAACAGTCACTACTTTCTGTTCGGACCACCCGCTCATCTCAAAGTGATGGTGAATCGGACTCATCTTGAAGATACGTTTACCCGTCAATTTGAACGAGGCAACTTGAAGAATGACGCTAGCTGTTTCAATCACAAAGACAATCCCGATGATTAATAAACTCCACGGATTGTTCAACACCATTGAAATCACAGCTAAACCTGCGCCCAACGCAAGGGAACCAACATCACCCATAAATATCTTCGCTGGTTTCTTATTATAAATCAAAAATCCTAATAATGCACCTACTACTGTTAAACAAACTAGAGCTACCGCCATATTCTTGGTGCGCAATGCCAAGGCGAAATAAGCAGAATAAGCAATGATATTCAATCCGGTCGCCAGACCATCCAAGCCATCTGTCAAATTAACCGCATTGGAAAACCCTGTAATCCACAAGAAAGCAAACACAACAATCAACATAACCGACGTAATATTGAAGAAATACATCGGAATCACTAATTGAACGCCGGTAGCAATCGCAATCAAGATGATAATACCTGAGAACAATAATTGCGCTACAAACTTTTGCTTAGCTGTCAACCCTTCATTCTGCTTCTTAAAAATACTGATGAAATCATCAATAAAGCCGATTCCGCCAAACAATAGAAATGTCAACCAAATCATCCAAACTTGACCGTTCAAGAGATTCATTAACTTAGCGGACACCAATAATGTGAATAGAATAGCCGATACAAAGACTGTACCTCCCATGGTTGGGGTACCCGTTTTGACTTCGTGCCACTTAGGACCTTCTTCACGTGTTGTTTGTCCGATTTTTTTGTAATTAAAATAGCCAATAAAGAACGGCATCAACGATACGGTCAATGCGAAACTTATTGATAATGGTAAGACTAATTCCATTGTCATCTCTCCTTCAATTGCGCAGGAAATCCTTTTCCCAGCATTTGTTGTCTGTTTGTTTGATTGTTCTATAATGTTTTCAATGCGGTACGAATGACCGCTTCTTCGCTGTAAGGAACTTTATCATCACCAATAATCTGGTATGTTTCGCCACCTTTACCTGCGAATAATAGCGTATCGCCTGCTTGTGCAATTCGAATGGCGTGAGCGACGGCATCCTCACGTTTCTCAATAATAGTATAGGGCTTTTCGTCATGGCTGCCAATTAATTCGCGTGCGATTTTGTCAACTGGTTCATGGCGTGGATTGTCCGCCGTGAATACTATCTCATCTGAGTACGCAAAGACATGGTCGCCAATTTCCGGTCTGGCGCCACTATCACGATTGCCACCACTATGCCCAATGACTGTAATTAAACGTCCTACCGTTTGTTCTTTCAATTCTGCCAAAACTTTCTGAATGGCATCCGGTGTATGTGCAAAATCGACGATAACATTGAAGTTTTGCCCTTCGTGAATGCTTTGCATGCGACCGGATACTCCTTGAAAAGTTGCAGTCGCGCAAATAACTTCTTCCGGTGTGAATTGATAATGCTTCACTAAACATAGGAAAGACGCCAAATAATTCGACACATTATAGGCACCAACCATCGGCAACATAACTTGATACATTTTTTGTTCAAAATGAAGCGTAAAGGATTGGGTTCCTTGATGCGCTTCTATTTGTGTCGCATATGCTGTTGCTTCCTTTGTAATACTGTAAGTGAGGCATTCAGCCGCCGTTGCTTGCATCATTATTTCTGCCGACGCGTCATCGGCATTCACGATTGCCAAACGCGGACGGCCTTGATGAAATCTTTGCCCCAATTGTGCAAATAACAGGCTTTTGGCATAGGCGTATTCCTCCATAGTGTGGTGGAAATCTAAATGCTCGCGCGTTAAATTTGTAAAGATTGCACAATCAATATCGGTGTACCAGAGACGTCCCAATGCCAAGGCATGTGAAGAAGCTTCAATAATGGCATCTTGACAACCATTGGTAACCATTTCATGAAACAACTGTTGTAAATGCAATGCATTAGGTGTCGTATTAACCGCCGGGTAAAATTGTTGATCCACCTTGTAATGAAGGGTGCCAATCACACCGGTTTTACGCCCGAGCGCCATTAATAATTCACTAATCATTGTGCTCGTCGTTGTTTTCCCATTGGTCCCGGTCACAGCGACAACATTCAATTGTTGTGACGGCATTTGATAGAATTTATTCGCCAAAATCGCCTGGGCTCTATAAGTAGAGGGCACTTTGACAAAGGTCATCGGCACTTGTTGCCAGCCTTCTGGCAAATATTCCACAATCATCATGCACGCACCTTTTTGACTTGCTTGATGCACTGCTTGATGCCCGTCAAAGTTCTCGCCTTTAATCGCAATGAAACAGCTATTCGCAGTAATTTGTCGAGTATCGTTGACAAGTGCCGTCACTTCGCCTTCTAGCGGCTCACCAAATAGCGTTGCGTCAGCTAACACTCGAATCAGTTCTGTTGCTTGCATAGAGTTCCCTTCTTTCTTAATTAATCATCATCGTATCCAAGTAGCGATTGAATAATTCTCCCAATATTTGCGACCCTAGTCTGCCACCTGTATTTTGTGGTTGTTTCATCGATACATACATCATATATTGCGGCTGTTCCGCCGGGAAAAATATGATTGCCGAATGGTAGTAGTCATCCGGTCCGTTCAGATAGCCTGCTCCTGCCGGGTTCGCTATTTGAGCTGTCCCTGTTTTGGCGGCAACCCGAACATTCGGGTTTCGGAACGGTTGCGCCGTTCCATAAGGTTGTTCCACTGTATCAATCATCAGTTGCAACACACGTTGGGCAGCTTGTTCAGAAATTGGTTGCCCCACTACTTGCGGTTGGTATTGGTGATTTGCACCGATACCATTGACGACTTGTACTTTCATCATTTTCCCTTGATTGACAATGGCACTAAACGCCTGCAACAACTGAATAGGCGTCGCCGAAAATCCTTGCCCGAATCCGGACATTATTTCAGATACCGGATTGTCGAAAGCAAGTGTGCCTTCTGTTTCGTTTGCCAAACCAAATTCTGTCGATTGCCCGAATCCGAATTCCAATAGTTTATCTGCCCATTGCTTGCTGCCCATTCGTTGCACAAGATTTACCATGGCAACGTTACTTGAACGAGCGAAACCTTCTTCGAAAGTGATTGTTCCCCAACCCACTTCATTGTGGTCTTTAACCACTTGATCATAAACTTCAATACTACCGGACTGGAACCATTCACCTACTCCAAATACACCACGATCATAGGCTACTGCCGTTGTGAGTGTCTTAATCGTCGATCCCGGTTCATAAGCTTCCTCAACCATTAGGTTGCGCCACTGCTCCGAAATTCCTATACGTGTATTCAGATTGAAACTAGGACGCTGAGAAGCGGCTAGTAATTTTCCCGTTTTTGCTTCCACTAGATAAGCATTCATTGCTTGTGGGTGATAACGTGCTTGATATTCGTTCATCAACACTTCCAGGTGATTTTGCAAGCGTGAATCAAGCGTCAAGTACAAGTTTCTACCTGATATTACCGTTGAATCCGGTCTGTCTGTATACATTTCAGAACCGTTCAGCACTTTATCATAAGCATATTCTAAGCCTAGTTGCCCTTCTAGTACGCTTGCCTGGATAAAATTATCCTCTCCCGGAACCGCATATCCAATTAAATGCGATGCAAAAACACTATCAATATAATGACGTAAAGTTTTGCTTACCAACACAATGCCCGGCAAATCTTCCTGTTCAATAGCCTTCTTCGTTTCCGGAGAGATTGGAGAGATATGGCGGAACTGAACCTCTCTTGCTTCCGGCGTCAATAATAATTCCAAGATTTCATCGTGTGTCGCATCAATATATTGAGACAATACTCTTGCGGTTCGATCCGGATCTTTGACGATGTTAGCAGTGTCGATGTCGTGTTGCAGTATCGCATACATAACATAGGAAGTCGTATCCATCGCAATCGGCGATTCATTCGCATCATAAATCGTTCCGCGTCTCGCTTCTGTGATACCACTTCCTCCAAAGTTCTTCTCTGCGTATTCAACTAAATCCCTGTTGTTAACTTTCTTCCAGACACTCAATTGCCATAAGCGACCAGCGACTATCATCGCACAGACTAGAGTAAATACAACTAGCCACTTGATGAAGCCTCTATCATTAGTTCCCTGCATCATTGCTAACTTCCTTTATATTCGCACGATTAATTGTCATGCCGTTATCTCTCGCTGCTTGCTGAATTGTTTCATAATTGCGTTTCATGTTGATTTCCGTTTCCATGATAGCGGTCTGTGTTTGCACATTATGCATTTGTATCGTATGCTCTTCAATTGCTTGTTGTATTTCTAAATGATGTCCATGTACATACATTCGCAATACAAGTAGGCATGCGCAGAGGATAAAGGCCATCACAATTGTGGTCACTTCATACTTAGTTAAGCTCATATGCTTAGCAGATGTTTTAGCGCGTTCAGTTACCTTCCCGAATTCAATCCCTCTGTCGATACCACCTGGAATGGCGATATTTTTGGACGATGCATGCGTTGCATATTGTTGTTTAACATTCGCTTGCTCCATTGCGATGCCTCCTTCCCTCTGTGAAATCTCATTTGCAATCCTTAAATTTCTCGCGCAATAACACGCAATTTCGCACTTCTTGCGCGATTGTTTGCTTCTAATTCTTCTTCACTTGCCAAAATCGGCTTGCGTGTCACTAACTTAAATGGAGCTCGTGTTTGCTCCGGTAATAAAGGCAGATGACGTGGCGTTTCCGGTGCTGTGCTCACTTGCTTAAACATTTGCTTAACCAATCTGTCTTCCAATGAGTGAAACGAAATAACTGAAATTCTTCCGTCCACAGCCAATAATTCCAACGCCTGCTCCAACGATTCTTCAATTGCTCCTAATTCATCATTAACGGCAATTCGAATCGCTTGAAAAGTCCGTTTAGCCGGATGCCCTCCCGTACGGCGCGTAGCTGCCGGGATTGCTCCTTTGATTATTTCCGCTAACTCCGTTGTCGTAACAATCGGTGCAGCCGCTCGTTTTTGTTCAATGGAACGAGCAATTCGCTTAGCAAATTTCTCCTCACCATAACGGAAAATAACCTTCACTAATTGATCGTATGTCCACGAATTGACCACATCGTAAGCCGATAAGGCTTGCGCCTGGTTCATCCGCATGTCTAATTTCGCTTCTTGATGATAACTGAATCCTCGTTCAGCTACATCCAATTGCGGAGAGGAAACACCTAAATCATAGTAAATACCGTCGACCTTTTGAACATTCAATTCCGCTAATTTCTTACGGATATCCCGGAAATTACTGTGAATGAATGTCACTTTCCCTTGCGATACAGCGTCAGCCAGTCTGACTTTAGCATGCTCAATCGCCGTTTGATCTTGGTCAAACGCATATAAATGACCGTGTTCATTGAGCAAGGATAATAGATACTCGGCATGCCCTGCACCACCCAATGTGCAATCTACATAGACGCCATCAGGTTTGACTTCAAGTTCATCAATTGTTTCATGCAACAGGACTGTTTCGTGTTCAAATTGCATTCCATGCACCCTCTCTATAATCCAAACTCCATCATTTCTTCCGCAATTTCTTCAAAGTTTTCGTCAGCTGCAGATGCATAAGCCTCCCAACGCTCGCTGCTCCAAATTTCGATACGATCGGAGACACCGATTACTCGACATTCCTTCTCAATACCTGCAAGCTCAATGAGATTTTGTGGCAAATTAATTCGCCCTTGTTTGTCAATTTCTACTTCAGTGGCAGCTGAATAGAAACTTCTAACAAACGAACGTGCATCTTTTTTAACTAAAGATAATGCTTTTAATTTCTCTTGAAGTGCTGCCCAGCTTTCCATAGGAAAACCGAACAAACAGCCGTCCAAACCTTTGGTAACAATGAATTGCGC
Organism: Aerococcaceae bacterium NML190073; assembly: GCA_026131555.1. GTDB lineage: Bacteria > Bacillota > Bacilli > Lactobacillales > Aerococcaceae > Abiotrophia. The sequence continues at coordinate 84,412 of JAMXJH010000007.1, read as the reverse complement.
CCCTAAGTCTGCACGAAATTTGGCAGGCATAATCAACCGCCCTTTCGTGTCAATATTATGTTGAAATTCTCCGATAAGCACGATTGAATACACCTCCCCATTCAATATACCCCTAGTCTACCACATTCCCCCACTTTGTACCACCTTTTTTGTAAATTTCTCCAAAAAAATACACTATTTCTGATTGAAATAGTGTTCTATACTCAAATAATGAAGGTTTTACACTTTTTTAACGCAACATTTTCCAGACAAGGTGCCCAAAACGAAATATACCTATACCTAACAATAAAAACGTGCTCATCATAAATACCACATTGGTGGCCGCTCGCAAATACGCTTGATATTCAAACGACTCTACTTTACGAATATACTCAAAATAATGAATCCATAATACAACTACTACCATGTAGCACCAATACGGAAACACGCTGAGTTCATACAAGCGCCACCCAAAGCCTTCAATAATCACAACCCACAACGGTAACAGCAACATCGGCGTGGTCAGCCTAAAGGCTTTGAATTCCGGAAGGAGCGGACGAATAAATCGCACTATAATAACCGACATAAGAATCGGTAATATATAAAATAACAATTCATACATTGCAAATGGTTGCATTCGCACCCTCTCCCTTCTTTGCCCTCAGTATAGCATACTCTTTTCGAAATTGATATATGAAACTTCCGTAGCACCTCTCTAAAATCATCCTACAAGAAACACTAATCGGCGACAGAATCATCCATCGCCGACCAGTTCCAGTTTCCTAAGGATTCACAAAATCAATGATATGTTGCCAAGTATCTCTATTCAATACTTCCCAGAAATTTCCGTTTCCCAGTACCGAATAGCCGATGAACAAACCTACCACAAAGAAAAGCACTAATAAAATTAGAAATATAATAATCTTCAAGGTACTCTTCAAGACTTTTACCACAAGTGATTCCTGCAAATATTCACGTTCCATTAGTGTCCTCCCTTTCTATCCGATAATACGACGACGCCATCTACGTAACCAACGTCGGAATTTCTGTTTCCAAGTCGGATTTGTTCGTTCCAACTTGCCACTCAAGATTAAGTCCAACATCAAGCCCGTTCCCAATCCCACACTATTCAGCGGTTGATCCGAACGGATGACACTTACCTTCAGTTGCTTCGTCAAAAAAGTATCCAATTGATATATTAGCGCGCCACCACCAGTCAAAATAATCCCTTTTCCGGCGATATCCGCAGCAATTTCCGGGGGTAAATCTTCCAATACACGTTTAACAACTCGAGCAATCTGCTCAATTAAAGGTTTCAACGCTTCATACATTTGATTGGAATGCGCATTGATTGATTTCGGTAACCCTGTTAGCAAATCGCGCCCTTTAACGGCTTGCGTTAACATTTCGGCCGGGGAAACGAAAATTGCTGTTGCCAATTGTTTCTTGACAGCCTCGGCGGTTCGTTCACCAATTAACAATTGATGATGTTCTTTGAAATATTGAATAATCGCTGCATCAAAGTCGTCACCTGCCAGCTTTAACGTTTCGCTGACAATCATTTCACCTGACGAGATGACAGCAATATCACAAGTCCCGCCACCAATATCAATCATCATATAGCTGGACGGATCAAAGTAATCGACACCCGCTCCAACAGCAGCCACTCGTGCTTCATCTTCCAAAAAAATACGTCCGTTGCTTGCTTTCTCGGCGACTTCAACCAAAGAAATGCGTTCAATGTCACTAATTTTTGCCGGGCTACAAATCAACACATTCGGTCTGGAGAACCATCGTTGAATATTCAAGCGCTCCAATAACACAACTAACATCGCTTCCGCCACATCAAAGTCGGAAATAACACCTTTCTTAATCGGACGAACAATTTCGATTGAAGCCGGTGCGCGCCCTATCATGTCATAAGCTTCACGACCAACCGCTACAATTTCGCGTGTTTTTGTATCCAAAGCGACTACTGCCGGTTCATTCAAAATAATGCCGTGCCCTTTCAAATGGATCAATACATTACTCGTTCCTAAATCGATTCCTATTTCTCTACTCATAACGCAAACCCCATTTTGTCGGCACTAGTTTACTAGTGAAGCAATACGGCTTTCCACCGTACTTACACGTTGAATATCGGCACCTAAATTAGTTAATTTCTCATGGAAACGGTAGTACCCACGGTCTAAATACTTCAGTTCTGAAACATATGTAATACCTTCTGCTGTCAATCCGGCAATAATCAGCGCCGCAGCTGCTCGCAAATCAGTTGCTTTCACATGCGCTCCGGTAAATTGTGTCGGTCCCACCATACTTACTGTACGACGATCTACCACGAAATTCGCACCCATTCGACGCAATTCTTCAAAATGCATAAAGCGATTCTCAAATAAGTTTTCCGTCAACGTGCTATGTCCCTCCGCTAATAATTGCGCAACAGACACTTGCGCTTGCATATCAGTTGGGAATCCCGGATACGGCAATGTCTTCACATTCGTTGGTTTCAATACTTTAGGTCCAATGACACGAACACCATTGCCATGTTCTTCCACTATGACGCCCATTTCACGCAGCTTACTAATCAAAGGAACATTATGTTCCGCAATCGCATCTTGAACGAACACATCCCCTTGGGTAACAGCTGCAGCTACCATAAATGTCCCCGCTTCAATCCGGTCCGGAATGACATGGTGAATTGCGCCATGCAGGCGTTCCACACCGGTAATTCGAATCGTTTCCGTTCCGGCACCAACAACTTTAGCTCCCATATTGTTCAGTAAATTCGCCAAATCAACAATTTCCGGTTCGCGCGCCACGTTTTCCAAAACGGTTACACCTTCTGCCAAAACAGCTGCCATCATGATGTTCTCCGTTGCGCCGACACTTGGGAAGTCCAAATAAATACGTGCGCCGACCAGTTTGTCAGCCTTCGCTTCAACGAAACCGGCTGTTTCTGTGATTGTCGCGCCTAATGCGCGGAATCCTTTCAAATGCAAATCGATTGGACGCGTACCAATCGCACATCCGCCCGGCATCGCCACACGCGCATGCCCGAATCTCGCCAAAAGCGGTCCCATCACTACGATAGAAGCTCGCATTTTGCTAACAAAATCGTAATCTGCCGTTGTCTTAACATCACCGGTTGCATCGATTGTCATTTCATTGGTTTCAGTATTAAAGTCATTCTCAACATTTAAGTTCGTTAATAATTCATTCAAAATTGCTACGTCTGACAACACCGGCACATTCTTCAAATGCACCTTGCCTTCCTCAGCTAGAATAGTTGCTGCTAAAATTGGGAGTACAGCATTCTTTGCGCCTTCAACTTTGACAACACCTTCCAGGCGATTTCCGCCACGTACAATAATTTGTTCCATATTTAATTCTCCTTTTTATCGTAGACACTGCCGCTTTGGAGCGAGCGTTCAGTGTAAGTACTGAGAGTTTGCTGAATGATGCTACTCTCCTTGCTAACTATTTATTAGGGCAAATTGCACTGCCATGCAACACGATGAAGCCTACCATGTACTGCCATACATCGGCACGCTTTCCCTCAATTTATCTTTAGCTTTCTTTATCATAGCACAAATTTGAAGTAAGTAAAATTATTTTTCGCCCAAACCGGAAAAAGAAACACGATAGCAATGTCATGACGTGCGCATTGCTATCGTGTTAAGTTAATGAATTAAGTTACTGAATTTTCTCTTTTATGGCGACTTCAATTGTTGGTGGTACCATCCCGTCCAAGCTTCCTCCGAATCGAGCTACTTCCTTAATTAGGCTGGAACTGAGATGGCGATACGATGCATCGGCGTACAACAATACGGTTTCGATTGTTGAATCCTGTTGCCGATTGGCTACTGCAATCGCATGCTCATACTCAAAGTCAAGCGTGTTACGGACACCGCGAATTAAAGCTTGCACATTTTTGCTGCGAGCATAGTGAACAACAAGTGTGTCCTTCAATACATCTACGCGCACATTCGGGAATGTTGCCACTGCCTCCGCGACATACCGATGACGTTCTTCCAATGAGAATAAATATTGCTTACTTGTATTGGTCGCAATCAAAACAATCACTTCGTCGAACAGTTTGCTACTGCGTTCAATCAAATTCAAGTGCCCATTTGTCAATGGGTCAAAACTCCCCGGAAAAATTGCCACTCTACTCTGTGTCATATCATTCACTTCCTTCATAAAGATGAATCCCAGTTTGCCCATATTGCTTCTGTTTGACTTTTCGCCAAGAACGAACATCCTCAGGCAAATCCAACTGATCATCAGATTCACACAGAATGTCTGTCAAATGATCAATCACTCCCAAATCCGCCAACCACTCAATGTCCTCAACAATTCGCTGCTGCTGATACGGCGGATCCAAAATGACCAAATCAAATATTAAATCCGGTTCTCTCTGTTTCAATTGGGCTAACGAAGCACGATTATCACCACTTAGAACAGTAAATTTCTGTTCTTCCTTGGTGACGGCAACATTTGCTTTAATCGTTTGAAGAGCGGGACGATACTTCTCCGTAATAATCGCTCGTTCCATGCCTCGCGACACCGCTTCAATCGCCATGCTGCCACTTCCGCCGTAAAAATCAAGGCAAACACCCCCATCGAAATAACCACCTAACAAATTGAAGATACCTTCTTTAATTTTGTCGGTTGTCGGGCGGGTATTCATACCGGGAACAGCTTTAAGATGCCGACTTCCATACTGCCCTGCAATAACGCGCATACCGTTGTTCTCCTTTATTCATTTCCCATCTTTTTGGTTACTTCGAGTGTTTGCGCCAATGACTTGATGAAATTGGATTGTTGCTCCTCTTCCTCATTCTTAGGCGCTAGATCTGGATCAATTCGATTCGGAATCGCATCCTTAAAGGTCATATCAATGTCATCGCGATAAGATACTTCTATTTTTCTGACAAAATGATACTTATCCAAAATTTTAATAATTTCTTCTTGCTTGTCTTGCTCAACATAAAGAACGGCATACTTTAAGCGGTCGCTGACATAATGCAAACTGCCGTATTTACGTATTGTTTTAAGATGCTTAAGTGTATAGAGCCACACAATTAAAGCTTGACGCTTAACGATACTAAATTCCATATGCTGCCTCCTTTTCTATTTCCATTTGATTTTTTTCCGCGATAATGATGCGTTGTGCTACTCCCATCAACAATAAACACATTATCATACTGCTACCGCCATAACTGACAAAAGGTAAAGTGACTCCTGTTAGTGGCAACAAGCCAAGGGCTCCACCGACATTGACGAGCATTTGTACTAAGTATAAGATTCCCGCTCCTGAGAGCACGCAACGGTGATAGAAATTTTTGCTTTTGTACGCCCAAAGGAATAAGCGAATAATCAAGGCAAACAATAAGCCTAATAAGACGCATGCGCCGACAAATCCAGTTTCCTCCACGACGATAGCAAGAATAAAATCCGTATGTCTTTCCGGCAACTGCGCACGGTTTGTCAGTCCTTGCCCAATACCTACACCGAACCATCCACCTCGACTGAAAGCAATATACGCCCGTGTTAATTGATAACCAGCATCTTCTGCGTATTTGAAAGGATCGACAAAGGACCCTAGTCGCTTCAATTGATACATGCCTGTTCGCGAGAACAAGTCACCCAGCTTCCACGCTAACGCTTGTAAAAACCCATATACTCCTATAATCACAACGTATAAGGCGATGTTGAACTTTGTACCGAAACGATTGACTATCAACATGGTAAACATCGTTCCTGTTATGATGATTAGCATCCCAAAATCGGGCTGTAACCCGATCAGAACCATCGCTATCACGATAGATAGAGTCGGTTGCCATATACGTTTATCTCGCAAAATTTCTTGGCTGGCGCGGTATTCTCGACAAGTATGGTAAATGATACAACTCATCAACAACATAATTGAGATTTTGGTAAATTCGCTGACTTGGAAGTTAAATGCCCCGATTGACAGCCAACTTTTGGCACCTTTACTTATTGTACCCCATCCTACTGTTCCAAGCAGAATTAGCGTCAATAAACCGTGCGCACTCAATAAGATTGTGTAATTACCGAAAAAATCAATCGGCAAGAACAACAATATAGATGCGAGAATGCTGCCAATTACAACCGCAACCCCTTGCTTGAACAAATGTCCGACGGGGAAACTGCGTGCTGTCGTTCCGTTCTCAGAAAAAAGCGTCGTACTATACACCATCACTAATCCAAACACGATGATTAGTAACATAAGCACTAATAAAGGTTTGTCGATTTGCCTTGAATATTTGCTCAAATTATCTTTAATTTCTTCAATCCAAAATGAACGTTTTCGTCCTTCTGTCATATGATAAGATTGTCGCATTGTTCATCCTCCTTATCCTGACAATTCACTATTTCCTAGTATAGCACAAAACGCCACGTTTACACCATGTAAATTATCAAGGAGACTTTCCATATCGTTGCTCCACTTGCTTTACAAGATTCGTCCGGCATCCATTTTTAGAAATATCCGATATACGCCCACTATGCAAAAACTCCTTCCCGCCTTCAATGCATTTGAAAACCGAAAGGAGTTTGAACATTACAATGGATTCCTCGATATGTTTGAGGATATTGCTAACACAGATAATTTTTTCGAATAGAGTGAGCGAGAGACTGATTACAACTTATTTTTGTATACTTTGTAAAGGATTATCGCAATCCAAACAGAAATAAGCGAGGGCAATATCAAAATAATCAACTCCGATGGGTTGGCGATATCGATTGCGGCGAGCCCCGTTCCTGTAATATCCTCCAACATATTGGGATTGATTAAATTATCGAAGAGCACTTGATAAACAGTCATATAAATGAGCGCCCATTGTATAATGTATTCACACAAAGTCTGCACCTGATGGCTTATCTTCAACTTAGGAATTAACCATCGATTAAGCCAATAAATAATGACACCATCAATGATAGCAATGAGCAATATGATGATGAACCATGACTCAATACTGACAGCAAACCATCGATACAGCGACGTTTGAAAAAGCAAAACCACAAATAAAACAAACAATGCAGAGCCGATTAATGTTTCTGCTACTACAATAAAAAATGCTTTTGCTAAATCAAACCGACGCTCTTTGTCAATACCTGTGAGCAATCCTAATGACAATACCAAACCAATTAGTAAAATTTCTGTCATATATACATGCCTCCTTCATCTTTTGTGCGGATAATACACTCCGAAGTAACGCGCTACCAATCCATGACATTATCCAAGATAATTTCTATGTCTGAGCGATTGTCACGTCTGACCATGCCTTCTTTCACTTTTACAACATAATCCGTAATAATACCGTCCACATCCGAATTGACGAACTTGTCAATTGATTCTTCCTTATTGACCGTCCAGACAATCGCCTTTTTGCCGGCATCTTTAATCTCCGATACTTTATCCGGCGTTGCTTCAGCTTCTTCCATAATCAAAATATCGCCCACCATGCTTTTGGTATCGCCAATTGAGAAGAAATACAAGAAACCCGTATCCATTTCCGGATAGTTTGCCTCAACATATTGAATCAATCCATAATCCAACGATAAAAGCGCCACTTCTTTTTGCATATTTTTGGCTTTGACCATTTCAACGACGTCATCAACCATCTGCTCATCGGCGGTACTGCCTTTGAGTTCAATGAACAAACCGATTTTTCCTTTTGACGCATCCAAAAATTCGTCTAATGTAGCTACTTTTTCTGCTGTGCCATTCGCATTAAACAAGTCTTTGACTTTCAGCTGTTCAATCTCAGCAAGTGTCAACTCCGATGATGATTGATCCACGTCGGATACACGTTTGAACGTTGCGTCGTGATTGATAATGTAATGACCATCTTTCGTCCGCTGAACATCAATCTCGCTCCAACGAGCACCTTCTTCAATGGCGCGCTGCAAACCTAAGATTGAATTCTCAGCGGCTAAGTCCCCTCCTCCGCGATGCGCAACAATATCAATCGGACGATTGACACGGAAAATTTCATTAAAATACAACCCCAACACCACTGACATCAATAAATTAAATGCCAGTACCGCAGTGACAAATGCAGACAAAGCTAATTTAGTGCGCAGACGAATTTTGGCGAAACTTTCCTCACCCAATTCCTGTGCATTCGCTACAAAACGTACACGTACTTCAACACCTTCTTCGCGATTAAATTCATAGAATAATCGTGTCAAACGACTGCAAATAATCGGCACCGACATCAAGGTTACATACGCAATAATTTCACCAACCGTCATCAATGAGAAAATCGTGAACGAGCGTCGCATGAATTCGTCGGAAACAACTTGAATAGGTGACACAACCAACACTATGATGACAAGCGTAATAATTGTCAAACCTACAAGCAGCAACGTTAATTTCCCAAAAAATTCCACTATAAATTTCTTCCAGTGACGCTTCATTAAGCCGGCAGCATTTTTCAAGGAGTGGGTGACTGATTGATTCTCAATCAGCAAGTAATGGAAGAAGAAGATATAACGCACCGTAATCACTGTCAACAACACGAGCACTCCCACATACAAGCTCGTGTAAAGCGAGTTTTTGAAAATAACATCCGTAATGAAGTTCGGAATTTCAAAGTTTTTCGTAGCAGAAACACCGACTCCCACTCCGACCAATGGTACAACGAGTGCAATATATAACATTACAAGAATCCCCGATGGCTTCATGAAGTTCCTTAGAGATTTTAACGCTACAATCAGCATCGTTTTCGCAGTCATTTTGACACGCTGCTCATAAATTAATGCACTCATTATAATAAAGGCATTCACGTCGACGGCAATCAATACCACCAGTACCACTAATGCTGCTAACAAAAAGCCAACACCTTGAATGCTAAGCAGGAAACTTAAATAATCGCCACTAGAAATATTTGCTCGTCCCGTTGACTGCAATAAATAATCTAAAACTAATCGAAATATCGGAAAAACAATCAGCGCCAAAATCGATTTGGTCAACAACTGATATTTCGTGTATAACCAGGCGATTCTACCATAATAAGCAATTTGATTTCTTTTCTTCAAAATATAACCCCCTACATTTATTCACCGACCCAAAGAACTGATGCTACTCCTGCGTTATGGACTCACACAGCTTTGTTGCCCTGTTCGCCGTACAGCGCCATTATACACAATACACACTTCCATAAGCGTTTCGGTTTATGCTTATTATATAGAGATATCCTCCGAGTTATTATTTCGTTTATGTTACAAAACAATTACAAATCAATCAGCTTAGAAACCACTCTTACGCAGTGACCTCTGTCATATTTACAAAAAAAATCGACAACCTGTACAAGCGTACAGCTATTGTCGATCTCATAAATCTGTTATTCAATTACCCTTGCAAACGTTCCAATACTTTGTTCCAATCCACCACTGACCAAAATGCTGCAATGTAATCAGGACGTCGGTTTTGATAGTTAAGGTAGTATGCGTGCTCCCACACATCTAATCCTAGTAGAGGTTTCAAACCATCTGTAATAGGGTTATCTTGATTTGGTGTTGACACAACTTCCAATTTGCCATTGTTGTCCACTAACCACGCCCATCCTGAACCGAAGCGCGTTGCTGCTGCCTTAGCGAACGCTTCTTTGAACGCTTCAACTGAACCGAAATCAGCGTCTAATTTCGCTTTTAATTCAGCCGGAATTTCGTTGTTTTCAACAGGCGATTTCAATGTTGTCCAAAAAATAGAATGGTTCAAATGCCCGCCACCATTATTACGTACCGCCATACGAATAGCTTCCGGCACTTCATTCAAGTTAGCAATTAAGTCCTCAATTGACTTCGCAGCTAAATCAGCGTGGTTCTCCAATGCAGCGTTCAAATTATTCACGTAAGCCGCATGGTGTTTGGAATGGTGAATTTCCATTGTTCGTGCATCAATTGTCGGCTCCAAAGCCTCGTATGCATACGGTAAATTTGGTAATGTGAATGTCATAAGTGTTGCCCCTCTCAAAATTTATTACACAAATAGTTTAGCATGAAATCACGTCAGAAGCTAATAGTTTGATTGTTTTTTATGATAAAAATTGTGCGGAATTCTCTGTTGACGGGCGTCCTTCACTTTGTAAAAGGCTCCCTCTAAACCGTTTACCTAATTCCATATCTAAATGCAAAAACTGCTGTACCAATCAGCGAGAACCCTAACGTTTCTAATGGGCGAGTAAACATTGCCCCATCAATAATGCCATAAAAAATACTAATCACAACAAATAGCAGTAAAAATAAAATTAAACATTGTTTCCATATCTTTTTCATTTTAATCCCCCACCATTTCTTCTAATTCATTGGCATACTCTGTATAAAAATCAACTTTCAACTGAATAAAGCGTGTAAAATCATTGAGCATCTGGAAGAGTATTGCTCGCTTTTCAAATTCGGCACGCGTTTGCGGTAATTGGCGTTGCCTAATATCGGCCCGCACTTCTTCGATATTCGACATGAGCCAAATCGCTGAATTATGCTCATTCAGTTGGTCGGCCGCCAGATAGAATAAGCCGGCAATGATTTTGCTTTCGGCTAAATCCAAGTCACATAATGCCATGGCTTGTATCATTTGCTTCAAAAGCTTGACTTGACTGCTCCGCATATCGAAATAGCGAATAAAATAATCTGTGTTACGAAATACTTGATTATCTCGTTCACGATAGACGAGTTGCTTCGCATGATGAAGGAGTGGGCGCAGTTCCGTCACAGCTTGTGTTGCTTCTTGTCTTGCGCCGGAAATAAGTGCACGGTGAATGAGTAGCAAGGCTTCTTTCATGCGTTCTTCAACTAGGAGTTGAGAGTCCTGAATTTTTTTGTGCTGAGAAGGCATATAACTATTGAATAGTAAGCCAATGCCCGTTCCAATCAACATCAGCGAAATTTCATTCAGCAAACTTGTAGCATTCACTATTCGATCCATAAACAAATGGGTGACCAACACCAAACTGGGTCCGATACCGGATTGAACGTTTAATCGATACACAATGGGAACATAAATAAGCAAACAGAAGCCGAAAACACCTAGCGAGTAACCCCATTGCGTAAATAGAACACTTGCTAATGCCAAAGCAATAATTGCCGAAACGATACGTTGCCATGCCCCTCTAAAGCTGGCTTTTCGTGTATCCAAAACACTTAAGACGGCAATAATTCCTGCCGACATCGGGTAAGATAAATGCGATTGCGTTGCAATATAAATGGATAAATAGGTTGCTAACACAGTCTTGAGTGTGCGTTGTGTTATGGACATCGGCATTCCCCCTTCAATCATATCCACTTTCATTATAACACAAAAAAAGACCGCAAATTAGAAATTCCACCTAATTTGCAGTACAAAATAACGACTTATTTCAATGTGCGTGTATTAACAAACGCCGCTCCTGTTATAAAGATCCCTAACAACATCGGGAAAGCGAGTGCCACTTGCTTCTCTTTGAAATAGTAACTCAGCAACACTAATACTTGAATTAGCAAAGAGATAATCATATAGGCATCTCCTAAGCGTTTGCGTTTCAACCGTGATTCTGGATCTTGCGGTAAATTTAGCATACTTTATCTCCGTCCTTTCAACAACTATTCAACGCCCTTTATGGCGTCTGTTTTCACCACTTAAATGGACTTCTTTTGCAAGGAAATGAATGCGCTCCATCAGGCGTTTAGCTTTAACTTTATCCAATGCTTCGCGCGTGCTTGCCAAATGTCCTTCTAAATCTTCCATACTGAAATTGGACGTGAAGAAAGTCGGCAATACTTCTTTCATTCGGTATTCCAATAACACACTCAGCACATCATCTCGCAACCATGGCGTATTGGATTCTGCACCGATGTCATCAATAATGAGAACATCTGCCTTCTTCACTTTATCCAACACTTGATGCGTCGTGTTCTGCGCAATCGTTTGCTTAATCTCATTAGAAAATGTCGGGTAATGAATCATTGTAACTGTACGGTTCAAAGTTACTAAGAAATTAGCGAGCGCTCCGAGCGCGTAGGTTTTACCGACACCGAAAGGACCGGTAATATACAAACCTCTGGCTTGCGAGGGATTACTTTCATAGTTTCCGATAAATTCGGCAATTTCATCCATTAAAGCTATTCGATCTGCTGTATTCGTTTCATACGCCTGTAAGCTGGCATTACGAACATCGGCGGACATCATACGATTATCTAATAAATGTGCAGTTCGTCGCTTCTGTTGTTGGGCTAAATAAGCTTGCGTTGGCACATAAGTGACGTCAATGTAATTGTAATTGATATACAATTTCGGTGTGAAGCCCGGATTTTTGCCGGATTCACCGCGGTCAATAGCTTTCATTTCCAACATATATTCATTGAGTTTTGACATGCTATCGGCAATCATTTCAGAAGAAAGTTGTCCTTCATTCGCTTCAATAAAGGCTTTGACCGCCGGAAAATGAAGAATCTCGTTGACGGTTTGTTCATATTGCTCCCGATAACGCGGATCATTCATCAAGCGGGTAATTAAATCGCGCATACTTTTCATTATGGATTCCCTCCTTTATTAAATAATTGATCTAACTTTCTCTGAACCTCTTCTCTAGCCTTCTCCAAGTCTTCCGACAATTCAGGTGATTCCGTTTCTTTGCTGTTTGCCTGTTCAAGCATCCACTGCGGCAACTTTTCCTCTCGGCGAGCGCGCGGTTGATAATTGCGTGGTACTTTGACTTCTTGTGCGCGTTTCGCCGTTTCTGCATCTTTTTGGCGCAAATATTGGAATGTCTGCTCTAACGTCAATAATTGTTGCTGTTGCCATTCATTAGCAACACGTTGCAATTCGCCTTTGAAAAGACTGGCACGTCCTTGCCAAATTAGCAAATGGTACATCAATAAGTTTACGACTGACGGCGGAAGTTCGCTTTTGCTCGCTAAATCTTTCACGAAAAATTGCTCACTATCCGTTGCGAAGCCGCCTTTCGTTGCTTTGGTTTTGGTTAAAAATTGGTCATGCGGCAGTTGCTCGCATAACAATAAGATGCCTAATTCTCCTTGTGAAAGGTTCGGCAAATGCTGTTGCAATTCCTGCTTGCGCGCTTCCAACTCATCTACCGTATAGTGACGTGGAAACGCTGTTGAATCTGAAGAGGTTGGTTGGCGCTTCTTGCTCATAAACTGCTTTTTGGCGGCGATACGCTTCAATTCATCCAATTGAATTTGATCCGTCACATCATTGATTGCCAACAAAACAATTTGCATCATTTGCATTTCGTCCAAGCCGTACACCTCATGTACCGCCAATACTTCATGTTTCAAGGCATAAGTGAATTGCGCGGAATCCACACCTTCTGCCGTTAAGTATTTGAAAAACATGGCGAAATCAAAGGTTGCACTTTCAATTTGCAATTCTTCATCGACGAATTGATGACGGAATTGTCGTGTTGCCACGCTTTCTGAAACATTGCGAACTAGGTCATCACTCGGATACTTGAAACACTCATTGAAAGCAACCGTCACTTCACGGTAATGCGCCGTGTCAAGCGGCTCCACTTCCCATTGTTTTAATAATTGATAATAGTTTTGGTCCCCGATTTTGCTAAAGAGCGTCGTGCTTAACAAAGGATGCCGTGCAAATTGATGGACTTCCAATGGCAACTGAACATCGTACAGGAGCGTCTGCCGTTCCGCGTCAACGTGCGGCAACTTCTCGCGATAAGTGCGCAACAAGCCGACTGCCTCCAAATAATGGCGCGCCTCTGTCAAAGTGACAATATCAATATTCAAGGTTTCAATCAAACGCGTATGCAATGTACGATGGTTTCTGTATGTTTCATCTACCGATTGATTCGCGAATGTCAAATATAAACTAATAGCCGGCGCCCCGACTAACGGCTGATAGAATTGCAATAAAGTTTGCGTCTGCAATAAAGTCAACGGCGCTTGCACACGCACTTGAAAAGGTTGCAAAGGATTAATCGTCATGTTTATCCCCCGACTTTCTCGCTTCATGCATTGCTTCTAATTCTTTCAAGAACATTTCGCGCGACTGAAATTGGCGGTACACGCTCGCGAAACGAATATAACTTACTTCATCCAATTCCATCAACAATGGCATGACAAATTCACCAATCGCCTTGCTTTCGATTTCCATATCTGTTGTTTCACGAATCGCATCTTCAACTTGGCGAACCAATGTATCCATTTGCTCACGCGAGATTGAACGTTTTTCAGCTGAACGCATAATGCCGCGTAATAATTTCTCACGATCAAAAGGCTCACGCGTTCCATCACGCTTCACAACAAGTAACGGTGTCCGTTCTACTCGTTCATATGTATTGAAACGGAATTGACACGCCAAACATTCTCGACGACGACGAATCGCCGCGCCATCATCTGCTGGGCGTGAATCAATTACTTTCGAATGGTGGTGTCGACATTTTGGGCAATCCATGCGGATTCCTCCTTTCCGATTGAAGTAGTAAATCAATTTGCGCATAAGTTGCGTCCAATGTGCCTTGATTATCAATCACATAATCCGCCCATGCGAGTTTCTTTTCGATAGGTATTTGTGCGTCAATCATCTGTTGCGCACGTTCTCTGGCAAAATCGTTCCGCTCCATTAGCCGTTCCAACTGTATGTCTGAAGTAGCAAACACCACCCAAACTTCATCGACTTGCTTGTCGTAACCGACTTCATACAAGAGCGGCATATCAATCACACATAAAGGCGCATCCATCAACGAACATTGCCGCTCAATCTCCGCAAAAATCAACGGATGCAACATCGCATTCAACTGCGCCAGTAATTTCGGTTCGGCAAACACACGCTCCCCTAAGGCGGAACGATTCAAAGTGCCGTCCGTATTCATTACCCAATCGCCAAATTCAGTCTGCAATCGTCGCAAGCCTTCCGAATTGGGTTCGACTACTTGGCGTGCTATCAAATCGGCATCAATGACGGGGATTTTTTTGCTTTGGAGATAGTTGGCAACCGTTGTCTTGCCGGTAGCGATACCGCCTGTTAAACCGATTTTATACATGGCGGTCCTCCTGACACGCAGGACAATAGTGGGTGCCTCTGCCTGCGAGTTTCATCTTCGCTATCGGCGTTTGACATTGCACGCAAGGTTCTCCGGTTCGTCCGTAAACCGCCAACGTTGTCTGAAAACTGCCCGCTTCTCCGAGTGAATTCAAATACGTTCGAATTGTTGACCCGCCTGCTTCAACCGCTTCTTGCAATACTTCAATAATATGTTGATGTAAGTTAACCATTGCTTCGTACGTTAAGCAATTTGCCGGCGTCTGCGGATGAACGCGCGTGCGGAATAAGGTTTCATCCACATAAATATTGCCTAGCCCTACAACTAATTTCTGTTCGAGCAATGCCGGTTTAATCGGCTTCTTAATTACTTGTAACTGCTCGATGAAGGGTTCTAACTTGAATGTTTCCCATGTCGGCTCAGGTCCTAATTTTTTCTGAGCGAAAAAAGTATCCAGCTGCCCTTGCGGTAACAATTCGAAGCGCCCAAACTTGCGGACGTCCTCATAGTGCAGTTGGCTTCCGTCTGCAAATGTGAAAATAGCATGCACATGCTTTGGTGTTGGGCGCAGATGTGCGCCTTCTTGATAGTGATGAAATTTCCCTTCCATGCGCAAATGCGACACAAGGTGCCAATCATTCAGTTGAAAGATTAAATATTTACCACGTCGGGAAACGGTCTGAATGATTTGCCCTGATAACAAGTCACACCAGTCGGCAATTGGCAATTGTGTTGCGACAATATTGTGCCAATGAATGGTTACTCGTTGAATGCGTTTGCCGCTCACAAGCTGTTGCAAACCTTTGCGAACTGTTTCAACTTCCGGTAATTCAGGCATAGACAATCTCCTTTCCTAGTAAATCTTGTCTCTCGTTTACTTTAATTCATACCAGTTGCTACCTATATTGTAGTCAACTTTCAATGGAACAGCCAATTCAATTGCTTGTTCCATGACTTCCGGCACGAGTTGCGCCAAGCGTTCCATTTCATGTTCCGGCGCTTCCAAAATCAACTCGTCGTGAACTTGAAGCAATAAACGCGCTTCAAGTTGCTCGGATTCTAGCGCTTTTTGTAAGTGAACCATGGCTATCTTAATGATGTCTGCGGCACTTCCTTGGATTGGCGAATTCATCGCTGTACGTTCCGCAAACGAACGAATATTGAAGTTGCTTGAATGAATATCCGGCAAATAACGGCGTCGATGAAACAGAGTGCTGACATAACCGTTCATCTTCGCTTCCTTGACGATATCCTGCATAAATTGCGCAACTCCCGGATATTTCTCGAAATAACGATCAATAAATTGCTTGGCATCTTTGCGCGCAATGTTTAAGTTTTGAGATAGACCGTAATCACTGATACCATAGACAATGCCGAAATTGACGGCTTTCGCTTGACGTCGATATTCGCTTGAAACAGATTCATTGTCAGGCAATCCGAATACACGACGGGCGGTTGCCGCATGGATGTCTTCGCCGTCAATGAACGCTTGGCGCATATGCTCATCCCCGCAAATATGCGCTAGCACACGCAATTCAATTTGCGAGTAGTCCGCTCCGAAAAGTTGCCAGCCTTCTTGCGACGGGATAAACGCTTGGCGAATTTTGCGTCCTTCTTCCATCCGAATCGGAATGTTCTGCAAATTCGGATCCGCACTGCTCACACGTCCTGTTTGCGTCAAAGTTTGAACAAAACGTGTATGAATTTTATTATCGGGTTGAATGTATTTCGGCAAACCCGCTAAATAAGTTCCTTGCAATTTCGATAACTGGCGATAATCTAATAAGGCGTCGATAATCGGATGCTTAGTCTGTAATTTCTCCAAAACATCGGCTGCCGTACTATACCCTGTCTTCGTCTTCTTAATGACCGGCAAGCCCAATTTCTCAAAAAGAATCTCCCCTAATTGTTTCGGCGAATTGATGTTGAACGGCTCCCCTGCCAAGTCTTGAATTTGCGTTTCCAATTCTTCAAGGCGTGCCAACATTTCCACATTCATACGATTCAGCGCCGATTCATCTACCGCAATCCCTTGGATTTCCATTGTTGCCAATACATCTGCTAAAGGCAACTCAATCTCATCATACAAGGCACGCATTTCCAACGCCTCTAACTTCTCTTCAAAAAACGCCCGCATCCGCCACAAAGCTTCCACCTTGCTCGCAAGATGTTGCACGAACACCTCGGTAGGTGGCAACATCATTTTGGCGCCTTTCCCATAAACTGCCTCGTCCATTAAGACATTGGCAATGTGCGCCATGCTTGCAAGCGAAGCAACTTCTGATGTTTGCTGGGTGTCAATGAGGTAAGCGGCAATCAAATTGTCGAACGCAACACCGCGCAACTGAATACCGTAACGTGAGGTGAGCACCTTATCCCGCTTATAATCAAATGCAACTTTAACAATCTCATCTTCTTCCAACCAACTGCGGAAGATAGCGGATTGAAGTGCCTCTTGCCCTGTAACCACATAAGCCGTTTGTTGCTCCGGATGGAACCAAGCCGCTCCGACAAGGTCTGCCACATGATAGTTCTCTTCAAGTGTTTCTAAATACACAGAACCGGCATTCGGAAGATGTTCCGGACGGATGTCCGTCAACTCCACCACCTCATAATGATGTTCTGTCGGTTGGCTATCTTTATCTACTCGACTTTCCGCTTGCAATGCCGACAAAAAAGAATTGAACTCCATTTGCTGATAGAACTCGGTTAAGGTTGGAATATTTTTGCCTTGGTAAATGATATCGTCCAAGCCGATTTCAATCGGAGCGTCGGTCATGATTTCAGCGAGTTGGCGACTGAGGCGTGCATTCGCCTCATCGTTGATAATGTTCTCCTTCATCTTAGACGGCTTCAATTCATCTAATCGTTGATACATTTCATCCACTGTACCGAACTGGTGCAGCAGTTTGAGGGCGGTTTTCTCGCCGATTCGTGTGATACCCGGATAATTGTCCGATGAATCGCCCATCAAGCCTTTCAACTCGATAATTTGCGCCGGTGTTAAATTATATTTCTCACGAATTTGTGCCGGCGTATAAGGTTCCAATTCGCTGACGCCTTTGCGTGTAATATAAACCGTTGTCTGTTCATTCGCCAATTGGATTAAATCTTTATCACCTGACAAAATATACACTTCGTCCTCCGCATCCGCTTGGCGAGCTAATGTCCCGATAATATCATCGGCTTCATAGCGCAATACTTCATAATGTTCGATACCATATCCGTCCAATAGTACGCGGAAATACGGCATCTGTTCTTTGAATTCACTTGGTGTTTTCTCACGTCCTGCCTTATATTCGGCGTACTGCTCCGTTCTGAACGTTGTTTCGCTTTTGTCGAAAGCAACGAGAATATGCGTCGGCTCAAATTGTGCCAGAACATTATCCAACATTCTATTAAAGCTGAATAACGCATTCGTGTGCAACCCTGCTTTATTCTTGAAACGCTCAATATCCAATATCGAAAAAAACGCCCGAAACGCTAAACTGCTTCCGTCTATCAATAATATTTTCCGCTTTGCCATACCGTTCTCCTTTGATGTCTTGTTTAATTCAGTGGCAAACCTTATGGCAAGCCGCCGTTTCGGTTAGAAACGATTGATTTGTTGACGAATGCGTTCCGTATTACCTGACCATTCTGCCAATCGTCAACACACGATTCTTATAATGTGTTCGGGTGCAGTTGCGCATAAGCTTTCTCAAACTGTTGCCCAACTTTATCAATATCTCCCGCTCCCATAAAGACGAGGACATCATCTTCATACTTCATTAACGGTGATAAATGCGTAGCCGAGACGATTTCGACAGGTTTATCAATCATTCTTGCCAAATCATCAATCGTCACTAATTGTTCCATACTTTCTTTCTCGCGTGCCGATGCAAAAATATCCACTAAATACACATCGTCCGCCAACGCCAAGGCATCCGCAAACTCTTGCAGTAAAGCGACCGTGCGCGTATATGTATGCGGTTGGAAAATCGCCACACAACGACGATGCGGGTGACGTTGTTTCGTTGCATCAATCGTTGCTCTAATTTCGGAAGGATGATGCGCATAATCATCAATCAAGATTAAGTCATTGACTTTTTTCTCGGAGAAACGACGCTTCACACCACCGAAAGTTGCTAAATGCTCGGCGATTGATTCAGCCGAGAAGCCTTCCAATTTCAAGACGGTAATGACCGCTAACGCATTCAAAATATTATGCTCGCCAAAAGTCGGCACTTGGAATCTACCGAAACGTTCGCCTTGATACATCACATCGAAAGCAGAACCTTCCGGTGTGCGCTCAATCGCCGTTGCATACACATCTTCTTGCTCCGTTAAGCCATAATAATAGATTGGAATGTCTACCTTTAATTGACGTAAATACGCATCGCCACCATAGGCGATGACCGCTTTTTTCGTTTGAAAAGCGAATTGTTGGAATGCTGAGAAGACATCCTCAATCGAACTGTAATAGTCTGGATGGTCGAAATCAATATTTGTAATAATGGTATAATCCGGATGATACGCCAAGAAGTGGCGACGATACTCACACGCTTCCAAAGCAAAGTAATTCGCACCTTCACTACCGTATCCTGTTCCGTCTCCGATTAAATAACACGTCGGTGCCAAGTGTTTCAAAGCATGCGCCATTAAGCCGGTAGTCGATGTTTTACCATGACAGCCCGTTACCGCAACAGATGTGTACGCTTGAATCAAATTTCCTAAGAAATCTTGATAGCGATAAATCGGCAGCCCCATTTCACGAGCTCGCACCAATTCCTCATGGTTGTCGGAAAAAGCATTCCCGGCAATAATCGTTAAACCTTCACGAATATTATCGGCACCGAACGCAAATAACGCTACGCCTCGATTCTCCAATTCCTGTTGCGTAAAGAAATACGTCGGCACGTCACTGCCTTGCACGCGGTAACCTTGCCCATGCAACACCAATGCCAACGAGCTCATGCCTGACCCTTTAATCCCTACAAAATGATACGTTGTTTCATGCGATAACACGTGTTATTCCTCCTCAAATAATAAAAATGAATCTTTCGTCTTCACAAGACGTTTCGCTAACTCTCTTGTATGTATGTCAATCTCCGCCATTTCCTTTGCGCCACGATACGGCTTCGGCATTTGTTTCGGTCGAAACGGTGTATCCACTTCTTCCTCTACCAATGATTGGGGCACCTCAGGCTCACTCGGCTCCGGAATAATTTCCGTTCTTCTAGCATCCTGCTTGAAAGACGGCTCATAAACAGAACGCGGTGTGCGCTCATTCATATTGACTTCCTCTGCCGGCTGTGTGCTTGCCTTACTCATTCGCTGACGTACAGATGCTCTTTTATCTTGCTGACGCATAAAAGGAATGTCGTACACCTCACTCGGTGTCGGTTCATCCGACAGCACATCACGCTCCACTCGAACATGCTTCAAGCGTTCAAAGCGTTCCTTATCTCTATCTTGATACGCCGTTTCATACGTGTGTTGTCGACTTTCTGAAACAGGCTTAAAGGAACGGCGCGTTGCATGACGTTGACTTGAACGATTAAACTTGCTTGCTTCGATTCGCTTTTGTTGCCTATTCTGAAACACTGGTCCTTCATATTCTTTCATACATGTCACCCTTTCTTAAACCTGCTTGGAAAATCATTGAGTGCTACACTCAATCTTCATTAAGCTAAATTTGCGACTACTTCGGCTAATGGTGTGCCGGCTGCGAAATCTTGCGGCAACACCCAAATACCCGGTTTATCTTCAATTTCTGTTAAATTCAACTCGCGCGTTGAGCAAATCATTCCGTGACTTGCTACACCACGTAGCTCGCCGTCCCAAATAATAGCACCGCTCGGCATTACAGCTCCCGGTTTCGCCACAATGACCTGTTGCCCTTGTGCAATATTGCCGGCACCACAGACAATTTGCAGCACCTCATCTTCACCCACACGTGTTTGCGTAATCTGCAAATGGTCGCTGTCTTCATGGTCGACACATTGTTCCACGTGTCCGACAACGAATTTCGGTGAATTATCCACTTGAATCGTTAAATCAAAGACTTTTACTAAGTTATTGACTTGTTCAACTTGGCTCTCGTTTAAGGCGATTGGACCGTTCCCTACCAAACCTAAACTTTCGCCGACGCCGAACAAATTGACTGACATAATTTCAGCTGTATCTTTATGACAAATAATCGTCACATTATCCTTTGATACAGTTGCCACATTGACTTTATCTAATGAACCGCGCGTCAACAATAGCACATCGCCGACTGCTTCACGATTATAGAATGCTAACCACATATGTATTTTCTCTCCTTCAAAAAAGTTTCTAGCTATTTTCCCGAATGGTATTCAAGGTTGTGCGATCAAAGGTTGTCACGACACGGTGTAGCATCTCCTTCGCCGCATCGTAATCGGATAGACGGAATAATGTTTGATGCCCATGAATATAACGTGCGCAAACGCCGATTACTGCGCTAGGCACACCGTTGTTCATGAGATGAGCTGCGCCGGCATCGGTTCCGCCTTTCGAGAAGAAATATTGATACGGAATTTTGTGTGTTTCAGCCGTATCCAATAAATACTCCACCATGCCACGATGTGTAATCATCACCGGGTCTTGCACACGTAAGAGGAATCCGCCTCCTAATTGCCCGAATTCATCTTTCTTACCGGATTCATCGCTGGCAGGCGAACAATCCACGGCAATGAATGCGTCCGGTTCATATTGATGAACCGCTCCTCTAATTCCGCGCAAGCCGACTTCTTCTTGAACCGAAGCACCGGCAATAATAGTAGACGGTAATTGTTGCTCACGCACAGCCGCCATCGTTTCCAGCATAACTGCACAGCCATAACGATTGTCCCAAGCCTTACTAATAACAGACTGACCATTCGCTGTATAGACCGTTTCCGTCTGCGGCACAATCGTGTCTCCCGGTCGCACACCGTATTCCAATGCTTCGTCCTTAGAGGTAAAACCTGCATCGAACAAAATATCTTCCGGTTTCACGGCGTTTGCACCTTTTTCCCCGCGGAGGAGATGTGGCGCAACCGAAGACGAAATGCAAACATAATCACCTTTGCGTGTTTGCAAAGTGAAGCGCTGCGCCGAAACGCTATACGGATTCCAACCGCCAATCGGAATTACGTTGAACAGACCATTATCTGTAATGCGCGCCACCATAAAGCCGACTTCATCCATATGTGCCGCAATCATCAAACGTGGCGCATCCGCCACTTGAGCGTGCTTCACACCGAAAATATTCCCCAAACCGGAAACAGCAACTTCATCGACAAGCGGTGTTAACTGTTCTTCAATGAACGCACGTACCCGCCCTTCATTGCCTGAAGTTCCTTGTAATTCCGTCAATGTCTTAATTAATTCAAACCCTTTTAACTGCATATTGATTAGCGATACGCGATCGCTTTCCCCCTCATCTAAACATGAAACTTTTACTCTTTATTGTGGCATACTTTGCTTGTAAAATCAATGTTTTACGCTCAACTCCTCGAAGCCGATTGAGAGGATTTCTCCTAAGCCAAATCGAAGCGACACCCAAACAAAAAAGCACAACACGATGACGCGTATCTGTCACTCACCGTGTTGTTCCGTGATGGGTATTCTTACTATCTCATACAAGGAATTACAGTTGCTGTCCTTCTTCCTGTTGTGCTACTTGTAACTGTTTGAACATTTGACGAGAGCGATACGCAACCACCGCATACAGTACGACTTGAACGCCGAATAGCGCCAACAAATAGAAGTCATTCGTACTGGCTGGTGTGTGTCGTAAGACAACGATGCGCGCAATTAAATCCCATAATTGTAACACGCCTAAAACCAGCGTCACCCCTTTGATTGAATGCAACAATTCCAAAGTTTTGGGTGTTTCCTTGGCAAACTTGCGTACCACATCCACAAGTACCCATACAATAAGCCCCGCCCAGAATATTAACTTGTAAAACTTTAACCCCAACATGGAGGCAATCAGTATTTGCAAGCCATTCGCCACCAGTAACAACGTGAGCATTCTGACGAGCCAGCCTTTGAATTCCGACAAGCTATTCTTTGTAGTATCCACTTGTACCATTATACAGTCCCTCCTAAAATTCCACATCGCCCATTATCCTCAATTTGATAAGCCACACGAGCGTTAAACGCATTGTAACTATACAATCATATAATAAAATAAAACCTGCAAAAAAATCAAGACGATTTGTTCGTTCTTCCTCTCATCTAACCAAGCAATATTCACGCTTTGTTGTGGCATACTTTGCTTGTACAATTAATGTTTGACACTCAATTCCTCGACCCTAATTGAGAGGGGTTCTCCTATTCCAAATCGAAGCGACACCCAAACAAAAAAGCACAGCACGATGACACGTATCTGTCGCTTACCGTGTTGTGCCGTGATGAGTATTCCTTCAATGCATCATCCCTCTGTCGCCGGCACTACTTCTGCCAGTAATTGTTTCCGCATACGGTAACAACGATACAGAACAATCCCATTAAGTAGAATTTGCACGCCCAATATTACCGCGAAATAAAAATCACCACGATTCATGGCTGTCTGATGATGATCAATGATATGACTACTAAGAGTCACGCTGCTTTGGCATGAAAATAGAATAAACAATGTTTGCAATATCTCCAGCACTCTGATTACTTTGGGTAATTCATTCGCGAATCTCCATAAATCAAAGAGTAACCAAATTAATACCGCAGCCCTAAACACAAATTCTAACTCATATACCTTATTTATACCTAATGTTGAGTAGGCTGCCAGCAATAACCCTTTTATTACCAATACGACTACCAGCATTTGAAAGATAGGACGCTTGATTGCGCGCAAAGTCTTCAGTTCAGTAGATGTGTGTGCCACTTAAATCCTCCTAACTCTATGTTCGATGATTCTTCAAAAGCATTATGTAGTTTGCCGCTCACTCTCGCAAGCCCCCTCTATGATTTTCCCCTTTGGATACAATGCGGTAATATGCTATAATACTTCTATCAAATAACGAGGTGAATCATTATGACAAATCATAAACGTGAAGGCTTATTAGGCTCACTCCTTCTAGTGACGGGTGCTGCAATCGGTGCTGCCAGCGTCCTACTCTACAAAGAAAATCGTCCGAAACGTCCCGGCGTTGTCCTTGAAGAAGCGAAAAAACAATTCTCACAACAAGGTGCGGTTGAAGGTTCGTGGATTGATTACAATGTGATTGAGTATCCGCATATCGAAAGCAAACCGCTCGTCTATGTCGGCGGTATCAGCCGAATTGAAGACGGCAAATTAGTCCAATACCAATTCATTTGCGATGCTTATAGCGGTGAAATATTGGATATCTATGTGACGAACAATTAAGGATTGACCTGCGACAATAAGATGATACAATGTGTTGTATCGACAAATGTACTTCACTAAGACATATGCAATGAAAGGAGCGATGGCGTGACACATAACACAACTGACTGGCAACTGATTCCGTTGAATGACGGGTCAACCGGACAAGCCTTTATGGGCGTTCAACAAGAAGAACGTGTCTTCTTGAAACGCAACGCCTCCCCTTTCACGACCATGCTGGCAGCCGAGGGTATCGCCCCTAAATTATTATGGACACAACGCACTTATTCCGGCGATATTCTCACGGCACAAGAATGGCAAGACGGACATTTACTCGCCAAGCAAGATATGGACCAAGCACACGTCATTCAACTGATTAAACGCGTGCACACAACCACGCACCTCCTCCATATCTTACGACGCACGAACGGCAGCGTCTTCTACCCGATGGATTTCATCGAAGAATATTATCACGAACTGGCACCATCATTGAACTCGCATCGCTTCTTCAATGATGTTGTACGTTTCTTGGAGGACATTCTGGATGAAGATTTCTATCAAGTTGACTACGTCGTCTGTCACGGCGATTTGCACCATCGCAACTTCCTACTGGCAGCCAATCAACACCTCTATCTCGTCGATTGGGAAGCCGTCCGAATCGCCGACCCGCTCAGCGACATTACGTTTCTACTCTGCCAATACTTTACCCCGAGCAGCTGGATGGAATGGTTTGACCGCTACAATTTCCAAAAAGATGCCACCTTCTACAAGCGAACACAATGGTATAGTTTAATCAATTGCTTGCGTTTGATTAAGCAGTATTTCAACGAAGGACAGCATCAAAAAATGAACGAAATCGTGCTGTTATTACGAAGTATCTACGAAGACGCTGTGCAGCAACATCGTCAAAGACAATTAGCCGATAAAGGAGATAAAACATTATGAGATTGCGCCATAAACCATGGGCACAAGATAAATTAAATAACCACCCTGAATACGTTCCGCAACAAGCGGAAACCTTGCGTGGCAAATGGCAAACCCGTTTTGCTAAAGAACAACCGATTCATATCGAAGTTGGCTCCGGGAAAGGTCGCTTCATTACCGAAATGGCGAAGGCGCACCCGCATATCAATTATATTAGCATTGAGATTCAAACGAGCGTTATCGTCTGCGTCCTCGACCACCAATTACGGGAACAATTACCGAACCTCCAAATTTTACATGCGGACGGACGTGATTTGAGCAATTACTTTGCACCGGGAGAAATCGACCGTGTGTACTTGAACTTCAGTGACCCTTGGCCGAAAAAACGCCACGAGAAACGTCGCTTGACTTCAAGCGCCTTCTTGAAGCAGTATCAAGATATTCTCGTTGCGACCGGCGAGATTCACTTCAAGACGGATAATCAGGGACTGTTCGAGTATTCGCTAGCGAGTATGTCGCAGTACGGCATGCACTTCAAACAAGTGTGGCTCGATTTGCACCAGTCTGATTACGAAGGCAATATTCAAACCGAATACGAAATGAAATTTGCAGCGCGCGGACAACGTATCTATCGTATGGAAGCGGCTTTCGCCGGCGCCGACAAGGAGGACTAAACGATGACTTACACGTTATATTACAGCGATAAATGTCCGGATACGCAACCGTTCGTTGCTGAATTGGAGAAGCAAGGCATTGACTATCAAGCCGTTAACATCACCGATTCCATGGCAAACTTGAAACAATTTCTCAACTTACGCGACAATCGTCCCGAATTCGACGAGCGCAAAAAATGGGGCTTTATCGGCGTTCCCGTCCTACACATGCCGAACAATCAACTCATCTTTGATTTGGGCGACTTAATGGGTGTTAGTTGTAATTTAACCCCGAGACCTTAATGCATCAACGAAACACCGCTGTTAGCAAAGCTAAACAAGCGGTGTTTTTTTGTGTGAGGGAGAGAATCGTTACTTCTAATCCTTTCAAATGCTATTTATCTTGTTCATGTTCCTGTCATTGTACCACTTTTCCCCTATTCTGTCAGTCGCTCAAACTGCATACGTGTGCCACGGGTGTCCTTTGATTTTTTGTAAGACAAGATGCTCGGTGGACGGGCTTTCTTCGAGTTTGCATGACGCATTCCCGCCGCGGGATTGCTTTACTTTATTTTTTAGAAGCACTGGCACGCGGCAGGATTGACTTACTTTATTTTTTAGAAACCCCAGCACGCGGCAGGATTGCCTTACTTTATTTTTTAGAAACCCCGGCACGCGGCAGGATTGACTTACTTTATTTTTTAGAAACACTGGCACGCGGCAGGATTGCCTTACTTTATTTTTTAGAAGTCTCGGCACGCCGCAGGATTGCCTTACTTTATTTTTTGGAGACCCCGGCACGACGAAGGATTGCCTTACTTTATTTTTGAGAAATCCCGGCACGCCGCGGGATTGGGTGAGTTTTGTTGTTGTATCATCAGGTACTTGGGTGATGAGTGGGAACTTTTGGGCAAGGAACAAAAAAATCCCTCCGGTAAGTTGTTCCGACTTACTGGAGAGATTCTGAGTGAATGTTGCCACATTCCCGAATGGCAAAATGATGCTCGCATCATTAAACAAAGGCGTTCACAGCACCTTTGAATCGCATCAGTCTTCCCGACTTGAACTGTCCGAGCAGTTCCAGATGCCTTGCCTCACAGATAATGGGAAACGTCGTTCCCGATTATCTCTTACAGCCTACCAGGCTGCTTCGACTCATCGCATGTGGATGATTATAACATCATTGGAAAGGGAGTGCAAGGGCAAAGCATTACAACAACTTCTTCAATTCGATGTTCGGGTATTTATCTTTGAACCAGTTTTCTGCGAAAGTGTTCTCGAAGAGGAAGACCGGCTGACCGAAACGGTCTTTGGCTAACAAGTTACGACTTGATGACATATTCGGGTTTAAGTCTTTCTCGTCAATCCAGCGGGCAATTTTGCTACCGATTGAGGTCATTTCGACTTCCGCATTATATTCGTTCAATAGACGGTACTGGAATACTTCAAACTGCAACTGTCCGACTGCCCCGATGATGTATTCTTCGGTGTGGTAAGTTTTGTATAATTGCACGGCACCCTCTTGAACGAGTTGCTCAATCCCTTTGTGGAACGACTTCTGTTTCATGACGTTCTTCGGCGTCACTTTCATAAAGAGTTCCGGCGTAAATTGTGGGAGCGGCTTAAACTGCAAGCCTTTGTTCCCTGAATATAAGGTGTCACCGATTTGCAAATTCCCTGTATCGTACAAACCGATAATATCACCGGCAACAGCTTCTTGCACTTCTTCACGTGTATCCGCCATAAACTGCGTCGTATGCGCCATGCGAATCGTTCTACCGGTGCGATTCAACGTCACGTTCATGCCTTTCTCGAATTCGCCTGAACAAATACGGACGAAAGCAATACGGTCGCGGTGTGCTGGGTTCATATTCGCTTGAATTTTGAAGACGAAACCGGTGAATTGCGCTTGCGTCGGTTCAACGACAACACCGTCTTCGGCTTCCACTGCTGACGGCGCCGGTGCTAAATCAACGAACGCATCGAAAAAGGTTTGCACCCCGAAACCGGTCAATGCTGAGCCGAAGAAAACCGGTGTCAACTTCCCTTTGTTAATCAAGTCGCGGTCAAATTCATTGCCCGCTTCTACCAATAATTGTGCGTCTTCCATTGCTTGCGTGTAAATGGTGGACTGCTTGAAGGCGTGTTCGCCTTGCGCTTCGCCGTCTTCATCAAGCGGGATATACAGTTCGCTGTCTTCTTCGTCACTGAGGCGCAATTCGACACGTTTGTTGTATAAATCGTATAAGCCGAGCAAGTTTTTGCCCATGCCCATCGGCCAGTTCATCGGGTAGGCGTTGATGCCCAAGACTTCTTCCAATTCCGCCACCAATTCGAGCGGCTCGCGCCCGTCACGGTCCAACTTGTTCATAAAGGTAAAGATTGGGATACCGCGCATGCTACATACTTCAAATAATTTCTTCGTTTGCGGCTCAATCCCTTTACCCGAGTCAACGACCATGACTGCCGCATCAACCGCCATTAATGTACGGTACGTATCTTCCGAGAAATCCTCGTGTCCCGGCGTGTCCAAAATATTCACTTGATAGCCGTCGTAATCGACTTGCATGACGGAACTTGTTACCGAGATACCACGTTGTTTCTCAATTTCCATCCAATCCGATTTAGCGAATTTCTTGGATTGTTTCCCTTTCGCCTTAACGGTTCCGGCTTCACGAATCGCTCCACTGAAAAGCAATAATTGCTCGGTAATGGTTGTTTTACCGGCATCGGGATGCGAAATAATCGCAAAGGTACGGCGTTTGTTGACTGCTGTTTCTAAATGATTTCCCATAATCTCCTCCAATTTAACATAAACAAAAGCCCGTGACAGTTACACGGGGCTTCACGTCCTATACTATCTTGATTTCTTGTGCGTAAACTTCACTAATTTCTTCTGAGCGGAACTCGATTGACTTGGCGCTGCTACCGCTTCGCCGACGGCACGATACACTTCTTCGTCCTCTACTTCATGATCCATGACGTCTTGAATTAAGCCCTTCAATTCCATGCGCTCTTCTTGCGTCAAACTGTTCTCAATGACAGGTTGGCTATTGAAATTGACACTCAACGGTTCTTCCGCTTCCAATCCTTCTAATTGTAGGCTCAACTTCTTCGATGCGTCGCTTGGATACATCGCGTCAAAGTCGGTGGATTCAATCATTTTCTGATAGGCTTGAATGGTCGTCAACAATTCCTGCTTCATTTCATTCATTCGGTCTTTCAAGGAAGTGCCGCTATTGACTAATTCTTGGCTTTGATACGCAATGGTTTCCTTGTATTGAATGACTTGTTCATTCGTGCGCTCCACAATACGTGTTGCTTCTTGCGTGGAGTTCTCCAGAATAGTCTTACCTGCCATTCTCGCATCCAAAATACCGGCCTTCAATTCATCTTCCATGTGGATATAAGTTTGTAATTGTTGTTCCAGCTGCTCGAATTGTGCTTTGAACACGGCGATTTCCTGTTCTAATTGTTTCAAGCGTGCGTCTTTTTGTTCGATTAAGCGATCGACTTGTTGGCGATTATAGCCAAGAATACTTAATCCGATATGTGTAATCTGTTCCATCAAACCACCTTTTCTTCCCTGTTCTCATTCCCTACTATCATATCAAATCTTCGCTGAGAACGCATCCTTTTTTTGCACAAAATGGAAAAAAGGTGGTGACGTCATATCAGCGAACCTTTATCGAAACAGGCGGCAAACGACATACTTATTCACATCAGATGACACAACTAGGCGCTTCCACAGACGAATAGAACGCTAAATGTGTCATTTGCGTATGTGGATGTGTTTGACTCTTTTCCTCCATATTCACTGTATTTTTTGCATTCATTGATATTAAGCACTTGACCAGATTGACAACCTTTATCGTGTTCCCGCTTCACTTTACACTATCGAACCGCTACGATATAATGAAAGCAATCCTTTTGTTGCTGTTTTAGAAATATTGCTACGATATTGAGATGATTTTCGACTTCGGGACGAAGGATTATGTTTAATTTTGGAAGAGGTGATTTGATGGATTGGTATACATATATGATAGAGGCTTCCGAGCAATCTAAATTCAATGCTGCTCATTGGTTCCGATATTTACGCAAAGTAATTTTCAAAGATTACTCGTACTTAACTGACGAAGACGTTCAACGCTTACTCCATTCGAAAGAACTGACCGATTTCCAAAAGATTAGTCTGAAGTATGCGGTTCAACCGAACACGCCAACACATGATTATGTCATCTCTCTCAACAAACCTGCCGAACTCACTACCGTACAAAAACTTATGGAGAAATACAAGCATGGATAAGATGAAACCCGTATTTGAAGCATTGGATAGAGCATTGGGACAAGCCGGTTTATCGTTGACGATTATTTGTGTCGGAGGTTACGTTCTGGAATACCATGGTTTGCGAGCAACACAAGATGTGGATGCTTTCTATCAAGAGAACAACAGAATCAATGAAATTATTGCGCATGTCGGGGAGCAATTCAATATTAATACACCGGAAGAACTTTGGTTAAATAACAATGTGGCAAACATGAATCGACAACCTGATTTAAGCCTATGTCAACCTTTGTATACGTTCAGTCATTTATCCGTATGGATTGTCCCGATTGAATATGTTCTTGGCATGAAGATGGAAAGCGCAAGGTCGCAAGACTTGAAGGATATCGGCAACATCATCAAACACAAGAATTTCCGTTCTCCTTTTGACACCTTTAACGAACTGAAAAGGATAGGGTTTGAAAGCATTGACTTTTCCATGCTTTTAGAAGGATTTAGCTATGCTTATGGCATGGACTGGCTTGAAGAATTCTTCAAAGAGAATCAAGACACAATCAGACAATACTACTGACAAACATTTTTTAATAGCAACAGCGAAGGTTCTCAATTGCGAGAACCTTTTTTATGCGCCTTTTCTTTCCTCCTCATTTGAAGACAAAAAAAGACACCTGCTAAGGTGTCTGCTTGATTTATATAAAAAGTAAAGTAAGTAGTGACGGAGTTGAACCGTCACTTCAACCGAAGCTGTGTTCTCCCCCGTAAACTAATCTACTTACTGACGCAATAGCCCGGATTCGCACCGGAGCTTCCTCCATCAAGGCGTACTCCTTCTATACTACTCCTTGCGTTCAACATAATTAAACCATTTTTTATAAATTTTTTCAACCCTACTGCACTCAATCCCCTAAATGCGCCTTAACTATCGCGCTGGCGAGCGCAATGCCTTGCGTGTCGTCGCTGACATCAACCCAATGAGTATGCTTGAGACGATTTCTAAACCACGTGAGTTGGCGTTTGGCGTAGCGGCGGGAATTCTGTTGAATGGTGCTCACCACTTCTTCAAGCGTTGCGTGTCCGTCAAAGTACGGCCACCATTCCTTGTAGCCAATTCCTTTAATACTCTGCCAATCGGCGCCGTTCGCTTGGTCGTACAACGCGCGTGCTTCTTGCTCCAATCCTGCCTCAACCATCAGCTGCACACGGCGATTGATTCGCTCGTATAATGCCTCGCGTGGTCGCTCCAAGATGATGACACACTCATTGAACACCGATTGCTGCTCCTCGTGACTCTCCTGCTTCGAGAAAAGTTCTCCCGTTACCTCAATTACTTCCAAAGCACGAATCACGCGTCGTGTATTCTGGTATGGAATAAGAGCGGCAGCCTGCGGATCTTTGGCTTGCAGTTGTTGCCATAACCATTCGCTTCCTCGACGTTGAGCAAGTTGTTGCCAATGTTGGCGCACCTCGGGACTGTGACTGGATTCGCCTCCGAATTCAAGATTATAGAGCAATCCTTCTAGGTAGAGTCCTGTTCCTCCGACAATGATTGGCAACTTCCCTCTCGAAGCAATCTCTTTGATGAGCGTGGTTGCCATTTTTTTGAACTGGGAGGCATCATAAGGTTCATGCTCGTCCAAAATATCGAGCAGATGATGTGGAACACCGTCCATTTCCGTGGTGGTAATCTTGCCGGTTCCGATATTGAGGTTGCGATACACTTGCAAGCTGTCGCCATTGATAATTTCGCCATTGAATTGTTTGGCGAGATGAATACTTAAATCTGTCTTGCCGACTGCGGTCGGTCCGCCGATTACGATGACCGGTATGTTTGATAATTTCATGGTTGTAACTCTTTCAATAATTCTTTCGCCAATTGCAATGACGCGTCGCTCACAACTTTACCTGACATCATTTGGGCAATAATCTCGCTTCTGCGGTCAATGTCAAGCGTTGCGACTTGTGTATGCGTCCGTTCGTTTGCAACGACTTTCTCGATGTAGAGTTGCTCGTGCGCAATGGCTGCAACTTGCGGCAAGTGCGTAATACATAGCACTTGATGACGTTTGGATACTTGCGCCATTTTCTCGGCGATTGCTTGCGCAACACGTCCGGATACGCCGGTATCAATTTCGTCGAAGACCATTGTCTTAGAAAGCGCTGCGGTGCTGAAGACGCTCTTCAAGGCTAACATAAAGCGGGATAGTTCTCCGCCACTGGCGACTTTCACTAACGGCTTTAATGTTTCACCCACGTTAGTCGCAACGTAAAACTCGACTTGATCAAAGCCGGTGTCCGTCAGTTGAACGGCGTTCGGAATGAGGGGCGCGAGTTTTTTGTCCGGGGTAGCGGGCGCAAATTGTACGTCGAAACGGCTGTTTGCCATGTATAAGTCGGCGAGTTCGTGTTCGATTGCTGTGACGAGTTGCTTGGCACTTCGCTGTCTTGCTTGGTGTAACTGTTCGGCAAGTTGGTGTGCAGCTTGATAAGCTTGTTGCACATTCGCTTCCAGCTTTGCTAAATATTGTTCGCGGTGTTTGATTTGGTACACTTCTTCAGAAATGGCTTGGTAATGCGCCAACAATTCCGAAATATTCATGCCGTACTTGCGCTTGAGTTGTCCCAATTCGTTCAGACGCGCTTCAACTTCGTCAATCGTTTGCGTATCATGTTCGAATTCACCGGCTGTCATCGCCACTTGGTGCGCAATTTCTTGCAAGTCGTATTGCATGCTGTCCAGTTGCGCGACAACTTCGTTAAGTGGCGGGTGGTATTTCTCAATCGCTTGTAATAAGTGACTGACTTGCTTGAGTTGCGTCAGAACATTCGCATCGCTATCGGACAAAATATAGTTGGCGGCTTCGATATTTTGTTGAATGGTTTGCGCATTTTGCAGGCGTTTGCTAATGGCTTCCAATTCTTCGTCTTCGCCGATATTGAGTTCCGCTTGTTCTATTTCAGCAATTTGAAATTCAAGGAAACTTAGCTGTTGAAGTTGGTCTTGTTCATTCTGTTGGGCGTGTTGCCAATCTTGTTTTAATTGGCGAAACTGGCGATATGCTACTTGATAGTTGGCGGCTACTTCGCCTAAATCTCGGTGTCCGAACTCGTCGAGGAGCGCCAAATGTTGCGTGTTATCTAAGAGCGCTTGGTGTTCGTTCTGTCCGTGAATGTCTACGAGGTGCGTGCCGATTTTTTTGAGGAGAGACACATTTGCAAGCTGTCCATTGATACGAATAGTATTCTTACCTTGCGCAGTAATTTCCCGTCGCAAAATCAAATCTTCAGCCGTAGCATCGTAAGTAATTCCAAACTCGTCGAGCGCTGCTTCCAAGGGAGGCTGAGATTCGCTGAACGTAAATAAACCTTCGACCATTAAGCGTTCACTTCCGTGACGAATCCATTCGCTCGAGCCGCGTCCACCGCAAAGAATCCCAAGTGCATCGATAATAATGGATTTACCGGCGCCCGTTTCACCCGAAAGGACCGTCATGCCACCGGCAAAATCAATGGCAACTTGCTCTATAATCGCAAAATTCTCAATGGATAAACTTTGTAACATAATGCTCCTCCCTCCTATCAGAATGTGCTGTGCGCCTCAGCGACTACTTGTGCAACATCAATTTGTTGCCAACTGTCGTTATGCGGTTGCTTGGCGTTCTTCAAATGCGCCAGAAACTCGATATTCCCTTCCCCACCGGTAATCGGCGAGAAGGTTAAATCCTCTATCGTGTAGCCAATTTCACACATGAATTGTAATACTTCGCCGACAACTTCTTGGTGGACGGCGACGTTTTTGATAATGCCGTTCTTACCGACACGCTCACGTCCTGCTTCAAATTGCGGTTTAATTAAGGCTAATACAGAACCGCCCTCTGCCAAGATTTCCACTAATGGTGGCAAAATTAATTGCAACGAAATAAAGGAGACATCTATACTGGCAATGGTCGGTTGTCCTTCTTGGAAATCCGTCGGTGTTGAGTAACGGAAATTCTGACGCTCCATGACGACGACTCGTTCATCTTGACGCAATGAGTATGCTAATTGGTTATAGCCGACATCGAGCGCGTAAGATTTTTGGGCGCCGTGCTGTAAAGCCGCATCTGTGAAACCACCGGTTGACGCACCGATATCCAATAAGATGTGGTCGGTCATGTCAATGTTGAACGCCTTGATTGCTTTCTCCAGTTTCAAACCTCCACGGCTGACATAGCGCAAAGTTTTGCCTTTAATATGCAATTGTTTGTCCACCGGTATCTTCTCACCCGGCTTATCGTAACGCTGATTGTTCTCATCATAAATTTGACCCGCCATAATCAAGCGGCGAGCCTGTTCGCGCGATTCGGTTAAACCTGCTTGTACGACTAATTTATCAATGCGTTCTTTCTTCAAAATCTCGTCATCCTAACTGTAAATAATCTAGAAACGGCACTAGCGCTAAGTAATCTTTCCCTGTTTGCTTGGATAAACGCTCCAAGCAAGCAACAGCTTGTTGTAACTCCGACGCTAATTCCTGTTTGGCGCCCTCCAAGCCCATCAATTGCGGATAAGTTGATTTCTCCAACACCGCATCCGCCTGCGTCTGCTTGCCTGTTTGGTCAGTTGTCCCAACCACATCCATTAAGTCGTTATGAATTTGATACGCACGTCCGAAATGCTCACTGAATGTTACCAATTCCAACGCAATGTCCTCTGATAAGTTCGCAATTATCGCGCCGGCTTCCACTGCAAAAGTGAACAGTTTGCCTGTTTTGAGCGAGTGAATTTGACGTAATTGCGCTAGTGAAATGTTTTGATTATCCGATTGCATATCGGCTAATTGACCGGCAACCATACCGAGTGAGCCGGCTGCTTTACTCAAATGAGTGGTTAGTCGCACTTTTTGACGGTCGGATAAGTAGTCATCACCGACAATTAAGTCAAACGCATCGGTCAGCAACGCATCCCCTGCCAAAATCGCCGTCGCCTCGCCGAATTGAATATGATTAGTCGGTTGTCCGCGACGTAAATCATCATTATCCATGGCAGGCAAATCGTCGTGGATTAACGAATACGTATGAATAAACTCCAACGCCATTCCTGTATTCAATCCAAGCTTAATTTGGTCCGGTGACTGAATGGCTAATACCGTCAGCAACATGGTCGGACGCAGACGTTTGCCCCCATTTTGCAAGGAGTAGACCATCGGCGTCAGTAATTCAATCGGCGTCATCGTGTAACGTACGCGATCCTTCAATGCCCGTTCGAAAATATCGCGCAATGTATGAATATCTGTTATGTTCATGCTTGTTCCTCGTCCAATAAAACTTCGCCTTGTTCCGTCATCATCTTCGCAACGGTTTGTTCGGCATTATCCAATGTGGTTTGACAATATTGACTGAGTGCCACGCCTTGCTTGAAGGCATCCAATGCCGTTTCCAAAGGCAATTCGCCCTTCTCCAATTGCTCGACAATTGCCGATAATTGTTGCAAGGCTACTTCAAAGTTTTCAGGTTGTTGTTCTTTTTTTCTTGGTGCCATAATGTTTCCTTTCTAGTTCGGTTGAATCTCCGTCACTTTTGCTTGAAATTGGCCATCAGCTAAGCGTACTTGTACCGCTTGTTCTACTTGTAGCGCTTCGATGGTTTTGATTACTTGCTGGTCGGGTGTCTGAACGACTGCATAGCCACGCGCCATTATTTTCAACGGCGAATAGGCGTCCAATAAATTGGCGGCGTGCGCTACTTGCGTCTGCTTCAACTGCAAGTAATGTGCCAACGCATTGTTCAATTGTTGTTGCAAGCCTCTTACTTCATGCTGACTTTGCGCAATCCGATACGTCGGCTGTTGCAAAAACAGTTCGTGCCTTACTTGCTGGAGGCGGGAAGCTTTTTGCTCCAAACTTCTCCGCCAAAAATAATGCATACGCTCATTCAGGCGGTCCAACTGTTGAATGTAAGGCTGGTACAATCTTTCCGGTTGCTTCAAGACGTAGCTGGCTTGCAAACGCTCCTGCTGTTTACGCAACAAAGCGATTTGCTGGCTAATATTGCGGAATAATTGTGTATGCAATTGCTGCAAATAATGCTTTACCTCAACCAAAACCGGCACTGCCATCTCCGCCGCAGCCGTCGGTGTCGGTGCACGCATATCCGCCACTAAATCCGCTAAAGTTGTATCCGTTTCGTGCCCGATAGCCGCAATAACCGGCAACGAACAACGCAGAATCGCATGAGCGACCACCTCCTCATTAAAGCACCAAAGGTCCTCAATGGAGCCGCCACCACGCGCAACAATGACCGTATCGTACTCGTCCGCCAATTGCTCCACTTGTTCAAATGCCCGTACAATTTCAGCGGTTGCCTCCTTGCCTTGCACGCGGGTTGGAAACACGGTAATTTGAACAATCGGGTAACGTCTTTTGACTGTTGTAAGGATATCGCGAATAACTGCTCCGCTCGGACTGGTAATCACGGCAATTTTACGTGGAAAAATCGGCAGCGCCTTGCGAGGCAAATCCAATAAGCCTTGCTCTTTGAAACGTTGTTTCAGTTGTTCCAACGCCAAGTATAGAGCGCCGACGCCGTCAGGTTCTAAGGTCTCAATCACTAATTGATAAGAACCGCTCGGCTCATAAAGCGTGACGCGTCCTGTCGCAATTACTTTCATCCCTTCTTCAAGTTTGAAAGGAACACGGCTATACGCATTGCGATACATGACCGCACTGATGCGCGCCGCCTCATCCTTCAAACTGAAATACTGGTGGCTGTTCGCACGCTCACGGAAATTAGATAACTCCCCGATAACTGTTACTTTCTGCAAATGCGGGTCGACATCAAATTTACGCTTCAAATATTGAGTTAATGCCTTAATCGTTAAATGCTGTGGCATACTATTACTCACTTTCTAAGAAATCTGATAAGTCCAAATGATTCTGTAAACAAGCGCAGAGAATCGTCTGCTCCAATAACATCGCAACCGTCATCGGTCCGATACCGCCCGGAACCGGCGTGATGAAAGAAGCTTTCTTCTTCACTTCATCGAAGCGAACATCCCCCACCAACTTGCCATTCGATAGGCGGTTAATGCCAACATCCACAACAACAACGCCTTCTTTTACAT
Organism: Aerococcaceae bacterium NML190073; assembly: GCA_026131555.1. Taxonomy (GTDB): domain Bacteria; phylum Bacillota; class Bacilli; order Lactobacillales; family Aerococcaceae; genus Abiotrophia. The sequence continues at coordinate 47,104 of JAMXJH010000007.1, read as the reverse complement.
GGTCTGCGCCGACTAAGCCAGGCGAACCAGCTGCAACAACTACAATGTCTGCATCTTTGGTAAATTTCGTAATGTCTTTCGTATTGCGACTGCAAATCGATACGGTTGCCCCCATATTCGCTAACAAAATCGACAATGGCAAGCCGACAACATGACTGCGCCCGATAACCGCAATATCCTGCCCTTCAATTCGAATCCCGTATGCCTTCAATAAACTGACAACACCTTTCGGTGTACACGGATAAAGAACTCCTTGTTCCAATGCGAGTTTGCCAACATTTTCCGGGTGGAAACCATCCACATCTTTCTCCGGTGCGATTTGTGCAAGTGTTTCAAATTTATCCAAATGTGCCGGCAGAGGAAATTGAACAATCATGCCATGTGTCTGGGCATCTTGATTGTAGTGTTCAATTTGTGCATTGAGTGTGGCTTGGGTCGTTTCTTCCGGTAATTTCACCCACTCGAAATCCATGCCGACTTGCAAGGCTTTCTTCTGTTTCTGACCGACATACACCTTACTGGCGGGGTCTTCTCCGACTGTAATGACAACTAACTTAGGGGTGATATTTTTTTGCTTGAGGCGATTGACGGCGACTTGATAGCGAGCGAGCAACGTGTCCGATTGTGACTTACCATTTAATAATTGCATATTATTCCTCCCGAGTAGAACAGAATCAATCAGCATTATTATAACACACCCCCTACTTCACTCCAAATAAGAATCTGCACTTGCATTGCAAAAAAATAATATTCTCTCGATAAAATAAAAAAAAAGAGGACGATTACTCCTCTTCGCTGACAAACGATTGAATATCCTTGAAGTTCACGATGGTTCTGCTGGTGCAAATTCCTTTCATTGTCACGTCTGACACACGCCAATCAATTTCTACAACCGCACTATTTGTCAAAAGTTTAGCGATGACGCCAACCATTTGAGAATCACGAAACGAGAATGAGATTCTATCCCCGACAGTGGGACGAATAAGCGCCTTTACCGAATCGATTAAACTGACGGCTTCTTCATAACTGACTTCCAATAAAGCGGCTATTCTGGATTTATTCGTGCCACGACGCAATTCACGCTCGATTAATTCTTGCTGTTCTTGAGTTACCATACTATTCCCATAACCTTTCTACGTTTATGACCTGTCCGTAACTACCTCTTCATTACAGTATTGTACCATACTTCCCGCTAAAAGGCTAAAACAAGATATCATTATCTATATTATTTCATTTGCTACCTTTTGCACAAGATGTTATACTGAAAGTATCTTTCATGAAAGGGTGTTCAATATGAGTCAAGAAATTATCTCGATTCTCTCTTACGAAACTAAAGTGAATGCTGGCGCCTATTTCCATCTGAAGACAGACTGGTTTGAAAGCGATCAAGAAATCAAAACAATTATCATTGACCAAGACCATGTCTACTCTAAACTTCTTTCCCTCTATCCAAGAGGTTTCGCAATGTACCTCGAACAAGACGCGGAAGGAAGTATCTACCGTACGAACTATCCACTGTATCAAGTAGAAGGTAGCGACAGTTACTACGTGGATTGGAACGCCTCAAACTATCACAGCTAATTAAAGTTCACTACCATATAGAAAAGACAACCCGACACATGAAGTCAGGTTGTCTTTTCTTGGTTATCAGTTATTGTTCTTTCGGAACAATCACTTTCAAAGCATGTTTGATTACCGTCAATTCCAATGGTAAAGTCGGTCCTTCATCTCCGTCAATATTACTCGCAATCTCGTCTTCTGCATTGAGGCTACGAATTTTCACAGCATGATCCGATAACACAAATAAATTATCGGTTTCGCCCTCTTCTTGCACGCCACCTTCCAGCGCTACTTTGGCGTAATCCACTAATGAACTTCCCTTAACTGCTGCCAAGTGCAATAAGCCGTCATCGTAATCGGCAAAGGAGAACATTTCTTCATAGCCGCCAACGCTATTCGTCAACCCGGCAATCAACAAGTCAGTTTCCAATTGCGTTACATTTCCTTGACTATCTTCAATTTCCAAATGATAGCTATTATCTCCAAGTACTTTGCCAACTGCGTCTTTCACATACGCCAAAAAGCCAAGCTTATTCTTGTCATCGGAGTCGGTATTCATCACGGCTTCAGGAATTGAGCCGATTGCCAAGACATTCATGAAGTAGCGGTCGTTTACGCTGGCGATATCGAGCGGAACTGTCTGCACATTGCGATACTGCTCAATCGCACAATCCGGATTCATATCATACCCTAATGCACGTCCCAAATCATTCACAGTTCCTAACGGAACAAAGCCGAAATACGGTCGTTCCTCGGCTAGCATCAAACCTTGCACCGTTTCATTGACGGTGCCGTCTCCACCCAAACATAATACTGTATCGAAGCCATTGTCCATTGCGCTCTTGCTCCAACGAATGGCATCGCCCAAGCCCTCGGTACTGCGAACTTCTACTTGCGCTTGGTAAACTTCTTCGATGACCTGGCGCAATTTGTCGGCATATTCCTGCGCCAATCCCTTCCCCGAAGCCGGGTTGGCAATAATTAACACTTGCTTTAACATCTTATCCCTCCTCCTTTATTTAATTTCATTATAACAGGTGTTAGAGGCGAACTAAAGTTGCTAATTTATTTTTCTTCGTGTGATAAGCATAAGATAAGGGAATGACGGCACCGACCCAAGCGAGTGGACTGGCGATGGAAATACCGGCGAATCCCCAGATACCGCTCAAGATAAAAGATGCGGCAACACGCATGATGAGTTCCATAAAGCCGGCGATGGTCGGCACAACGCTATCTCCCAAACCCTGCAGCGTGTAACGGTAAATAAAGAGCAAACTCAACAACCAATAGAACGGCGCATTCATATAGAAGTACGTTTCACCGTACATCAGCATCTGTCCGGCATTCTCCCCGCTGACGAAGAAGGCAACTAAGTGTTTCCCGCCGACAATCATCATCAAGCCAAAAACAACCGACATGAACACGGAAAGAATGGTCAACTGTCTGACACCTTGCTTGATGCGTTCAAATTGTTTCGCACCGAAATTCTGTCCAACGTATGTCGCCATGGCGACCCCGAATGACATCAGAATTAAGATGACAACTAATTCGACTTTGTGCGCGGCGGAGAAGCTGGCAACCGCCACAGCTCCTAAGCGATTCAATGCCATTGTGACAGAGATTGCTCCTAACGCGATAATCGAAGCTTGGAACGCCATTGGGAAGGCAATTCGACAATGATACCAAACCTCGTCGGCGCGCAGGTTTTTTTTTGTGAAATTGGGACGGAGTAACGTCCACTTATGGTAGATTGACATTAAGCAGAGTACGACTGCCAAAGCTTGCGAGATAATGGTGGCTAGCCCGGCTCCGCCTACGCCCATGCCTAGTTGCCCGATAAAAATATAATCCAACACGATATTGGTCACCGCTGCGCAAATCAAAAAATAAAGCGGTGTGCGACTGTCACCGAGCGAACGCATCATATTGCTTAACATATTGTACAGCACGGTTACTAATAAAAAACCAAAAATAACACTTAAATAAGCTTTCGTATGCTCAATAATTTCACTTGGCGTACCCATAAATGCCAGAATCGTCGGCAAGGCGTATAAACTCAAGACGGTTAGCACAGCCGAAACGCTCAAAGCGAGCACCCAGTTAATCGTGACACTGCGCCGCACTTTCTCGTAATCTTTGGCGCCGTATGCTTGGGCAATCGGAATCGACAAACCGGCTGCAAAACCTTGCGAGAAACCTAATACCAAGAACATGACACTACCCGCTGCCCCGATACCTGCTAATGCTTCTACCCCCATTGTCTTCCCGACAATAAAAGTATCCGCCATATTATAAAATAATTGGAAGATATTTCCGATAATCAATGGGATAGCAAAGACAACAATCTTCTTCAATGGGGAACCTGTCGTCATATCATTCATCTATGTTCCTTCTTCCTAAATTAGAGATTAGTCTAGTATAGTCCTGTCAGCTTTTGAAATCAATACTTAGCAGAATTTTAATATTCTTCATAGAACTTTCTTAGTGAAAAAGTTGTTAGTACCGTGATTTTGACGTATAATAGAGGTCTAAACTATATCATGCAGCATGCAACTGCAAGGAGGAAATTTTTTTATGACAAAACCATACCGTGTACTTTTGTACTACAAGTATACTACGATTGAGAATCCGGAGGCTTTCGCGGCTGAGCATTTAGCTAAATGTAAGGAAATCGGCTTGAAAGGTCGTATTTTGGTCGCAACGGAAGGCATTAACGGAACAGTTTCCGGAACGGTTGAACAAACGGAAGCTTACAAGAATTATGTTCATTCATTACCGGGATTTGAAGACTTATGGTTCAAGGAAGACGAGGAAGATACTTGCGCATTCCGCAAAATGTTTGTCCGCCCTCGCCCAGCATTGTTAAACATCCCTTACGGCGAAGAAGATATTAACCCATTAGAATTGACAGGCGAATATTTGGATCCGAAACAATTCAAAGAAGCTTTATTAGACGAGAACACGGTTGTATTAGATACACGTAACGACTATGAATACGACTTAGGACACTTCCGTGGCGCAATTCGTCCGGACATTCGCAGCTTCCGTGAATTACCGCAATGGGTACGCGATAACAAAGAATTATTCATGGAGAAACGCGTTGTTGTTTATTGTACCGGCGGTATCCGCTGCGAGAAATTCTCCGGCTGGTTATTGCGCGAAGGATTCAAAGACGTTGGTCAACTTCACGGCGGAATTGCTACTTACGGTAAAGACCCTGAAGTACGCGGCGAGTTATGGGACGGCAAAATGTACGTCTTCGATGACCGTATTGCTGTTGAAATTAACCAAGTGGATAAACAAATTGTCGGTAAAGATATTTTTGATGGTTCACCATGCGAGCGCACGGTAAATTGCGGTAATCCATTCTGTAACAAACAAGTCATTATGTCTGAAGAGAATGAAGCGAAATATTTACGCGGTTGTACAGCGGAGTGTCGCAGAAACCATGCAAACCGTTATGTTGCAGAGAATCACTTGACAACAGAAGAATGGGAAGCACGCTTGAATGCGTTAGGAGAAAGTTTGTCAGACGAAGTGACAGCTTAATTTTTTGAAGGGAAAGCGGACCGGAGGCAACACCTTACCGTCCGCTAATTTTATAAGAAAGATAGGTGATAGAATGACACAGACACCTGATGACAAACAGAAACGACAACAGAATGACAACCGAAACTTCTATGATGTTTCCTTTGATTATCCCGAAGATGAAAGCATCCCTTCATCTCGCCGTCATTCGTCTTCTGAATCTGCTCGCAACCAACAAACGCAAACAGATCCGGAACTCTATCAAAAATATTTGAAAAAAGCTTCCAATATTTCGTCACCAAAGCCGAAGAAACCAAACCTTCCACAGCAAAAGCAGGATGTTTCTTCCGAGGCAAACGAGTGGCAATATGAACCGAGCGATAAGGAAACCGTATCAGAGAAATCATCTAAGTTGTTCAATAAATCCTTCAAGAAGATGAAATCTCTTTTCAGTGATTTGAGCGCAGACGATTCGATGAAGTACAACCCGTATGTCGATGACCTGCCGGAACGTCAAGATGGAGCGCTCTTAGAACCAACATTGCCTAAACGTGCCTTACGCAAAAAGAAACCGGCAGTCGCTCACGATGCAACGGCTTCAGACACAAATGTCCCTGTCCGCGAAGCAGCCGTATCCGATAAACAGGAAGTTGCCGCAACAACGGAAACCTCAAGACCTGTGTCAACGCAGATGACAAATGACACGGAAGTCGACACCACAAAAGTTCGAACAACCGAACGAAAAGCAGAACGGAAAGAGGAAACCAAATCGGAAGTTCGCCAACCTGCAATCAGCGCGTCTAATGGGCAAAAACCGACCGATACTACTTCGCAACAGCGAGAACAAGCGGAAACTATTTTGCCGGGAATTGGTAAAGGTGCATCTGCAACCCGACAACCAAGTCGCGAAACATTGCAGATGAGCGATGACGTTCGTCCGATAATACCGGCACGTCCGCGTTCGATTGAAAGTCGCACCATTAGCTCTTCTCCCGAACAGCGTTCAGCGTTACCTACTCCGGAAGAAATTCGTAAAGAACGTGAACGTAGACGTCGCTTACGAGTGGAAGAATTAGCCACTTACGAAACAGAGGAAGAAGTATTACGTTCCCATAAAGAACGTTTCCAACCGAAGCCTTCGACAATCATGGCTCAAACGGAAGCAACGAGTGGCGCACCAGCTAAAGAAAGTAAAATAACAACTCCTTCAGAAGAGAAAAGCATCCTTTCACCAACGTCGACCCCGTCTATTGCAAACATGCCTGAAAATTCACATACTGCTACTGAACAAGAACCGGCATTGGAATTGGAATTCGTATCGATTGATGATGACACGACTTCAAATCCAGTCGAAGAAAAGACGACAAGTGAACAAACGGATGTTGAAGCCACTGTTGTTGTACCAATCATTGAAGCAACCGCTTCAGAAATGACTGAATCTCATTCAGATGAACCGACTACTATTCAACCGGAAACAATGACAAATAGCCAAGAAGATGAAATTGAAACTGAGCTGTCCCCTGAACAAGATAGCGCAGCTTCAACAATCAAACGTGTACGACCACGTTCTAAATACTCATTGAAGAACTTTTCTTGGAATGATCGAATTATCTTCGGGTTCAATGTCGGCTTAAACGTCTTGAAACGTCTTGTCTTATACATTGTACTCATCGGCTTGCTGCTCGGTTCACTAGGGGCAGGTGCCGGTATCGGATATTTTGCACATTTAGTTTCTCAAACACCACCGCCAACCCGTGACGAAATGGCAACACAAATCAATCAATTAGAGCAATTGAGTGCCATTTACTACGCCAACGGCGAAAAAATCGCCAACGTCCAAGCCGATGTTGTGCGCTCCGTCACCGAATTGAGCGAAGTATCACCTTTCATTATCGATGGCTTAATCGCCACGGAAGATGAGCATTTTTATGAGCATCCGGGGGTAATGCCGAAAGCAATCTTGCGAGCAACCTTACAATCTGTCTTGTCATTAGGTGCGGCAACCGGTGGTTCTACCTTAACTCAGCAATTAGTGAAACAACGTTTACTGACAAATGACGTGACCTTCTTCCGTAAGGCGAATGAAATTCTATTAGCCTTGCGTTTGGAGAATTTCTTCTCGAAAGACGAGATTCTCATTGCTTACTTAAACGTGTCACCTTTCGGTCGCAACAACAGCGGGGAAAATGTGGCAGGAATCGCCAAAGCCAGTGAGGGCGTTTTCGGTAAGAAGACAAATGAAGTCAATTTACCGCAAGCCGCCTTCCTTGTCGGTCTACCGCAAAATCCGTACGGCTATACCCCGTACGACCAACACGGTAAATTACGCGACGACCATTCAGCAGGCATCGAACGAATGAAAGAAGTCTTATTCAGAATGTATCGTACGCAAAAGATTACGAAAGAAGTTTATGAAGAAGCTTTGACTTATGATATTACACAAGACTTCTTGCCGACTGCTCCGAAAAGTCCGGAACGTCAATCCTACTTATACCAAGCGATGATGCAAGGCGCCATTGAACAACTAATGCGCCTCAATATCCAAAAAGACAACCTCACTTGGAATCAAGTGTACGCCGATGACGACTGGTACAATCAATACTATTTTGACGCAGAACAACAACTCAAAACCGGTGGCTATAAAGTTTACACCACTATTGACAAGCAAATTTATGACCAACTTCAAGTGTCTGCCAAACAATATGTCGGCGAATTGGGAGTTGCTCACGAGGGGATTCACGTTGACCCTGAAACCGGGCATGAGCATTTTTATATCGAGACGGTTCAGAACGGCTTAGTGATTATCGACAACGCTTCCGGTAAGGTGTTAGGTTTCGTTTCCGGTACGGATTACGATTCCAACCAGATTGACCATGCATTCAGCGTGCGTCGTTCTCCAGGTTCAACGATTAAACCATTGGCAGTCTACGGTCCGGCAATCGAAGAGAATATCATTACGCCAGCGACAATGATTCCGGATACCGCCTTCGTCCAAACATTCGAAGACGGCACCACTTGGACACCAACTAACTATGGTAGCGTGGTAAGTGGCGGCAACGAGTCTGCCCGCGTCGCATTGTACAAATCTGACAACTTGCCTGCTATCCGTGTCTACCAAGAATTATTGAACCGCCATGTGGATGTTGTCGGCTACTTGGAAAAAATGGGCTTCAACACCGCAAGTTCATATACACCGGAAGACGTTCGCAACTTATCCTTCTCTATCGGTGGCGTCAGCAAAGGCCCTACTGTCCTCGAAGAAACGAGAGCCTTCGCTACCTTTGCGAACGGCGGACAATATATTGAAGGCTATTACATTGAACGTATCGAAGATTCGGAAGGCAATATTGTTTTCCAACATGAATTGAAACCTGTTCAAGTCTTCTCGGAAGATACGAACTATCTAATGGTCGATATGCTACGTAATACGATGTCCGAAGGAACCGCACGTATCGCACGCGGCTACATGGAAATGGGCGGCGATTGGATTGCCAAAACAGGAATCAGTGAGAACTCTAAAGACGTTTGGATGATTGCCTCAACACCGGCGATTACAATCGGTTCTTGGATTGGGTATGATTCTAAATACGCTAACTTGACTATCAATATCGAAGACGGTTATGGACGTGAAAGTGAACGCAGCCAACTCTATTGGTCGCGCGTCATCAATGATTTATACCGCGTCCGTCCTGAAATATTCGGTGTCGACCGTGTCTTTGAACAACCGGCAAGTGTTGTCAGAACGCCTGTTTTGCAAGCGACTGGGACACTACCGGGAACGGTTACCTTAGACAATGGTTCCATTCCGATTGCCGGTCCGGTTTACGAAGATGTCTTCAAAGTGAGTTATCCGGCGCCCGTCTTAAGTTACAATTTCTTGTTCGGTGCCACACCGGATGAACAAGCAGCCTTCTGGGCAAGCTACCGTGCTCAATTGGAAGAACAACGTCGCAGACAGCAACAGCAAAGCAGCGACTCCTCATCAAGTTCGTCTTCTCAAAGCGAGAACGGCTCCTCTGATGAATCTTCCCAACAAAATAATGAGCAACCGAGCAACGACCCGAATAACAATAACGGACAATAATGCCATTAACAAAATAAATCCTCCGACATTGACGAATTGTCTAATGTCGGAGGATTTTTATTAGTGTTTACATAACGATAACATTGAAATGATGATTGTCTAAATCGGTGAAGCTGGCACCATAAAAGCCATGTGCATCCGTCGGCTCATGCGTCACGATACCACCGTGCGCTACTACTTTTTGAATCAAGCTGTCAACTTCTTCTCTTGTCGATACGTTTAGACTGATGAGAACTTCGTTGCCTGCTTTCGCTAAGTTGAAAGGAACTCTCTTCTTAAACACCTCTTTTGGAAAAAGAATTAAAATTCCTCCTTCCGGCAACCTTGCGGATTTGATGTCTCCGTTTGTGGCGACTTCAAATCCAATCTTGCTATAAAATTCTGCGGCTTTCTCAATGTCTTCAACGCCTAAATTAATCCAAAATGATTTCATTACGCTCTCCTTTCAATTCCGTTCTTCCGTATCATCGGAATGCCTTATGCTCTCTACTTCTGCCATATCGCTACTTTTATAGGATGTGGTGTGTCCTGCTATCTCGCTTATCCGTCGCCAAAATGGCGTACGTCAGCACGGTCACGTACTCGCCTTTATTCTTGCGGCAATCACGGTGTGTCCCTTCGTGTTGCAGTCCGCACTTCAGCATGACTTTACCGGAAGCCGGATTGCGTTCATCGTGCTTCGCTACGATTCGGTGACACCCGACTTCTTCAAAGAGGAATTGAATCACCGCCTGCATTGCTTCGGTAACATAACCATGGTTCCACCATTTTGTGCCGATACAGTAGCCGATTTCGCATACATTGGCGTCTTCTTCCATGTCGACAACTGAAATACTGCCAATCAATGTGCCGCCGAGTTCAATGCCCCATAAATATTGATGGGGCTGTGCGTAATCCGCCACCCATGTGCGCAATAATGCGTGCGTACTTTCAACGCTGTCATGCGGGTACCACGTTAAATATTCGGTCACGGTCTCATCACTTGCCCAATGTTCGTACATTGCCTGCGCATCACCTTGCACAAATCGTCGCAAACGTAAACGTTCCGTCATCAATTCTTGCGTTCCCTTATGTTCCATGTCGCTTCCCCCTTATATAGCGGCTAATCGTTTCGTAAACTTTCTTTCGTGTTCGTTAAATCGCCCGATTCTTGCAAGGAAAAAGCATACGCTTCTTCCGGCTGTGGCGGACGGTAACCGAGGTATGCCACTGCGAAATCTTTCAAACGCGCCCCAATCTCACGCACTTCTCTTTGCCAACGGGTGGACGGTACTTCGTCCGCCGCCACTCCAACGGCATCAATGCCTAAGCTGTCCGCCAATAGTAACGCCCGTGATAGATGATAACCTTGTGTAACGATGATGATTTTATCTTGGTTGAGGACTTTTTTGAAGCGATAGAGGCTATCGTAAGTCGAATAGCCGGCGTGATCCAAGTAAATTTGGTTGCTGTCAACGCCGTGTTCAATTAAATAATGCTTCATCACAGCAACTTCATTATAATTATCTTCTCGGTGGTCACCGCTGGCAATCAGCGGGTTGTTCGGCAACGCTTGATGCACTTCAAGCGCTTTGTCGAGGCGCTTCGCCAGAATGCTACTCGGCGTTTCGTTGTTAATCACGCCGGCGCCGAGAATAAGAATCGGCACTTTCGCCTGCTGTGTGCTTTGCGTTAATTCTTCAACCGTCAGCGTTCGGCTCTGCGCAAATAATATCACAAATAAATTGATGCCGCCCACTACAAGTATCACACTCGCAATGCTGAAACTCACCAGACGGACACACCAGCGCCACAGGGTTTGAAACGCTAATCTTACTTCCAACATGTTTATTTACTCCATTTCTCTGCTCACTTTATCGCTCTTTGCATTGTATCGCATTCTCTTCCTAGATGCTACTTTTTCACGGAAAAACACGCAACTTTCACCAAGTATCCTCAAACTTTCTCTTCCAAACAACTAGCGAGTGCTTCCGGGCATGCCGAATTCTTGCCCCGCTAAAAATTAAAGTACCCCCGGCACGACAAATTCCTGCCTTTCTAAAAATTAAAGTAACCTCGGCATGCCGAATTCCTGCCTTTCTAAAAATTAAAGTACCCCGGCACGCCAAATTCCTGCCTTTCTAAAAATTAAAGTACTCTCGGCACGCCAAATTCCTGCCTTTCTAAAAATTAAAGTACTCTCGGCACGCCAAATTCCTGCCTTTCTAAAAATTAAAGTAACCCCCGCACGCAGAATTCCTGCCTCGCTAAAAATTTAAGTACCCTCAGCATGCAGAATTCTCGCCTTTCTAAAAATTAAAGTAACATCGGCACGCCGATGGTTACGTTCACTGCAAACGTTGAGTCATGCAGCGCACCGCTTATCCAGTCCCTATCAAAAACCCGCTTTACTGCGTAAACAGTAAAGCGGGGGAAGTCATTCAGAAAGAAAGGTGCGTGTTTTTTGAATTGGTTAGGCGAGGAATTGGCTATTGTATAAGTTGGCATACTTGCCATCTAATGCCATCAATTCCTCATGGTTTCCCTGCTCGACGATATCGCCGTGCTCCATGTAACAAATTAAATCCGCATCTCGAATCGTTGACAAGCGGTGGGCAATGATGAAACTGGTGCGACCTTTCATCAAGCGATCCATTGCTTCTTGAATGAGAATCTCTGTCCGTGTATCGACCGAACTGGTTGCTTCATCCAGTATTAACAAAGGACGATCTGCCAGAATGGCACGTGCAATCGTCAATAATTGCTTCTGTCCTTGCGAAATATTGCTGGCTTCCTCGTTCAATTCAAACTGATAGCCACCCGGTAAAGATTGAATGAAATGGTGAACCCGTGCTGATTTAGCCGCTTCATACACTGCTTCATCGCTTGCATCCAAACGCCCATAACGAATATTCTCCATAATCGTTCCCTGAAATAGCCATGTATCTTGCAAAACCATCGCCATTGCCTGTTGATAACTGCGACGTGTAAATTGGCGAATACCTTTACCGTCTAAACGAATATTCCCTTGATTCACATCGTAGAAGCGCATCAATAATTTAACAATCGTTGATTTACCGGCACCGGTAGGTCCGACAAGCGCCACCTTCTGCCCCGGTTGAATACGCGCGCTGAAATCATGAATGACTTGCTGATTGGCATCGTAACCGAATTGAATCTGTTCGAACGCAACATCGCCTTGAATCGCTGCCACATCCAAGACTTCTCCGACTTCCTGTTCCTCTTCCGCTTCGTCCAATAATTCGAAGATACGCTCACCTGCTGCCGCCATTGACTGCATCATTGTCACGACTTGCGCAATTTGGGTAATCGGCTGTGTGAATTGGTTGGCGTACTGAATAAAGGCTTGGATATCCCCCACGCTCACTTGTCCTTGAATGACTAAATACGCCCCGGAAATCACCACACCGACATACCCTAAATTTGACACGAAGCGCATTAACGGAAACATCATACCGGAGAAGAATTGCGCTTTCCATGCCGACTCCTCCAACACTTGACTCTCCTTAACAAAATGGTTCAAGGTATTCTCTTCTTGGTTGAAAGCTTTGACAATGTGTTGCCCCGCATAGACTTCTTCGATTTGTCCATTGATTACACCGAGGGAATCTTGCTGTTGTTTGAAGTATTTTTGTGAGCGGCGCATTAAGAAACGAATGGAAAGGAAACTGATTGGGATAACTAACAATGTAATCCCAGTCATCAGCGGGCTGATGGTCAACATCATATAGCCGATTCCCAGCATCGTCAATAAAGCTGTAATCACCGTAGTCACACTTTGGCTCAATCCATTGCCTAGCGTATCAATATCATTCGTGACACGCGACAACACTTCGCCATACGGGCGCGATTCAAAGTAACTCATCGGTAAACGGTCTATTTTCGCCATTAATTTCTGGCGGAGACGATAGCTGACTTCTTGCGTAATGGTACTCATCATATAGCCTTGCAAGGCACTGAATACAGAACTCACAATATATAATGCCAATACCGTCAGTAAGATACGTCCAATCACATCAAACTCTATCCCACCTTGTCCGCGCATTTGACGCATCACCCCGGCAAAAAGTTCCGTCGTCGCTCGCCCTAGTTGCTTCGGTCCGACAATTGTAAATAAAGTCGACACAACACCGGCTAGGATGACAACTAACATGTGCCACTTATATTGAACGATTTCGCTCATAATCCGTTTGAAGCTTGACGCAAAATCTTTCGGTTTCTCGCCCGCTCCAAGCGGTTGAGGACCGCCACGACGAATGGTCGGCGTTTGTTGTCGATTCGTTGTTTGGCTCATGTTTATCCCTCCATTCCTTTGGCATGTTGTTCCAGTTCCGCTTGCGATAATTGTGAAGTCGCAATTTCACGGTACACTTGCGATGTTTCCATTAACTGCAAATGAGTGCCTAAGCCTACTACACGTCCTTCATCCAATACGATAATTTGGTCCGCATTGATAATTGTACTGATACGTTGCGCAACAATGATTACTGTTGCTTGTGCGGTTTTGGTAGCAAGTGCTTGTCGCAATGACGCATCGGTTCGATAATCCAATGCCGAGAAGCTATCGTCAAACAGGTAAATACGCGGTTGTTTGGCGATGGCACGCGCAATGGATAGGCGTTGCTTTTGTCCGCCGGACACATTGCTGCCGCCTTGTGACACTAATGCATGATAGCCGTCCGCTTTCTCCTCGATGAATTCACTTGCATGCGCGATACTGGCTGCTTCTTGTAGTTGCGCTTCTTCCAGTTGAGGAACACCGTACCCGATATTGCTGGCAACCGTCCCGGAGAATAAGACACCTTTTTGAGGGATATAACCGATGAGATCACGTAGTGTTCTTTGCTTCAACTGACGAATATCCACCCCGTCTATCGTAATACTCCCCTTACTCACATCGTAAAAGCGCATCAGTAAATTCAAGACGGTTGATTTACCGCTACCCGTACTGCCGATGATAGCTGTCGTTTCCCCCGGTCGCGCCACAAAATTCACGTCTTGCAAAGTATCGGCTTCTGCTCCGTCATAACGGAAGCTAACATTATGAAAAGCCACTACTCCTTGAGGACTTGGCAATTCTGTAGCTTGAATCGGATCTTGAATCGCCAAAGGTTCTGCCAATATTTCTTGCACCCGTTCTGCTGACACGATTGCCCGTGGCAACATCACAGCTAACATCGTCATCAACATGAACGCAAAAATAATTTGCAATGTATAACTAATAAAGGCGGTCATCTGCCCTACTTGCAGTAAACCTGCCGCAATTCGATGTCCGGCTACCCAAATAATCAAGACGGATGTTCCATTCATAATAATCATCAGTAAAGGTGGTAGCAATGACATGACGCGATTCGTGAATAATTGTGTCCGCTTCAAGGCGACACTCGCTTGATCGAAACGATTCGCCTCTTCATCTTGGCGTCCATACGCACGAATCACTTGTAATCCCGTCAATATTTCGCGCGCTTGCAAATTCACTTTATCGATTTGTTTTTGCAGTAGTTTGAATTTAGGCATCGTTAAGCCGATTAAGGTACCCACTACAGTTAACACTAATGACGCCGCCAGCACAACAATCCAAGTCATACTCACATTATCGCGCATCACATGGACAACGCCTCCGATTACCAATATCGGTGCGTACAATGAAATCCGCAAGATAATCGTAATCACTGTCTGAATTTGCTGAATATCATTAGTGCTACGCGTAATCAATGATGCTGTCGAAAACTTATTGATTTCACGTTGCGAGAATTGCAATACATGTTCAAAAGTACGCGAACGTAAATCATGCCCGATTTTTGCGCCGATAACTGCCGATAAATAATAGGCGCCGATTGCGGATGCTAACATCAAGAAGGCAATGACGAGCATTTTGCTACCTTCGGTAAATAAATATTGAATTTGATGCGCGGCTACATCTTGTCCGCTTGCGGCATATTGGTCTTTTACAAATTGAATGGCGATATTGTGAATGGCAATCTCACTCAATGCGTCAACTTGCTGTGTTGCTACTTGATTCGGCATTGTCTGACTGAGTTGCGCCATTGCTAACGGCTTAACCAATACAGACTCCAATTGCGTCAATTCCGCTTCTTTTATCGGAGTGGTTAATACATAATGTCCCGCATCACTTTGACGATAATGCGCAGTGAACACTTCCAGCTCCTCCCCACCAAAAAAAGTTTGCAACTCCGACGCCGACTCCTTTGTCAATGTTGCCGGCACAGCATAAGTAAAGCCGCCATTTTGGATGCCGGTATCAATCAAATTGGATGTATAATCCGGCAATAACAATGTGGTATACGCTTGTCCCATGTGCAACACAATCAATACGATTATTTGCAACCAATGGGGCTTCAATTGTTTCAATAAATGTTTCATTTTACGCCTCTTCCTATAAATTTTCTTGTTGTTGCATCAGAATTTCAATTAAGCGATTCCCGACATCAATAAAATGTTCCAACTCGACAACAGGGATTTGGCTTAATCCTTCTGTCATAAAGCCTTCAAATTGCTCAATCATCTGCTGAAACGCCTCTCTACCGACTTCTGTTGCCTCAACATAAGTATTGCGACGATCATCGCCCGCTTCAACACGTTGAATCCAATCTTTGGCTTCCAAAGCTTTAATCGTTCGCGATACAGCAGGCGGTGATACGCATAAAGATTTAGACAAATCGGATACTTTCATAATCGGGCTCCCTACCCGTTGGTCCACTAGTTGATGCAAAATATGAAACTCGCTCCGCGACATACTCCGCACATGCTCTCCATGCAAAACTTGTCGTAAACGATGATTCAGTTGATAAATTTCTCGTAATGCTTCTCTATATTCCATTTTTTCTCTCCTGGTTAACCACGTTAATACTTAACAATGTTAATTATCTTATCGCATGTCGCAACCTTTTACAAGCAAAAACACTCGCCCACCACCTTGAGCAATGATACAAGACTGTTAGCATTCTGTTACCTAGTAGGCAATCGTTTCTGTTACAATAGAGCCATAACATTTTGAAAGAATAAGGAATGATTAAATATGAAACGTTATTACACATTACTAGCCGCCGTTCTATTAGGCGGATGCAACCTCCTACAAAAAAACCAACCCGCACCTACTGAAAGCATCAGTTCCAGCGTAAGCTCCAGTCAAGAAAGTGCTACAACTAGTGAAAGCTCCTCCAGCTCATCAGTTGAACCAACGGTTATCTCACTCTTTGATGAATCGATTTCGGGCGATATGCAGTATCCGAAAGTCAGCGCACCTTTAACCTTCTCACAAGAAGAATTGATGACTGCCATTACCGAATATTATCAATCAAACTACTCTGCTAGCGAGAAAGAAGCAAACTACTCCGAAATTCCGGCAGACACACTGCAAGAGATTCAAACTTATTTGCAGGAAGACGAATCGATTAAGAGTTTGAACGCAACCGTACGCCAAATTAGCTTCAATCTCGGTAAAGATAAAGTCTATGTAGCGCAAGTCATTGTGCCGATGTCATTCGAGAAAGCAAATCAAATGCTCCCTGAGAATGATTTCCTACTCTTGAACAATGTCTTGGCACATTTAGGAAACCGACTGGTTATGGTTGCATACTATGATGAAGCGACTCAAATGCTCTTGCCTGTTCACTTGACGAATAATAATAACCCGCTCTTCTATTTCAGCGGCGAATAAATAACAATATCCCCCATTGCCTTAATGCGTATGCACTTCCGGCTTTGGGGGATATAATTTGTATGCGTTACTGTCCAATATTTTGGCGATAATGTTCTACCATGCGTTCAGTAATGATGACTTTGCGTTCAGCAAGTTGGCGAATAATCTCCGCATTCGATAGCGTCGTTCCTCCTTGACTAATGACTTCTTGCACCATTTGCTTGACATTCTCGGCGGTAAAACCACCGCGTCCTTCGTGCGTTGCCACCGTAATGAAGTCCGCAAATGAATTGACCATTTTCTCGAATTCCAAATACTTATTGGTTACAATTAAATTGACAATCGGTTCAGGTAAGTCTGTCAGTTGAGCAATTTGTTTCAGCAAAAGCGGTGCCTTTATCTCAGTTGCATGAGTAAATAAATCATACTGTGCTGTCACAATCGCCTGTGCTACTTTCAGAATCAAGTATTCTCTTTGCAACAACAATGTTGACAAAGCGTGATAACCTTCTTTTTGAGGGGCGATATATGCCAAAACTTCCGGGTCTTGCGTTGCTTCCATCTCCGCAAAATAAGACTGATTAAACACAATCTTTGGAGAATACTGATGATTGTAACTAACAGCCAACCTTCCTTCATGAATGGCAACGGCAACATCCGGCACAAAAGATGATAATTGCGTTCTACGCTCGAACATCGCTGCCGGCATCGTTCTTAATGTATGATAATATTGCACGCAATCTTGAATTTCCGCCATCGTCAAATCGGTTTTCGCCACGATGGTGTCGAATTTTTTGTCAGATAATTCAGCGAAAAATTCTTCTAATAAATAGTAGGCAACATTCGGTGCGTGTGAATCTTGCTCGGTTTGCAACATCAAGCATTCTCGCAAATCGAAAGCACCAACACCGCTCGGTTCCAGTTGTTTCACGAGTGTCAAAGCATCGAGTACAATGATTTCAGGCAACTCTAATTTCGCTGCTAATTCTTGATAAGTATGAGGAATATAACCACGCTCATCAAGATAATCAATTAAACGTACCATTGCGTTACGAATCGGGGTCTGTCTGAACATCATAATTTGTTCGAATAGAAATGCCGGTAATGTTTGTGGCATTTCAGGCATTTGCGGGTCAACGCCTAAGACCGTTTCTTGCGCGCGTACAGTTGACGTCATTTTGGCATCGGCATAATCCAATTCAATGAACGGGTTATCCAATATTTCCGTTTCCAGAAACTCCGTTAAACATTCGGCATTCAATTCTAATAATGATAATAAGCGCTTATCTTGAAGCCATTCGCCGGGTTCTCCTGCCAATTCCAAGCCGTTCATACGAATTTGTACTTTATCTATTACTTCCATTTACTATCCCCCACTTTAACATGATATTTAATCGTTCTTTCTTTTCCATTATAGCACGAAATTTTTCTTTCGTCCGCAAAAAACATATCATAACGGCTTATCATCTGGATTGCTCTACATAAAAAAGAACAGTTCCAAGACGCATTGTCCTGTTACTGTTCTTTTTCGTTATTTGCTTAAAGCGTATGATTAAAACTTTCTTTTACGAGCTGCTTCTGATTTCTTCTTACGACGAACACTTGGTTTCTCATAGAACTCGCGTTTACGAGCCTCTCTTAAAGTACCTGTTTTAGAAACGTTACGCTTGAAGCGACGAAGAGCGTCATCTAAAGTTTCGTTATCACGAACGACTGTCTTAGACATTTGGTTCCCCTCCCCCCGAGCATATAGTAACTTTCCGTTGGATATTGTATCCACATACAGTTCTCTAACTATTATAACAAACGTTCTAAAGTTTTCAAGTTAAATTTATGCAAATTCTCATTTTTGTACATTTTTTACACTGTTTTTGTATAATTTTTATCTTTTTTCAAACATTTTTGGCATTTGCCGAAAATTTCGAATCGATGCCACTCCACCTGTACCTGTGATAAGTCCGTATGTAAATGTTCCATCGGACAGGCATCGAGCGGGATTGTTGTGCCGCAATCCGTGCAAATGAAATGGTGATGGTGGTGATCATGGTCACATTGCCAGCAATTGATTCTGAACATTTGCTCTTGGTTGTATTCTGTTGCCTCTAATAAGCCCTCTTCAACGAAATCATAAATATTGCGGTACGTTGTATTATAACTCATTGTCGGATATTTTTCGCTCAGTTGGTCATGAATATATTTCGCGCTCAAATAACGATGATTCTCCGCAAAAATTCGCAAAATTTCTTCGCGTTTTTTAGTCATTTTGAAACCGGCAGCTTTGAGTTGTTGAAGTCCGCGCGCTACAATTTCGTCAGCCGCTAGCGTTTCTTCATGACAATTATTATGCGTTGAATGGCTATGATTGCCACAACAATCACTGTGATGTCGTAACATGATTTCCCCTTCCTCTCTACGCTTGGTTCACAATGTCCTGCATTAAGTTCGGATTGTATTTCCCTGCTCTGAACATTGCGATTTCTTGCTTGTATGGTGCGACTTGGCTTCCATCTTCGAGTGTCACCCACGGCGTTTCCAAAATTTTAGGAATGTGTACTAATTGCGGGTGATGCACAATATAATTCAAGGCTTCAAAGCCAATGCTTCCTTCCCCAATATTAGCATGGCGATCTTTGTGGCTGTTGAAAGGATTTTTGGAATCATTGATATGCAACACTTTCAGGCGGTCCAATCCGATGATTTTGTCAAATTGATTCAAGACGCCGTCAAAATCGTTGACAATATCATAACCGGCATCATACACGTGGCAAGTATCGAGCGTTACGGATAATTTCTCGTTGTGTGTCACACCTTCTATCATCCGCGCTAATTCCTCAAAGGTGCGACCAAGTTCAGTTCCTTTTCCCGCCATCGTTTCCAACGCAATCTGCGGTGTTTGATCAGCTCTCAACACCTCATTCAAGCCGCGTACAATTTGTGCAATCCCTACATCGACACCTTCTCCAACATGCGAACCGGGATGCAATGTCATTTGGTGAGCACCCAAGACTTCAACACGCTCAATTTCTTGACGCAAAAAGTTACACGCAAACTCAAAGTAACCTTCTTTAATCATGTTCGCTAAATTTACAATGTACGGCGCATGGATGGTAAAGAACTCAATCCCGTTGGCAGCCATGAATGCGTAGGCTTCTTCTTTTTTGAATGTGGTAATATCTTTACGACGCGTATTTTGTGGCGCGCCTGTGTATGCCATAAAGACATTAGCTCCGTAAGATGCTGCCTCCTTGGCAGAACCTAATAACATATCTTTCCCGCTGAGGGAAACATGCGATCCAATCAACATAGTCTAAATCCTCTCTTATATCCTGTCTTGCCTCTATTTTACTTCATTTACTACCAAAAAGAAACTCTGTAATCTTCACCACACCACACAAAAAACTAGCATCCTCCTGTCATCAAGGAGATGATGCTAGTTCTGTGAATTATGCTTCCTCTTTTTTGAGAGTATGAATGAATTGTTCAATTCGTTCGAACGCTGCTTTCAGTTCGGCAATGGAGTATGCATATGAAATCCGCACAAAGCCTTCTCCCGACTTCCCGAACGCCGATCCCGGCACAACTGCTACTTTGAACTCACGAATCAAACGCGTAGCAAACTCTTCGGAACTCAAACCAAATTGAGAAATATTCGGGAAAATATAGAACGCGCCAAACGGTTCAAAACACGGAATGCCTAAGCGCGACAATTCACTTAATAAGAAACGACGACGTTGATTATAACTCTCGCGCATCATCATGATGTCTTCGTCACCGTTGCGCAGCGCTGTAATCGCCGCATATTGACTCACTGTCGGCGCAGCCATAATCGCAAATTGATGAATCTTAATCATCTGGCGCATAATATCTTCCGGTCCACAACAATAGCCTAGACGCCAGCCGGTCATTGCATACGCTTTTGAAAAACCGTTAATATAAATCGTACGCTCACGCAAGCCCGGAATTTCAATCACGCTGGCATGTTTGTCCTCACCATAAGTCAACTCCGCATAGATTTCGTCCGTAATGACCAGTAAATCATGCTTCAAAATGACTTCCGCTAATGCTTCCAAATCTTCACGGCTCATTACCGCTCCTGTCGGATTATTCGGGAACGACAGAATGACGGCCTTCGTACGCGGTGTAATTGCCGCTTCCAGTTCTTCTGCAGTTAGACGGAATTGATTTTCTTCCTTAAGCGGAATGGCTACCGGCACCCCGTCTGCCAAAGTAATACAAGGCAGATAGGAAACATAGCAAGGTTCTGTATAAATTACTTCGTCGCCCGGTTCAAGTGTTGCTCGCATCACTAAGTCAATCGCTTCACTTCCGCCAACTGTGACCAACACTTCTGTACGCGGATTATAGGCGATTTGCCACTTGCGTTCGATATAATCCGCAATCGCTTGACGCAATTCCAATAACCCTGCATTCGCCGTGTAAAAAGTCCGTCCTTTTTGCAGAGCGTACATCCCTTCATCACGGACATGCCAAGGCGTATCGAAATCCGGCTCCCCCACACCAAGCGAAATCACATCTTCGATTTCATTCGCAATATCGAAGAATCGGCGAATGCCGGAAGGTTCGATACCTAAAACTTTCTTATTCAGGAAATTTCTCACGGCGTTACCACCATCCGTTTATCTTTGTCTTGTTTCACAAATAAAGTCCCGTGGTCTTTGTATTTCTTCAAGATAATATGCGTTGAAGTCGATTGAACTTCCTCAATAATCGATAAACGGTCCGATACGAAAGCCGCAATTTCCTTCATCGGTGCCTTCTTCAAAACAACACTAAAGTCAAATCCACCGGACATCAGATAAATAGCTTCAACTTGCGGAAATTGATAAATTTTTTCAGCGATACGGTCGAAACCTTTCCCGCGTTGTGGGTTCACTTTCAACTCAATAATCGCTGACACACTTTGGTCATCTGTCTTATCCCAGTTAAT
Organism: Aerococcaceae bacterium NML190073; assembly: GCA_026131555.1. Taxonomy (GTDB): domain Bacteria; phylum Bacillota; class Bacilli; order Lactobacillales; family Aerococcaceae; genus Abiotrophia. Next base: position 25,321 of record JAMXJH010000007.1, on the reverse strand, counting down.
CAATGTATGATACCCGCAAATAATGCGATCTGCTTCCATTTCCGCAATCAAACGCGCGACTTCCGCCGGTTCCATAGCCAATAAAATGGCAATTTCGTTAGCTGTTAAGCGACTGTCAGTTTCCAATAATTTCAATATTTCTTCGCGTCTAGGCATATACCAAACACCCTTTCCCTTCTAATTGTATACTTATTATAACAAAGTCGTGAATGATTTCACACCTAAGTGGCTTTTTATCAAACTCAAGAATTATTCTATTTCATTGTGTACAATAACAAACTTAAATTGCGGTTCAAAGTAATCAAACAACTCTTGAGTAAACACCATTTCCGGCATCCATTCCTTGAAGCTTTCATAAGAAAATTGCTCTCGAATTTCAATATCATCAGCACCTCTTTGCAAGACATTGGTCGCAATAAATTGTTCATAAGCCAATTCATCCAATGTATGCCCACTCGTTAAATACGCTCGTTGCGCAATCAATTTATAGATAAAGTCCTCACTCGAACGTTCGGCCAACTGTTGCTCTAACTCTGTTTCGGCAATCCCCATGGTACGTGTCACATATTCAGCCAATGATTCGCCTTCCGCCTCCGCCGCTTGTTGCAAACACTCTCGATATTGTTGTTGAAACTCTGCTAATTCCGCACTATTCAGGATGACTTGCGATGTCTCCGCAAAAAATACTAACAAATACGGTAGTAGCTCCTGATAAAATTTCTGATGAACCTGATGCTTGCGAAATAAAATCATCGCATACTGCTTCAATTGAGCTACAGACGCCACATTCGGTAAATCCAACGCCGCAACATGCTCGTCCAATAAGATAAAATCCGGATCCCCATCCGGGTTGAATTGCTTAGCTACTTGATAAACTAAAGGCATCGCCACCGCTTCCCAAGACGGAATTTCAATCGTTAAATATTGCGGCGGCACATGAATCTCCGATAATGGTATTACATTCTCAACAACACTCTTCATACATTTCCTCCAATACAAAAAAACGAGAAGCACAAATTACTTTGTTTACTCCTCATATTCTGACAAATTTTGGCGTAATAATCAATAGCTAGAGAAGACTAGTGCAAGACTTTGTCTAAGAAACTTTTGGTTCGTTCATGTTTAGGTGCAGCAAATAATTCATGCGGTGTATTCTCTTCCACAATATACCCACCATCCATAAAAATCACGCGATCCGCAACTTCCTTAGCAAATCCCATTTCATGCGTGACAACAACCATTGTCATTCCTTCGCGTGCCAATTTTTGCATCACTTCCAAAACATCGCCAACCATTTCCGGATCCAATGCAGATGTCGGTTCATCAAATAATAGAATATCCGGGCGCATCGCCAAAGCACGGGCGATTGCCACACGTTGCTTCTGCCCACCTGATAAAGATTTCGGAAAGGCATCTGCTTTATCTTTCAAGCCAACTGACTCCAATAGTTCCAATGCCAAAGTATCCGCTTCTGTTTGCGTCATTTTGCCGAGTTCAACAGGCGCTAATGTGATATTCTTCTGAACGGTTAGGTGTGGGAATAAATTGAAATGTTGGAAAACCATTCCGATATTCTCACGTACTTTATTGATGTCAATATCTTTTACTGTAATGTCGACACCGTCAACCAGTACGGTACCCCCGTTAATTTCTTCTAATCGATTTAGGCAACGCAACAAGGTAGATTTGCCGGAACCGGAAGGTCCTATCATACAGACAACTTCTCCTTGATTGATAGTTAAGTCAATTGATTTCAGCACTTCATTAGCACCGTAGTTTTTTTTCAAGCCGCGAACAACGATACTTGACATATTAGTGCCCTCCTTCCAAGTGTTTCGATAATTTCGTCAGTACGGTAATGACTACAAGATACATTATACCAATAATCAACCACATATTGCCAGACTGATATGTCCGCGCGATAATCACTTTCCCCGATTGCGTCAATTCCACTAAGCCGATAACTGACAAAATCGATGTGTCTTTCAACGTAATCACAAATTGGTTAATCAGTGAGGGAACCATTACTCTAATGGCCTGTGGTAGCACAACCCGTTGCATTGATTTGCGATAAGGTAACCCTAGGCTACGACTCGCTTCCATTTGCCCAAGATCAATCGCATTGATACCGCCACGCACAATTTCAGCAATGTATGCCGCAGCGTTCAAACTCAATGTTATAATCCCCGCAAAAGTTGCACTTAGTCGCCAACCTGTCATCTGTGGAATTCCAAAATAAATGAAAAACGCCAACACAATCAGCGGCAAACCTCGCATTATATCCACGTAAATACTCGCGCTGATTGACAAAGGTTTTATCGGACTCACTCGCATCAATCCCAATACAACCCCTAATACACCGGCAATCGCAATGGAAACAAATGTTATCCATAAAGTTGCCCACAATCCTGATAAGAGTGTGCGCCAGTTCTCTCCGATTAAGGCTGTGAAACCCTTAGATGAAGCAACTTGTGCGTTATTTCCAACATACTTCTCGATAATGTTGTCATAACTTCCTTGCGCTTTGAGATTGTCCAAACCTGTATTAAACGCTGTCAACAAGTCATGGTTTTTTCCTTTTTGTACGGCAAATCCGAAATCAGTCGAACGATATTGCTCGCCGATTAACTTCAAATCAAGTTGTCCTTGTTGAATGGCGTAAGCGATGACTGCGTAATCTTCGATAGTTGCATCACTGTTACCCACCATAACATCTTCATACATATTGGCTGAATCCTCAAATGTTACCACCGTGAAGCCGACTTCGCTTGCCAACTCATTCGCCAATTCTGCCCCGGCAGTTCCGTTCTTCACTGCCACTTTCTTCCCTTTCAAATCTTCAAGCGATTCAATATCACTTCGGCTATACACGGCAAAAGAAAGCCCGCTTGCGTAATACGGATTAGAAAAATCAAAGGTTTGCTTGCGTTCTTCCGTAATGCTCATCCCGGCAATAACTCCATCTACTTGTCCGCTCTCCAGAGCTTGAAGTGCAGCATTAAACCCGAGTGCGCGCATTTCATAAGTAAAGCCTTGATCTTTCGCAATAGCTTCCAATAATTCAATATCAATTCCTACATACTGACCTGTTGCATCTTGAAACTCAAACGGAGCAAACGTTGTATCCGTCGCGATAATATAATGTTCCTGCGCATGCACAAATGTTATTTGCAAAGTAAATAATAGTAGAATGGCAACCCAGCCAATCTTTCGTCCATACTCTCTCATGTTCGATTCCCCTTTCGAAAAAAATAGTATGGGACCTAGTTTAATATGAATTAACGCTCACCGCAAACATTATCTAACATATTGTGTTACATAATATTACACAAAAAAAGAAAAACCGTCTTCTAATCGTACTTCCACTGATTAAAAGACGGTTTATTACTTACTTTTCCACAATCATTCCTGCTTCATTCAATTCGTATTGTTGCAGGAAACCGAATTTATGGAAAGGATAAAAGATAAAGCTAGTTTCTGTCAACACTTCTATATCAACAAAACCAAATTCCTCGCTATCTTTTGAACGATTGCGATTGTCTCCCATGACAAAGACCTTGCCCTCAGGAACGACTTCCTTTACCTTGAAATTGCGTGTAAACGGTCGTTGTTCTTCGGGTATTTCAGCTAATCTCTCTTGTAAATAAGGTTCAGTTGTTGCTACTCCGTTCAAATACAATCTATCATCACGAAATTCAATCGTATCGCCCGGCAGACCGATGACGCGCTTGATATACTGCTTAACTTTGCCATTATGTTTCTCTCCGGTTGGCGTCGGAAAAACAACGACATCAAAACGGTCGATGCTTGCCATTTTGAATTGCAACATAGAATCGCCGTCAGCGAGTGTATAATCCATCGATACGCCGCTAACTACTACCGGTGCTACTACAAAACGATTGACGCCCAATACCAAGAATATTACTAGCAATATCGTTAATATATCTCCCAGCCATTGTTTATATTTCACATGCTTCCTCCTCAAAAGATTCCTCAATAAAGGGAGCAAAACATTCGCCTTGCCCCCTCTTTATAGATAACTATTCGTTTGTAGATGTTCCGTCGCCTTCTGCAGGTGGTTCCGTTACTTCAACTTCCGTCGCAGGCTCATTCTGCTCCGTTGTTTCTTCCATCGGTTGTTCAGCAGACTCCTCTGCTGACGACTGCTCTACTTCAACTTCACCCACTCGATAATTAGCCGGAATTTCATTCATCGGCACATAGCCATTAACGACTTCCACACCGTACTCTGCTTTGAAATCAAAAGCCGCCGGCGATTGAACTACATTCCCTGAAATTTGATCCAACTGTGTCAACGCTTGGGTTTCCGGCACGTAGGTGTATAATCCTTGCAAATTCGCATGCGTTATAGAATCCCAACGTACTTCAACTTGAATTCCCTCAGGAGTTTGACTTTCTTGATACATGGACGTTTCCAAAGCAAAACCGCTAGACAGCGCGACTTTAGTAAAGATTTCATACAATGTCGGATTAGCTGCCGCCCAGTTATTCGCCGCATTCAATCGCTCAATCCAAGCATCGCGCAATGATACGTAAGGTAAACCTGCTGATTCAAATGTTGATTTGCGCATTTCTTCGTCGTTTTCAGCGTATTGATAAATGTAAACACGTAATTGGTTCAATGCTTGTTTCGCTTCTTTTGTTAAGTTCGGCAACATTTTCTCAACGATAAATGTGTGCGAATATAAGGTTTGCATATTCTCCTTCTGTTCTGCCAATTGGTAGAAACGGTTGAATAGCGCCGGAATGATTGGGTGATACAACGAAGCATCACTGTAATCCTTGCGTTCCATCGCTAACAATTCTTCAACTGTTGCTTTCTGATCGATTGAACTTAATACATCCAACCACGGACGATCCAAGTTCAGTTCAATACTTTTTTCTAACTGTGTAATCGTTGCTTCGTCTTTCGCTGCTTCTGTTTGTGCAAATTCTGATGCAAACTCTTCCAATTGCTGTACATTTTCTTGTGTTAAGTTAATTTCTGTATTGTTATTGACAACATTTTGGACAATTTGAGTCACATTCACTTCTGTGTTATTAGTAACATTGACGGTTACTTCTTTCTTAATGTCCGAAATAATTTTGTTAACTTGGTTATCGTTTACTTGATTATCAGTTGTTTGAGCAGTTTGCTTAACTTGCTCCACAATTTTAATTTCTTTTTCGGCTACTTTCACAGCTTTTTGGTCAACTTGTACGCCTGATTTTTCTAATAGTGCATAAACGCCGGCTAATGCGCCTTCTCCTGTTACCGGTGTAACAGTCGCAATCTTGATTAAAACGTCCTTTGCTCCGGAGGTGATTGCTGCATTTTGGTAAGTGACTGGCTTAACTAATGTAATGTTCTGTGGTGTCACGATTTGAACTTGTACACCAAATCCCGGTGCTTGTTTCTCAATTAAAGCACTTGAATAAACGCTCGTACTGGCATTTGAGCCGTCTTGCAAGAAACGGTTAATAGTATTGCCGTCTACATAGATGACTCTGTCTGCCGGAACGTTCGCTGCGCCCAATAATTGCTTCGTTTGTTCTGCTTGTTGCGCGTTCAACGAGCCTCCTAATGATACTAAACGCTCTGTTTGCACTTGTTGTTGAATGGCAACGGCTGACTGAGTTGACGTCAACGCCATGATAGGTGTTGCCACCAAGCTAGCTGCTAATGCAATAATTAGTTTCTTCTGTTTTCTCACGATAGTCACTCCTTCGTTTTATATACCGTCATTGTATCATGCTTACATGTCATTCTTGCTAAAAAAGTATGAATAATCTATGAAATTCAAACAAATCGATAGATTTTTTTACCGCTTACCCAGCTAAAAGAAGGACTGGAAAACAAATTCTCACAGCCCTTCTCTTCAAGTAGACAAGATACTGAGTCAAACTCTTATTTATCTTGTGTTACTTCCTCATTATAATTCTTCTTTCTTGCGAGTTGCAACCAATCCCACACTTGCCAAAATAGACAATGCCGCTGCACTAAAGACTGCATACGCAGAGGATTCGTGCGTATTAGGTAACTTCACTTCTGATGATTGACTTTGTTCAGTATTAGAAGTTGCTGAACCTGTTTGTTCAGTTTTTGCGCCTTCTTGCTTATCTGTTGTCAAGTCTTTTTGAGTGTTGTCTTTCGGTTTGTCTTCTGCATCTTTGCTCGGTGGTGTTACATTTGCATTATCGTTCGGTTTAGGCGTTTGCGGAGTTTCTGGTTTATCGTTACCTTCATTCGGTTTAGGCGCTTCAGGTTGCTGGTTGTCTTTAACTACTAACTTGTACAAAATCGCATAGTAGCTGAAGTGCGCAGCCTTGAACTCTACAGTTGCACCTTTTTGCTCGAATGGCAAATGTTGAGCCTGCCCTTCATCTGAAATAAAGAGAACACTTTCCACTTGCTTATTCGGATCGACCGGCATTACTACAATCGCACCATGTTGTAAATCAATATGTTGGTTAGATGCATCCAACGCTTCAATATCATACAATGTGTAGTCTTTACCCTTCAAAGCTTCATGATGCTCATCTGATTGCGGGAGTGGCTTAACCATAATTCCTTCAACCGGCACTTCTTCGCCAGATGAGAAGGAAATCTTAATACCCGTTGCTTCGTCTATATAGGTTACATCGTGCTTAGGTTGCTCCGGCACCAAATCTTCGATTGGATAAATTGGTTTCTCCGGTGCAATGACACCCGGTCCATTAATAGCACGTTCGTATGCTACATAGAACTCGACCAACTTGTTAGCTGTAAAGGTAATAAATCCATCCTCTGTTACTGTGAACGGTAATAATTGATAGTTCTCCACATCAGCAAATAACACTGCACTTACTTGCTTACCAGTCGGAACTGGAAGATAGACTTTGATTGGCTGCGTGGTATTAATCGCTCGATTCTCAGCAGTTAATGCACCGATGTTATAAACATCCACATCTTGTTTCTGCAACGGATTTTCTGTCTTATCGAAGTCTTCCACTCTCGTTACTGAAATATGATCCACCGCAATCGGCTCTTTATCTGACACGACAATCTTAACCTTAGTCGCTTCGTCAACGTGCTCCAACTTCGCTTCTTTCGGTCTTGGCACTTCAAAAAGCGTCACTTCTCTCAAGGTCATCATCTTGTTATTAACAGCTGTTGCAGATGTTCTAGCTTCCAATATCGTTAATACAACTTTGTCTACGTCAGCAGGTTGTTGGATATCATATACAAACTCCGCCGCTTCAAAAGGCACAGAAATCTCTTCAGACGCATGCACCAATTGATCCTTCAAGAACGTTTCTACCTTATATTTTGTTACAGTTCCGTTACCCGGTGTACGCTTATTAACCAAAATTGAGCGTAAACGCGTCGGTTGGTCACCATTCAGCGACAATGTAATCGCCTGTGGTAAGCGGATATGTTCCGGCAACTGTCCGTTGACGTGGTTCGGACCATAATCCCACTTCAATTCCGCCAAGCTTTCCAAATTGCCGTCAATCAGCTTATCTAAGCCGTGATTTGCTTGATACACATCTGCACCGGTAATATTGATACGGTTTCTGTCAACAGGTGTCATCTCTTCGCCCGTTTGACCTTCATCCGTACGAGGCACTTCATAGAATTGCACTTCTTTCAAAGTCATCATACGATTATTTACAGTTGATGCGCCGGTTTTTGCCTCGAGAACAGTCAATACAACACGTGTCACATCTTGTGGTGTTTCAAAAACATAAGTCGACAAAGCTTCAGCGAACGGCACATCAATCTCTTCTGATTGATGTACTTGCGCATCATTCAAGTAAGTTGTTACACGATATTTCGTTACTGTTCCATTACCAGGCGTGCGTTTATGCAATTTAATGGATTGTAAGCGTGTCGGCTGCTCTCCACCCAGATTAAATGTAATATCTTGCGGTAATGTTACATGCGTCGGCAATTGTCCATTAACATGGTTCGGTGCATAATCCCATAACAATTCTGCTACCGATTCTAAATTGCCGTCAATCAATTTATCCGGTCCATGACCAGGTTGATATACATCATTTCCTGTTACAGTAATACGTTCCTTAGGAACCAATGTCGGTGCATTTGTTGTTTGTGACTCTACAATGTTTAAGTCACTACCAATCAGATTCAAGACAGCATTCTCAACATTTGGCGCATGATCTCTCAACGCTCTCAAACGAATTGTAGCAATACGCTTGTCACCAGCAATTGTCGGTCTGTCCTTACGGTTCGTCAAAATAACAAACACTTCTTGCGTTGTATCCCCATGTGTTCTTACACGTGAGAAATTATCCATTGTATTCAAAGTCGGGTCAATCGTAAGTGAATCAGCAACAACTTCATACAAAGTCTTATCAATCTGGAATGACGCATGAATCGCTTCAACATTCGCCAACTGAGAGCCTCTTAATGTAAATTCCACTTCTTCGCCAGCTCTCACATTCTCTTTATTTGCTACCCATGCAAGGTTCCCCGCACCCGGCTTAGACGTCTTCGCTTCACCATCACCTAATTGACGTGTCACATAATAAATATCGTAGGCATCAATCACACCGTTGTTATTCAAATCAGCTACTTCAACATACCCTTCAAAATCATTGTCAATACCTCTACGTAATCCGGCATAGTTAGTGAATGAGGTGACATCATTTTCGTCGATTGCGCGGTTACCTGACACATCTCCGACAACACGTCCTGTGTCGCCTTCTTTACGGAAAATCAACATCTCATTACCTGATACAAAACGGTTACCGCCTGCTGTATCCGTAATATGCATCCATACATAACGTCCACGTGTGTCTTTCGGCAATGCTAACTGCTTCACAGTGTTATTCCCTGCCCACTCAATCGGCGTTGATAACTCTTTCCAGTGTTTATGATCATCACTCACGTAGATTTTTCCACGTCGGATAATACCGTTTGTTCCCGCTGAACGTGGATGATATTCAATCTTATCCAAGTCGTAAGATAAGCCTAAATCAAAGACTAAATCTTCTGGAATCGCAACTCTATCCCACTTAGAGTGATATTCAGAGTTGAATTGCTTGTCAACCAGGTTATGTAATGGCGTTCCACCTTGTGCCGGGGTCTTGCTGGACACTTTAATATTGTCTACTGCCCAAATAAGTGGATTTTCTTTCGTCGTTGCTTGAACAACATCTGACCATTCAGTGTATTTATCGCCTACTACTGCACGTACTTGATATTTGTGCGCCGAATTAAACTTCAAGTCACGGTTAACAAATTCAGGTGCTGTAATGTTTGTATGGCGAATACCATCTACGAGAACTTCGTAACTAGTTGCGCCTTCTACTGCTTGCCATGCCAGTTTAATCTGAGTTGGAGTTCGCTCCGCCTCCACTACACTTACTTCAGGCGCCGCACCTTCTACTGTTGTAATAATCGGATTTTTACGATTATTCATCTCAAAGCCTAACACTTCCAATTTAACGGCATTTTGCGTTACGTCAAGAACAGCAGATTTCACACGCAATACCGGGTTTTTGATAATCGGCACATTGTGAAATGCCCCTTGCTCCGTTGAAAATTGGTTGATATTCGGCGTAGCATCATAGAAGAATACATTTGTGCCCGCTTCAAAATCAGCCAAAGTAAACACTTCGCGCAAATCGTTTACTTGATTATCGTTAACGAATAAACGAACCCCTGTCGGACGCTTAGACACATTGACATTGAATTGCGTTGCTTTCTCTTTAACGAAGTCATCATACTTATTGTCTGTGCGATTAATAGTTAATGTTGCCTTATTCCCTTCCAAGACACTTGTAATATATGTTTTCGCTACTTTTCCTTCTCTATATGCTTCACTGACACCGTCATCTTCTACTAAAGTGAAATCTGTCTTACCATGCGGATAGAAGCTCACTTGGCGTAAAGCATGATTGATTTCTTTATAATTGTTGTGCGCTTTTGTCATTGGAATAATCGCACCATTTCGAACAAAAACAGGCTGCTTCCAAATCGGTACTGCAAAATTATTCAAGACCTGCCCGCCGTCGTAGATTTCGCCAGTGAAGAAATCAATCCATGTTGTACCTTCTGGTAGATAGATACCGTTACGAACATCATTTCCTTGTGCATCTGCTTGAACGTTTTCGTAAACAGGTGCTACTAAGAAATTCTTACCATACATAAATTGGTATTGAACTTCCTTCGTGTAGTTAACAGCATCATCCGGGAACTCTAAGAACATCGCTTGGACAATCGGCTTGCCGTCAGCTGCTTCATGCGAAATACTATAGCTATATGGTACCAACATTGATTTCAGCTTCAAGTAAGAACGGTTCAAGTCGGTCGTTGTTGCATCGAACGCAAACGGTGTCTTCGGATTATATCCCCAACCATCCATGTTTAGCATCATTGTTGTGAAAGCTTTCCATTGGAAGTCGCGCGTATTAATAATCTTATTGCCACCACCAAAAATACCATCCATATCCGAACTCACATTCGGATTTCCTGATAATCCGGTTCCGATATAAGTCGGAATGTGGAAACGAATGTACTCCCACTCGCCACCAGTTTGGTCACCTGTCCAAATACCGCCGTGACGTTGCGTCCCGCCCCAGCCGTCTAGTGTAATGATAAATGGACGTGCATTGCTTCCTTTCTCTTTCATAATCTTAGCGGCATCTTCGATACCGTTCAAACCAAAGGAATAACCCGGACCAACCCAAGCAACGTCTGTCTTAAGAATACGCACTAAACCACGCTCTACTTCATTTGGCAAATCACGTTGCAACAGCGGTTCAACACCCTCTTTCGGGTGTAAATCTGATTGCGTCCACAATCCTGATTCAACACCGTGCTCGCGCGCATATTCACTGAAACGACGCAAGTTTTCGATATTGCCGGCTAACGTTCCTGTCTGCCCGTAACCTGCACCGTAACCGTCATTCGTCAACATCCAACCTAATGGCATGTCATGTTTCTTATAGCGGTCAATAACGGCACGCGCTGTAAACGGATAATTCTCATCTGTTTTCTCACCATTCAATGACTCACGAATACCCTGTCTGTCACCTAATTGGTTCGGTTGGAACTCTTTGTACCACTTGCCTTTTTCTTCAAAAAAGACCGCGCCTCGTGTGCCTTGAGGAACTTCAACCCAATAATCTCGATTATATGCGTTCAAGTGTCCTTGATAAAGCGAGAATATCGGCAGAACAGCCGGAGAACCCGTCAACTTATAGTAATCTTTCAACAAATCAACCGGCTTATCATTGACAAAATAGAACGCATCGAAACGCTCCTCGTTATGCGTCGTTACCACTTGATTAGATTTCGTCTTCTCGAAATCATAACGTCCCGGCTTGAAAGTATGGCGCAACACACCGTAACCATCTGTTGTCCAGTAGAATGGATTAGGCGAAGCAACACCGCCGTCCACCCAGTTATTCTCGTTTACGATATTGATGGATTCACCTTTATGCGTGAAACGCCCGTTCTGTGTTCCACCACCGAAATAATGTGTATTCTCGCCCGCCTTTAACGTTTGTTTCGTATTTGAACGTGTCATCTCCAATGGCGCTAATTCTTCCAATACCACTTTATTTGTTTGGCGATTCGTAATTTTGATAGTGCTTTTGACTTTGTCCAAGTCCAAATACAATGCGCTCGTTGCGATACGTGCCGTTGTTTCCGTTTGCGTTAGTGTCGGAAGAATCTTATCATAATCCGCTAATTGTTTTACCACAATATCCGCCGGTCTGTCCGCACGTGAAGGGACAGGCTTCTCAGCAAATTCGCCAGTTTTATCAACGTAATAGCGCACAACGTGGTCATCGTAAAAATAGAGTCTCCCCTTTTGACCGGTTGCATAATCGATATTAATGACATTCTCATCTTGCGTTACATTGGTCACTGCTCCTAGATGATAAGAAGTACGTGCAAATGATTCTTCAATAGCGTCCGCCACCTCTGAAGCGCTTACTTCACCTTCAGATTCAGCCGCCGGGCTTTCGTTGATTCCTTCTGACTGTTCATTGTTAGCGCCGGTTGCTTCATTAGATGCCGGCGCCACTTCGTTCACCGCTTCACTTGTTGAAACATGCTCACTGCTTGATTCTCCTTCTGCGAACACATGATGTTGTGAAGCAAACAGCAACACTGAACTGATGCTTAATGACGTTAATAAACAATGTTTCAACTTAAATGTTCTTTTCTCTCGCTTCATCATAATCCCCCTACAAAGTAATTTTTATAAAAATAGGTTAAAAAAAGACAAGTCGTATAGCAAACGAATATACATACGACTTGTCAAAAGAACTAAATGATTAAATTATCCCCAGAATGGAACCCCAGTTAAGTGCCCTACCAAAGCGCCACCTAAACCAAGCACCAATAGTAATGCGATACATTTAAGTGGTGTCCACTTTCTAACTGTTAATAAGTAATACAATCCTAATGTAATTGCTAATGGAATTAACTTCGGTAAAACCCCGTCTAAGATTTCTTGAATAACAATTGGTTTTTCACCGTTAGGAATGACGATACCTAACTTAGTACCACCATATAAGCAAGTAAGCGTTCCAACTACAAATACCCCTAAGATAGAAGCTGCACGCGTGAACTCTTTTGCATTAGCTGTTAAGATACCAATTGCTCCAGTTCCTAAATCATATGACCAGTTCATTAACCAGAAACGTAGCGCAAATTGAACAGCGTTAAATACCGCTAAGAACAATAATGGTGCAATAACATTTCCATCCAATGCCATTTGTGCTGTAATACCCGCTGTGATAGGTACCAATGTAAACCAGAACAATGCATCACCGATACCACCTAAAGGTCCCATTGCAGCAACACGTACCGCACGGATTGTAGGGATATCAACTTTGTTTTGCTCTAATGATAATACAATACCCATAACGAATGTTACTAAGAATGGATGTGTATTAAAGAATTCCAAGTTATGTGACATAGATGCAGCTAAGTCATCTTTATCTGTATGGATTTTTTGCAAGCCCGGTAAAATTGAATATAACCAACCGTTCGCTTGCATACGCTCATAGTTAAATGAACCTTGCAAGTTCAATGAGCGCCATACCATTTTGTTCAAAGTAGCTTTATCTAATTTTCCTGCTGGAGTTGTATTTTTGTAATTAGTTGGAATGTTAAATGCCATCTTCGTCACCTCCAAAGTTATCTACTGCCACTGAAGCTGATTTGAATTTTGTTTGGATTTGGAAATCCCAGTATGCCAACGCAAATCCTACGAACGCTAACAATAGCAATGCTGATCCGCCTAATTTACCAGTTGCATCAATAATAACCGCTAATGCAAACCCTAAGAAGTAGAAGCCCCATAGCTCCTTAGAAACCATAACTTTCAATAGGATAGCGAAACCGACAAAGCGCATCATTCCACCGGCAGCACCTAATCCATCAAAGAACCATTGATAGTTATCCTTGAATGTGTTAATTGCATCGCCAAAACTTTGTCCTAATACGAAGAACATAGTAACTACAACTGCAAAAATAAGACCTAATGTAGCCATAGCGCCATAGTTTAATTTCACAATACCGTCTGTGTCTGCTTTTTCAGCATATGCATCTGCTTTAGACATTAATGGTGACATTGCCGCAAAGAGTGATGTTACACCATATTGTCCTAATAAGGCAAACGGTACTGCTAACCCTACTGCTTCTGTTGCTTGCAAGTTCAACGAAATTGCTAATACTGTTGCCATGATGCCTCCGATAACCGCGTTAGGTGGTTGAGCTCCCCCAACCGGCATGTTCCCGATTGTCATCAATTGGTAAGTTCCCCCTACCACTAATCCTGTTTGTACGTCCCCTAAAATCGCACCGATGATTGGTCCTGTAACGATTGGTTGGTACAATGACTCTAACAAGTTAAATTGGTCAATCGCAGCAACGAATGTTACGATAAACACTAATAAAATTTGAACAATATTGAAGTTCATCTTTAAGTACTCTCCTTTCAGAATTAACTAAATAGTTTTTCTACAGGCTCTGAAGCCTCTTGTGGTACACGGCGAATTTCTAATTCTACGCCGAGTTCCTGTAATCGACGAAACGCTTGTACATCTTCATCGCTAACTGCAACAGAAGTTGCCACTTGGCGCTTACCTTCTGCCATGTGCATGTTCCCAATGTTAAGTTTCTTAATTGGTACTCCGCCTTCTACTAACGTCAATACATCTTTAGGTGATTCACAAATAATGAAAATCTTTTGCTTATCATTTGCTTTATGAATAATATCAATTGTCTTTTGCAATGAGAAATATCGCGTTTGAGCTGATGCGGGCGCTGCCATATCCATTAGTCCTTGACGCATTGTGTTGGTTGACACTTCGTCGTTGGCAACTAATAGTAAGTTGGCGCCGATAGATCCTGTCCATTGAGTTGCGACTTGTCCGTGAATCAAACGTTCATCAATTCTAGTTAATAAAATATTTGGCATATGTTCCCCTCCTTTCATTATTCCGAATGATACGTTCATTGTAACAGAATGTAAGCGCTAAATAAATGACATATTTTTGTAAAAATCGAAACATTTGTTATCTTTTTTAATCACGATACACTATTTTACCAAATGGCTAATCGCATAGCGTGATACGGTCATTACTGCTCCAGATTTAATTTCAATGTCACACTCTTCATCACCGACGTAACGCACAGTTCCGCGAATCCCGTTAGCAAGTTCTACTTTCTGTCCCGGTTTCAAGTTCTTGTGCAATTCTTCGAAATGTTGTCTTCTTTGCTTCAGATTGCGATACGTGAATACATAATAGATGGCAAGCATCGCTACAATAAAGACCAACATCACTACGGATGTTGTCCAAATGTTTTGCCAAATTGACATCTAGATGCCCTCCTCGTCAGAAACTTCATCTTGTTGAACCGATGTCGGTAATTCAGCACGTACAATGCCGGATTGTCCTACCGTCACCAATTGTTCTGCCAAGTCGTCCACTGATTCTGCGAATTGACTCAACAATGCGCCTTCAATAATCATCGGCAAGTTCGCTCCCGACAGAACAGCCACTTGACTAATGCCGGCTGTCAACATCATGCTGACATTGAAAGGTGTGCCGCCCTTCAAGTCGGTTAGAATGATTGTTCCGCCGTAGTTAGCTAGATGTCGTTCAACAACGTCGCCAATTTGTGCTTGTAATTCTCCTAAATCCATCCCGTCTTTGAATAGGACATTCTCAACATGTTCTTGCTTACCTGCAATCATCTGTGCTGCGTGCAACAAACCGCTGGAGAATTCTCCGTGTCCTGTAATAATTAATCCTAGCATTATATCGCCCCTTTATTTTCGTTCTGTTTACATTATAAGTTTTTGCTTTTATTCCTACAAGCGCTTTCTTCAAAAACAATAATTATCAACAAATCCGCGTTAATTTTCTACAATAAATATCCGTTTCTTTGGTAGAAATTCCTTCTTTTTTCGCTCATGTTCTCGTTGATTTTTGCCAGTAAACATAATATGATTGAATGCGACAGGAAATTATAGGAGGGTATTATGTTAGTAGAATTATTCAAAATGTCGGGAGGAAACTGGGGCGTTTACAATGTAAAAGCCAATAAGGTTGCGATTGTGCCTACCGATCAGATTCAATTATTTCAGACATTGAAATTTCGTTTGATTGTTGCTTTAGCTTTCTATTCATTGCTCAGTTTTTTCGGCAATGTGAGTATCTGGTTGCGTATTGGTGGAGCTATGCTATTCTATGTGCTTATTACTTTCTATTACTATCAACGCGCACTCCCGGGTCTTAAATGGATGTCCTATGATCAACTTACTGTACCGCAACGACAAGATGTGACGAGTTTTTTCCAATCGGAGAAAGTGATTGCGCGTATCGGCTTCTCATTCTTAATCAGTGTTTTGGCGATTGTCGGCTTCCAAACACAGCCTAAGATTAGTGGTGAGTTCTCGTTAGAGCAAGTCATCTTAATTCTGCTAGCAATCACAATGATTGTCGAGGGATTGCGCCATGTAGTGCTTCTACTCACGCTCAAGAAACAAGCTCAAGTTTGAGGATAGTCAGATGATTCTATACCTCTTTCCTTTGTTGATTAGTGCATTAGGTGCGTTCTTTGTATTGGAGCGTCAACATATTATCCAATTATTACCCGGACTTAGCGCGCGTTCGCTCTTTTATGTAGGGGCATGCTATTTCGTTCTCGGCGTTACAGGTGCAGGAATATTGTACTTTATGGGTGAAAAAAGTTTCATCATTTGGGTAATCAGCACATTGTTGCTAACGGCTATTTTGCCGGTCTTCATACTTCTATCAAGGAAGCATTGATAACTTCATCAACCAAAAAGGTCAGAACATTTGTTGTTCTGACCTTTTTGGTTTCTTATTCAATTAATGTGATTGTGCAAATTGAAACATTAGAATGCCGGCGGCTATCGCTACATTCAATGATTCCGCCTTTCCGTACATCGGAATGTAAATGGCTTGGTCGGCTTGCTCAATGATTGCTTGAGAGACACCGCTCCCCTCATTGCCGACGACTAATGCCACTGCTTGCTGTGTCGACACCGCTTGATAAGGAAGTGCTTCTTGGTGCAAAGCGGTCGCGTAGACGGGGATGGCATTTTTTTGGAGAGTGGCGATGGCGTCTTCGAGGTCGTGATTAATCACTTCGATGTGCCAAAGCGAGCCTTGAGTGGCGCGCAATACTTTATCATTATAAAGGTCGGCTGTGCCACGTCCTAGAATAACCCCATCAAATCCGGCTGCATCGGCAGTACGAATCATTGTTCCTATATTGCCCGGGTCTTGGACAGCATCTAGCAAAAGATATTGCTTGCCTGTCGGTTGCCATGTAGTTTGTTGCGGCATTTCGACAATGGCGATAATGCCTTGAGGTTGTTCGGTCAGACTAACAGATTGCATAACGTCATCGCTTAACATAATCATTCGGTCTGCCACTTGCGTCAACCATTCGTTTGACATTTGCTCGTAGTAGTGTTGCGTTACCAAAACATGTTCTATCTGTTGTTGATAGCGAATTGCTTCTTCTACCAGATGAGTACCTTCGATGAGGTAGACACCTTGCTGAGCGCGCCCTTTTGCAGTGTGTAACTTGCGCCAGTTTTTGACACGGGCATTCTGTTTAGATTGTATCCATTCCATAGATATGCCCTATTAACGTGTTAGACGGTAAATCGCCTCAGCGTAAATTGCTGTTGCTTTCAACAAGTCATCAATTGCAATGAATTCATTCGCTTGGTGCATCGTGTCAATCGAATCTGGGAATAATGCGCCGTAAGCCACACCGCGCGGCATTAAACGTCCATATGTCCCGCCACCAATTGTCATTTCATGTCCTTTCAAGCCCGTTTGCTTCTCATAGACATCCAATAACGTTTGTACAAGCGGATCATCAGCCGGCACATAGTGAGGCACCTTCGCTTCTGACATTGTCACTTCAATCGGCAACTCTTTAATTGCTTCTTTGATTTGCATTTCAATTTGTTCAGCATTTGTTCCTTCAGGGAAACGGAAATTAGCTGTAATATCGATCCCTTTCATTGGGCAATAATGAGCAATACCGATGTTCATCGTTAATTTACCCATTACGTCGTGACACGTTGCCACCCCCAATGCTTTCCCGTCAAAATCTTCATGTAAATATTGGCTCATCAATTTCAAGAAGTTTTGCGCATCTTGGCGATCGAATTGGAACTGTGACAAGAAATTCGCTAAATGAGTGGCAGCATTGATACCCGCTTCAGGTGTTGAACCGTGCGCTGCTTTACCAATCAGTTCTAAGACGAAGTAATCTTCGTCCATTGAAGTTTGTCCACCCAGCTTATGTTCAACAATATACGCTTCAAAAGCCGCCTTCATTGCTGCTTGGTCGCCACCTTTAACATAGGCTTTCGCATCTTGAATAACCATATTTTCTCTTAAGCCGGCGTGCAAACCGGACAAACGATAATCCCCATCTCCTGCTGCGTCCGTTGCCGGCGCCTTAAAGTAAGCAGAAACGTTTCCTTTCTCGCCGTTAATAATCGGGAAGATTGCATCCGGCGAGAAGCCGTAATCAGGCATTTCGGCGTGTTTGAAATAATAATCCATACATTGCCAGCCGCTCTCTTCGTCCGTCCCGACAATTAGATGAACGCGCTGATTGAATTCATAGCCTAATTCACGCAATAATTTAATGGCAAAATAAGCTGCCACGGTTGGTCCTTTATCGTCACTGGAACCACGCGCATAAATGCGATTGTCTTTCACTACCGGTTCAAACGGATCGGTTTCCCAACCTGTTCCGACCGGCACGACATCGACGTGTCCCAAAATACCGACTAATTGCTCCCCTTCTCCTACTTCAATGCGTCCAGCCCAAGGTCCGAATTGTTTCGTAGCGAAACCGTCTTCTTGTGCCATTGCCATAAATTCTTCCAGCGCCGCTTTCGGTCCCGGACCTACCGGTGCTTCCTCTGTCGCTTTATCATCTTCGCGAACGGAAGGTACTCGCAATAAGCGAAATAAATCGCTAAATAACTGCTCTTTTCTTTGTTCCACTTCGTGTAACCAATTTGTCATGATTCATTTCCTTTCTACTTGATAGTGAAAAAACTATTCCACCATTCCTATTCTTAAAACAATTGATTGTTATTCTACTCTTACCCCGTAATCTGCTAAAGAAAGCATCTCCGCTTCTGTCAATTCACGCCAATCTCCTACTGCTAGCGTTTCTTCCAAAACGAGTGGTCCCATTGCAACGCGATGAAGTGTCGTGACGGTTTTGCCTACCTTTCGGAACATGCGCTTTACTTGATGAAATTTTCCTTCCATAATGGTCACTTCAATTTCAGAAGTGGCTGCTTCCTCATTGACATACAAGATACTCAATTGCGCCGGTTGCGTGATGAAATCTCCAAGGTCAAGTCCTTCTGCAAATTGTTCCACATCTGTTTGCGTCACGACACCCTCGATGGTTGCTCGGTAGCGTTTAGTGACTTTTTTCTTAGGGGAAAGTAATTGATGCGCCAATTGTCCATTGTTCGTCAATATCAACAAGCCGGTTGTATCAATATCCAATCTTCCCACCGGAAAAAGCGCCATATGCCGGTACTCATCTCCTAACCAGTCGATAACTGTCTGTTGATAATTATCTTCAGTGGCACTAATAACACCCGCCGGTTTATTGAGTAGGTAGTAATAATATTCTTGATAGCGAACCGACTGACCGGCAACTTCAACACAGTCACCGGTTACGTCCACTTTGGTTTCGGCTTTTTTGCAAATGACGGAATTGAGTGTCACTTGCCCGCTCTTTAACAAAGCTTTCACTTCTTTACGGCTGCCAAAGCCGGTTGCTACTAATAATTTATCAAGTCGCATTACATTACCTTCAACTTATCTTGCAAATCTTTGTGGCGATCGCCGAACAGTATTGGTAACATACCGAACAGCGCCATAATGGCAAAATAAATCAGAATGCCGATTAACACCACTAGGCTGACTTTCACGAAAGTCATGCCGCGGCCGACCTGTCCGAAAGCTGCGTCCAACATGCGTCCCCATAATGTTGTTGCAAGTCCCATAATAATTGTTGCAACGACAATCTTAATCAGCTGTACGCTAAATTGTTTCGTCCCGATATGCAGGCGATGGTCGATTTTCCAATACATTAATCCAGTTGCCACGGCGAATCCTATCATGGTTGATAATATTGCGCCATGCGTTTGAAACAATGCAATGAGCGGGAATTGCACGACAAGTTTTACCACTAAACCGAGCGCCAAATATTGAATGGTTGCGCGACGGTAGTTCATGGATTGCAAAACGGTCGACAACACTGTATAAGCGCCCAACACGATACTCATATAGCACGCTGTTACAAGTAAACTTGGTCCGTGCACACTTCCTTGCGCATAGAATAATTGATACACATTGGTCGATAGGCTCGCCATCCCGACTGCCGCCGGAAACATAATGTAGCAGAACAGAACAATCACGCGTTGCGTTATTGAGCGTGTTCCCTCAACATCACGCACAGCAAATTTGCTGGCAATTGCCGGAATCGCCGAAGTTGACACTGCCACCGCCAGCGAAATAATAATCATAATCAACTTGTTAACATCCAAACTAAGTACACCGTACAGCTCCACGATTTCTCGATTGCGCAAAATCGTCGTTGCGTACAACATCGGTCTAAACGTATAAGTATCAATCACTTGCGCAATAATAATCCCTGACCCTAACAAGATGAAAGGAATGCTATCCATTAACATAATGCGAATGCTCTCTTTGAAATCAATTTCTTTATGTTCAGCGGATTGCGCCATTAAACGCTCAAGCAATGGTAAACGACGCAAGTAAATCACTACTAAGTAAATGAGTGATGCTAACGCTCCGACAAAGGCTGCGAAAGTCGAGTGTACAACCGCTTGAGTCACTTCGCCGAAATACAATTGCGTAATCGCGTAAGTAGCCGCTAACATATAAACGACACGTGCAATTTGCTCAATCACTTGCGATACAGCCGTCGGCACCATATCATTGAATCCTTGGAAATAGCCACGCAATACGCTCATCAATGGTAGAATCAACAAAGCAGGCACTAGCGAGCGAATAACAGCAATCGCCGCATCAAGATTCTCAGTTGGCGTATGCGTTGCCAACGTCGGTGCAAACAAGAACAGAATAGCACTCGACACTAGACCGGTCAGCAACATCACAAAGACACTGTACTTGAACAATTTGTCGGCAACTTTATATTCTTTTCTGGAGTGATAATAAGCCATTTGCTTAGCGACTGCACTAGGGAATCCTGCTGTTGCAATCGCCAAAAAGAGTGAATACGGCACATATCCTGCACTGTACAAGCCGTTTGCCTGCACGTATTCCGCACCGAGCCAAGTTGCCCATGGAATCACATACAATGCACCCAGAATACGTGAAAAGACATTCCCGAAAGTTAACCAAGCCGCACCACGCACTAAATTCTGTTGGTCGCTCAATTCACTTTCGACCGTTAGGTCATCTTCCGTCAATAATTCTTCTAACATTTGATCTGTCAGAATCGGTTCGCTGAAATGACTCGTTTCTTGACTAAGTGTTTCACTGTACTCCGCAACTTCCGCATCTGTCCATTCCGCACCTTCATCAAGGTTTAAGATGTCCTCTTCTGTCACTTTCTGTTTCTTACCCATTTGCGACATTCTAGTCTTTAATCGGTTGAAGAATTGCCCCACAGATTGCTTCACTTCTGCTACGCCGTCCGATTTCATTTGAGCACTTCGAGTTGTAAGTTCTTCCAACTCTTCTTCATACAGATTAATATCTTCTTCGGCCTCTTCAATCCATTCTCGTTCATCTTCGATAAAAGTTTGACTTGCCGCCACAGTATCCTCCACTTCAGTAGCTACTGTCGGTTCTAAATCTCTTACTTCATCAACTATTTCGGAACTTTTCACCTCTTGTGGCTCCGCAAAGTTTTCTATTGGTTTGCTACTTGAAGCAACTTCGTCTTGCTCCATATCCGCTGCCTCAATCCATTCCTCTTCGATTGGTTCTTCCAGCGGCGGTTTCGGCGCACGCTTACGGAATAAAGCACTTAGTTGAGGCAATTTGAAAGAAATGCCTCCTTTCTGCTCCATCTCATCATCTGTATGCGCCTCTGCTTCAGCTTGCTGGAATTCTTCGTAAGACGGCGTTACTTTCGGCTTAGGTTGGGCATTTTTGCCAATAGAAAAAATGGCACGCTCTGTTGCAGGTTCTTCCTGCAATTCAGGTTCAAATTCTTCCTTCGGTTTCGCACTGTTCGAGTAAGGACTGCTAATGAAGTAATCACTGTCTAACGGTTGTGGGTTAGGATGACGCAAATGCTCTAAGTCAGCTTGCTTGAACTGGATAGTATCATAACGGTCCGCATCGTTCAAAAAGTGCGCATACTTCTGGCGTGCTAATGTTACTTCTTCTTCGGCACTTCGATTCTGTTTATCTGTCATCACAATTCTCCTTTGTTAGTTGGCAACAATGTTGACAAGACGATTTGGGATAGCGACTACTTTACGAACGGTTTTGCCTGCTAATTCTGCTTGGATAGTCGCATTTGCCAGAGCAATACGTTCCAATTCTTCTTTAGCCAAATCAACGGCAATCGTTTCTTTTGCTTTGACTTTCCCATTGATTTGAACAACGATTTCAACCTGATTCTCAACGGTGAGTGCTTCATCATAGCTTGGCCATGCCTCATAAGAAATTCCTTCTGTACCACCCATAATTTGCCAAATTTCTTCCATTAAATGCGGTGCCAGAGGCGCTAACAATTGGATAAAGCCTTTCGCGTATTCCATTGGAATCACTTCTTGACTTCTCGCTTCATTTAAGAAAATCATCATTTGTGAAATAGCGGTGTTGAAGTGCAAGACTTCGTAATCTTCGGTCACTTTCTTGACAGTTTGATGATAGACACGCGTTAAAGCATCGTTGTGAACCTCTTGAACACGTTCGCTCAAGCTGCCGTTCTCATTGACGAATAAACGCCATACACGTTCTAGGAAACGACGACTTGCTTCCAGACCATTCTCGCTCCAAGCAATCGACGCATCCAATGGTCCCATGAACATTTCATAAATACGTAATGTGTCTGCACCATAAGTATTCACGACATCATCGGGATTGACAACATTACCGCGAGATTTCGACATTTTCTGATTGTCAGAACCGAGAATCATTCCTTGGTTGAACAGTTTTTGATACGGTTCTTTCGTCGGAACAACACCCAAATCGTACAATACTTTGTGCCAGAAACGTGAATACAACAAATGCAATACGGCATGCTCAGCACCGCCGATATACAAGTCAACTGGCAACCATTTCGCTAATTTATCAGGAGCGGCAATCGCTTCTTGGTTATTCGGGTCAATATAACGCAAGAAGTACCATGAACTACCCGCCCATTGTGGCATAGTATTTGTTTCACGACGCCCTTTCAAGCCGGTTACCGGATCCACAACATTCACCCAGTCTTCAATTTTTGCTAATGGCGACTCACCTGTACCGCTCGGCTTAATCTCATCTGTCACTGGCAAAATCACCGGCAATTGCTCATCAGGAACCGTTGTTGTTGTGCCGTCTTCCCAATGAATCACCGGAATCGGTTCGCCCCAATAACGTTGGCGCGAGAATAACCAATCGCGTAAACGATAATTTACTTTGCGTGCGCCTTTATTGTTTGCTTCTAGCCATTCAATCATTTTGTCAGTGGCAGCGGCATTATCCAATCCATTCAAAAATTCTGAATGGATGTGTGCGCCATCACCTTCGTAACAAACGCCCGTTTCGTCGCCGGCAACAACGAAACGAATCGGCAACTGATACTTCGTTGCGAATTCAAAGTCGCGCTCATCATGAGCGGCAACCCCCATCACTGCACCTGTACCATAGCTAGCCAATACATAATCCGCAATCCAAATTGGCAACTGTTCGCCCGTCACAGGATGCGTCACATACCCACCTGTGAACACACCGCTCTTATCTTTGTTCAGCGATGTGCGCTCCATATCGCTCTTCAATTCGACTTGCTTAATGTATTCCTCAACAATTTCACGTTGTTCATCAGACGTAATCTGCTTTACTAGCACGTGTTCCGGCGCAAGCACGACATAAGAAGCACCGAATAATGTATCTGCTCGCGACGTAAAGACGGTTACTTTCTCATCTAAGCCGACCACTTGGAAATCAATTAGTGCGCCTTCCGATTTGCCAATCCAATTGCGTTGCATTTCCTTGACACTTTCCGGCCAATCTAACTCGTCCAAGTCGTTCAATAAACGTTCAGCATAGGCGGTAATTTTAAGCATCCATTGCTTCATTGGCTTGCGATAAACAGGATGTCCGCCGCGTTCGCTCACGCCGTCAATAACTTCCTCATTCGCCAACACCGTTCCCAATGCCGGGCACCAGTTCACGGCTACTTCCGCTTCGTAAGCCAAACCTTTCTCGTATAGTTTATTGAAAATCCACTGTGTCCACTTGTAATATTGTGGATCGGTTGTATTGATTTCACGCTCCCAATCATAGCTGAACCCCAGCGACTTGATTTGACGCTTGAAGTTTGCAATATTTGCTTGTGTAAATTCCGCCGGATCATTTCCGGTATCCAATGCATATTGCTCCGCCGGCAATCCGAACGCATCCCATCCCATCGGATGCAACACATCGTATCCTTGCGCACGTTTCATACGGGATACAACGTCCGTAGCCGTATAACCTTCTGGATGTCCAACGTGAAGTCCTTGCCCTGACGGATACGGAAACATATCCAATGCATAGAATTTAGGATGTCCTTCACGCTCAAGTGTCTTGAATGTTTGATGCTTATCCCAATACTCCTGCCATTTTTTCTCAATTTCACGATGATTATAACTCATATTATTCCTCCTCTTTTTTACAAAAAAATCCCTATATCTCCTAGCTAAGCTAAGAAATATAGGGCGAAAATTCTCGCGGTACCACCTATGTTCGAATCAAGTTACGCAACTTAATTCCTCTCAATCTTTAACGCAGATTAACGTCTTTCTCTAATAATATAACACGTTCAAGAAAGCCCAGCTCATTAGATGAGTTCAGTTTAATTCTTGGCTTATTCGCACCACCCATAAGCTCTCTGAGGCAATTACTAAACTTACTATTTCTAATGCAGTTTCATATTGCTACTAGTGTACCAAAAATATTATCCTAATTCAATTGAATTGTTTGACCGATGTAAATCGTTGTACCACCATTCAATTCAATCAATTTGTAAACATCTAAGCCATTACGTTGAGCAATTGCGTACAATGTGTCGCCTGCTTGCGCAATGTATGTCGAACCTGTCGCTGCAGGTATTGGCGCCGCTTGTTCAGATGCCGGCGTTGTTGTCGGTGCCGGTGTTTCAACAGATGTTGCCACTTCTGGCGCAATATTTTCAACAACCGGTGCGCTAACTGTACCGGATACCTTGATAACTTGACCTGGATACAAGAAGTAATCATTTGTTCCATTTAAGCGCTGCAATTCTTGAATTGAAATGCCGTGTCTGTTCGCAATTCTCCAGTAGCTGTCACCCGCTTGTACTGTGTAAGTCCCTGTTGCGCTTGGTGCTGGTGCACTTGGTTGCGAAGGCGTTGAAGGAACACTCGGTGTTTGTGCAACTTCAACTGTGGTAGACGCTGTCGCATTATTTGATGATGAACCCGGTACTTTCAATGATTGACCCGGATACAAGAAGTAGTCGCTTGTTCCGTTCAAACGTTGTAACTCTTGGATTGAAATACCGTATTTGTTCGCAATTCTCCAGTAGCTGTCA
>JAMXJH010000006.1 GCA_026131555.1 Aerococcaceae bacterium NML190073 | reverse complement strand
GACCGGAGAAAGTCACAGTTGCACTTGTAGCCGACGGCAAAGAAGTAGAACAAAAAGACCTCACAGCTGCGAACAAGTGGACACATCAATGGACGAACTTACCGAAGTACAACAACGGTGTGGAAATCAAGTACGAAGCGAAAGAAGTTGGAGCATACAAAGGTTACATAACTCAGGCAGTCCATGATAGCCGCACAAGA
The DNA here is from genome assembly GCA_026131555.1 of Aerococcaceae bacterium NML190073. GTDB lineage: Bacteria > Bacillota > Bacilli > Lactobacillales > Aerococcaceae > Abiotrophia. Next base: position 146,081 of record JAMXJH010000006.1, on the reverse strand, counting down.
ATGACGATTATTACCAATACGCATACACCGGAAGTCACTTCATTCAGAATCACCAAGAAGTGGACGGATGCTGACGATGCAGACAAAATACGTCCGCAATCTATCAAAGTACAATTGTTCGCAAATGGAAAAGAACAAGGAACTATCGTGGAAGTGGACGCATCAACCAATTGGACACATGTATTTACCGATTTACCAAAATATGCAACCGGTAAAGAAATTAAGTATGAAGTCAAGGAAATTGACGTACCGAAAGGATATGATGCAACGTACACATCGGAAAATTCAACACACATGGTTATTACGAACTCGCACACCCCAACACCTAAGAAAGAGAAAGACACCTTACCGAAAACCGGTGAAGACTTCCCATTCGGCACCACACTCATTGGCGCCCTCATCTTAGCGGGTGTTGCAGGATACGTTATCTACACCAAGAAACGTCAAAAATAAGTCAACTAATTGACTGAACGCACTCAAAGAAGCCGGGAATTATCCCGGCTTCTTTGAGTGTAGACGTATTAATAATCACTACGTAGACAAAAAAACAGAATCGGTTCTCCGATTCTGTCAGCAATTAATAGTAATAGTAAAGCCCGTGAGTCAACTCTTCCAGAATGGCATGAACGCCCATATTAGAGTTGAATTGATAGCTACCAGCTTGTAAAATTCTAGATAGATTCCACTCATCGACAACAGCTTCAAACTCTTCAACAGAAGAAATGTAACCTTCAGCGAATAAACGCTGTGCAATGGATGAAGAATTATCACCATCATGGACAACAAATGTACCGCTGACAGCCGGTGCCGGTGGCGGAGTAGTTTCTGTCGTTGGAGTAGTAGTGTCCGTATCTGTACCTTCAGCCGCTACAGATTCCGAGGAGCTCTCATCACTGGCGCTGTCACCGGATTGGCTACTCGCAGAAATACTTGCTAAACTGCTTGCTTTTTTCATGGAAGCCAATTCGCTACTTTGCTTAGAAGCGGCTTCTTTTAATGAATTAAGTGATTCGTTCAATGTGTTTTTAGTGGACTCTAAATTGCTTTTCTCTGCTAATAATGAACTGGCAGCATCTTTATAACTTGATAATTCTTTGTCGTTCGCTCCATTCAAAACAGAAGCGACATTCACGCCCTGAATCGGCACTTTCCCTTGAATGAAAATAGCGAAAGCACCTGTCAGAATAGCAGAAGCGAGGAATCCTAATCCTAATGAACGCAATGTAGTCTTTTTCATCTAATTCTCCTTTCTACTAACGATTTTCGATATAATTATCGATAATATCTTGAATGGTCGGAATAGTTAAAGTCATTTCTGCTGAGATTTCAGACATCGTGTAGCCTTGTGAGTACAGACGAATTACTTCCTCACGTGTGAGGTCGGAAACATTTTCAACGACCGGCTCAGGTTCAACGACATTGTCATAGTTGTTGACAGCCACTTTGGTGTCGCGCTGTTCTTTTTCCAATTCCGCCAAACGTGTTTTCAAAGCTAACAATTCTTGAGATTGTTGAACAGAGAATTCACTCAATTTCTCATCGACTGTTTCGCCATCTTTTGCATAAACTGATAAAACAAAGAGTAGAATGGCAATGACCAATAAAGCTACTACTAAAATCCAAATTTCCATTTGAACACCTCTTTCTTAAATGTGACTACTTTTATTCTAACAGACCATTACGAACTTGCAACTAAATCTCCTCAATAAATTCAAATTTTTTTGTTAAGAAAATGTGAAAAAAGTGTGGGATATTACAATTCTATAACTTATATGATTATCTGACGTATAATCGGATGAAAAGTTACGATTTTTATTTCACTCACATCTCAAAAATGTTATAATTGTATTCAAGAAAGGAGGGGAGTAAATGGTAATATTATTACTTTTAGGAGTAGTATTGCTAATCACTGGCTTATTTAGTAAGTATCAGATAATTTATGCAGCGGGTGCGCTGGTTGCTTTTGGCGTTTATTTCGCGTTGCCGGATTTCAATTACATGTTATACTTGCTATTTATTTTAGGTGTTATCTTGCTGTTGCTGGAACTGTATATACCCAGCGTTGGCACAATCGGTACGCTGGGCTTGCTTTTGGCAACAATTGCTCTTTATATGAAGAATGGCGATATTCTCGATGTATTGTTAACGCTAGTTTACATTGTGCTCGTCAGCGGCACGCTCATCGTGTTTTTTGCAAAAAGCGGCAAAACATTGAAAATAGGTCCGGACTTTGTATTGGAAGCGACCCTCAATAAAGAAAAAGGCTTTTCCGCCCATTCTGATTTGAGTGAGTTAGTACAAATGTCCGGTGTGGCACGAACGGATTTAAGACCTGTCGGCCGAGCGGAGTTTGGGCAAAAGATTTATGATGTGATTAGTACTGATGATTTAATAACATCGGGGTGTTCAGTTATTGTTGAACGAGTTGAAGGATCAACAATTTATGTCAAGAAGGGAGTTTAAGTAAATGGATATTAGTTTAATCGTTACGTTAGGGATTTTGTTAGCTGTTGTCGTTATGTTGGCAGTATTCTTCAGATTTGTTCCGGTAGGATTGTGGGTAACTGCTTACTTCTCAGGCGTTAAGGTAGGGATCGGTAATTTGGTCGGTATGCGTTTGCGTCGAGTTGTACCGAAAGCAATTATCAATCCTTTAATCAAAGCAACCAAAGCAGGATTGCACTTGGATACGAACGAATTAGAAGCTCACTATTTAGCGGGCGGCAATGTCAACATGGTCATTGATGCTTTAATTGCGGCACAACGTGCTAATATTGATTTGGAATTCGAGCAAGCTGCTGCAATTGATTTGGCAGGTCGTAATGTATTTGAAGCCGTTCAAGTTTCAGTTAATCCAAAAGTCATTGAAACGCCAATTATTGCAGGGGTGGCAATGGATGGTATTGAAGTGAAAGCTAAAGCGAAAGTAACAGTTCGTGCGAACATTGAGCGTTTAGTCGGCGGTGCCGGAGAAGAAACAATCATCGCGCGTGTTGGTGAAGGGATTGTTACAACAGTCGGTAGTTCACCGAAACACTCTGTAGTATTGGAGAATCCGGATTTGATTTCGCAAACCATTTTGCGTAAAGGATTGGATTCAGGGACAGCATTCGAAATCTTATCCATTGATATTGCGGATGTTGATGTAGGCCGTAACATCGGAGCGCAATTACAAGCAGATCAAGCGGTTGCCGATAAGAAAATTGCTCAAGCTAAAGCAGAAGAGCGCCGTGCATTCGCTGTGGCACAAGAACAAGAAATGGTGGCGGAAGTACAACGGATGCGTGCTAAAGTTGTGGAAGCCGAGTCAGAAGTGCCGTTAGCAATTGCCGAAGCGTTCCGTAAAGGCAATTTGGGTATTATGGATTATTATCAATTGAAGAATATTCAAGCAGATACCGCAATGCGTGATGCTATCGCGAAAGATAGTGAAGTTGCTCCAGAATTAGGAGCGGAATAATGAGCAGCAACTCAAGCGGATGGATATGGCTACTACTGATGCTCATCGGAGGATTGAGCTCACTTTTTGAAAAATGGAGCAAACACCAAAAAGAAGAGCCCAACCGAATCAATCAACACAGACATAGCGTGTCTACTTTATCCGCAAATATCGTTGATGAAGATAAGGGGAGCCATACTTATCAATTAGACGAATGGGAAACAGATGTTGAAATGCCCATTGCCCAATCATTGCATAATCAGCGACAGTGGCGCCAACAACGTCAATCCGTTTCAGAAAACGAAGAAACGGATTTCGGCGAGGAACTGGCGGTTGATCCGTTTGAAATGGAAACCGATTTGCAGGAAGCGCGAGTGGCAGTTGCCAACCAGCCCCAACCGCGTAACCGTCGACGTCTAATAGCCAAAAATATACGCCAAGCGATCCTATATCAAGAAATTCTAGCTAAACCGAAAAGTTTACGTTGATAGAGGTATGCGAAGTCGCATTTGTGATAAGGTCACAGATGCGACTTTTTTGATAATGTTTCTGAAAAACACATCGAATTACAAGTGTTTTTCAATGTGGAATGAGCACAACAATGAAAGAATGTAATAAAAACGTTTGCAAAAACATGAACAATGTGCTATGATGATTAACAGGAAAATTGCAGAAAGAAGGTAAACTCAATGGATAAGCAAACCATTACCATTTACGACGTTGCGCGTGAAGCAGGCGTATCAATGGCGACAGTTTCACGTGTTGTAAACGGCAACCCGAATGTCAAACCGAGTACACGTAAGAAAGTATCGGAAGTTATCGAGCGCCTAGACTATCGTCCAAATGCTGTAGCTCGCGGTTTAGCGAGTAAAAAGACAACAACTGTAGGGGTAATTATTCCAAACGTTACCAACCTATTTTTCTCATCTTTGGCACGCGGAATCGATGATATTGCATCAATGTATAAATACAATATTATTTTGGCTAACTCAGATGAGAATCCCGAGAAAGAATTACAAGTATTCAATACATTGTTAGCGAAACAAGTCGACGGTATTATCTTTATGGGATACCATATCCAAGATCACATTCGTCAAGAAGTGAGTCGTACAAGAACGCCTGTTGTCTTCGCTGGAACCGTATTGTCTGAGACGGATTTATCAATGGTTAATATTGATTATCGCGCTGCAACACGTGAAGTGACAGAATATCTACTGGGTCACAAACGACGCGTAGCACTTGTGACCGGGTCAGCCGAGTATGACATTAACCGTGATTTCCGCTTAGCAGGATATAAAGAGGCCTTGGCACAGCACAACGTTAAAGTGAAACAAGACTTGATTATTCAAAAGAATTTCAGTTATTCAGAAGGGGATAAGATTGCAGCGCAACTTTTGGCAGCGAAAGCAACGGCTGCAGTTGTGTCGGACGACGAGATTGCAATTGCGATTTCGAACGCTTTGTACGACCGTGGTATCAAAGTGCCTGAAGAATTTGAAATCATTACAAGCAACAACTCTATGTTGACGCAAATTGTACGCCCACAATTATCAAGTATCCAATTACCATTGTATGATATCGGTGCAGTGGCAATGCGTCTATTGACAAAAATCATGAATAATGAAGAAGTAGAGCAACATCAAATTATTTTACCTCATAAATTCATTCAACGAGGTTCAACTTTATCTGATAATTAGATGCTATCTAAAGGAGTCGAAGGACTCCTTTTTTTTGCTATTGTGGCAGACAGATAAAAAATAAAGTGATTCCCAACGGTTAAATATTATCGATGATGCGTTTGTACTAGGGAAGCGGAACCATGTGGGGAATCGAATCGTGAATTTCGACGACGAACGCGCACTCGGACAGGAAGTGTTAGATTTTTTTGTTGAAAGTAGCAATAAACCTTGACTAAACCAAGGGGTTCTGATAACATATAGCTGTTGTTTATGTGTAGCACCACATCTGCAACCGCACAAGTTGAGTTTAAGAGCAAGAGCCACTTAACATGGCGAGTCTAAGTGCAAGGGAATATCCCTAAAGAAAATAAAGGAGGTGCTTGAATGTACGCAATTATCAAAACAGGCGGAAAGCAAGTAAAAGTAGAAGTTGGCCAATCAATCTTCGTTGAGAAATTAGACGTAGAAGCCGGCGACAAAGTAACGTTTGACGAAGTAGTATTAGTAGGTGGCGAAACAACTAAAGTGGGAACTCCATTAGTTGAAGGCGCGACAGTTGAAGCTACTGTTGAGAAACAAGGACGTGCGAAGAAAGTAGTTACTTTCAAATACAAACGTCGTAAAGACTCTCACCGCAAACAAGGTCACCGTCAACCATATACTAAATTGGTCATCGATGCGATTAACGCATAATTATGATACATATTGAGATTGGTCGAGATGGCACAGGTGCTATCCAGCAAATTGAATTGAGCGGACATGCCGGCTTTGCCGAATATGGAAGCGACATTGTATGTGCAGCCGTTTCGAGTCAGGTGATTTCAGTTGAGAATTCATTAACGGAATTGCTCAATGTGGTAGCTGATGTGATTGTTGATGATGTGGAAGGCGGGTACTTAAAGTTAACCTTGCCGGTAATTGATTCAGCAGACACCCAACGCGATGTGCAGTTGTTGATGCGACATTTGGAATTTGCATTGCAAATCACTGCACAAACATATCCAGATTTTATTGAGATTACTCAAATTAACTTATAACCAAGGAGGTGCCTTTGATGTTGAAATTAAACTTACAATTATTCGCCCACAAAAAAGGGGGAGGTTCGACTTCTAACGGTCGTGACTCTCGTTCAAAACGTTTAGGTGCAAAAGCAGCTGACGGACAAACAATCACAGGCGGTTCAATCATTTACCGTCAACGTGGTACGAAAATCCACCCGGGATTGAACGTTGGAATCGGTGGCGATGATACTTTATTTGCAAAAATCGACGGCGTAGTACGTTTCGAGCGTAAAGGTCGCGACAAGAAGCAAGTATCGGTTTACCCGGTAGCTTAATTGAATGAAGAGAAAGTCTGCGTTTAGCAGGCTTTTTTTGATAGATAGGGGTAGCAATCCAATGTAAAGTTTGCTATAATGGTCAAAAATAAGCTTTGAAAGAGAGTAAGAAACTCGCCAATCATCACAGCAAGTTGGGAAGATGAGAGCCAACATGATGCAGTTATCTGAAGCGCACTTTCTTATAGCATTCAGGTGAACTTAAGTAGCCTGATTCGGAGACCACTTCGTTAGCAAGGTTAAAAGCCAATAGTCATATTGGGAAATAGAGTGGTACCGTGTGTTGTTAAAGTCAATTCGCCTCTAGAAGGAAACTTCTAGAGGTTTTTATTTTTTGGAATGGAGGAAGAATAGATGGAAAATAAGCAATTAGTTGCTGAAGCATTAGTCGCAGTGTTGGGTGAGCATTTAACGCAAGAAGCTATCTTGAATTTAATTGAGGTGCCAAGTCACGCAGAACATGGGGATTTAGCGTTCCCGGTTTTCACATTGGCGAAAGCATTTCGCAAAGCACCGCAAATGATTGCGCAAGAAGTCGTTGAACAAGTAGACACAACGCATTTCGACAAGGTAGTAGCAGTAGGACCTTATGTAAACTTCTTCTTGAATCGTGCGGAAGTAACGGACAAAGTGTTGCATACTGTTTTGCAAGAGGGAGAGAATTACGGTAGTACGGATGTTGGTCATGGCAAAAATGTACCGATTGATATGTCGTCACCAAACATTGCTAAACCAATGTCAATGGGGCATTTGCGTTCAACTGTTATCGGGAATGCGATTGCGTTGATTTTGAAAAAATTAAATTATAATACCATTCGTATCAATCACTTAGGTGACTGGGGAACACAATTCGGGAAATTGATTGTAGCCTACAAACTATGGGGTGACGAAGAAACTGTCAAGGCAGACCCGGTGAAAGAACTTGTTAAATTATATGTTGATTTCCACGAGAAAGCAGAAGAAGACCCAAGTCTTGAAGAACAAGGACGTGCTGCCTTCAAGAAATTAGAGGACGGCGATCCTGAAACATTGGCATTATGGCAATGGTTCAAAGATGAGTCATTACAAGAATTCAATAAAGTCTACAAAATGTTAGACATTCACTTCGACTCAATGAACGGCGAAGCTTTCTACAATGATAAGATGGACGAAGTGTTGGATTTACTTGAAGAGAAAGGTATTTCCGAAATTGACAATGGTGCGACTTTAGTCAAACTGGATGAGGAAGATTTACCGCCTGCATTGATTAAGAAATCCGACGGCGCAACGCTATATTTAACGCGTGACTTAGCAACGGCATACTATCGCCACCGCACATATGATTTTGCACAATGTATCTATGTAGTCGGAAACGAGCAAGCTAATCACTTCAAGCAATTGAAAGCTGTATTGAAGCGTATGGGGAACGATTGGTCAGATGACATGCACCACGTTGCTTTCGGTCTAATTACCTTAGGTGGCAAGAAATTATCGACGCGTAAAGGAAAAATCGTTCTATTGGAAGATGTCTTAAATGATGCGATTGAACTGGCATTGGAACAAATTGAATTGAAGAACCCAACCTTACCGAATAAAGAAGAAGTCGCACACAAAATTGGGGTAGGTGCCGTTGTTTTCAATGATTTGAAGACAGATCGCATGAATGGTTTCGACTTGAACTTGGAAGAAATCGTTCAATTCGAAGGAGAAACCGGACCATACGTTCAATATGCGCATGCGCGCTCGCACAGTATTCTAGCTAAATACGGAAAAGAAGTTGACCTTGCTAACGCACTGTCGCTCACAGACGATTACAGCTGGGAAGTGATTAAGAAGTTAGCAGTTTACCCACGTGTTATTTTGCAAGCCGGCGAGAAATATGAACCGTCACACATTGCGAAGTACATTATCCAATTAGCGCAACTCTTCAATAAATATTACGGCAATACGCGTATCTTAGAAGAAGATGCTCAATTGGAAGCACGTATTGCACTCGTTCAAAGTGTTGCGAACGTCTTGAAAGATGGACTATCCTTATTAGGAATTGAAGCACCGAAAGAAATGTAATCAATTAGATAAAAAAACTTACTCTGTAAAGTAAAAAAGCTTTACAGAGTGTTTTTTTTCTGATAGAATAGCAAAGTAATCAAGTAATGGAGGTGACAAACATGGCAGTAAAAATTCGTTTAAAGCGTATGGGTTCTAAGAAAGCACCTTTCTACCGTATCGTAGTAGCAGACGCACGTTCACCACGTGACGGACGTATTATCGAAAAGATTGGTACATACAACCCATTAACAGAACCGGCTACTTTGGAAGTGTCTGAAGAATTAGCGTTGAAATGGTTAGGTAATGGTGCACAACCATCTGACACAGTACGCAACTTATTATCATCTAAAGGAATCATGAAGAAATTCCACGAGAGCAAATAAGTCGTAACAAAGGACATCACATGTTTCACATAGGTTTATTCAATAACCTTGATACCGAATCAGTATAAGGATGAGAGATTATGCCAAATATAGATGCCTTAATTTCAACAATCGTTGAACCGCTCGTGGATCATCCTGAAGAGTTCTCAATTGAGAAAGTTGAAACAGATGAATTCATGGAGTATCATTTGCATCTGCATCCGGAAGATGTGGGACGCGTCATCGGCAAGAAAGGGCGCGTAGCGCGTGCAATTCGCACTATCGTTTACAGCGTTCATTCCCGCGGACAAAAGCGTTCCAGAATTGTGATTGCAGATCAAGAACAATAATAAAAAAGATAAAAGTTACCAGTCAAAAATGGTAGCTTTTTATTTTGTTCTGTTAAAAAAGACAACTTAAAATTGGAAGGGATTACGTAAAAAAATAATTGACAATTACTATTGTCAAAGAGTAACAATAAGATTATAATAGATTGAATTGTAAAATATGTTGATACTAACTATATTTTGCTTTCAAAAAAATACTAATTAAGAGGGGAGAAATATTGTAATGCAAAATTTGTACAAAAAAATCAATAATTTATTGATTGTACTTTTGTTGATTACAAACGTATTGACGCCATCTATCTCGGTATTTGCAACCGATACGGATGTAGAGACGCCAGCCGTTGAAGTATTGGAACCGAATGATACGCAAAGCGTTGAGAAACCTCATGCAAGCAATCAAGAGATTAATCCAATAAATGTAGAAGAGCAGGAGGAAACCGCAGAACCGGCACTTGAATTAGAGCAAGCGTCAAATGAGGTTTCTAATGAGGAAGAGAAAGAAGAAATTTATTTCTCAGCGGTAGATCCGGCGCAATACATCTCAAGCGTTACGTTAACAAAAGAAAGTGGCGAAGTGGCGAATGGGGGAGAGGTTGGGTACTATGACAACTTCAAGTTAGCATACATGCTCAATTTTCCAAATGAGTTAGCTATTAGAAGCGGCGACACGTTAACTTTGTCAATTCCTAATGAAATGCGTTTATTAGCAAATCAAACATTTGATATTACTAAAGGAAGTGCGGTACTTGGACAAGCGAATGTCAATGTTGATGCTAGAACTATTACTGTAACGTTTAATGACTACTTCCAAAATCATCCTGAGAATAAACACTTGTCGCTACAAGTGCATGTAGCATGGAATACAGGAATATTAGGTAACGGCGGTCCGGTTAATTTAAATTTCAACGGACATAATGTTTCAGTAACTGTAGGTGCTAAACCGCAAATTGATTCGACAGAGATTGTTTCTAAGTGGGTAACGCTAGATGCGGATGATCCTAATCAATTTAACTGGGGAGGACGCGTCAACAATGCACGTCGTCACTTGACTAATGTCGAGATTGAAGATACTTTAGCTGAGGGACATGAATTAATAGAAGATTCTCTAATCATTCAGTATCTTGATAAATATGAGACCTGGGCACCTTATACTGGTTCGCAACCAACCCCTAAAATTGAAAAAACACCCAGAGGATTTAAGCTTACTTTTGATCAATTGGATGCAATTGTAGCGCTTGATTATAAGACACGTGCAACGGATGGCGGTGCGCAAGTTTCATTTACTAACAATCTTGTGTTACGTGCAGAAGGTCAAGTTTTGGATAGTCGTACCTTTACGGTAGCGCGTCAATCAGGAAGCGGTGAAGGCGGCGGAACGAACACGCCTAAACCAACTCCAACACCTCCTGTAGGAATTGAAGTAAGAAAAGAATTAACTGGACGTACTTTACGTGAGGGAGAATTTACATTTATCTTAACCAAACATGAAGCAGCAGGCTCAAGAGAGATTGGTCGTGTACAGAACAAGGAAGACGGACGTGTAGTCTTTGATGCCTTCCCATACGTTGAAGCAGGTACATATAATTATACGGTAACAGAAGAAACTGGATCAGACCCATTGGTTGAGTACTCGGATGAAAGTATTGACATTTCAGTGGTTGTCGTTAATAAGAATGGACAATTAGAAGCTACAGTCAACTATCCAGATGATAAGACGTTCAATAATAGAATTACTCCGCCAAATTCAACATCTGCAGTGATTAAAGCAAATGTCTTAGCGCAAGGGTGTATTGTTGGTGAAATCGAAGTTGAATTATTGAATGAAGATATGACGAAAGTATTGGAAGTTGTAAGAGCAACTTCTACAGGACAAGTGACCTTCGCAGCGATTCCTTATGGCAAAGAAGGAGTAACCACTTATAAGATTCGCCAAAAAGCACCAGACACAGCTCATGTAACCTATGACAAAGAAGCGAAAACAGTCACGGTGACTGTTAAGAAACACGATACTGAAAACAAACTAGTTGCAACCGTTAACCCTGAAACAGTTGTTTTCAATAACAAATGTAAAGAACCGACACCGGGACAAGCAGTTGTGAAAGCAAAAGTAGCAGCAACAGGTTGTACAGTTGCACCGGTAGAAGTAGAATTGTTGGAAGCCAACGGTACAACTATCGTTGACACTGCAACAAGCAATAATGCAGGTGAGGTAACCTTTAAAGCTTTACCGCAAAACAAAATAGGAATGACGACTTACAAAGTGCGTCAGAAAGTAACAGCGGACACAGCACATATTACATACGATAAAGAAGTAAAAACAGTGACTGTGAACGTAACAAAAGATGATGCAAACAACACTTATGTCGCAACCGTTAACCCTGAAACAGTTGTTTTCAATAACAAATGTAAAGAACCGACACCGGGACAAGCAATTGTGAAAGCAAAAGTAGCAGCAACAGGCTGTACAGTTGCACCAGTGGAAGTGGAATTGTTGGAAGCCAACGGTACAACTATCGTTGACACTGCAACAAGCAATAACGCGGGTGAAGTAACCTTTAAAGCTTTACCGCAAAACGAAATAGGAATGACGACTTACAAAGTGCGTCAGAAAGTAACAGCGGACACAGCACATATTACATACGATAAAGAAGTGAAAACAGTGACTGTGAACGTAACAAAAGATGATGCAAACAACACTTATGTCGCAACCGTTAACCCTGAAACAGTTGTTTTCAACAACAAATGTAAAGAACCGACACCGGGACAAGCAATTGTGAAAGCAAAAGTAACTGCTGATGGATGTGTGGTTGCTCCGACACAATTTGAATTATTAAATGCAGATGGCGATGTGTTGGAAACTGTAACTAGCAATGCTGCAGGTGAAGTTAACTTCCCGGCAGTAAGCTATACTGAGGTAGGTACAACAACTTACAAAGTTCGCCAAAAAGCAACAGATACTCCAAAAGTAGAGTACGACAAAGCAGAGAAAACAGTAACAGTGACAGTTACGAAAAATGATGTAAACAACACACTAGTAGCTAAAGTGAATCCAGAAGTGTTAACATTTGCTAACAGATGTATCCCAACTGCTCCAGCTAGAGTGGCAATTGACGGTTCAGTTCGCTACGAAGGTTGTGAAGTAAAACCGGCACCAACGCAGTTTGAATTATTAGATTCTAACAAGCGAGTGATCCAAACTGTCACTAGTGATGCAAACGGCAAATATCGTTTCCAACCAATTGAACGTACTGAAGTAGGAAATGTAACTTATTACATTCGTCAAAAAGCAACAAGCACACCTTTTGTAAGCTACGACAACAAAGAAGTAGAAGTGATTGTTACCATCAGAAAAGACGAAGATAAGAATGTATATGTTCCGGCAATCGCTTATGCAGTATTACCGGAATACGTAAACACTTGTATCAAGCCAAAAGCCACAAAAGTGGTCTTGGAAGCGACAGTTCGTCACGAAGGCTGTGAAGTTGCACCGAAACCGACAGAATTTGAATTAGTGGATGAAGCAGGTAAAGTAATTCAAACTGTGACGTCAACACCGGAAGGTAAAGTTGTGTTCGCGGAAATCACATACGACAAAGTAAGCAACCCAACTTACAAGATTCGTCAAAAAGCAACAGACACAGCATTTGTAGATTACGATAACCGTGAAATTTCTGTAACGGTTAATGTAACGAACAATGATAAAAATGAATTAGTTGCGACCCCAGTCTTCACAAACGAGCCGGCATTTGTCAACAAATGTATCAAACCAATACCGGCTAAGATGACTTTAGAAGCAACTGTTCGTTATGAAGGTTGTGAAGTTGAGCCGAAACCAACAGAGTTCGAATTAGTAGATGAAGCCGGTCAAGTCGTTCAGACAGTAACATCAACACAAGACGGTAGAGTAATCTTTGCTGAAATTACATACGATAAAGAAGGTAAAGTAAACTACAAGATTCGTCAAAAAGCAACGGATACGGCATTTGTAGATTATGACAATCGCGAAATCCCAGTGACAGTTACTGTGACAAATAACAACCAAAACCAATTGCAAGTAAGTGCAGGCTTTACAAACGAACCGGCATTTGTCAACAAATGTATCAAACCAACACCAACGCAAGTGGTATTTGAAGCGACAGTGAAACACGAAGGCTGTGAAGTAACACCTGAACCATCTACATTTGAATTAGTTGACCCAACAGGTAAAGTAGTTCAAACAGCGACAAGCAAAGATGGAAAAGTTACTTTTGAACCAATCAAGTATAACGAAGTGACTAAAGAAGCTCAAACGTATACGATTCGTCAAACTTCTAAAGACACAGCGTTCATCACTTATGACAAAAAAGAAGTTCAAGTAACAGTAAACGTTGCTAATAACGACAAAAACGTCTTAGGCGCAACAGTTGAATTCAAAAATGAACCAACATTTGTCAATGAGTGTATTAAGCCAAAAGCAACAAAAGTGGTCTTGGAAGCGACAGTTCGTCACGAAGGCTGTGAAGTTGCACCGAAACCGACAGAATTTGAATTAGTGGATGAAGCAGGTAAAGTAATTCAAACTGTGACATCAACACCGGAAGGTAAAGTTGTGTTCACGGAAATCACATACGACAAAGTAAGCAACCCAACTTACAAGATTCGTCAAAAAGCAACAGACACAGCATTTGTAGATTACGATAACCGTGAAATTTCTGTAACGGTTAATGTAACGAACAATGACAAAAATGAATTAGTTGCTAAGCCAGTCTTCACAAACGAACCGGCATTTGTCAACAAATGTATCAAACCAACACCAGGTCGTGTTATTTTAGAAGCGAAAGTTACAAATAAAGGTTGTGAGGTAGCGCCAGATGCAACAAACTTTGAATTATTGCAAGATGGCAAAGTCATCCAAACAGTTCCAAGTAAGGGTGGCAAAGTAGTCTTTGAAGTAGAACGTAATGAAGTAGGTAAAGTAACTTACCAAATTCGTCAAGTACCTGGCAAACAAGGAAATGTTGTTTACGATAAGAAAGTTGTAACAGTAACTGTTAACACAACAAACACTGATAAGAATGAATTGACGTCGATTGCAACTTACGAGAATGACACAACATTCGTCAACGAATGCCAAGGCAAAGTATTACCTAAGACAGGCGAATTCAATACAGTATTCATCTTGCCAATCGCAGTATTAGCAATGGCAGGAGCATTGGTTACTATTTCTTTCCAAAAGAAAGAAAACTAATTTCAGCCATACTAAATTGAATACAGCAACAAAAGTGCTAGACATTGTCTAGCACTTTTGTTTATTATTAGACATGGAGGTGGCGTCATGTAGCGGATGACGCATATCGTCGGGACAGCGAAGTTTGCGAAGCCGGCTTAGCGTTTACGCCACATTATTTTCCGTGCCATTAGGTAAGCGTATCGACGATGAAGATTTGCAATTGAGCAAGGTGCAGGAACGTTAGGGCGTATCATCGAATATCGTCTGTATTTGTCATTGCGCTGACTTATCAACACCAAGGTTATGGGTCACGACTCAGTTGGCTGATTTGCAACAGAGTAGCTATCATTCAGTAATAGTTAATGCTAGAGAGCGCGCTAAATTTTTCTATCGGGAAAATGGTTTCAAGCATTAGGAGGTTCGTGTTGTAATGAAGCTTTGGGATTAATGATTACCTAATGGTGTGCAACTTAAATGAAGGGGGATATAAATGAAATATTATCGAGTAGGAAGAATTGTTAATACATTCGGAATTCGCGGGCAATTAAAGGTGATCGCGGATACTGACTTCGCCGAGGAACGCTTTAGTTCCGGGCAGAAGTTAGCGATTCTAAAGGATGATGCATTCGTGAAAGAAGTTGTTGTCGCGAATGCCCAAGCGCATAAAGGCACATACTTGGTGAGCTTTGAAGAATATAATAATATCAATCAAGTCGAAGCATTCAAAGGATGTTGGCTAGCGATTTCGGAGGATGACCAACAAGAATTGCCGGAGGATGAATTCTATCATCATCAAATTATCGGTCTAAAAGTCTTGACGACGGAAGGTAAGCACCTAGGCGTAATCAAAGAAATTCTGCAATTAGGTTCGAATGATGTATGGGTTGTTAAGCGTCCGGAAGCTAAGAAGAAAGATGCTTTAATTCCTTATATTTCGCAAGTAGTTCAACAAGTCGACCTCCAAAAAGGTGAAGTACTAATCGAATTGATGGAAGGACTTATTGATGATGAAAATTGATGTGCTAACCTTATTTCCGGAAATGTTTGCTCCGATGAATAGTTCATTAATGGGGCAAGCTCAAGAACGTCATCTTATTCAGTTCCAAACACATAACTTCCGTGAATTTGCCGTTAACAAACATGGGCATGTGGATGATTATCCTTATGGTGGTGGCGCGGGTATGTTATTACGAGTGGATCCAATTGTCAACATGTTGGAGAAAATTCAACCACAAGCGGATGCAAAGATTATTTTGGTGGATCCGACTGGGGTGCCTTTCAGTCAACAGATGGCACATGAATGGGCATCAGCTTCACAATTAGTCTTCATTTGCGGTCATTACGAAGGCTTCGATGAGCGCGTCCGTGATTATGTAACGGATGAAGTATCGCTGGGGGATTATGTACTAACGAATGGGGAACTGCCGACGATGGTTATGATTGATGCGACTGTTCGCCTGTTGCCTGAAGTCGTAGGGAATGCGGAATCGATTGTAGATGAATCACATCAGCGTCACCTATTAGAACATCCGCAATATACAAGACCTCGTGATTTCCGTGGCAAAATGGTGCCCGATATCTTATTGAGCGGGCATCACGATAACATTCGCAAGTGGCAAGGTAAAGAAGCGATTCGTAAAACTTTGGAACGTCGCCCTGATCTTTTACAAAAAGCACAATTAACCGATGAAGAGCAAAAATGGCTTAAAGAAATTAAAGAAGAATAACAAAACAACAAAACCGGATGAAAGTCCGGTTTTTTTCGCACAAAGAAATGTAAATAAAACATTGACATGTCAAGACGTAATAGTATAATAGGGATAGTTTGTATTTTTAAGACAAGCAAATAAAAGTAATTGATTGTCTTAACCAAAAAATAAATATAGAAAGGAAAGGTCAATGAATTTCAAACGTTTTGTAAGAAGTATTAGTGCTATTTTACTTGTGGCTCAACATGTGGCGTCGGTTCCGGTGAACATGTATTATGCTCAGGACGAGCTGGAACAGTCGAGCTATGAAATAATCACGGAGAATGAGAATACAGCAACCGATACACCTGATTCAGTGGAGTTTGAGGCTTTGGAACAACCTGATATTCTTAGTCACGATATACCACTTGAATCCGAAGGAGAGCTGTCGGAGCCGGAGACGGATAGCGAGCAGCAATCGGAAGAAGATGAGGAGGAACTCAATCATTCAGCAGAAGCACCGAAACAAGTGCGTTTGTCTGATTTATTATCCAATGTCGAGTTGTTTCGTATAGATAAATCTTATGAGAGACATCCAATCAACTTAACTGGAGAACGTCTTGAGATGGATACTCAATTCGTTGTTCGCTATACTTTCAAATTACCGGAAGGAGAGACCTTAAAAGCAGGCGATATTCTGTTGCGTGATGGTTTTAGAGGAAATAATTATCCAATGGGTGATATTAGCTTCCAGAATAGTAACGGGTTAAGAGGATTAGCGTACTGGGATTCAAATCCGATGGCTTTATCCTACGGTGTTGATGGAGATACGTTTTATGCCGAGATGACAACATCGCTTTTGACAGCGGGTGTGACATTAGGAGGAGAGCTTCGTTTTACTACTTTTGATCGCGAAATTCAAATATTAGCAGAGGAGCCTGGCGACGCTGAAATAACAACTTATGCTTGGCAAGAAGGAAAACCTGGAGATGTTCCTGAAGCAATTATTCAATTATTTAACAAAAGCCAAGAAGATGTCGATTTAAGTGTCCACAGTAAACATTTGAACTGGGTAGTTGAAATTACACCAAAGGAACCGGCGGTAAATGTTCCTACACTTCGTGTTGAACCAGTGGGTGCGCATTTATTAGAACAGGACACAGTCAGAGTTGCTGATGTAAATGGAGAGATGTCGAAGCTAGGGTATGTCGGATACCGGACGATTGGGTTACACGATACAGAACTTGGACGCAAGCTAACGGAAAAAAGATATTTACTTTTTAGGACAAGGGTCACAGAACACGAAAAAGATACAGTTTATAGAGTTGTAAACATATTACAATCAAATCATGTGAATTTACTTAAAACCTCACATGCTATATCAATCCCTCTAGATTCAGAAGAAGGAAACCACTCGTTGAAAGATGTACAAGCGGATACATTTATTAAAGATTTTGCGATTTGGCAAAGTGGGGTTCAAGTGCCATTTGGAAGCAAACTAAGCTTAGGGGATCAGATTTTGTTACGTTACGCACTGGAGATTCCGGATGAGGTCGTATTAAATGCCGGAGATCGTTTGATAGTGAGTGTTCCTCCCGAGATTTCGATAGACCTTGACTATAGAGGCAAGTTGATAATTAATGATGCAGAAGGTAATAAAGTAGCGACAGCATCAGGAAAATATGGGCAGGAGAAACTTGTATTTGAATTGACGGACTATTTTTCTGAAAACCCATATAGGAGATATATAAATGTCGATATTATTGCAGAGATAGCACATATCCATAATAATGATCGACTGGACATTACTTATCCGAATCATCAAGGGCGTTATATGTTAGAGTACGTATCATATGGTTCTCAGCGTAATGAGATGATTGAGAAGTATATAGCTCCTCCTAGAAGAATAGCTGTTTCTATGTTACCGGACTCAACGAATTTAGATGTTGATACGGGTGGTTTCTATGAGGAAGAGTCAACGCGAACTTTCAATTCTTATGTGTACAAACCTGCTGTAGAGTGGGTTGCTTACATCAATCCTCAGTCGCTTGAAATTGGAGATGTAACCATTACCGATTTAGTGGGAGAAGGACATGAATTGATACCTCAAACAATCAGAGTTTATAGTGGTTTTGATGACTATAGTGATCCTGTTAAAGATGCCAAGATTGTGGAAAGAGCAAATGGTTTTGACATTACTATACCGAATGTGAACTATCCTATCAGAGTCAATTATTCAACAGAGGTTGAAGATCAAAGATTGGGAGAATACCATAATAGTATAAGTATTAAAACGGAGCTCCAAGGAAATTCTATTGCTCGTGCAATGTCACGCATCGACCGAGGTGGAGAAGCAGGCAATAAAGTGGAACCGGTTGACATACCTGTTAAAGCAATCAAAAAATTAGATGGTCGCGATTTAGTAGCAAATGAATTTGAATTTGAATTATTAGATAAAGAAACACGCCAACGGCTAGCTGTAGCTACTAACAATGCAGAGGGCATAGTTCAATTCACTGATGTCCAGGCTGACCAAGCAGGAACTTATCATTATATTATTCGTGAACGTTCAGTAGAGAGTCAGACGATGCATTATGATGACAGCGAACATGAGATTTCTGCAGTTGTGAGACAGGAAGGTAAGGTATTAGTCCTAGATTCCATTACTAGTCCACCAACCTTCACCAACACGTACCGACCGTTGCCGACGGAGTATACGATTCGCGCAACTAAACAACTAACCGGACGCGAGTTGGTAGACGGTGAATTTACGTTTGAATTGGTGTCAAAAGACAACAATCAGACGAAACACACAGCAACTAACAACGCCCAAGGAGCGATTACGTTCGCAGCTATTCCGGCAACGAGCGCTGGTACGTACACGTACACGTTACGTGAACAAGCGGGTGATCAACCAAGCTTGACTTATGACCAAACAGAACATACGATTACAGTCGTTGTCAAAGATAACAACGGTCAGCTGGAAGTCGAATCCATGACACCGGCACCAACCTTCACCAACACGTACCGACCGTTGCCGACGGAATATACGATTCGCGCAACTAAACAATTAACCGGACGCGAGTTGGTAGACGATGAATTTACGTTTGAATTGGTGTCAAAAGACAACAATCAGACGAAACACACAGCAACTAACAACGCCCAAGGAGCGATTACGTTCGCAGCCATTCCGGCAACGAGCGCTGGTACGTACACGTACACGTTACGTGAACAAGCGGGTGATCAACCAACCTTGACTTATGACCAAACAGAACATACGATTACAGTCGTTGTTAAAGATAACAACGGTCAGCTGGAAGTCGAATCCATGACACCGGCACCAACCTTCACCAACACGTACCGACCGTTGCCGACGGAATATACGATTCAAGCAACTAAACAACTAACCGGACGCGAGTTGGTAGACGGTGAATTTACGTTTGAATTGGTGTCAAAAGACAACAATCAGACGAAACACACAGCAACTAACAACGCCCAAGGAGCGATTACGTTCGCAGCTATTCCGGCAACGAGCGCCGGTACGTACACATACACGTTACGTGAACAAGCGGGTGATCAACCAACCTTGACTTATGACCAAACAGAACATACGATTACAGTCGTTGTCAAAGATAACAACGGTCAGCTGGAAGTCGAATCCATGACACCGGCACCAACTTTCACCAACACGTACCGACCGTTGCCGACGGAATATACGATTCGCGCTAAAAGTGTCTTGGAAGGCAAACAGCAAAAAGCAGGACAATTCACTTTTGAATTATGGGATGATAAAAATAAAAAACTAGGAACAACTACTAATGATGCTTCAGGGGACATAACCTTTGAAAATGTAGAAATCAACGAAGTAGGCAACCGAGTATTCACCATTAAAGAAATTATTCAGCCAAGTCCAACGATAACACACTTGACTGAATCAGAAGAAGTAGCCTTATCAATCGAAGATAAAAATGGGCAACTCGTTGCGACACCGGCTAAGGATGAAGTTCCGGTATTTTACCATCGTTACAAACCACTACCTGCAGAACATATCGTGGAAGCACAAGTTCGAGTGGATGGTTGTATGCTGGCGGGAGAAGCGTTGACATATGAGTTAGTTGACAACACAGGGTCAGTTGTTCGTACAGCCACGTCTGATAAAAATATTATTCGATTTGAACCGATTCGGTTTGAAGAAGTAACAACTAAACGTTACACTTTACGCCAAGTTGCAGGGTCAGATTCCCAAGTCACATATGCGACTAATCAGCCTGAAATTACATTCACAGTTGTAGATAACGATGGGCAATTGATCGTTACGCAAAAAAATAGTGAGGAACTATCTTTCGTAAATGTTTATCAATCGAAGCCAATTGAACAGGTTATTCAGGCAAAAGTAACGTTTACGGGCGCGGATGCAATGTCTACCTTCGATTTTGTTATGATAAATGAGAAATCAGAAGTGGTCGCAACAGCGCAAAATAATGCGGAAGGCAACATCGTGTTTAACCCAATCCAATTTGCGAAACAAGGTGATTATCATTTTGAAATCAAGCAGGTAATTGGAGACAACGATAAAATTATCTATGATAGAACAACGCATGCAATCAATGTAAAAGTGGATGAAGCAGCATGTAAATTAGAAGTAACGTTGGTTCCAGCTTCACCAATCATATTTGAAAATGAATTGGTGCCTACTCCACCGCAATCAAGCGATGAAAGTACAAGCAGCAGTAGCAGTGAATCAGAACCACCGCATTCGAGTGATGAAAGTACAAGCAGTAGTAGCAGTGAATCAGAACCACCGCATTCGAGTGATGAAAGTACAAGCAGCAGTAGCAGTGAATCGGAACCACCGCACTCGAGCGATGAAAGTACAAGCAGCAGTAGCAGTGAATCAGAACCACCGCATTCGAGTGATGAAAGTACAAGCAGCAGTAGCAGTGAATCGGAACCACCGCACTCGAATGATGAAAGTACAAGCAGCAGTAGCAGTGAATCAGAACCACCGCATTCGAGTGATGAAAGTACAAGCAGCAGTAGCAGTGAATCAGAACCGCCGCACTCGAGCGATGAAAGTACAAGCAGCAGTAGCAGTGAATCAGAACCACCAAATTCACACAAAAAACTACCAAAAACAGGAGAAAATCCAACCGTACTGTTGTGGATGAGCATCACTTTAATAGGTATGGCAAGTATCTATGCAAAAGTTGCGCGTAAACATAACTAATCATAGAGCAAGCAACTTCAAATACTCTCTCGTAAACACGAGAGAGTATTTTACGTTATGTGATTGTATGTGGTGGCAGTCATAGTTAGGACGAGTTCTGTCAGACACCCAAAGCAAGATTACATTCTTGAAGAGGTTGAAAGGGTCACAAGTGTCAATTATACAAATCATTCGTCTGTTAGCCTAATTCATACGAAACCGCTATTGCATTTTACTAGAGTACAATAGCGGTTTTTTTGTGATTCAATATGGATACCGTTGCAAAAATTTGATGAATTCCTCCGTGATAGAAGAAAGTGGATGTGTTTTCGGATACACAACATGAATATCACGTTTCAAATCGAAGCCATCAATGCTTAGAGCAACTAATTCTCCACGTTCAATATCGGATGTCACAATGTGTTCGGAAACAATGGAAATACCTAATCCGTGTTGGACAGAGTGCTTAATACTCGTTTGACTACCGACTTCAATTCGCTTATCT
Source organism: Aerococcaceae bacterium NML190073 (assembly GCA_026131555.1). Taxonomy (GTDB): domain Bacteria; phylum Bacillota; class Bacilli; order Lactobacillales; family Aerococcaceae; genus Abiotrophia. Next base: position 124,282 of record JAMXJH010000006.1, on the reverse strand, counting down.
AGCATGAAAGAAGGATGGTTCAAAGATTTCAACAAATGCTTGTATAAAGAAGCATTTGCATTTTTGATTAAGAAGTATTCGCCGTTAAGATCCGCTAAAGTACACGTGGTGTGTTCGGCCAAACGATGTGTCGGAGGCACAATTAAGACAAGTTTGTCCTCACAGAAAAATTGTGAGCAGTACTCATCAGAAGGTAAAGGAATATAGCTGGATAGAAATGCAAATTCGATTTCTTGTTGCATTAACATGCGCACAATTTGTTTGGAGCTTTCGATTTTCATAGCGATTTGAGCATGGGGAATTTGTTGCATGAATCCAGACAGCACTTCAGGTAAGATATTTGCACCGATGAGAGAAGTCGTTCCGAAATTAAGAAATTGTTGCGTCGGCAAAGCAAAAGGCTTTAATCTGTCTTGCGCTTCCGCATAAAGTTTGAGTATTTGATTGGCGTACTCAAGAAAGAGTTCTCCGGCTTCCGTTATTCGAAACGTACGCCCTTGTCGTTCAATCAAGTGCACCCCCAGTTCAGTTTCTAAACGCTTGATTTGCTTGCTTACATTCGGCTGCGAAATGTAGAGCTGTTCAGCAGCTTCCGTGAAATTGCGGCAGGTACAAAGTGTGCTAAAAGTGTGTAATTTTCCAATATCCATTATTTTTGCCCCCTTATAGATCTTCTCTATTCTAGCACAATTTCCATACTATTCCAATTAGTTATGGAAAGCGTTTCATACTGGAATTGATTGATGATAGCGAATACATCTATAATGGAGTTAACAATAATCAAACGTTAACGGTCTATTGTTGGTAAGAATTTTTTTCAGAGAGAGAGGAATTAGAATGGATAAACAAGCAACCTTTGACAAGAAGGCGTTAGCTGGGATTGCCTTAGCAATCATTTCATTTGTTGTATTATTTTTCATGCCATTACCGGTAGGAATGGAACCGGCCGGTCAAAAAAGTCTAGCAATTTTCGTATCAGCACTCATCTTATGGGTGTCTAAACCAATTCCAATTTATCAAACATCCATCATTGCGATTCTGTTGCTCCCATTAGTAGGAGCAGTTGAGAAGCAAAAAGATGCTTTCGGTACTTTAGGATTTGATATCATTTGGTTGATGGTAGCAGCATTTGTATTGACATCTGCAATGAGCGAAACTAATTTAGGGAAGCGTTTAGCTTTAACTTTAGTTACCAAATTCGGTAAAACAAAAGTAAGAACTTTAGCGGTATTGGTTCTAGTTAACTTTGTATTAGCTTTCTTTGTACCCTCAACGACGGCGCGTGCTTCATTGATTGTACCAATCGTCTTAGTGTTATTGGAAGTATATCAAGCCATTCCGGGTGAATCTAAATTCGGAAAGCTCATGATGTTGCAAGGTGTGCAAAATAATGCGTTCGCAACATCTATGGTCATGACTGCAACATCAGCTCAAGTCATTGCAGTTGGATTCATTAATGAACAAGCCGGCGGCAATATCGGTTATTCAGATTGGTTATTAGGCTCATTACCACAAGCTGTTTTGACAGCGATTATCATGTTCTTTATCGGATTAAAAATGTACAGCGTTTCAGAAAACGGTGGACAAGATATCAACGATAAAATCCGAACAACATTGAAGCAACAACTACAAGATTTAGGTGCCTTTTCACCGGAAGAAAAGCGCGTCGGCATCATCTTCTTGTTTACATTGATTTTGTGGGCAACAGGAGATTTCCAGAAAGATTGGTTTGGCTTTGAAATCAGTACGGAACAAACAGCGGTATTAAGTATGTTGCTCTGCTTACTACCAAAAGTCGGCGTCCTAACATGGAAAAAAGCGAAAATTAAATGGGATTTAATGATTTTCTCAGCGGGAGCGTATGCGGTCGGCAATGCCTTTAATGATTCAGGTGGCGCAACATGGATGATTGAACATTTAGTTAGTGCAATCGGCTTGGATAAATTGAATCATGCGCTGGTGGCGATTATTTTAATCTTCATTACGGTGTTCAGTCACTTTATCTTTACTAGCAAAACTGTGCGGACTACCATCTTGATTCCGGCAATCATTTCAATTGCAACGACATTGGGAATGGATCCGGTTAGCTTAGCATTGGCATGTTCTTTCGGAATCGCATGTACCATCACATTACCGCCTCACTCTAAAGTAAATACATTGTACTTCGGTACAGGTTACTTCTCCGTGTTAGACGAGTTGAAGTTTGGTTTAGTTGCATGCTTTGTGAATGCTACCGTCATTTCAATCATTTACTTCACTTGGTTACAATTTGTTTTGTAAAAATAGTTTAATTTTAGAAAGAAGTTGACGTATGAAAAAGAAAGTAATTGTTGCGATTGCCGATGGTTTGGGCGACCGTCCTATTAAGGTATTAAACGGTTTGTCGCCGCTTCAATATGCAACTACACCGCATTTGGACGAGTTGGCACGAACAGGTAAGACCGGGATTATGGATTTAGTATATCCGGGCGTAACGGTTGGGACAGATATGGGACATATCGTTTTGTTCGGGCATGACGCCTCACTTTATCCTGGACGTGGACCTATTGAAGCAGCAGGTGTAGGACTTCCTTTACAAAAAGGGGATGTTGCCTTCCGTTGTAATTTTGCAACAATTAATGATGAGGGCATTGTTGTCGACCGCAGAGCAGGGCGTATTCGCGAACGGACTGAAGAATTGGCGCGGGCTATTCATGGCATGCAAATTGAAGATGTGACCTTTTTGTTCAAGGAAGCAACGGAACATAGAGCGGTACTTGTCATGCGTGGAGATGGTTTGAGTGCAAAAGTCTCGGATTCAGACCCGAAAGCGCCGAATGACGGCAAACCGTACAAAGAAGTTAAAGCGACGGATGATTCATCGGAAGCAACCAAGACAGCTCGCATCTTGAATCAATTCTTGCAAGAAGTTTATGCAAAGTTGAAACATCATCCTGTAAATGTTGATAGAGAAGAGGCAGGCTTATTACCGGCTAACTTCATTATTACACGCGGTGCCGGCATGATGACGAATATTACGCATTTAGCTGACGAATTAGGCTACAAATGTGCGGTCATTGCCGGAGAGGATACGGTGCTAGGGGTTGGACGTATGTCCGGGTATGATGTTTATACAGATGAACGTTTCACCGGGAATATCGACACAGATGTTGATTTGAAGGCTCAAATGGCACTAACTGCACTGGAAACACATGATTTAGTCTATGTTCATTTGAAGGCGACAGATGTAATGGGGCATGATAATAACCCGCATGGTAAGGTGCAAGCGATTGAATTATTTGACAGAATGGTGGGCAAACTGATAGCTGATTTGCCGGAAGAAACATTAATTGCTCTATGTGCGGATCATTCTACGCCATGCGAAAAAGGCGAACACAGTGGCGAGCCGGTGCCAATTGTAATTTCAGGTCCGGGGATTTTTGCGGATAGCGTGCAAACGTATGATGAAGCGACTTGTTCACAAGGTGGTTTAGGGCGTTTACGTGGTCACGAATTTGTCTGGAGTTTACTGGATTACTTAGAAGTCATTCCCAAGCAAGGAAATTGATACTTACTTCACGAAAGAACTCAACGGGCGTAAGGCTTGTTGAGTTCTTTTTGTGTGACGAGAGTATGAATTTTTCTGGATAGATATGTAAATTTCGTGCAAAAAATGTGATGAATTAGCGATGTAAGCCCTTTTTTTGACGGGGTATGATAGAATATGAGTATGAGATATTTAAGGAGGGGAATCCCATGAGAAAGGTACAAAAATTGTTAATATCACTAGTATTAGTAGTGATGACGCTTGCTCAAGGAACGTTGTTTTCCGCAATAGCTCAGGAGCCGACAACTTTAGTGGATGTTTCCGTATTTTTGCAAGTGGAAGGCAAAGAACCGATGAATCAGCAAGATTATTTAGTATATGAGATATTGCAAGCCGATACTAAAGAAGTGCTGTGGGAATTCAGAGCAGATAATCCACCGGAAGCCAAATTACGTTTAGCGAGAGGAAACTACATTCTTCGCTTATATGACGGGCAAGGTTTTGTTCGTGACGGCAGTAGCATTACTCCGTCTAAAGTAGAACAATCTATTCCGCAACGCAACGAACAAGAAATTGCCGCCGACAAAAAGATGAAAACTTTATCTGAGAAAGGGCACATTCACTCATTAGCGGACGGGAATATCGTGTATGAATTGCCTTTTGCAGTGGAATTAGGGGCAGATTTGATTGATGACAATACAGGTGAAATGATAACGAAATTAGTCGTTCACCTGACAGATGAAACCTCGCAATCTAGTGCGAATGAACCGACACAGACGACGGGCACATTGATTTTCCATGTGATTGATGAGGAGGGTGTAGCAATTAAGGATGTGGTCATTGAAGCGAATCAACAGACTTACACAACGGATGATTCAGGGCAAATTCGCATTCCTGATGTAGTAGGGGAAGTGCCTTATCAAGTAATCACTTTACCGGAAGGGTATGAGGGAACATTAACAGGCACTGCAAATGTTGTAGCGGAACATGAACACACAATCGAAATGCAAATTAGCAAAATTAAACCGGAACGGGGGACCGTAACATTCAATGTCAAAAATCAATCAGGATCACCTGTGAAAGATGCTGTGATTACGTTGAACGATCAAGCACATACAACCGATGAACAAGGACAAGTTGTCATTACTGATTTGGAATCCGGGCAGTATGCTTATACGGTGACACAATTACCAGAAGGTTATGGAGCAATAGAACCGGGGATAGTAGATATTTCTGCTAATCAAAACGTGACGGTAGAATTACAGGTTACGGAGCAAAGCCAACCGCAAGAAGCAAAACTGACAATTAAAGTCAAAAATCAAGAAAACCAAGGCATTGCAAATGTTGTTTTAACCGTAGTTAATCAAGAACTTACAACGGATGAATCAGGCGAAGTCAGCATTTCGCTTCCTGTCGGACAAACGCATGGATACGGTATTATAAGCGTTCCTGCTGGCTATGAGAGCGGAGCGTTTACGCCGACGGAAATCCTATTAGAAAAAGAGACGCTAGTAGAAATTACCCTGCCATCGAAAACGGAAGAACCTGCAAATACAGGTGATTTGACGTTCGTTATTACAGACGATAAGAATAATCCATTACCTAATATTACCGTGAAATTAGGTGAGCAACAATTAGTAACCGATGCAAACGGCTTAGCACCTTTTGTTAAAATCCCGGAAGGCGAATATACATTTGAACTCCTGAATACGGTTGATTACAAGGTGCCGGATATGGAACGAACGATTACGATTCAATCCGGTCAAAATATGCAGTTCCCAATTCAGTTAGCAGCCCAGGTTAAGCATGGTAATATACGCTTCAAGGTTCATGATCAAGATGGAAAGCCAGTTGTTGGTGCGGGTATCATAGTAGCAGATCGAGAAATATTAACTGACGAACAAGGGAATGCGCCATTAAATGATTTGCCAGTCGGCGAGTACAGTTATCATCTGTCCAAATTGCCTGAAGGTTACAAAGGAGAAGCACTCGGTGCCGTACAAGTAGTCGCTTCAGAAACGAAAGAAATTTCAATTCAAGTAGAGCGACCACTTCAATTGAGTACAGCAAAAATTACGGTGTTAGATGATAAAGGAAATCCAGCACCTCAAGTGAAGGTAGCATTCGGCGGGTTAAGTGGCGTAACTAATGAACACGGCGTGGTTGAATTTACCTCGTTGGAACCGGGGAAATACTACTATTCTATTACAGAAGTTCCTGTTCAATATCAACCATCTAGCGAACAAAAAGAAGTGACAATCAGCGAAGGAATGACTTTCACTGATCAGTTGGCACTCACATTGAAACCGGCTGTAGGTTATGCTGAATTCAAAGTTGTAGATTCGCAACAACAACCTGTCGCCCAAGTTGCCATCAAATTAGGCGATCAAACGTTACGTACCAATGAGAACGGTGTCGCAACATTTGAAGTAGCACCTGGTAATTTTACGTATCAAGTAATTGAAGTACCGGCTACTTTCCAATTAGATGCGACACAACATCAAGTGCAGGTTGAACTCTACAAAACTAGCGCACACACCATTCAACTCAAAACAAAAGGAGACGCCGATAGTTCCAGTCAACAAGTGCCGCAGGGAACGCAAGTTTTTGTAGATGATGCGACGGGGATTTCAATTAAAGTTAGTGCGGCTGATGCTAGAAATATCGTTAAATTAATAGCAAATAAATTGCCACGACCAACATCTCCGGAACCTCAAGTTTTCAAAGGGAAAGAAGTCAATGTTTATGAGTTGAAACTAGTCAATCGTAGCAATCAAGTTGTATCGCTTACTAGCGTAGCTGAAGTAGCAATGCCGGCTCCGGCAGATGCCAACTCGCTGAGCGTAGTCAAAGTGGAGTCAAACGCTGCAACTGCCAATATGTCATTTGACCTTATTAAAGGAAAAATTGTAATGCGCACCCAAACATTGGGAACATTTGCGATCGTGTATAACAAACCGGTGGCAAGTACAAGGTCTAGCCAATCTAGTAGCAGTGTGACAGCTACGAAAACCAAACGAGTAGAAGCCAAGAAAGATTTACCTAAGACAGGCGAAAGTGTCATGTGGTTAGCAACACCAATCGCTCTGCTGATGTTAATAGGTGGTAGTAGTATGTTGTTCTACCGCAAACGTATTAGTAAATAGAATTCGATAAATTATCACACGAAATGGGCAACAGTAAGAACTGGTTTCTTTGCTGTTGCTTTTTGTGTATATTTCAACGTGAATAGAGCGATTGTTCGTTGTTTTAGTCAAGTGGACCTCTGTTAGAAACAAGATATTGTGATACGTTGTTGTTGAAAAATGAATAAGAAAGGTGTATGCTCATACTAAAAATAAACTAAAAGGATAGGTTCGTTCATCGATGGAAAGCGCTTAATTAATGAATCAAACTGTAATTGGGATAAGAGTTTGAAATAAACTTTGTGAGGTAAGTAAGATGGGAAGTAATATTATATTTTTTTCGACGCCGGCTTATGGGCATCTTATTTCAGTTTACCCTGTCATTAAAGAATTAGTGGCTCAGGGACATAGCGTCAAATGGTATTGTTCTGCGAAATATCGTTCGTTCGTTGAAAGTAGCGGGGCACAATTTATTGAATATATAATTGATTTCGATAGTGAATACAATTTAAGTCATCTAATTTCGAATTTTTATGTATTATTTGACAACTTATTGGAGTTGAATCGCATTTGTTATACAACTTATATTGAAGATACCAACTTGCAAGATGCAGATTTAATCCTGTACGACTCAATGTGTTCTTATGCGAAAAATATTGCGTTAAAATTGAATAAACCGCATATTTGTTTTTGTACCACACTCGCTTACAACGCCTATACGTTTGTGTTCTCGAATATGTTTTGGTCAACAATACAATTATACTTGAAACATCATCGCCAAATTTTCCGTAAAATAAGAGAAGAAAATAAATACAGAAAGCAACACGGCATTGCACGCTTAAAACTTATGGATTTCTTTGTGAATGCCGGGCAAAAAACAATTGTTTTCTCCCCAAAAGAATTCCAACCTTTTGTTAAGACCTTTAATTCAACCTTTGAATTTGTGGGAACAACGATTAAGGAACGAATCAACTTGCGACATGAAGATTATTCACACTATGATGTGTACGTATCACTTGGTACGATTTTGACAGAAAATGAATCTCTTTTAACTGATATACTGTCAAATGAAGCGCTGCAACAAAAGAAAGTGATTGTAACGGTTGGACAATTGGAGTTAGAGTCCAAATTCCCCGGAGTGGAGTGTGTTCCTTTTACCGTTCAATTGAAGTTGTTACCGCAATGTGATTTGTTTATTAACCATGGCGGCTTAAGTAGTGTGTACGAAAGTCTATATCAGTCTGTTGTTCAGGTGTGCATTCCATCGCAAGAAGAACATAGAATGACGGCGACAATCGTTGATAAATTAGGACTGGGACTCCATATGCCATTGAACAAACCGTTTGATTTCAAGCGGCTGGAGCAATTGAAAGAACAGCTGACTGACAATGTGGCACAATTTTCAACGATTATGAAGTCTTATGATGGTACTGCGCTTGCGGTAAATATTATCAATCAGTTTTTGAAAGAGGGATAAGCATGGCGAGAATACTGGTAACGGGAGCGTACGGTTTCTTAGGAAAATATGTGATTGAAGAACTTGTATCGCATGGTTATGATGTGCTTGCTTTCGGTAGAAATGAGCAGAAGATGAAAGCGTTGAAACGAGAGCGAGTAGATATTTTTATTGGGGATTTTTGCAATAAAGAAGTGGCGATAAAGGCAACGGAAGGTGTCGATGCAGTCATTCATTGTGGAGCACTCTCAACGATTTGGGGCAAAAGAAACGACTTCATTAATGCTAATGTTCGCGGGACAATGAATTTGGTGGAAGGTTGTTTACAGCATCAAGTAAAGCGTTTCGTTTATGTGTCTTCTCCTAGTATATATGCACGTAAAGCAAATAGATTGGATATTAAAGAAACCGATGTATACGAATCAAATACATTAAATTTTTATATCGAAAGTAAAATTATCGCCGAACAGCAGATTAAGGCAACCGCCAATCTCGATTGGGTCATTGTGAGACCAAGAGGCTTGTTTGGAGTAGGTGACCCTAGCATTATCCCACGTTTAATACGAGCAAATGCAAAAATTGGCATTCCATTATTCAACAACGGAAGAAATATAGTGGATATGACCTGCGTGGAAAATGTCGCCTATGCTTTGCGTCTATGTTTAGAAAGTCCAAATGCGGTGGGGAATAGCTACAATATTACGAATGGAGAACCTAAGCCATTTAAGGAAATTTTAGAGACGCTGTTCAACTCATTAGGGGTACAACCTAACTATTTGAAATTGAATAGTGAAGTCTTGTATGCTTTAAGCTGCTTGATTGAACGATTGTATAAGATATTTCGTATCTATAAAGAACCTATCTTTACAAAATATGGCATCTGTACTTTAGCTTACAGCCAGACATTGGATATCTCAAAAGCGAGAAATGAATTGAATTATGTGCCTCAAATGACATTACAAGAGGGGATTATGAAATATGCCGAACAATATAACAAAGCTTAGCTATTATGCTTGTGGCTATTGTGTGAATAATTTGAAGGCAGTATTTAAGCATACGCCGAAAGAATTGAGGAAGTTTGCCGCCGGTGTTTTTCTGCTACATCATCGACTTCACGGATATATATTGTTTGATACCGGATACTCACTTGATATTTACAACGCGGGTGTAATCGGGAAGTTGTATCATTTATTAAATCCTACTTTTGTAACGCAAGAGGATATAATAGATTATCAATTGAAGCAAGAAGGAATTCAACCTAGTGCAATAAATTACATCATTTTATCGCATTTGCATCCGGATCATGTGGGAGGATTAGCGAAATTCAAGCAAGCAAAAGTCATCATTTCAGAAAAAGCGTACATCAACTATAAAAATCCGAAGATCCGAGATTTAATCATCCCGAAATTGATTCCAAGTTGGTTTGAGGATCAGTTAATTATTTTAAAAGATGATGATTTACGTAGTTGCTCAACATCTTATTTCAGCGCTTATGATTTATTTTCAGATCGAAGTGTGTTAATTACAAATTTAGATGGGCATGCTTACGGGCAAATTTGTGCTCTGATAAATGAGCAAATGTTTCTTGGGGCGGATACTTGCTGGGGATTAGATTTGTTGGATAAGGCGAAAGATATGAAACTTTTTGCCAGATTAGTACAAAATGATTACGCAGCCTATATGAAAAGCACTCAAGTATTGGAGCATATGAGAAAAGACGGCATACGATTATGGTTTAGTCACGACAAATATAATCAAAAGGAGTTGTTTACGGATGAATAAATGGTTAGCTGTGAAAAACTTCGTGAAATTTAGATGGCTACTAAAATTTAAAGATAGGCAACAACTGGAGCGGTATCAACAAAAGAAATTAGCGAGACATCTCAAATTTATTCAAACCCATTCGCCTTATTTTAGGGAAATGAATATGGACTCTTTTGAGGCTATCCCGTATATGAACAAACAAATTATGATGGATAATTTCAATCAACTGAATACGGTAGGGATAGATAAAGAACAAGCTTTAGAATTGGCGATTCACAGTGAGAAAACACGGGAGTTCCAAGAAAAATTACAAGGGATTTCAGTAGGGCTATCTTCAGGCACCAGTGGGCATAGAGGTTTGTTCATCGTAAGTGATGATGAAATCGCGACGTGGGTAGGCGGCATTATGGCGAAATTACTCCCTTCACGTCGTTTACTAAATCATAAAGTGGCGTTTTTCTTACGAGCGGATAATAACCTTTATGAAGGGGCTAAGAGTCGTGTGTTGGACTTCAAGTATTTCGATATATCCAAAAGCATGGAGGAACAAGTGGAAATACTCCAACAGTTCCAACCCACTATACTGATTGCGCCGCCGTCTGTGCTAATGATATTAGCGAAATTTGTTGAAGATAATAAGTTATCGATTCAACCGATTAAGGTAATTTCAGTGGCAGAGGTGTTAACACAAGAAGATTCCGAATACTTCCGGAGAATATTCAAGCAACCATTTATTCACCAAGTGTATCAATGTACAGAAGGATTCTTAGGATATACTTGTGAGTGCGGCTCATTTCATTTGAATGAGGATATTGCGTACATTGAGAAAGAATATGTGGACGAACGGCGGTTTATTCCGATTATCACGGATTTCGTCAGGTCATCACAGCCGATTGTACGTTATCGCTTGAATGATATCTTGGTTGAAAGTGATAAGAAATGTCCGTGCGGAAGTGCCTTGATGGTTATTGAGAAAATTGAAGGTAGAATGGATGATGTCTTTTTATTTAATACGCGAGAAGGAAAAGAAATCAGTGTGTTTCCGGATTATATTAGCCGTTGTGTCATTTATGTGCCGGACATCAAGGAGTACCGTGTTTATCAGAAATCCAAAACGGAGATTATTGTGTATATTGATTGCGTAACAGAACAGGTTCAAATGCAAATTCGCAAGGAGTTTGAAACTTTATTTGATAAATTTAATATTGAAGAAGTAAATGTTGTTTTTGATACTTATACGACAAATCTATTGAGAAAAATGAAACGAGTTGAGAGGGGCTTTTAGTATGAGAAATATTAAGATAATTGGTTATGGAGGCTATTTGCCGAAAAATACAGTCGAATTTAATGGTGAAACGAGATATTGGTGCACAGAGGAAGAGACTCAACTGGATATGGCGGCACAAGCGTGTCTGAGAGCTTTAGAACAGGCGAACATTGGTATTGAAGAGATTGATTGCATTGTGTCAGCCAGCGCCGTTCCTGTACAACCGATTCCATGTACAGCAGCACTTATTCATGAAAAAATTGCGTTGGGAACAGACATTCCAGCTTTCGATATCAATTCAACATGTACAAGTTTTGTGACCGCCTTAGATACAATGTCTTATTTGATTCATGGAGGCAAATATAACAGAGTACTCATTGTATCCAGTGAACTGGCTTCCATGGGATTGAATGAGAACCAGAAGGAAAGTTATGAACTATTTTCAGATGGAGCATGCGCATTTATTATTGAAAAATCCGATAACCCTATCCAAGGAGTCATCGCCAGCATGCAGAAAACTTGGTCAGAGGGTGCGCACATGACAGAAATTCGCGGTGGATTAACAGGTTTGAATGCGTCATTCTATTCAGAAGAAACGCGAGAAGATTATTTGTTTTCCATGGATGGCAAAAGAATATTGAGCATTTCAGCAAAAAAATTACCGCCAATGTTTGATGAATTTACATCAAAGTACAATGTACGACTGGACGAAGTTGACTTGGTTGTTCCTCATCAGGCAAGTCGCGCATTGGCATTGATTATGAAAAAATTGGGCATTAGGGAAGAACAGTATATCAATCTTGTGAAAGACTACGGAAATCAAGTGTCTGTATCCATTCCGTATATGCTGTATCATGCGTTACAAACGGGCAGAGCCAAAGAGAATAATACGGTATTGCTCTGCGGGACGGCTGCCGGATTAACGTCAAATATGCTGTTGCTACGCCTATAAAATTAAGATGCGTGTGAATGCGCATCATTGATGCTCATCAATGAAAAGTAAAAACCCCTTTCAACATTCGAGGCGACTAATAGAGGGCGCACATCGTGTTGAAAGGAGTTTTTTGGTAGAAAGATAGTTCTTAGTAAATGTTATAACGCCAAATACTAAGTGTCAGAATACCGTTCTCGAATTGCCCTTCAGCATGGTCGATGGCTTTCCCGAGAAAGCTGTAATCATGTTGATAACAATTGCTACCAATGAGAGCATTATAGTATTCGTCGATTTCGATTTGGCGTTCCGTTTCCAAATCTTGTAATAATTTATCGAAACTGTCCGGTTGTTGTTGTGCGGGTGCGCTGATGGTTAAATGGAATTCTTTCTCGTCAATTTGAAATTTCAAGTCAAAATCATTCAATTCATTATCTAGAAAGTAACTGACAATTTCTTTCATAATACGGGTTGCTTTATTTTTTTCGGCAAGCATAGAGATTCTCCTTATTTTTTAGTCCAATAGTGTTTGTGGTCTTGAATCGTGTCGATAATTGGCACGAGAAAAGCGGCAACGAAGCCGGTTGTGAAGCCGTTGTTATACAGTGTCATTCCTTGATGTAGCGGGAACACAACAGCGGTTAGATTGTAATGCAAAAATCCGGCAACAACGCCATAACCTAAGCCGTAGAAACCGGCAATCGGGCTCAGTGCTGTTCCAAATAAGATAGCTAACACAACACGTTGGTCGGTTAATGGCACTTGCAGTAAGCTGGCTGCTAGAATAACGCCCACAGCAATCGGAAGGCAGTTACGAGGGTGTTTGCCGAAGGCGCTGAATCCGATAATCGAACATAATCCACCTAGAATTGGTCCTGTGAAAGTGACGTTTAGCAACAGCAAGAGCACGAAGAACATAAGTCCATTCAGCGCCATATTTAAGAGTGCGCTGTTTAATCCAAACTTTGACACAAAGTCATCCGGTACGCGACCGGAACTTTTAATTAAGGTTGCATATTTTGCCCAAGCATCGCGCATATGCCACAGAGCGAATCCGGCTAACAGAAGCAAGAGTAACAAATAATAAACAAGCAAATAATGATGATATTGATTGCTCAGAAAAGATTGCGGTTCGATAGTCCAATTGAAGTAAGGGAACAACAGGATAAAGAACATCGCAATGATTCCGGTGGTGAAACCGAAGTTGTATAAAGTAAATCCATGGTGAAACTTAAGGAATTGCTCAGCCAATGGTGGCGCAATGAAACCAATCAGTAAGCCGGCACCAATTCCCAGAATAGCTGACTGGATTGTCGGTGCTGGTGTGACCATTACGTAAGAAACGATTGGCGCAGTTGCAGTAGCAAACAAACTGACAGTTGTGTACAGTTTGAATGACTGATGTGTCCATTTGGCATAGAGGACAACACCGAGAATAATCGGAATGATATTGCCGATGTGCGTTCCAAAAAATCCGTGTCCGACAAAAATGCCGATGGCAGCCATTTGGAGACCGTTCACATTAGAGCGTTCGTTACGGCTCATCAAATAGTAGGCAGTTAGGAAATGCAAGGCAATATTGAAGAAAGTAGCGGATAGCCCAACCACGTCAAACAAGTCATGCATCAAATAAGTTTGATGTGTCAACAAGTACCAATAATTATTGAGCATCTCGTGTCTATCCGGCATCAACCAAGCAAAACCAAAAGTCACTAAACTAAAGAGCAAAATGAAAAGTTTGCGTGTAGATTGTTTATCGAAATGCTGTTTCACTGCTTTCATAAAACACCTCATTGTAAATCAGATAAGTTCATTATAACATAAATGTTTGTAAGGATTAAAGATGAGTATGAATTGAGGGAAGCACGAGATAAATAACATTGCCAAAAAGATTGTCACTTTCTACTAAATTGTGTAGACTGAATTTAATGAGAAAAGAGGAGAGAAGATAATGGCAAAAGTAGAAAGTTTTGAATTAGATCACAATGCAGTTAAAGCACCCTATGTCCGTTTAGCGGGGGAGGAACGCCATGAAACAGGCGCCTTGCTTCAGAAGTACGATATTCGTTTTTTGCAACCGAATGAAGATGCTTTGCCAACGGGAGCATTGCATACATTGGAGCATTTAATCGCAATCAATCTGCGTGATGAATTGCAGGGCATTGTGGATGTGTCGCCGATGGGATGCCGCACAGGCTATTATTTGGTGATTTGGGATGAGCATACACCACAAGAAGTTGCCGTCGCTGTTCGCAATGTGTTGCAAAAAGTACTCATAACAGAAGTTGTGCCTGCAACAACTGCTAAAGAATGCGGCAACTATAAAGATCACTCACTATTTGGCGCTAAAGAATATGCTAAGCTGGTATTGGCTCAAGGATTCAGTATTGATCCGTTTCAGCGCGAGGTAGTTATTCAGTAGTATCTCAGGCGCTTGCAATCTGTCAGAACAGTCAGTATACTGAATTTAATTGAATGAAAGGTGGTAGACGACAATGAAAAAAATACAAGCACTCATTTTGACCTTTTTGGCGTTTGTCTTAGTTGCTTGTGGCAACTCAGGCGCGAACACATCAGCAGACAAACCATTGCTAATCGGTATGGAAGCCGGATATCCGCCGTATAACTGGACACAGAAAGATGACAGCAATGATGCGGTTCCGATTCAAGGTACGAATAGTTTTGCGAATGGTTATGACGTGCAAATCGCTCGCAAAATCGGCGAAGCATTAGGTCGTAAGGTTGAAGTAGTAAAGACGGAATGGGACGGACTGGTTCCAGCATTGCAAGCCGGTAAGGTAGATTTAATTATCGCCGGAATGTCACCTACAGCGGAGCGTGCGAAAGTCGTGGACTTTACAGATGCTTACTATGCCTCACAATTCGTACTTGTCATGCGCAAAGATTCGTCATTCGCTTCAGCAACAAAACTTACTGATTTTGCCAATGCAAAAGTAACCGGGCAGTTGGGCACTTTGCATTATGATTTACTCAATCAACTTGTCGGTGCAACTGTCGAGCAAGCTCAAAAGTCATTTCCGGTTATGCGCGTGGCTTTAGAATCTGGAAAGATAGATGCTTATATTTCTGAAGTTCCCGAAGCGCAATCAGCAACCGCCGCTAATGATCAATTTATCTATATCGAATTGCCATTTGAAGTTGCGGATGAAGATAAGCTATTGGCTATCGGTGTCAAAAAAGGCAGCGACCTTACGGCGCAAGTAAACGAAGCATTGAAAGCAATCTCGCAAGCAGAACGCGATAAGATGATGGAAGAAGCTATCAAAAACCAACCGGCTAGCGAATAAAAGCAATACATTTTGAAGGGAAGGACGACCGTCTTTCCCTTATTTTGATGGAAGTGCAGGTATCTTTTATATGGAAATAGTTGAAATTAAAAGGGAGTATGCTATAATGGTTGTCAACAATAATAATACTAAGACGATTGAACTGAGGCGCGGACGACAAGAGTAAACTGTAAGGTTGAAAGGGGAATTCGCCGAAATGAAGTTTCATTGGGGGCTGGTCATAATAGGTCAGTCACTGTCATTGTTTACTGCCCTGTAAACAATGAAGTGCAATCAATTGTCGGGCAAAAGGCTATATCATTGGTATAAGTGCATGCATTTGTATGAAGACGGCGACCTTTTGTTCGTGGTCTTATTTTTGTATACAAAAAAGGAGGCAAATGTGATGTTGGAGTTTATACAGGAGATGTGGGAGATTTTTCATAGTAATTGGCAAAGTTATTTAGACGGTACTTTGAATACACTGCTTATTTCGTTGACAGGTACAATTATCGGTTTGGCAATCGGCGTATTGGTCGGCGTCATTCGAACAATTCCATTCACTAAGGTTCAATGGAAAAACTGGTTAATCGGTGGAGCGAATCGCTTATTGAATGCTTATGTGGCGATTTTTAGAGGGACGCCGATGATCGTTCAGTCGATGGTAGTCTATTATGGGACGAGTATTCTGTGGAATTGGAATATGACACCTTTGCAAGCGGCATTCCTGGTAGTATCGATTAATACGGGTGCTTATATGTCAGAAGTTGTGCGTGGAGGAATTGTATCGATTGATGAAGGGCAATTTGAAGCCGCGCGTGCTATCGGCATGAACCATTGGCAGACGATGCGCTATGTTGTGATGCCTCAAGCGTTCCGTAATGTGTTGCCGTCTGTCGGAAATGAATTTGTTATCAATATTAAAGATACGTCCGTTTTGAGTGTTATTTCAGTGAATGAACTGTATTTCACTTCGAATACGATTGCGAATACAAGTTACAAATTGTTCCAGACTTTCTTTGTAACGGCGATTATTTACTTTATTCTGACCTATACCGTTACATTGATTTTGCGTGCTATTGAAAAACGTCTGGACGGAAAAGTAACATATGAATTAGCAGGAGCTAATCAGCAACAAGTAGCGATTATCGACCGCCCGAAAGGAGTGTAAGAGATGACACCAATTATTCAAATCAAACATTTAAGCAAAACATTTGGTCAACGAGAAGTCTTGAAGGATATTAACTTTGTCGTTAACGAGGGCGAAGTGGTTACAATTATCGGGTCTTCTGGTTCCGGAAAATCCACCTTGTTACGCTGTATCAACCTTTTGGAAGAACCTTCGGGCGGCGACATCATTTATCGCGACGAGAATGTGTTGAGCTATCAATATGACATCAATCGTTATCGTAGCCATATCGGCATGGTGTTTCAGTCATTTAATTTGTTCAATAATATGGATGTGTTGAGCAATTGCACGATTGGTCCGATGAAAGTATTGGGGATTAGCAAAGAAGAAGCAGAGGCTATGGCAATTAAATTTCTTGATCAAGTTGGCATGAGTGCATATATTCATGCACGACCAAGTCAACTTTCAGGCGGGCAAAAACAGCGCGTAGCTATTGCTAGAGCATTAACCATGCAACCGGATGTATTATTATTTGATGAGCCAACTTCAGCGCTCGACCCGGAAATGGTTGGCGAAGTGTTGAAAGTAATGCGTCTGTTGGCAGATACCGGCTTAACGATGATTATTGTAACGCATGAAATGGAATTTGCGCGTGAAGTATCTGATCGAGTGGTATTTATGGATCAAGGCGTGATTGCGGAAGAAGGTGCGCCGGAAGATTTATTCACTAATCCGCAAGAAGAACGGACACAACAATTTTTGGAGCGCTATTTGAAAGCGTAAAGGCAAATTTATCCCCCTTGCATATTGTTATGCGAGGGGGATTGTTCATTATTAAGTGAAACTAGAAGATCAATTGACTGAGCACCATGTAAACAATCGTGCCAGTTGCAATGCTTAATAAAAGATTGCGCTTGATAAGATGAACGATAACTAAAGCCAGGCAAGCGATGGCTTCCGGCAAGCCATGTGGTGCGGTCGTCAGCGATACTTCCTTGAATGAGTAGACCACGAGCAATCCCATGACAGCACTGGGCAAAATCGTACCTAAATATTGGATGAATGCCGGTGTTTTTTTGGAGGAGGGGAAGAGAAGGAACGGTGCGAAACGTGTCAACATGGTGCTGAGTGCCACAATAAGAATCGTCAATAACATTTGAGTATGTGTCATAATTGCCCTCCTTTCCGCCAGTAATCAATCGAAAAGATAATGAGCATTCCCAACATGGCGGGAAGCATAAATTGTTTAGCGCCGAAAAATAATAGGCTGCTGATTCCTGATAAGATACCGACGGCAATGGCGAAGTATTGACGTTGACGTAATAATTGTTCCAACAAATTGACTAAGAAAAGCGCACTCAACACAAATTCAATTCCTGTTGTATCAAATGGAATATATTTTCCCAACAAGACGCCTGTTAATGTACCAATAAACCAATAACATTGATTGAGCCATGTGACATGGAAATAAACCCACCGGCGCTCGATATGCGCTGGAATATCCAAAGAGGTATGAATCGCAAAGGATTCATCGCCCAAGCCGAAAATAACCCAATATTTTTCCCAACCGAGCGATTTGAAGGGGGTTAACATTGCCAATCCATAAAATAAATGACGAGCGTTAACCATTAATGTCAATAAGAATGCTGTTAATGGACTGAAAATTGATAGTAGCAAACGGATGGTTACGAATTCCATTGAGCCGGCATAAATTACAATGCTCATTAAGACCGGGTAATAAGCAGGCAACCCCTCATTAATAGCAAATAGACCATAAGAAATCCCTAGAAACAAATAGGCTGCAAAAATAGGAATGGTTCTTGGAAAAGCAACTTTAAAGGCTTCCTTCATAAAGCCACCTCACAATTTTATTTAATACAATGGTGTCTATTGTATTAAAAGTTTAGGATAAATGTCAAGATAACATTTAGTATTTGAATTGACTATGTTAAAATAAAAGAGAATAAATAGGAGGAGGAAAAAGTATGTCGCAGTTGAAATTTGGTTATGGAACAAACGAAGCTGTGATTCAATTGAACAAATTGAATCGCCATGGGATTATTGCCGGAGCTACAGGAACGGGGAAAACCGTTACCCTGAAAGTTTTGGCAGAACAGCTGAGTGATGCAGGGATTCCGGTATTCTTATCGGATATTAAAGGAGATTTAGTCAGCTTGGCACAAGCGAATGCCCAAGATGTGGATCCCGTTCGTTTGGCAGCTACTCATTATAATGATTACGAACCACAAGCATACCCGGTTGAATTGTGGGATGTCCTCGGCGAAAAAGGGACACCTGTCAGAATGACTATTTCTGAAATGGGACCGGTATTATTAACACGCTTGCTGGGATTGAATGACACGCAAGAAAGTATTCTCAATATTGTGTTCAGTGTGGCGGACGAACAAGGGTTGTTGTTGATTGACTTGATGGATTTACGAGCCATGCTTAATTATGTTGCGGAACATGCAGAGGAATTGAGCAAGTATTACGGTAATATTCCGGCACGTTCTGTTGGGGCGATTTTGCGTAGTTTAGTCGTGTTGGAGCAACAGGGCGGCAAGGTGTTCTTCGGTGAACCTAGCTTGGAAATAGCCGATTTCATGCGCCAAGATACGAATGGACGCGGAATGATTAACGTCTTGGATGCAACACAACTATTCAATCAACCAACGCTATATTCAACGGTATTGTTGACGCTTTTGGCGGAATTGTATGAAACATTGCCGGAAGTTGGTGATGTTTCGCAGCCGAAACTCGTTTTCTTCTTTGATGAAGCGCATGTATTATTCAAAGATGCACCGAAAGTTCTATTGGAAAAAATTGAATTGATAGTGCGTTTAATTCGTTCTAAAGGTGTTGGCGTCTTCTTCGTCACGCAAAATCCAACGGATATCCCGGATAGTGTAGCAAGTCAGTTAGGGAATCGTATTCAGCATGGGTTGCGTGCTTTTACGCCGAAAGAGTTGAAGACAGTGGCGACGGTTGCGGACACATTCCGTCAAGAAGCGGGTGAAGATTTAGCCAAAGTGATTCAGGAACTGAAAGTCGGGGAAGCGGTCGTTTCAACCTTGATGGCAGACGGCACCCCTTCTCTAGCAGACCGTGTGATGATTTATCCACCGAAAAGCCAGCTGGGAACGGTAGACCCAAGTGTACCGTTAAGCGTCATCAATAATTCAACCTTGATGGATAAATACGCCGATGCCGTTGACCGCGAAAGTGCTCACGAACAAATTCTAGCCATGACTCAAGAAAAAGAAGCGGCACTTATTCAACAAGCGGAAGAAGCGCAACGTGCTAAAGAAGAGGATGCTTTACGTAAGCAACGTGAGAAAGAAGAAGCAGCGGAACTTAAACGTTATGAGAAAGAACAGCAAGCTGAAATGAAACGTCAAGAGCAACAAGAACGTCGCGTAACAAGCGCATCGCGCCGAACAGATTCCGTACTTGATCGCTTCACCAAAAACATGATGAGCCAAGTTGGGCGAGAAGTAGGACGCGTGTTGACGCGCGGTATTACCGGGATTTTGAAAGGAAAATAATTATGAAATATATGAATGTAGGGGCAGCGCCTGTCCACGCGAGTC
Source organism: Aerococcaceae bacterium NML190073 (assembly GCA_026131555.1). Classification (GTDB taxonomy): domain Bacteria; phylum Bacillota; class Bacilli; order Lactobacillales; family Aerococcaceae; genus Abiotrophia. Next base: position 104,207 of record JAMXJH010000006.1, on the reverse strand, counting down.
AACTTGCTTTAGGATGTATGCGAATGGGCAAGTTGTCAGTTGAAGAAAGTCGCCAAGTCATTGAAGCGGCAATCGCAAATGGCATTAACTTTTTTGACCATGCGGATATTTATGGGAAAGGGCAATCGGAAGTTAATTTCGCACAAGCATTGAAAGCAACAAATATTCAACGCGAGGATATTTATTTACAATCCAAATGTGGCATTCGCCCGGGCTGGTTTGATTTTTCGAAAGATCATATTCTGAATTCGGTCGATGGCATTCTTGAGCGATTGCAAACGGATTACTTAGACTTCCTCCTGTTGCATCGTCCGGATACATTAGTTGAACCGGAAGAGGTTGCGGAAGCTTTTTCGCAGTTGCAAGCGAGCGGGAAAGTACGTTATTTCGGTGTAAGCAACCAGAATCCGTTGCAAATTCAATTGTTACAAAAGTCGTTGAACATGCCGCTTGTCGCCAATCAACTACAATTTGGTCCGGCTCACACGCCGATGGTCGATGCCGGATTGAACGTGAATATGCTGAATAATGCAAGTATTGTCCGTGACGGAAGCGTCTTGGATTTCTGCCGTTTGGAAAATATTACCATTCAGCCTTGGTCACCGTTTCAAGTCGATTTAAGTCAAGGTTTATTTATGGAACATCCTGCGTATCAGAATTTGACAACAACGCTACAGCGCTATGCTCAAGACAAGCAAGTTTCATTCGAAGGCATGGTCATGGCGTGGATTTTGCGTCACCCGGCAAAAATGCAACCGATAGTCGGCAGCATGAACCCACAACGCATTGCTCAAATTTGCGAAGGGGTAAGCGTTGAATTAACGCGCGAAGAATGGTACGATATTTACCGAAGTGCAGGCAATATTTTGCCGTAATGTTGAGGTGAAACCACCTCATTGAAAGGAATTTTCCATGACGATTAAACTAATTGCAATAGATATGGACGCAACATTATTGCGCCACGACAAGACTTATGACATTCCCCGTTTCAAAAAATTGCTCGCAACACTGAGCGAACAAGGCGTCAAAGTTTGCATCGCCACAGGCAACAGCATTCAAAAATTGCACAGCTATTTTGATGACGAAATGCGAATGCAACTCTATTTTGCAGGGGATAACGGGAACCAAATTTCTAAGGGAGATGAAGTGCTTCGCAATTTGGAAATTATGCCGAATGACTATCAACAAGTCATTGAGTTTCTCAATCAAAGTTCCGGTTTTTATCCGGCGGTGTGCACCGGTTATGAAACTTATATTGCGGCAGACTTACCGACACATATCGAAGAGTATATTCGTCAATATAATCCTAATTTAGTAGTGGTAGAGGATTTGTTAGCTATAAATCTAGCGCATCCGCCAATCAAAATCGCAATCGCCAGTGAGCATAGTCTTGAAGACAACAAGACCATGATGCAAGCAATGAATACTCAATTTCCGGCAGTAAGGACGGTAACAAGTGGTGAGATTTGGTTAGATGTCTATCACAGAGACGGTGGTAAAGGTTCCGCTATTCAATTTCTCCAAGAGCGATATCACATCTCGCCGAGTGAAACGATGGCATTTGGCGATAGTTTGAATGATGAAACGATGATGTTGACGGTAGAGTATAGTGTGGCAATGGGGAATGCAGATGCAGATTTAGCGCGATTATGCCGTTATCAAATCGGAACAAATGAGGAACAAGCAGTCTTGGATACTTTGGAACAATTAGTAGCGACAGACAACTTGGATTTCATAGAAAAATATGCGATACAATACATTTAGAAAGGTAGTTTTATGGCAAGAAAGCAGGCAAACAGACAACAGAAACAACAAGGAGAAGCATTGGTGCAAGTGGACATCTACATGATCCCGGCTCCTTTAGCGGAGATGTATCGCGTATTACGTGAGGCCGTCGCCACGGATTTAATCGCAGAACTCGAGCGCCTCTATCCTATCGTCAAACGCGTTCCGGATGACGTAGAAGGAGAATCTGTTGTAGCTTATGATATTGCAAATCTTGAACAGTGGCGTTATTATCTTAGCCCAACAAATTTATCAAACGCCCAAAAAGCGCGCGATAAAGAGCAATTTGACAAATATTTAGCAAGCCTAGGGCTACCAATCGAAACGAATTAGCAAAAAAATCAAGATGAAACAAAACTGCGCATGCTAAGCGTAGAAAAGTTTCATCTTTTTTTGTGCAAAAAAAGTGAAAATTATACGCCCTTCCTTAATTATATATGGAGGTGTAAAAATGAAAAAAATCATAAAACCATTATTATGTATAGGGCTGTTGTCTAATCTAGGAATAGCTCCAGTGCGAGGAGAGGAAACGAGTGCGCCTTATGTACTCACTCAAAGTATTAACAATATCCCTGTCGAAAAAAGTCGTTGTCTGGAACTGTTGAGAAGCTATACGCAAAGTGAGGGAGAGGAGTCGGATATTGTTCAGCAAATATCGGCGGAGATTGAGAAGTTGAATCAAGCAATTACAGATATTACCGCAGCTTTCAATGACTTGAATAGCATGATAGAACATTTGGAGCAATTGCAACAACAGGCGAATGAACAGCATACATTTGCAATTGAAGCCGCCTATGAATCCTATCGTCAAGGGGACGAAGACTTTGACAATCGTAGCGAAGAAGAGCAGTTATTGCTGCTGTCAGAAGATGTACAAGTCAAAGAGTGGCAATTAGCACTTGATGATATTCAGCAGCAATTAAATGAACAAATTGCCCAACGCGACAAATTGGAGAAGCAACATCAAGAGCGTTTATACGAATTAGATGTACAGACGAATCAACTAGAGAAGCAGAGGGCAGAGCGTTCACAGCTTAATCAATGTTTACTCTATCCTCACAGTGTTCAGCGAGAAAATATCAATCAACTTTTAATCAATACTCAAGCAAAAGAATTGAGTGACTTACTCATCAATTTGGATACCTATTTACAGCGATTTGTACCGGCGGCATATCGAAAAGTAAGTTTTAACGATATTGCGCAATTGTTCAGCTTAACACGTACGGCGACAGAAGTAGCAGAACAGCTTTACGGCAAACCGGCGATTCAGCTTGATGAACGAGGCAAAGAATACTATACATATGCGCAAGAATTAAATCTTTGGGACATTGAAATTTTAGCTAATTTAGCATTGCGAGATTATTTCGATTCGGGGGATTTGGCACAACTTTATGCACGTTATGAGGAAGTTTTGACGATTAAAGAAGGACAATACGCGTATTTCTATGCAATCAATCAAGAGGCATTTGCACAAATCAAACAATTATTGGCTGATTATTTGAATGCACACCAATTGTGGAACTCGCTTACGATTGAGCAGCTACAAACCTTTCATGAACGCTATCAAATAAAGTTGGTTCTTTTTGACGAGAGTGCGCAACAATGGTATGTGGCGCCAGATGAAGCATCCGGATTCTACCAAATGTTCGCAATGTATAATTTGGAGGGGCAAACTTCTCCGGGGTTATCGCATTCTTCCACTAATTCGTCTGCACAAACTGATATTACTTCAACTGAAGTGCAACCTAGGTCAACGGGCAAGCTCGATTCACTCAAAAATAAATTAAAACGCAAACCGATGGCGCAATCGAATTCGACCAAGTCATTGCCCAAATCTGAACGCCATCAAAGTACCGATGAACGAAAGCAGGCAGAATCAAGCGGTTCACCACAAGCGAAACCGAAATTACAAACTCAGCCGAAACAAGCTAGAAAGCAAGCATCCGCCTCATCAAAAGATGTATCAGCCAGTTTACCGACGGCAGAAAGCCGCGCTGAAACCGGTAAAAATACTAAACAAGAAGGAATCAGTTTGCCTTCAACAGGGGAGCAGGAATCTATTTTGTGGGTGGCAATCGGTATGCTAACAATCGGAATCGGCATTCTTGTGTGGGATATATATTTGCGCTACAAAAAGCGCAAAGCTTTAGAAAAGATTAAATTGGATTAGACAAAAACGTCGCGCTATTTAGCGACTTGGTGTATAATGAGGCTAACAAATGATAAGGAGGACATAGTATGTCGGAAATTCAATTATTTTTACAACAAGTAGCAGCATTTGAAGAAGTTGAGCCGAAACAAGCGGAGGCTTTAATCGAAGCAAAGGAAGGCAATATCTTATTTATTGGACGAGAAACTTGCCCATATTGTCGCCGTTTTGCAAGTAAATTAAGCAAAGTTGCTGCTGAACATAACTTGAAAGTATATTTCTTACATAGCCGCCACCCACGTCATGAAAATGAAACTCAAGCTTTAAGAGATAAATATGGTGTGCCGACAGTACCGGGTTTCATTTATTCAGATGCAGCCGGCATCAAAGTCAAATGCGACAGCTCAATGCCGGAAGCGGATATTTTGGCATTTGTTGGTAAGTGATTTGTCATGTCAGTAAGGCGTTGGCTGATTAGTTTGGCATGTGTGTTGATGTCGGGTTGTGCAATACATTCTAAGGCTAAACCGACAGAAACATCTATAAGTACGGCATCTGAATCACAATCCGAATGGAGTAGTGAAGAGAATCAGACGGAGTTTTTGTCAAATATTAGTCATACAATCGATGATGTGCGACGTGATAAGATTCAAAATCCAGTTGTTCAAGGCATTATTGAGGACGCTATCGTGCGTTTGAAAAAGCAAAAACAGTTCTACGATACAGTGGAGTATATTTTTGAAATAGAAGGACAAGAAAACAGTGAGCAGTTTATCGTTCGTGTGAAGGAACAATATTCGGACGGTGTAATCGAGCGTTTGCGCTATACAATAGAATTATCAGCATTCATAGAATAATTCTTTATGACAATTGCCCGCAATCTATGTTAGAATAGTCACATAACGAATTTGAGGAGGCTATTATGACAACTTTACCAAACTGTCCGAAATGTGAATCGGAATACACCTATGAGGATGGCGATTTGTTTGTGTGTCCGATGTGCGCACACGAGTGGACGAAGGCGGAAGCTGAAGAAGCTGAAGAAGCGAGCATTATTCGTGATGCGAATGGAAATCCATTGGCAGACGGCGACAATGTGACTGTTATTAAAGATTTGAAACTGAACGGCAGCACAACTATCAAGCAAGGAACGAAAGCGAAAGGTATTCGTTTAGTAGCAGAGCCTGTAGATGGGCACGATATTCAATGTAAGATTGATGGAATCGGTAGCTTGTACTTGAAATCTATCTACGTGAAGAAATAATAGCGATATCAAGAGAGTGAACAGTAAGTTTTGTTCACTCTCTGTTTTGTTTGTTATCTTATTGGCAAAAACGTCCAAATCCTTTATAATAGCGAAGACGATAAGGAAAAGGAGAACTTTATGAGTATATTATCAGTACAGAATTTAACACATGGATTCGGTGACCGTGCAATTTTTGAAGATGTGTCGTTCCGTTTATTGAAAGGAGAGCATATCGGCTTAGTCGGAGCCAATGGAGAAGGCAAATCGACCTTTATGAGTATTGTTACAGGGCAACGCCTACCGGATCAAGGCAAAATTGAATGGGCAAAATATGTAACGACAGGTTATTTGGATCAACATAGCATCCTTGAAGAAGGACAAAGTGTCCGTGACGTCCTGCGCAAAGCTTTCGACGATTTATTTAAGGTTGAAGCGCGCATTAACGATATTTACATGGCGATGGGTGACGCATCAGATGAAGAAATGGCAAACTTAATGGAGGAAGTTGGCGAACTTCAAGAACGCCTGGAAACACATGATTTCTATATCTTAGATGCAAAAATTGACGAAGTTGCTCGCGCTTTAGGCGTGATGGATTTCGGAATGGACACGCCGGTTACTGATTTGAGTGGTGGACAACGTACAAAAGTATTGCTCGCAAAGCTCTTGTTGGAGAAGCCGGACATTTTACTATTAGATGAGCCGACTAACTACTTGGATGTAGAGCATATTGAATGGCTGAAGCGTTACTTGCAGAACTACGAGAACGCCTTTATTCTTATTTCGCACGATATCCCTTTCTTGAACGAAGTAATTAACATTGTTTACCATGTAGAGAACTTGCAATTAACGCGCTATGTCGGCAATTACGATCAATTTCTGGCAGTGCACGCTGTCAAAAAAGCGCAACTCGAAGCAGCTTACGAGCGCCAACAAAAAGAAATTGCCGAACTAAAAGATTTCGTTAACCGCAATAAAGCTCGCGTAGCAACGCGGAATATGGCAATGTCACGTCAGAAGAAATTAGATAAGATGGAAATCATTGAACTCCAAGGAGAAAAGCCAAAACCTCAATTTGATTTCAAAGTTGCACGTACGCCGGGGAGATTTATTTTCCAATCGAAAGACTTACAAATCGGTTATAGTACACCTTTAACCAAACCGCTTAATTTAACTTTCGAGCGCAATCAAAAGGTTGCAATTATCGGAGCAAACGGTATTGGAAAAACAACGCTACTTAAAAGTTTATTAGGTATCATTCCGCCTGTATCGGGAGAAGTAGAGCGCGGCGATTATCTAGAGATTGGTTATTTCGAACAAGAAGTGGCGGGCGGTAATCGTCAGACACCATTGCAAGCGGTTTGGGATGCCTTCCCGTCGCTAAATCAAGCGGAAGTCAGAGCTGCTCTAGCACGATGTGGTCTTACAGCGAAACATATTGAAAGTCAAATTCAAGTGTTAAGCGGGGGAGAGCAAGCCAAGGTGCGCTTATGCTTGTTAATGAATCGCGAATCGAATGTCCTCGTCCTCGACGAGCCGACCAACCACTTGGATGTTGATGCGAAAGAAGAATTACAACGCGCCCTAAAAGCATTCAAGGGAAGTATTCTAATGGTCTGCCACGAACCGGAATTTTATGAAGGTTGGGTAGACACAGTTTGGGACTTCAATCAACTGACATAACGAGTGAGAATTTCAAATAGCAAAAAATAGAGGATTCATCAAGTTTCTTTGCGGAACGATGAACCTTTATTTTTTTGCAGTGATACACGTAGAATGAGGGTACCATTATAACAGTAAGAATTCCGTAAAAGTTAGTGAAGTTTTTAACAAAGTTGAGGTGAAATAGTTGACTTATCGTTTTGAGATGATACAATGAGGACAAATGAAAGCGTTTTATATCAAAAAAGGAGGAGTCAATATGAAAGGTTTTGCTATGTTGCGTATTGGTGAAGTTGGTTGGATTGAAAAAGACGTACCGTATTGCGGTCCAACGGATGCTATTGTGAAGCCATTGGCTGTTGCACCGTGCACATCAGATGTGCATACGGTGTGGGGCGGTGGTATCGGCGAACGATACAATATGATTCTTGGACATGAAGCATGTGGCGAAGTAGTAGAAGTCGGTTCATTAGTGAAAGATTACAAAGTTGGCGACAAAGTTCTAGTCACGGCGATTACTCCTAATTGGAACTCCTTAGAAGCGCAAGCAGGTTATGCAATGCACTCCGGGGGAATGCTTGCAGGTTGGAAGTTCTCCAACGTCAAAGATGGAGTGTTCGGTGAATATTTCCATGTGAATGATGCAGATGGAAACTTAGCATTAATGCCGGAAGGTATGGATTACGGTGATGCTTGTATGCTGAGTGATATGGTGCCGACCGGTTTCCATGCAGCGGAATTGGCTGATATTCAATACGGAGATGTTGTTGCCGTATTTGGTATCGGACCGGTTGGGTTAATGTGTGTGGCAGCAGCAGCCTTGAAAGGTGCAGGTCGCATTATTGTGGTGGATTCTCGACCGCAAGCCAATGACATCGCAATTGCCTACGGTGCAACAGACTTGGTAGATTTTATGGTTGCGCCATCAGACGAACAAATTATGGCATTAACCAATGGGCAAGGTGTGGATAAAGTGTTGCTAGCCGGTGGTGATCAAAGTTTATTTGAAATATCAATGAGAATTTTGAAACCGGGCGGACGTATCGGTAACGTCAACTACTTAGGTAGTGGAGAATACATCAACATTCCTCGTGTTGAATGGGGTGTCGGAATGGGGCACAAGCAAATCTTGGGCGGTTTGATGCCGGGTGGTCGCTTACGTTTAGAAAAACTTTCCAAACTGATTACTTATGGGAAATTAGATGTTTCTAAACTCATCAGCCATCGTTTCAATGGCTTTGAGAACATTGAAAAAGCGGTCATTCTCATGAGAGATAAGCCGGTCGACTTAATTAAACCGGTTGTTATCATGTAAGGAACGAGCAGCTTGCACCATTTGCTCTTGGAGCAGGTGGTGCAATTTTTCATAGGACGAGGTGAGCAAATGAAGATACTTATTATTTCAGGGTTTTTAGGTGCAGGCAAAACAACCTTTATTAAAGAAATGATACGAGCAACCAAAAGAGATTTTGTTATATTCGAGAATGAATTTGCAGACGTTTCAGTGGATGGGGATATTCTAAAGCAAGTGGAAGACGAGGAGACAACACAAGAATTAACTGTTTGGGAATTTACGGACGGTTGTGTTTGTTGCGGCATGCAAGGTGATTTTACCAATTCATTAATCGTCATCAGCAATTCATTGAATCCGGATTTTTTGATTGTGGAGCCTTCGGGGGTAGGCGTATTAAGTGCAATTATCCAAAGTGTCCGAAAGGTAGAGTACCAACGTATTCAGTTGCTTGCCCCGATTACGATTATTGATGCGCAGACATTTTGGCAGAATCGTAGTAAATTTGCCGATTTAATGCACGATCAAATTCGTCATGCCAAGCATATTCAATTGTCCAAAACAGAGCAGCTATCTTCGAAGGAATTACATTCAATTGAAGAAGCAATTCGCCAGCTGAATGCTCAAGCGGTCATTTATACGCAACATTACCGCAATCAGAAGTTAAATTACTGGAATCAATTATTTGATGGTGAATTAGTTGAGGATGTGCACGCAAGTACAATTGACCTTCAGTTCGAGCACATGAGTGTCAAAAAAACGCGGTGCCAACATGTCGGCGAATTAATCACCTTTCTGGAATGTTTAGTAAGAGGACTATACGGCAATATTTCAAGAGCAAAAGGCGTCTTCCAAGTGCAAGATTACCTGCTACGCTTTGATGTAGTCAATGAACAATACGCCATTACAATTGCAGAAGATGATGCCGTACCTCAGGCGGTTTTCATTGGTGAGAATTTGAATCGCTTGTTGTTGAAAGCTACGCTCACCCAAAATCGTCATCAATATGAAAACAAACTAACAGGCAAAGAACAGCACTCTAATATTAGAGTGCTTTTTTTGTGTTGATTCAGAGTGATAACTGTTAACATCTATATTGTGAAAAAAATCTCTATCTATAAAAAATAATGTAAATAGGTGAAAATAAAAAGCCGAACAGATAACGCTTTCAAGTTGTTTGAGGTTTATTTTTGAAAAGAAACACAAAAAAATATGAAAATTAGTGAAAAAATGAGCAAAAACCTCTTTACAAACTTTCCAAGACAGTGTACTATTACGTCTGTAAGGAAAATTTTGAGGAGGATGCCCAATGGCGGAAAAATCTTTAGTCGAAAAGAATGAAAAAGTATTGGAAGCTCAAGCACATGTAGATGAGCTCGTACAGAAAGGATTAGTCGCTTTAGATAAGTTCAGAAATCTTAACCAAGAGCAAGTAGACTACATTGTAGCGAAAGCTTCGGTTGCTGCTTTGGATCAGCATGGCGTGTTGGCGAAGCATGCTTTCGATGAAACAAAGCGCGGTGTCTTTGAAGATAAAGCAACAAAAAACTTATTTGCTTGTGAACACGTTGTGAACAATATGCGCCACACCAAAACAGTGGGAATTGTTGCAGAAGATGAAGTAACCGGATTGACTCTGATTGCTGAACCGGTCGGCGTTATCTGTGGTGTAACACCGACAACTAACCCAACATCAACAACTATTTTCAAAGCGTTGATTTCATTGAAAACGCGCAACCCGATTATTTTTGCATTCCATCCATCAGCACAAGAAAGTTCAGCGCATGCGGCACAAATCGTTTATGATGCAGCGATAGCAGCCGGAGCTCCGGAAGACTGTATTCAATGGATTACAAAACCTTCTATGGAAGCGACATCTGCTTTGATGAAGCACGATGGTATCGCAACAATTTTGGCGACAGGTGGTAACGCGATGGTGCGTGCGGCATATTCTTGCGGCAAACCGGCTTTAGGGGTAGGTGCCGGAAACGTTCCAGCATATGTTGAAAAATCAGCAAACATCCGCCAAGCAGCTCACGACATTGTGATGAGTAAATCATTCGATAATGGAATGGTATGTGCTTCTGAACAAGCGGCAATCGTCGACAAAGAAGTATACGATGAATTCGTTGAAGAATTGAAATCTTACCGTACATATTTTGTTAACAAAAAAGAAAAAGCATTGTTAGAAGAATTCTGCTTCGGTGTGAAAGCTAACAGCAAAAACTGTGCAGAAGGCAAACTAAATGCGGATATCGTAGGTCGCCCGGCAGCTTGGATTGCAGAGCAAGCAGGATTCAAAGTACCGGAAGGCACGAACATTTTAGCAGCGGAAGTAAAAGAAGTAGGCGAAAGCGAACCGTTGACACGCGAAAAATTATCACCAATCATCGCAGTAATTAAATCAGAATCAAGAGAAGACGGTGTTGAAAAAGCGCGTCAAATGGTAGAGTTCCACGGATTAGGACACTCAGCAGCGATCCATACAAACGACGAGCAATTAGCAAAAGAATTTGGAACACAAGTGAAAGCCATCCGTGTCATTTGGAATTCTCCATCAACATTTGGCGGAATCGGGGATGTTTATAACGCATTCTTGCCATCGCTAACATTAGGATGTGGCTCATACGGAAGAAACTCAATCAGTGATAACGTAAGTGCCCTAAACTTACTCAATATCAAAAAAGTAGGGAGACGTAGAAATAATATGCAATGGTTCAAAGTTCCATCTAAAATTTACTTCGAGCGCGATTCGATCCAATACTTACAAAAAATGCGTAATGTTGAGAAAGTAATGATTGTAACCGATGAGGCGATGGTTAAATTAGGATTCGTACAACGCGTGATTGAGCAATTACACTTGCGTCGTAACAAAGTGATTTACACAATCTTCTCAGACGTTGAACCGGATCCGGACATTACGACTGTAGAACGCGGTGCAGCGATGATGAAAGATTTCGAACCAGATACAATCATTGCGCTAGGTGGCGGTTCACCAATGGATGCTGCTAAAATTATGTGGATGTTCTATGAGCAGCCGGAAATGGATTTCCGTGATTTAGTACAGAAATTCATGGACATTCGTAAACGTGCCTTCAAGTTCCCAGAACTAGGACAAAAAGCGAAATTCGTAGCAATTCCTACAACTTCAGGAACAGGTTCGGAAGTAACACCATTTGCCGTTATCTCTGACAAGAAGAATAACCGCAAGTATCCGATTGCAGACTACTCATTAACACCAACAATTGCGATTGTTGACCCTGCCTTAGTAATGACAGTTCCGGCACATGTTACAGCTGATACAGGTATGGACGTGTTAACACACGCGACAGAAGCATATGTATCAACAGTTGCTAACGACTATACTGACGGATTGGCTTTACAAGCAATCAAACTTGTATTTGAGTACTTAGAAAGTTCAGTGAAGAATGCTGACTTCGAATCACGCGAGAAGATGCACAATGCGTCAACAATTGCCGGTATGGCATTCGCCAACGCATTCTTGGGAATTTCTCACTCAATGGCACACAAAATCGGTGGTATTTTCCATACGGTTCACGGAAGAACTAATGCGATTCTCTTACCTTATGTGATTCGCTACAATGGAACTCGTCCGGCGAAAACAGCGACATGGCCGAAGTACAACTACTACAAAGCAGATGAGAAGTATCAAGACATTGCTAAAATGTTAGGCTTACCGGCTTCAACTCCGGAAGAAGGTGTAGCATCTTATGCTAAAGCAGTTTACGAATTAGGTGAACGTATCGGCATTAACATGAGTATTAAAGGTCAAGGCGTGGATGAGAAAGAATACATGGAACGTGCAGAAGAAATTGCATACTTAGCGTATGAAGACCAATGTACGCCAGCTAACCCGCGTTTAGCACTAGTAAGCGACATGAAAGAAATTATCGAAGATGCATACTACGGCTACAAAGAACGTCCAGGACGTCTAAAATAATCATTAAATAACATATAAACCTCTTAGCACAACATTCATTTGCTAAGAGGTTTTTTGTTTTTTGTTTTATTGCGTGTGGAACCGCAGGAGATTGATGGATAATTCATAATTGAGAGAATTGAATGAGCCATCGAATTTAACAGCTAAATATTCTTCTGCTTTTTGTACACGGTAACGCACAGTCTTTGGATGGATAAACAACGCTTGAGCGGTCGCATTGAAGTTTTTGTTATAGTTGAGGAATGCTGCTAAGGTTTGAAAGAGGTCTTCTTTCTCCCTTTGTAACGAAAGTAATTTATCAGGGATAATCGCTAAAAGGTCTGCCAATTCCATTTGTGTAAATAATCTAAAAACACCCAACTCCTGATTTTCGACAACGAAGTCAATAGGAAACAAGCGGTTAAACTTCAGTACATCCAAGCATTGAGGAAGCAACTCACGAATTCTCTCCTTTGTAACGACGTCACTAATCGCGATGTTATGAGCATCGATTGTTCCGCATACGCGCTTGACATCCGGTTTTCTAATCAATTGTTTCATCGATTTCAAGTTGAAGAGCAGTATTGTATACAAGCCATTTTCGTAAAAAATATGCTTAGCATATAAACCGCGTAGACGATTACGTAAAGAGTGGACGTACATTTTGTTTGGGCCTGTAAACTGATTGTTCGGAAAGGCAATCATCTGATAATAATCGTAATCATTCATTTCTGTTTCTGTTAATAATAGATCCAATTCTTGATAATTGGCAAAAGTATTTTGCAGAATGGAGCCGGCCATACTGTTTAATTGCGTATAACGTTGCTCTTTGAACATATAGCTGACTTGTAATTTGTTTTGGATGATGTTGACTAAATTTTCCACAATCATTAAATCAGAGTCGGTAATCGTATCGCTATCCAAAATAACTTCCAACGTAAAATTATTGACTAACACATGATTGCTTTCGAAAAGTAAGACTGTTCGTTGGCTGGGAGATGCCGGAATAATAAAATAATGGTGACGTGTGTAACTGCTGGAAACTCTATTTAATTGATCGTTCTGATAGCTAAATTTTTCTTTGTTCCCGTAGATAATTTCAATTTGCTTATCCGGAATACACAAACGACATTGTTTACGCATAATGGTGTGGAACAGCGTCATAATATCGTGGAAACTTGATTGAGCAGGGTCAAGAGCCGAGAATTGCCGATTGGCTTCGTAGTATGACTTCAGAATAGTAGCTTGCTTGTTGATGAGCGGTCCGTAAATTGCGACTAATATCTTTTCGTAGCTAATACCTTTTTCAATTTTAATCAGCGGGATGCAATAATGCACGCACTGCTCTACGAACCATTCGGGCACTGTGTGGATAAGGCGGTCGACTTTGATAACAATGCCGCTGATACCAATCGCCTTAATCTTTTCAAAAAAAGTATGCGAACTTTGTTGATCGTCGTCACTGAAAGCGTAAAACGAAGTCAAAATCAGTTGATTTTTTTGTCCCCATTTCTCAATATCGGTAGCTTCCAAAATCATGGCAGTTTCGACCCGATTGTCCAATCCGATATCTCCGGTTAACAATTCGCAATTATTAAACATTTCTAATTGAATCAAATCTTTAATCAGCATGTCTAATTTCCCCTTTTTGGATAAAATTCTCTCTTATATTTTAGAATAAGTTGCATTGAAAACGCAACCATTAACACTTATCATTAAATTATCAAATAAAGATGGAGGAGTAGTTATGTTACAAACGGTAATTTTGAAGAATAATTATCAAGATTCTATTAACTTGATGTTGTTAACCAACAAAGTGAATAGCTTCGATAATGTTCGAATGAGTCAGATTATGATGGGAACAGATGCGAATAAGGACATTTTACTCAACACCAACTTGTTGACAGAAGAGGCTAAGCAAGCATCGCCAAATGATTTGATGATTGTAGTAGACAGTGATGTAGAAGGGATGATTGACCATGTTGTTGAAGAGGTTAATCGCTTCCTATCGGATTTATCCGTGAAAGCAGATACTAGCGACAAAAAAGTAGCGCACTCCTGGGAAGAGGCATTGTCTAGCCTGGAAGGCGCTAATTTGGCTGTTTTCAGTATACCGGGAGAGTATGGGGCGTCTGAAATCGAACGCGCGCTCAATCATGATTTACATGTCTTCTCATTTACAGATAACATTCCTTTAGAAGACGAAGTCCGCTTGAAACAATTAGCTCATGACAAAGGACTATTAATGATGGGACCGGACTGCGGAACAGGTGTATTGTCCAGTGTACCCGTAGCTTTCACTAATATTATTTCACCTGGAAATATCGGAATTGTTGGAGCATCCGGAACAGGAATTCAAGAAGTGACAACAATTATTGATCGTCTAGGTGGCGGTGCTGTTCATGCGATTGGAACCGGCGGACGCGATTTGAGTGAAGCTGTTGGAGCAGTAGCGATGAAAGATGCGATTGTTGCATTGGAACACCATGCGCCAACTGAAGTGATTTGTATTATTTCGAAACCACCGGCAAAAGCTGTACGCGACGATGTGATGACGCTGCTTCAAAGTATTAGCAAACCTGTAGTTGCTATTTTCTTAGGGGAGAAACCAGAAGCGCATGAGGGGAATGTGTATTTAGCGCATACATTAGAAGAAGCAGCGCGCATCGCCGTCGACTTAGCAAACAAAAAAGAAGTTGCACTCTCTTATGATGCTTCTACTAAGAATGAAGTGTCTGTTGTTTTGCCTGAAGCGAAAGTAGTAAAAGGCATTTATTCAGGGGGAACCTTAGCGTATGAAACAGCGATGTTAGTTTCGGAAGCGTTGAACTTACATGAGCAAGAACATATTCCGGGATATATTCTCAAAGCAGAGGGATACGAAGTCATTGATTTAGGTGACGATATTTATACACAAGGCAGACCGCACCCAATGATTGATCCGAGCACGCGTATCAATCAAATTAAGGAATTTGTTGCTGAGCCGGAAACAGGTGTCATTCTCTTTGATGTTGTATTGGGATACGGTGCGCACGAAGCAATGGCGGATGCTTTATTACCAGCGATCGTGGAAGCGAAAGAACAAGCGAAAGAAGCCGGCAGAGAGTTGTTCTTCATTGCGACGGTGGTAGGCACGAAGAAAGACCCACAAAACTACCAAGCAACGGTGGACGTACTCACTCGCAATGGTGTCTTGGTAGAAGAAAGCAATGCTAAAGCAGTGAAATTAGCTCTGAAACTGAAAGGTATCGACCTTGTCGAAGAACCTAAATCTCATAAGACTTATACTGGTGCCAAAGTGAGTGTGCCTGAACCAAGCAAGCCTATCTTAGAGTTGCTTTCCAACCCACCGAAAATTATCAATGTCGGCTTGAAGAGTTTCAATGAATCTTATGAATCAGCGGGAGTGGACTTCGTTCAATTCGACTGGAAACCACGTGCAAATGGTAATAAGCGTATGATTGCTATTTTGGATAAGTTGGAAGCAATTGCCGATGAGATTGAGAAAGATAATATGGAAGTTGTTAATAAGATGCGCAACTCTCAGCCATTCTTAATTGATGTTGTACCGGCTAAATCCGTCATTCCGGAACTCAATGAAGAACAGAAAACGTTATTACATGCCGGACCTCCGATTACTTGGGACGAGATGACAGGACCGATGCAAGGGTCATGTATCGGAGCAGCCTTCTTCGAGAAATGGGCAACAACCGAAGAGGAGGCAAGAGCATTGCTATCCAGCGGCGCCGTACGCTTCATACCTTGCCACCACGTTCATGCAGTTGGACCAATGGGAGGTATTACCTCATCCAATATGCCGGTACTCGTCGTTGAGAACAAACAGGACGGCACACGTGCGTACTGTACAATGAATGAAGGTATCGGAAAAGTGTTACGCTTCGGCGCTTATTCGCAATCAGTTGTGGACAGATTAGAATGGATGCGCGATACATTAGGACCAACAATCGCCGGTGCTTTACGTTCGAGTGAAGCGGGAATCAACTTGAATGTTTTGATTGCTAAGGCTATTACAATGGGAGATGAATTCCACCAACGCAATATGGCAGCTTCTCTCAACTTCTTGAAAGAAATTTCGCCGCTCATTATCAAATTAGATATTGACGAAAAAGTGAAATACGATGTCATCAAGTTCTTGGCAGATACAGACCAGTTCTTCTTGAACATTATGATGGCAACAGGGAAGGCAATTGTAGACTATGCTAGACGCGATACTAAAGGAACAATCGTTACAACATTAACACGAAATGGGGTGAATTTTGGCGTTAGAATTGCGGAATTAGGCGACGAATGGTTCGTAGCACCGGTGAATACACCTAAAGGGTTATACTTCACAGGTTATACCGAAGAAGATGGCAACCCGGATATCGGAGACAGTGCAATCACCGAAACAGTAGGGGTCGGAGGCATGGCAATGGTTGCTGCACCTGGGGTAACACGTTTTGTCGGAGCGGGTGGATTCCAAGAAGCTTGGAATATTACTGAAGAGATGGATAAAGTGTGTGCGGACAACAATGCCAACTGGTCCATTCCAACTTGGGATTTCCGTGGCATCCCTCTAGGTATTGATATTCGTAAAGTGGTCGAAACAGGCATTACACCGATTATCAACACAGGAATTGCGCACCGTGAACCGGGCGTTGGACAAGTCGGGGCAGGAACCGTAAGAGCACCGTTGCAATGCTTCGAGAAAGCACTGGAAGCCTATGCACGCGCTAAGGGAATCAACGTAGAATAGACACTTGGTGGACGGGACTGTAATCCGTCTAATGCAAAAGGCGGATTACAGGTTACTAGATAGCTAACACATAGCAATATGAAAGGAGTTTTATTATGAATAGCGTTGCAAAAAGAAAACCCGTAATAGTTGGAGATAACTATTGGATGCGAGTTATAGCCATCTTCTTTATTGGATGGATATTGATGTATGCGACACGGACAATTTTTAACCCGATTATGGGGGAAGTTGGTAACCAATTCGGTCTAAGTAAAACACAATTAGGTTTAGCGAATAGTATCTTCTTCTTAACTTATGCCATCGCACAAATTCCTTCAGGAATGTTGGGAGATCGTTTCGGTAGAAAACTGGTAATCACAATCGGTTTCTTAATCATGGCAGGGATGACATTTTTCAGTGGTTTAGCAACCTCATTCGGTATGTTCCTTGTAATTCGTGCATTAGCAGGGGTTGGACAAGGTGCGTACTACGGGCCGCAGTACGCTCTGTCTACTGAAGCAATTCCAAAGAGCAAAGTGACAGTCGGTAACGCGATTATTAACAGTGGTATGGCGTTCGGTACATCAGGAGGTTACTTACTCTCAAGTACCTTAGTATTGGAAAAAGGTGCGCACTGGAGTCAACCGTTCTTCATTATGGCAGTGCCAACACTCATCACGGCGATTATTTTCTACACCATGTTGAAAGAAAAAGTTGCTTACAAAGATGAGGAAGTTGTCACAGCGCCGACACAAGAAGTTGAAGAAGATCAATCAGGCGCATTGAAACGCATTTTCTCTAACAAAAACTTAGTAGCAGTATTTGCTTTATTATTTGTAAGTATTTACGCTAACTTTGTCATCATCACTTGGTTGCCTTCATTCTTAATTGAAGAACGTGGCTTCGCCGGAACAAGTGTCGGTTTCATTTCCTCACTTGTACCTTGGGCATCAATTCCGGGGGCGTTGTTCTTTGCACGTATGGTAGATAAAACAGGTAGTACCAAGCGTTTAGTTTACTTATTAGTCCCATTAGCAGCATTATCAGTCTTCCTCATTGCGTTTGTGAATGATCGTACTGTATTGATTGCTGTATTACTACTATATGGATTAACAGGTAAATTAGCATTGGACCCAATCCTCGTTTCATACGTTACAAAAAATGGTGACAGAAGCATTTTATCAACGACATTAAGTGCTTATAACTTTATCGGTATGTCAGGCTCCATTCTCGCACCATATATCACAGGATATTTAACAGATACAACAGGCTCTATGCAAATCGGCTTCTATCTAGCGTGCGGATTGTTAATTGTGGGATTACTGGTATTTGGAATGGTAGCAGACGATACTAAAAAAGCCGTATCGGAACACTAAATATTAGTAGAACCATCAAAAATAAAGGAGCGGTGATTATGAAACAGAAACAGAAAAAGAACTCTCTCGTTGTACAAATTGTAATCGCTGTGATTTTAGGTGGAATTATGGGTTCCATCATGCCCGATTTTTCGAATTATTTCAAAGTAATAGGGGATTTATTCCTCAAGCTGATGCAAATGTCAATTCCATTATTGGTGCTAGGACAAATTGTCCAGGCAATCGGAGGAATTGAAGCAAAAGAATTGAAAAAATTCGGAACACAAACCTTGCTGATTTTTGGTGTTTCATCTCTGTTAGCAAGTATTTGGGGAGTGCTTGCGGCTTATGTATTTCGTCCGGGAGAAGGGGTTGTTATCAACGTTGATTTAGAAAACGTTATTGAATCTAAGAGTTTGCTATGGACGGATACGTTGTTAGGCTTTTTCCCTTCGAATATATTTGATGCGCTGTCGAAAGGGTCGATTATCCAAATCATTGTCTTTGCCTGTTTCTTCGGGTTAGCATTGAATCGTTTTATGCAACGAAATCCTGAATCTCAGCTATTCAAGACCATTTCGGATTTTAACGAAGTGATTATGAATATCATTCGTTTAGTGATGACCTTGGCACCGATTGGGGTATTCTGCTTAATCGGCTCGTCTATTAGCGATTTGGGAACGGGCATTATTTTACCATTGGTAAAATATTTAGTTATCTACTCAGCCGCAACGATTGTATTCCTAATCTTCTGGATTATTGTCGTGTGTGCGTACTGTAAGATTGGTTTTGTGCCACTCATTAGAAATATGCGTCAAATATCAATTGTAGCGATTGTAACGATTTCGTCAGCCGTGACATTGCCGATTGCGATTGATGATGCCAAAGCCAAGCTAGGTATTAGTAAGCGAATTACAGAATTGGTATTGCCGTTAGGTGTATCACTGAATAGTAATGGCTCTGCGATGTTTATGAGTATTACAGTGGTCACAATCATGCAGCTATATCAAATTGATTTTAACTTGCAAACGCTCGTCTATTTGAGCATCATGGCAACTTTGGTATCCTTGGCGAATGCGGTTGTGCCCGGTGGAGGTCTAGTTTCATTAGCGATTATTGTACCTCAAATGGGATTGCCGATTGAAAGTATTGCGATTTTTGCTGGTGTAGAGTGGTTTACGGGTATTATCCGGACGATTCTCAATGTCAATTCAGATGTGTATACAGCAATCTTGGTTGCGGCGGCAGCGGACGAATTAGATGTGTCTTGTTATAAATAGATAAATTCAAGCAAGGAGGGATTCAGTATGGAAGAGAAATTGATTAATGTTACCCCGGAAAAATTGTTTGATCTAGTAACCACCAAATTGACGCGAGCAGGACTACCTAAGGAGCATGCTGATGAAGTGGCGCGCCACTTAGTGTATGCGGATATGTGCGGGATTCACTCTCATGGTGTCGTTCGAGTGGAGTATTATGCAGAGCGTATCAGTAAAGGTGGCGTCAATCTTAATCCTACTTTTAGCTACGAGAAGACAGGTCCAAGCACAGCTATTTTCCATGGAGATAATGCGCAGGGACATTATGTAGCAAATTATTGCTTAGACCAGGTTATTGATTTAGCTAAAGAATCGGGAGTGGCAGTTGTTGGGGTATCCAAAGTGTCGCACACAGGTATGTTATCTTATTACGTAGATAAGATTGCCCGCCATGACCTGATTGGCATTGCTATGTGCCAGTCTGATCCGATGGTAGTACCGTACGGCGGAGCGGAAAATTATTACGGGACGAACCCAATTGCCTTCTCAGCACCGCGCACAGATGGTGAGCCGATTGTCTTTGATATGGCAACGACCGTTCAAGCTTGGGGCAAAATCTTAGATGCAAGATCTAAGAACCAGCAGATTCCTGATACATGGGCGGTAGATGAACATGGACATGGCACAACGGATCCGTTTAAGGTATCGGGCTTGTTACCTATTTCAGGACCAAAAGGTTACGGTTTAATGATGATGGTAGATATCCTTTCCGGTGTGTTATTAGGCTTACCATTCGGCAAACACGTAAGTTCGATGTATTCAGATTTGAGTGCAGGACGTGATTTGGGACATATTTACATCGTTATTGATCCGAGCCGATTTACAGATTTGAATAAGTTCAAAGATAACATCACGCAAACGGTCAATGAATTGCACGCAATTAAACCGGCGAAAGGATTTGATCAAGTTTACTATCCGGGAGAAAATAATTTCGTGAAATATATGGAAAGTGAACGTGAGGGGATCAACATTCCGGAAGGTATTTACAATTACCTTGTATCGAAAGTT
Source organism: Aerococcaceae bacterium NML190073 (assembly GCA_026131555.1). Taxonomy (GTDB): domain Bacteria; phylum Bacillota; class Bacilli; order Lactobacillales; family Aerococcaceae; genus Abiotrophia. Next base: position 83,717 of record JAMXJH010000006.1, on the reverse strand, counting down.
ATCCATGAAGATCGCTACGGTGGTAAGAGTGCTTTCGCTAAATAATGTAATAAACAAGAAAGTAGCGTGGACACGAATTCGTGTCCACGCGCTTTCCTCATCAAAGAATAAAAGGAGAAAAAGAGAATGGCAAGAAAAATTGTAGTAGCACTTGGCGGGAATGCGATTTTATCAAAAGATCCGACAGCAGAGGCACAGCAAGAAGCGTTGAGAGCAACTGTACAACATTTGATGAAGTTTGTGCTCAACGGTGATGACTTAATTGTTACTCATGGAAACGGACCGCAAGTCGGCAATCTTTTATTACAGAATATCGCAGCAAATTCCGATAAAAATCCGGCGTTTCCATTAGATACATTGGTGGCGATGACAGAAGGGAGCATTGGTTATTGGCTACAAAATGCTTTCCAAAATGCTCTGCAAGCGCAAGGCGTGGATAAAGAAGTAGTGTCATTGATTACGCAAGTTGTTGTAGATGGTAGTGACCCGGCATTTGCAGACCCGGCAAAGCCGATTGGTCCATTCTATACACAAGAGGAAGCAGAGGAAGAAATGGCACGAACGGGCGCAACGTTTAAGGAAGATGCCGGACGTGGTTGGCGTAAAGTTGTTCCATCACCGCTACCAATTGATATTCAAGAAGTAAAGGTTATCAAAGAATTAGTAGCCGCCGGTCACGTGGTAATTTCCGCCGGTGGAGGCGGAATTCCAGTTGTCAGAACGGAATCCGGCAATAAAGGCGTGGAAGCAGTAATAGATAAAGATTTCGCTTCAGCCAAATTAGCCGAATTAATTGGCGCAGATAGTTTACTCATTCTTACAGGAGTTGATAATGTTTATGTGAACTTTAATCAACCGAATCAAGAGAAGTTGGAGCACGTAACAGTTGATCAATTGCGTCAATGGATTACAGAAAATCAATTCGCTCCCGGAAGTATGTTACCGAAAGTAGAAGCAGCGATTCAATTTGTTGAGAATTGTCCAACAGGGCAAGCAGTCATAACTTCGCTGGACAACATCGGCAACTACTTGCAAGGCGGTTCAGCAACCGTTGTGACGAAATAGAAGAGCATACCTTCTTTCCAAAGAGAAAGTCCAAAAGGATTTTCTCTTTTTTATCTGTGAGGGAGAGAATGTGTGTTATAATTGAGGAAGTAAATGATAATTGAAGGAGAACTACTATGCGAAATTATAATGAAATTACCCAAATAATTGACGCTTTTGTGGATGAAAGACAATGGCGCCCATATCACACTCCGAAAAATCTAGCACTTTCCATCTCGATTGAAGCGGCGGAGTTGTTAGAAATTTTTCAGTGGGTTTCTTCGGACGAGGCAGTCGATACACAACTGGAGCATATCAAGGAAGAGCTTGCCGATGTGTTGATTTATGCCCATATGTTAGCTTCGACATTGGACTTGGATATTCCGACAATTATTCAAAACAAGATGACCAAAAACGCCATTAAATATCCACTTCCTGAAACGGGTAAATAAGAAGTTAGGTGCAGATAAAAAAGTTAGCAACAAAATTGATTTTCATGCAGGCTTTCATTGACAGTTGTCCAAATAAACTTTATTATAGATATTGTGTAAACGCACATGATTTGTTTTATGAACAGTTTAACAACTACAAGTAAACAGTTATAATTAAATAGATTCGGAGGTGAATATATGGACTTTATAGGAATCGCCTTCGCGGGTCTTACTTTAATTATCGGGTTAGTTATCGGATATTTTTTCAAGAAAGTGTCAGACGAGAAGCATTTAACAGGTGCTAAAGCGAACGCAGAAGCAATTGTGGATGATGCAATTAAGCAAGCACAAACTTTGAAGCGTGAAGCTCTTTTCGAAGCGAAGGAAGAGAATTTAAAGTACCGTAAGGAAGTAGAAGCGGAACTCAAAGAGCGACGCAATGAAGTCAATCGACTCGAAACACGTTTAATTCAGCGCGAGGAGAACTTGGATAAGAAGAGTGAAAACTTAGACAAGCGCGAATTAAATATCGATGCGAAAGAGGAAACTTACCAAAAGCGCAAAGCAGAGTTAGAAATTAAAGAAGCAAGTGTGCAACAAGTGATTGATGAACAACAGGCAGAGTTGGAGCGTATCGCCACATTGTCACGTCAAGAAGCGCAAGACATCATTATGAAAGAAACAGAGCAAGCGTTATCACATGAGATTGCGATAATGATTCGTGATGCGGAGCAGAAAGCGAAAGATGAAGCTGACCGCAATGCTAAGAATATTATTTTGCAAGCGATCCAGCGTGGAGCATCTGACTTAGTCGCAGAGAATACGGTGACGGTCGTCCACTTGCCAAGTGATGAAATGAAAGGACGCATTATCGGTCGTGAAGGTCGAAACATTCGTACTTTGGAAAGCTTGACGGGAATTGATTTAATCATTGACGACACACCGGAAGCAGTTGTGTTAAGTGGTTTCGATCCAATTCGTCGCCAGATTGCGAAATTGGCGCTTGAGAAATTACTTCAAGATGGTCGGATTCATCCGGCACGTATTGAAGAGATGGTTGATCGCGCACGCAAAGAAATTGACGAGAAGATTCGTGAGATTGGGGAACAAGCAACCTTCGAGGTAGGCATCCACTCGCTGCACCCAGATATCATTAAGATTCTAGGTCGTCTCTCGTTCAGAACAAGTTACGGGCAAAATGTTTTGAAACACAGTATTGAAGTGGCAAAACTTGCCGGTGTAATGGCCGGAGAATTAGGAGAAGATGTAGCGCTCGCTAAACGCGCCGGATTACTTCATGATTTAGGGAAAGCTTTGGATCATGAAATCGAAGGCTCACACGTTGAGATTGGTGCAGAAATTGCAAATAAATACAAAGAACCTGAAATTGTTGTCAATGCCATTGCAGCACACCATGGTGATACGGAGAAAACATCTGTTATTGCTGTATTGGTAGCAGCTGCCGACGCATTGTCTGCCGCAAGACCGGGCGCACGTAGTGAATCATTAGAAAACTATATCCGCCGTTTAGAAAAACTTGAAGAAATTTCCAATAGTTTTGAAGGGGTATCACATAGTTATGCTATCCAAGCCGGACGCGAAGTTCGTGTTATGGTTCGACCGAATGAAGTAAACGATGCACAATCAGCACGCATTGCACGCGATATTCGCAATCGTATTGAAGAAGAAATGAACTATCCGGGCAATATTAAAGTAACAGTTATCCGCGAAACGCGAGCTGTCGAATATGCTAAATAATTCAATAATTAATAAAAGACGAGCACATTTCGCTCGTCTTTTCGTATGCTTGATGAAAAGAGAAATTCTTTTGCCAAGTGTTACGAATTATGAGAGAATAAGGAAAATACACTGGAGGGGTGAATTATGGCAGTCTCAATGAATACGAAGGTTGTATTGACAACTAAAGCAAATTCGTTCAATTCAGGACTAGGAGTAAAGAGCGGGGATATCCTTGTAGGTGATAAGGCGTTTGAATTCTATAACAGTCGCAATCCTGAAGACTATATTCAAATACCGTGGACAGAAATTAAGCAAGTACGGGCACAAATGTATTTCAAGGACCGTTACATTCGTGGATTCTTTATTGATACACATAGTGCCGGTACATTTAATTTCGTCGTCAAAGAAGCCGGCAAAACATTGAAAGCAATGCGCGATTATGTGGGAGGAGATAAGATTGTACGCAATGTTCCAATCTTCTCACTCAAAAAATGGTGGCAGTCACTCAGAAAGAGGTAACTATGTATATTCAACAAGCAATTTTGCATATTTTGGATAAAGATTCGGGGAATTTGTTAGTGTCTGAACATGTGATGGACTTGTCAGATGTGCTGGTTCGCGAGTACATTAACAAACTGATTAAGAAGGTATCGCATTCAGATATTAAGGCGGGTTCTTTAACGCAGGAAGCGTACATTTACCATTACGTCCAAAATGAACAACACTCTTTTATAGAGAAGTCGATTGATTTAGCGAATAAGATTTACGACATTATTGCACCGGCAGAGGAAATTCCAGCTGCGGATTATGTATTCTTTGAAGCTAGAGATGACGAGGAAGCCGCTTGGTTCGGTTTCATTCGTTTAGATTACAGTTCGCAATATACGCACTTTCTCGATGCGCAAGCCGGCATTACAAACCAATTGGTTCGTCACAATGCAATCTTCCCGTCAGCTACACAGAAACCGACGGAAGCTTTTTTACTGAATGTGACAACCGGGGAGTATCAATTATTGGAGAAGCGCTATGTGATTGAGGGAACGAAACAACTGTATTTATCTGAGCAAGTATTGCGCATTGAGCCACCTGAAGCAGCGCCGCAGCAAATTAAGCAAATCAAGAAGGTAATTACGCAAGTTGCCAAACAATTTGATGAGCCGACCTATGAAGTGTTAGCCAGTGCACAACAGATTATTTATGAACAATTGGAAGAAGAGCATGTGATTGAATCGGAAGCGGTTTTGGAACAAGTCTTTCAACATAATGAAACAGCGCGCATGACCGCGTGTAATCTGGCGCAAGAACGTGAACTTCCTAGCAAGATTGCGGTCAATAATATTCCGAAATATGAGAAAAAATACAGCAAACAGAAATTCAAGCTAGCAAACGGAATCGAGATAACGATTCCGGCGGAATTGTACGGCAACCGCGATGTGGTGGAATTTGTGAACAATCCGGATGGTTCTATTTCTGTTTTAATTAAGAATGTAGAAGATATTACGAATCGTTTTAATGGATGAAGCATTCTACATTAAGCGTGGGATAATCGATTCCATCTCATGTTGGAAGGAGCAATCTCGTTGGCTCAATTACTCAGAATTTCGTGGGAAGTGAAGTGGTTGAGCAGCTGTTTTTTGACTGTAATGTGATATACTTCTAATGAATTATATTGAGAAGGGAGCATAGAGGTGCAAGTAGAACAATTAGTGCGTAATATTGAAGCTATTCGGCAACGAATTGAGGCACAACAAGCCGAACAAATCGTCCGCTTAGTTGCCGTGACCAAAACGGTATCACCCGAATGGATGCGTCATTTGTATCAACAAGGCATTCAATGCTTTGCTGAGAATCGCACACAAACGCTGATAGAAAAACAGACAGCGCTTAAAGATATGTGTCCGCGGATAGAATGGCATTTTATCGGACGCCTGCAAACGCGACAAGTCAAAGACGTAATTAATCATATTGATTATTTGCATTCCTTGGATCGATTGAATTTGGCAAAAGAAATTGACAAACGTGCACGAAAAGAAGTGCGTTGCTTTGTGCAAGTGAATGTGAGCGGTGAATCCACTAAAGCGGGTGTGCAACCGGAAAACGTACTGACAATGATAGAAGCCCTTGCGCAATATCCTAAAATATGCGTAGTCGGGTTAATGACGATGGCACCTTTTGAAGCGTCGCAAGCTGCAATACGCCAGCAATTCCATCAGTTAAAGTTATTGCAACAAATGGTGGCGAACCATCAGTTTCCACATGCACCATGCACTGAATTAAGCATGGGAATGAGTCAAGATTATCCGATTGCAGTCCAAGAAGGTGCGACGTTTATTCGTGTCGGGTCAGCTTTTTTTGAAGGTTTGGATTTAGGTTAACGGAGGAGAAAATGAAAACACATCTTACTAAAATATTCGGTATTATACTCTTGTTGTCATCCATTATATTTAGTCCGCTAGGAGGATTTGCGCAAGAATTGCGTATTCAAGATGATTTGTATCAGTATGTTAACAAAACTTGGATAGAGCAGGCAGAACTAACGCCTGATGTTCCAATAGTAGATAATTCCAGTGATATTAACGATGAAATGGGCGCGCAACTTCATACAGATTTGTTCAGTATGATTTTCGGTGAGTTGGAGGTGCCGAACGAGGCATTAGCGCAATTTGTTACTTTCTATCGAATAGCGAGCGATTTTGAGCGACGGGAACGAGAAGGTGCAGCACCGATTCAACCTTATTTACGCCAAATTGAATCGATTGAATCAATTGCCGACTTGCAAAAAATAGCGACTACCTTTCATGTGGACGGCATTCCTTTCCCGTTTGTGTTTAGCGTGGACCCCGATTTGAAAAATTCGCAACAACATACACTATATTTGAATGCCCCGTCTTTAGTCAGTGTACCGAAAGATTATTTGGAACACGAAGAAGTGTATGATAACCTATTAGTGATTTATAAGGCTTCTCGTATCCGGATTTTGGAATTATTAGGGTATGATAACGCAACAGCTATTGATTTAGTAGACAAGGCGATTGCCTTTGATAAGTTATTGACACCCTATGTATTGACACGAGAAGAAGCCACAGATGTTATGAATGCTTATTTTCCACATACGATGGCTGAAGTAAGCGATTATTCCAACCAGTTCGATTTAAAGGGAATAGCCGAGGAATTATTAGGAGAAACCGTAGAACATTTAGTAGTGTCGAATGATGCTTATTTCCAAATGTTAGATCAAATTGTAACAGAAGACAATATCGAGTCAATTAAGGCATGGATGTTAGTTGGCTTCGCGCAAAGTCGAAGTAAACACCTAACCGATGAACTTCGCTTGTCAGAAGAAGTGTATAGCAATGCATTAATCGGCGTTACAGAATCTTACCAAAAAGAAGATGCTGCTTATCAACTGGCACTGACAATATTTAGCGACCCAATTGGAATTTATTATGGGAAGACCTATTTTGGTGAAGAGGCGAAGCAAGAAGTAACAATTATGACGCAAAACGTTATTGAAGCTTACAAAGAACGCTTACGTCAAAATACATGGTTATCCGAACCGACGAAACAATCGGCAATTCGGAAACTGGAAACAATGCGTGTGATGATCGGTTATCCGGATTATGAATCGGTCGCCTTGGAAGACGGAATTTTACTACCTGAGGATAGTCTGTTTGAGAATCTGATGCGATTGCATCGCTTTGCACAACAGGCGTCATTTGCGAGTTTGCATCTTCCTGTCGATAAGGAAGAATGGGCGATGGCGGCGCATGAAGTGAACGCTTATTATGATCCGGCAGGCAATAACATTGTGTTCCCGGCGGCATTTCTGCAAGCACCAAATTATTCGTCTGAACAGACAATCAGTGAGAATTACGGGGCAATCGGAGCAACGATTGGACATGAAATTACGCATGCCTTTGATCCGAGCGGTGCTAAATTTGATGCGCATGGAAATTTAAATAATTGGTGGACGCCGGAAGATTACGCAGCTTTTGAAGCGAAAACGAAAGCAATGATTGAGCAGTGGGATGCTTTGGAATATGCAGGTGTACCGATTAATGGCACCTTGACTTTGACTGAGAATGTAGCGGATGCCGGAGGCTTGATTGTTGCCTTAGAAGCTTTGCAAAAACACGCCGGATCCGACGCTAATTTAGAAGAGTTCTTTATCAGTTGGGCTAGAACATGGCGTGAGAAAGCAACGCCAGAATACTATCGTAACTTGATTGCAACAGATGAACATCCGCCTAGCGAATTGCGTGCCAATATTCATGCACAAAATTTGGCGCAATTCCATGAAACTTTCCAAACTAAGGAAGGCGACGGCATGTATCTTGCCCCGGAAAAACGTGTCAGCGTTTGGTAACAAATGCATTTAAAGGAGGAAACCATATTGAAATGTATAAAGAAAACGGTTGGGCGAGTAGTGATCTTGCTGATTGTCGGAATGGTGGGCATTTTTATGTGGAATACAATGTTCAACCAAAGCTCAACTACTAATATTACAGCAACTTTAATTGGAAATCGTATTGAAGAAGCGCGCGATTTAATTACAGAGCGTTATTATTATACCAACACAGGATTATTTGAGAATCAACGAGAATTTTACGGGTGGAAAGTTCCTTTCACGAGAAAATCCTTTCTCGTTTCCTATGATGGTCTTGTGCATGCAGGTATTGATTTGTCCGAAATGAAGGTAGAAGTTAAGCATAAGACAATTACAGTAACATTGCCACCGGCAAAAATTATTGCTCATGAAATAGACGAGCATTCGTTGAAAGTATTCGACGAAGATTCTTCTATCTTCAACCCAATTCAAATTACTGACTATCAACAATTTATGCTAGACCAACAAGAAGCTATTGAACAAAAGGCAAGCGATCGTAATTTTTTGGCTGAAGCAGATAAGACTGCCCGAAAGGCGATCGAAGATTTGCTCTTATTTGATAAAACAATAGCAGAAGAATATCAGATTGTGTTCAAATAGAGGGAGATAAGATGGTAGATTTAAGAAAGCAAGTAGCGAAGTTGTATCAACACCATGCGGAAATGCCATATATTTCTCCTGAACGAGATTTAGCAGCATGGTTAACAGAAGTCGAGTTGTCGAGCAATAAATTAGTGCCGAAACGTAATATGATACGTTTGGTGGAAGGCGTTTTGCCAGGGGATATCATTCTTCTTTGGCGTATTCAATTCGGCACTTATACGAATGAAACGGTTATTTCCAAGTATTTCGAATATACTTACGGTATTGATGCGCGAGCGTCTTTACTTCATCTGATTGCTCAAGGTTATGTTGTAGAATTATCGGCACATGATTCACTCGATCATGTTACTGCACCGTTTTTGCGAAAAATATTAAAAGAAAAAGGCATTGTCAATCTGAATAAGTTAAAGAAACCGGAGTTGGCAGCGTTAATTCATGCTCAAGTGAGCGAAGAAGCATTAGGTGCGCATTTCCCGACTCGACAATATGCACTTACAGCAGCAGGGGAGCAACTTCTGGCGAATCACCCCGAAGTGATTGCGAAACACCCGAAAAAGAAGTTTTAGAAGGAAAGAAGCGGGAAGGCGTACCAGATATCATTGATATGCACCTCAATCTTAATTAGTTTCCAACCAATCTAAAAAAACACGTATCCACTCAGCTGAAAGGTTGCTGAGGGGATACGTGTTTTTATAAAGAGACTCTGAGATTAAGGCATTAAATACTCCAGCATGACATCCAATTTATCAGGTTCGACGTTTCCGGCGTAATTCTTGGTTGCCAAAGAAATACCGCCGTTTCTGTTATAGAAGAGGTAAAATACTTCGTCTTCTCGAGAGGGAACACCGGGTTCTGTAGGAGGCAGGAATTTGATAGTCGTATTGACATTGACGGTACGAATGCCTGAGTCATCAGCCGAAAAGACACGGATTTGTTTCGTTGCCTCATGGGAAATTGTATAGTGATAATGTTGGAATTTGGAAAGGTCATATCCCTTCAATCCTCTTGATATTTTTTGTTCATAAGGATAAAAAAGAATTTGCGTTGGGATATTCGCACCTTGTCGTTCAAATTCAGCGTAGTTACCCAATCCTTGAATATCGACAGCGTATGTGTATTCTTGGTTCTGTTCCTGAGTAGAGTTTGAGGTAACAGGTTTTTGTTCATGTTGAACGGTGGTTATCATGGAGGCTGGAGCGAGCTCCGCTGATTTATTCTCGACAATCGTTACTCTTGGCATGGAACGTGGCGGTGTAATAGAAACATGATGTGATTCACTCATACTGGATGAACTTTCAGAATTTTGTTGTTGACTTGTTTGTAATTGACTGAGGCTAGATGATTCCGCACGAATAGAAGATAAGGACTCGCTTTCACTGGTGGAGGCGGCTATGCTACTGATAGGTGCAATACTGGATTGACTTGTTTGAGGTGGGGTCACTTTGTTACACGCTGCAAGCAAGGGGATTAAGGATAAACATAATAATTTCAATTTCATACAGAACACTCCTTTTGTATAATTCTTTTATCTGAATCCATTATAGAAGGCAAAAACGTTTACTATTTGAAAGAAATTAGCTTTTTTTGTGAAATTAAGCGCAAAAAAAAGCCAAACTCCATTAGTTTGGCGAAGTATTATATGTATTCTTTGGTCGGCATTGTGGACAAAGTCCATGAATCTCAAGATGCGTATCATTAACGGAATAGTCAGTTTGTTCGTGAACCATTTGATGGATGAACGACAAATCAATGTGCGAAACGTCTGTAATTTTACCACATTGGTCACAAATCACGTGATAATGCTTATGACCGATGAAGTCGAAATGGCTGGTAACGCCTGAAAACTTCATTTCATAAACGAGTCCTTCATCAACAAGTACGCGCAAATTATTGTAGACAGTTGCCAAACTCATACTAGGATGTTCCGGAAGCAAATCGTGATAAATATCTTCAACACTGGGGTGGTGCGAACTTTGAATCAGATAAAGAAGAATCGCTTTACGCTGTGGGGTAATGCGGAAATTCTTTTCTTTCAAAGAGAGTAAGACTTCTGAAAGAATGTCTTCTGCTTTTTTACCGTGTGGGCACATTTGCAAACCTCCTTTTTTATGATGCGTTTTATTATAGCAAATAATCATTGGATTGCCTATCATCTTAGTGAAACTTTAATTTTTTTGCAACAAAAAATAAAGCGTATTTCCTGTAGACAGGAAGGCAAGGTAGTTGTATTTGTGAACATTTGTGTTTATAATAATTCAGAGTATAGAACAAAACTAATTAAGCGATTTAACTTTATATAGTGAGAGGAAATAGTTTCATGAAGATAGGCGCAAGGGTACTCAAAACAGGGTTGGCAATTACATTATCTGTTATGGCATCGATGTTTATTATACCTGGTAGCGATGGGATGTTAGCCGGAATCGGGGCAGCGTATTCTACTCAACCTTCCGTTAGAAAATCAGTCGAAGTGTTCATCAGTCGAGTTATTTCAAATATTATCGGCGGCTTGATAGCGGTGATTATGGTACAAGCAATTGGCAACCATCCTTTAGCAGTTGGGATTACAGCGATATTAACCATCGCTATACTTAACGCTTTGAAATTAGGAGAATTTATTGGGTTAGCAGTTGTAACGCTCATCGTCATTATGCTGGGTAGCGGGGAAAACTTCAATCACCATACGGCGGCGGTAATGCGTGTTTCAGAAACGCTAATTGGTGTTACAATTACGTTTCTTGTCAATTTAATCGTTTATCCGCCGAAGTACGACGGGAAGTTTTTCCAAACATTGGAGTTTATAACCTCGGAGACTTTAATGTGGATTCGTGCCTCTCTGCGCAAAAATGCGGAATATTCCGTAATGCACCGCGATATTAAGTGGGCGCGTTCGCAAATGCGTAAGTTGATTGAGTTGTTCGACTTGATTAAGGGTGAGATGTTTTTCAATCGCAAAAAACGTTATTACATTATGCGTAAATCGGTTGTTTACAAGCATATGTGCCGAACGACAGAAGCGGCGATTAAATTATTACGGGTGCTGCACGAAAATGAAAGTGTCTACATGGCGTTTCCGGATGAAATGCGGGTGACGATTCGAGAACGGTTAGAAACTTTAATGAGTGCGCATGAGCAAATCTTAATGAAGTTCAATGGAAAAGTCCCACCGCGTGAAGTAAATTTCATGACAATGAATTTGCAACATCGTGAAGAATATATGCAATGTTTCTTCAATCAGGCGCGCATTCAAGAAAACGAGAAAGAAATGCATCATTTCGAGGGGAATGGTGTCATTCATATTATGTCAGCCATTTACCATTACGAAGAAGAATTAACCAATTTGAACCGCTTGGTGCGCAGTTTCAAATTACGATCACAACCTGAGAAAGCAACTTTAGTTGCGCGTGAAATTCACTAGGAGGTTAGCGATGAAGCGGATTGTCATTATCAATACAGGTGGCACAATAGCGATGAGTGAGGATCAAACAACGGGTAAAGTTTCTCCGTCCAGTGCCAATCCTCTTACCCGGAAAAGTAGCGCATTCAGTTCGTTGGCACTGTTAGAAGTGGTTGATTTATTTCACATGCCTTCGCCACATATGACGCCGACAGATATGCTGGGATTAGCGCATTGGATTCAGAGCAATGCGATAGCATACGATGGTGTCGTTGTGACGCACGGAACGGATACTTTGGAAGAAACTGCGTATTTCTTAGAATTGGTCTTGGATTTAACTATTCCGATTGTGCTAACAGGCGCGATGCGTTCAATCAATGAAGTTGGTTCAGATGGGTTAGCGAATTTGCGCAGTGCGATTCTAGTGGCAGCTTCGGAACAATCCTGTGATAAAGGTGTGCTTGTGGTGATGAATGAAGAAATTCATACCGCAACTTATGTGACTAAGACGCATACAACTAATTTAGCCACCTTCCAAACACCGACTTTTGGACCGAATGGTTTGGTTTCTAAGAACCAAGTCATCTATTTCCAGAAAATGCTCCGTTCGGAACATTATCCTGTTCACGCATTGACTAAGCGAGTAGCCTTATTGAAGGCTTACACAGGTATGGAACCGGATTTAATCGCGGCGATTGGAACGTCGGGATATGCCGGATTGGTGATAGAGGGTTTAGGAGCCGGCAATATGCCACCGGAAACAGTGAATGCCATTGACCATTTAATTGCTGAAGGTATACCGGTTGTCATGGTATCACGTGCGTTTAATGGTGTGACGGAAGACGTTTATGACTATGACGGTGGTGGCAAACAACTCTACCAAAAAGGTGTTATCTTCACACAAGGATTAAGTGGTGTAAAAGCCAGATTGAAACTGTTAGTCTTATTGAATTGTGCTGAACCGGTTAATATTGCGGAAGCATTTAGATTACATGATGAGTAGGAGAGTTTTATGTTCCCATTAAATTATTTCAAAACCGCACTTTCACCTGTTGCCTGCTTCGTAAACCGTTCTTATTTACGGGTTTGGCAATTCTTTGTGTTAATTTTGTTGCATGTGGGGTTGTTGTTGCTACCTATTTCGCACCAAATTGGCAGGATGCAAACAGCAGATTTGACGCAATTTATGCCCAAGGCATTAGCCTTACTAAATGATGAAGTGTTAACGGCGTTACAGTTAGGGGAAAATCGCCTAGTCGTAAATCATACAGAGGGGATTGTAGCCGTAGGACAAGATCAAGTGTCTGCGCGACAATTATTGGGCGAGCAAACGGGTGTTGTGTTTACTGAAGATGGGTTCATCATTCAGGAGGCAGGACGTTCTGCCATTGAACAATTTGATTTGGACGGGCATTTTTTGCGAGGGGCGGAAAGTGTAGAAGCTTTAGTAGCGGCAATGTCTAAGCAGTGGTTTGCTGTCAATCGATTAGCAATTGTGATGACTGTCTTTATCAATACATGGTTATTGTTCAGCGTTAGCTTTATTATCTTAGTCTTTGGTGTGAGTGGCTTTCTGTCGTTGATGCGCTTGAATCCTTTATTCAATATTCGCAATTACAAAGAGGCGCTGACGATTAGTTATAACTGTTTGGGGATACCGAGTGTGGTGGCGGCAATTGCCGGGTATATGACTCAAGATCCGACGGCGGTGCTAACAATGCAAGGAATTGGCTTTATCCTAATGCTCATTCTGGTGTATTGGAAAACACATTTCAATGACAAGTATGTGCAAGCGAGGGAAGCATAATGCGTATTGTGATTGATGGGGACGGTTCACCGATTAAATCTGTTGCAATTGACGTAGCGGGGAGGTATCGACTTCCTGTACTCATTGTGACAAGTATTGCACATTTCACACATCAAGCCTGTCCTGCTCATGTGCAAATGCTTTATGTTGATAAAGGGGCGGACTTAGCTGATTTCAAGATAATGTCCTTGCTCGAAGCGACAGATATTTTGATTACGCAAGATTACGGTTTGGCGTCGCTCGCTTTGACGAAAGCAACTGTACTGCATCACTCTGGCAAAAGATATACGTTAGATAATATTGATGTTTTGTTAGCACAGCGTTATTTGAATCAAAAAATGCGTCAAGCAGGAAAACGTGTGAAAGGACCGCGACCATTCACAGCAGAGCAACAGCAAACTTTCAAGGAAAGCTTAATAAAAACCATTGAATCTCATTTTCAGAAACTGAAAGAAAAGTCCGACACATAGTAATTGTGTCGGACTTTTTTTGTAAGAAACACGAACATTCCAATAATAATTAAGATAAAATTCACAATAGAAATGTACAATAAACGGAAAATGTGTATAATAAAAATGAGAGTCACGTTAGAAAACTAAAGAATCGAAGTGGAAATCTCACTTAAATATTACAGGATATTTACTTTGAAAGTTATCTTTTACATTTACATAAAGCGCTTACAATGCTATAATTAAGCTAATAGTTAAGGGGGTTGAGTATATGGTAAGAGAACATTTACAGGAGAATATTTATTACTTTAACGAAGGAAATCATTATAGTGCTTATCAATTTCTAGGTAGCAAGTATTCTTGTGAGCAAGGGGTAGAAGGTTTTCGTTTCAGTGTTTGGGCACCGAATGCTTATGCAGTCTATTTGCAGGGGGATTTCAATTGTTGGACGAATCAAGTGATGGAACGTTTAGAAGGCGGTGTTTGGAGTTTATTTGTAAATGAGGCGTGTGAGGGACATTGTTATAAGTACGGCATTGACCATGGCAACGGACATATTGAATATAAGATGGACCCATTCGGGTTCCGCTTTGAGATAGCACCGAAAGACGCAACCATTGTCCATGAAATGGACGAATATGAATGGCGTGACCAAACATGGTTGCGGTCACGTGCCAAGAAAAATCTCTATGAAATGCCTATTCAAATTTATGAAGTACACGCCACTTCATGGAAGCAACATATGGATGGCGTTCCATATTCCTTCGATGAATTGGCGAATGAATTGATTCCGTACGTGAAAGAGATGGGATACACCCATATTGAATTCATGCCGATTATGGATCATCCGCTTGACGCATCATGGGGTTATCAAATTACCGGATACTACGCAATTTGTAGTAGATATGGTGATTTCAACGGTTTCAAGCGTTTTGTCGACAGAGCACATCAGGCGGGAATCGGTGTCTTGATGGATTGGGTTCCCGGACATTTTTGTCGGAATTCATATGCACTATCTTATTTTGACGGAACGCCAACTTTCGAGTATCAAGATCCGAACCGCGCAAATAATGTCGGCTGGGGTACGTTGAATTTTGATTTAGGCAAAAATCAAGTCCAAAGTTTCCTCATTTCAAATGCAATGTTTTGGTTGAAGGAATTTCATTTAGATGGATTGCGAGTAGATGCAGTATCGAATATGTTGTATTTGGATTTCGATCAAGGACCATGGACACCGAATGAAGACGGTACAAATGAGAATCGTCAAGGAGTTGCGTTCTTGCGGAAATTGAATACAACTATTAAGAGACAGCTGCCGGACGTGTTGATGATTGCGGAAGAGAGTACCAGTCGTGAAGGCATTACCCACTCGATAGAAGAAGGCGGACTTGGCTTTGATTACAAGTGGAACATGGGCTGGATGAATGATACGCTCAAATTTTTTGAAATGGACCCTTTGTATAGACCCGCAAGTTTACGTTTAATTACCTTTGTATTTGTATACCAATTTAAGGAACGTTATATTTTGCCTTATTCACACGATGAGGTTGTTCATGGCAAAAATTCTATGCTGGGCAAAATCGGTGGCGACCGCTATAACCAGTTTGCAACACTGCGAACAATCCACGGTTATATGATGGCACAACCGGGTAAGAAACTTCATTTCATGGGCAATGAAATCGGACAGTTTCTGGAATGGCGCTTCTATTCCGGCTTAGAATGGTGTGATTTGAATAATGAATTCAATAAAGAATACCAGCATTATATGAAGACTGTCAATCATATAGGTCAAACATACAAAGCATTACATCAGTTGGATCATTCGCCGGAAGGATTTGAAGGATTGGATGCCGATAATTTAGAAGAGGGTGTGTTGACCTTCCTTCGTAAGGGAAAAGCGCCTCGTGACTTCTTAATTATTGCGTGTAATTTTGTGCCGGTGGAACGTCAACAAACGCGTATCGGCGTACCGTTCAAAGGGCAATATGAAGTGTTATTGAATTCTGAAATGGCAGAATTTGGTGGAAGTTGGCAAGAAAACTTACCGGTGATGAAGACGGAAGACATTCCATTTAACGGACAACCGTATTCGATTGAATGTGTTATTCCGGCTCTATCGGTTCTTTACATCAAGCCTAAACGGATTTATGGCGCAAAATAAATTAGAAAGGAGATAGAATACGACTTACGTCTCGCCAACGATGCGTATTCTAGACAAAAACATGAAACAGGAAATGATTGCAATGATTCTCGCAGGTGGGCAAGGAACACGCTTGGGCGCTTTAACCAAGCAAACGGCTAAACCTGCCGTACCGTTCGGAGGGAAATACCGAATTATTGATTTTGCGTTGAGTAATTGTACGCATTCAGGTATCAAGCAAGTCGGAGTTGTCACGCAATATCAGCCGCTTGAGTTGAATGAACATATCGGCAAAGGTTCCGCATGGGGCTTGACAAGTCGTTCAGGTGGGGCAACCATTCTACAACCTTATTCAAGTTCAGACGGAGAGAAATGGTTCAAAGGGACAGCCAACGCCATTTATCAAAACATTAGTTACATTGATTCACTCAACCCAGAATATGTGCTCGTTTTATCAGGCGACCATATTTACAAAATGGACTACAGCGCGATGCTAGATGAGCATAAACGTAACGATGCCAGTCTTACAGTTGGTGTCATTCCTGTACCGATTAAGGAAGCATCAAGATTTGGTATCATGAATACAGACCACACAAACCGCATCATCGAATTCGAAGAAAAACCGGCTGAACCGAAATCGAATTTGGCGTCAATGGGAATTTATATCTTCAACTGGCCAACTTTACGGAGATACTTAGTAGAAGATGCCGCTAAAGAACGTATGATGGAAGACTTCGGTAAACACGTTATTCCAGCCTATTTGAAAAATGCTGAAAACTGTTTTGCATATGCATTTGACGGCTATTGGAAAGATGTAGGAACAATTGAAAGCCTGTGGGAAGCGAACATGGAATTCTTAGACCCAAATCATCCGCTTAATATTAGCGAAGATACATGGCGTATCTTTACTTCGCAAGCTGTGACACCGCCACAATTCTTTACGGAAGAGGCTAAAGTGACCGATTCGTTCGTTGTTGACGGCTGCTTCGTGGCAGGAAAAGTGCATCACTCTATCCTTTCGCAAAATGTAACCGTCGGTGCCAACTCGACAGTAGCAGAATCGGTTATTATGGCTGATGTCAAAATCGGCAAAAATTGTCACGTAGAGTATGCAATTCTAGGAGAAAGAGCGGTGATTGCGGACGGTGCAAGTGTGATTGGTACACCGAATGATATTGCAGTTGTTGGCTACGCAGAAGTAATAGGAGGTCCGAAAAACGATGGTGAAGAATAAATTATGTGCAATTTTGAATTTAACGGAAGATGATAAGGCGTTGAAACCTCTGACAAATACGCGTCCGATTGCCGGGTTGCCATTCGTCAATCGTTATCGTGTTATTGACTTTGCATTATCGGCGATTTGTCATGCGGAAATCAGTTCAGTTGCGTTGTTTATCGCAGAATCCGGACGTTCCATTTATGACCATATTCGTTCGGGCGCTGCGTGGGATTTGGATTCTCCGGTATCGGGTGGTATTTTCACTTTCTCTCAACAGAATTGGAAGTTAAGGCATCACAAAGAGAATGAGCACGAAGATTTTTATTATAATCACCGCGTGTTCATGGCACGTTCCAAAGCGGAATATGTCTTTGTAGCAGGTAGCAAGATTATTGCTAATATTGATATTCGCGCTGTGTTGCGCCAACACATTAATCAAGGCAAGGATATCACGGTTATTTACAAACCGATGGAAAAGGAATTTCTAGGTACAGCGACACCTAAGACACGGGCGATTATTTTTGATGATGCGCATCAAGTCCAAGAATTGCGCGAGTACTCTGCTTTAACAACGGAAGAGAAAGTGAGTGCAAGTTTGGGAATGTATGTGATTAGCGTCGCGAAATTGAATGAATTAATTGACCGTGCCGTCGAAGAAGATGTTTACATGGAAGTCGACGAATTGATTCAACATTATTTGTTGGAAGGCACAGTCAATGCTTATGAATACACAGGTTATACAGCAAATATCGACTCGATTGGACGTTACTATCAAGCGAATATGGATATGTTAGATCGCTCTAAGTTTACAGCGGTGTTCCACTCAAGTATTCCTGTCTTAACCAAGACAAAAAATGGTGTGCCAACTTATTACGGTGTTGAATCTGAAGTCACTCAATCAGTGATTGGGACAGGAGCAACGATTGCAGGACGTGTGCATCATTCACTTGTGTCGCGTAAAGTAAAGATTGAAAACCAAGCAAAAGTAACTGATAGTATCATTCTTCAAGGTGTCCACATTGGCGAAGGTGCAGAAGTTGCCTATGCCATCATTGATAAAGATAGCATAGTTGCACCGGGCGCTAAAATTATCGGCACACCGGATAATATTATCGTTATCGAAAAAAATTCGTACGTCGAAGCATAGGAGGAACAACATGAAAATATTGTTTGCTTCAGGAGAAGCGGCACCGTTTTTTAAGACGGGTGGCTTAGGAGATGTTGCATACGCTTTGCCGAAAGAATTAGCAAAGCAAGGCGTCGATATTCGTGTTGTGTTGCCGTACTATACGCAAATGCCCGCTAAGTATCGCGACCAAGTGGAAGAAATTTGCCACTTCCGTTTCCAACTCGGTGTCAAAAATGTGTACTGTGGCATTAAGCAATTAGCTTTGGACGGTGTTACTTACTATTTCATTGATAATTTGAGCTATTTCGACCGCGCATCATTGTATGGACAATGGGATGATGGTGAGCGTTTCGGATTCTTCTCAACCGCGATTATTGAGATGTTGGAAGTCATTGATTGGATTCCTGACATCATCCATTGTAATGATTGGCATACGGCAATGGTTCCGGTACTATTGGTTGACCGTTATCATTGGCGTGAACGCCTACGTAACATTCGCAAAGTGTTGACGATTCATAATTTACGTTTCCAAGGTATTTACACAAAGGAAATTTTAGGGAATGTGTTGGGAACGGGATTTAATACTTATACGCACGACGGGGTACGCTACTGGGATAATGTTAACTTTTTGAAAGGCGGCATCAATTTCTCAGATCGTGTGACAACAGTCAGCCCAACATATGCTTATGAAATTACAACGTCGGAATTTGGCGAAGGTTTGGAAGATGTATTGCAATACAATCGTTGGAAATTGCGGGGCATCACCAATGGGATTGATTATGATTTGAACAATCCTGAAACAGACGCCTTGATTCCTCATCATTTCAATAGGGAGGATTTAACCGGCAAAACATTAAATAAACAAGCTTTGCAAGAAAGAGTAGGACTCCCGCAACGTCCGGATGTTCCATTAATAGGAATTGTCAGCCGATTGACTGACCAGAAAGGCTTCCAACTCGTCGAAGAAAAAATGGAAGCACTTCTACAATCAGATGTGCAAGTCGTATTGTTAGGAACGGGCGAGGAACGCTTTGAGCATTCCTTTAGATATTTCGAAGCCAAATATCCGGACAAAATCAAGAGTTTGATTACATTTGATATCGCGTTGGCGCAACTGATTTATGCAGGCAGTGATCTATTTTTGATGCCGAGTGCGTTCGAACCATGTGGGTTATCTCAAATGATGGCGATGCGTTACGGCACATTGCCGATTGTGCATGAAACGGGTGGGTTGAGAGATACCGTTCAGCCTTATAATTGTTTCACAGGTGAAGGAACCGGATTTAGCTTCTATCAATTTGATGGTGGCACATTATTACATACAATTTATCAAGCGTTGGACGTGTACTACAATCATCAAGAAGCATGGCAGCAACTTGTCAAACAAGCGATGAGTCGCGACTTCAGTTGGACAGTACCGACACAAGAATACCTCGCATTATATCGCGAATTGCTTTCAGAATAAGAGACGGAAGGAGTTTTTGTTACGCATGACATTAACAGTGGCAGAATTTAAGGAAGCCTATAAGAAGAAGTTTGAAGATATGTACGCCATTCAATACAAAAAAGGGAGCGCTATCGAGCAGTTTCAAGCTTTAGGTAATTTATTACGTTCCCTCTATACAGATCAATGGGTGAAGTATAATCAAGAAACTTTGGACAATAAGCAGAAACAAGTTTACTATTTCTCGATGGAATTTCTACCGGGAAGACAATTGAAACGTTATTTATTGAATATGGATTTGTTGGATACCGCACGCACTGCTCTAACAGAGATGGGCTTGGATTTCGAAGCCATTGCACAAGCTGAAGTGGATCCGGCTCTGGGGAACGGTGGTTTAGGACGTTTAGCCTCTTGCTTTATGGATTCAATGGCATCAACGGGCATCTTGGGGAACGGAACAGGCATTCGTTACCGCTACGGTTTATTCAAGCAAAAATTCATCGACGGGTATCAAATTGAATTGCCGGAAAACTGGTTGCGCAACCCGAATCCGTGGGAAGTGCGCAAAGAATCCAAAGCAGTCCTCGTTCGTTTCGGAGGGAATGTATGGTTACAACCCAACGAAAATGGCGATTTGAAGCCTGTTTATGAGAATACATTCGATGTGTTGGCAGTTCCTTACGACACACCACAAATCGGTTACCGCAATGGGGTAGTCAACAACTTACGTCTATTCTCAGCGGAAATTCCTTATCATGAAGAAGCCAAGTATTTAACGAATGAGCAACGTCAAGAAATTAAAGAAATCACGGAAGTTTTATACCCGGATGACTCAAACTATGAAGGACGTATGCTACGTTTGAAGCAAGAATACTTTATGTGTAGTGCCGGCATTCAAACCATTATGCGTTACTACAAATCATTGCATTTACCATGGAGTCTTTTCCCGGAAAAAATTGCGATTCATATCAACGATACGCACCCAACATTCTGTATTCCGGAATTGATGCGCATTCTGATTGATGAAGAAGATTTGACATGGGAACAGGCGTGGAATATTACGAAGAAATCAACTTCTTATACCAACCATACGATTTTGGCGGAGGCGATGGAGCGTTGGCCGTTCTATATGATTGAAAGTTTGGTGCCGCGCATTGCCCAAATTATTGCGGAAATCAATCGTCGTCATATTGAAGAAAAAACCGAACTTTACGGCGCAGAATTAGCGTACAAAACTGCACCGATTCATGGTGATCAAGTGCTGATGGCAAACTTGGCAATTATCGCCAGCCACAGTGTGAATGGTGTCGCAAAATTACATACGGAAATTTTGGAACACTATACTTTGCGTGATTTCAAGACGATTTATCCATTCAAATTCAATAATAAGACGAATGGGGTAACGCATCGTCGCTGGGTGCAGTTAGCGAATGAGCGTCTAAGTCGAGTATTGGATGAAGTCATCGGAACGGATTGGCGTTTCCAACCTAAGGAAATGCATTTATTGCGCGCTTTCCATAATGACGAGAAAGTGTTGAACCAATTGATTGAAGTAAAAGTTGCTAACAAAGAACGGTTTGCGGACTTTGTCGAGAAGAAGATGGGCATTACGATTGATCCGAAGGCAATGTTTGATGTGCAGATTAAACGATTGCACGCCTATAAGCGGCAGTTATTGCAAGTGATGCATATTATTGACCGTTACTTACAACTAAAGGACAATCCGGAAACGCCATTTGCTAAGCGCGTCTTCATCTTCGGGGCAAAGGCGGCACCGAGCTACTATTACGCTAAGCAAATCATTAAGTTAATCAATGCCTTGGCAGATTTGATTAACAATGATGTTTCATTGAATGACATGATTAAGATTGTCTTTGTCGAAAATTACGGTGTTTCCCTAGCGGAATTGATTATTCCGGCAGCTAATTTGTCAGAGCAAATTTCTCTAGCAGGGAAGGAAGCGTCCGGAACGTCAAATATGAAGTTAATGGCAAACGGAGCTGTGACAATGGCAACTTTAGACGGAGCTAATGTGGAAATCAATGATCTGGTTGGCGAAGATAATATCTTCCTGTTCGGTATGACAGCTGAAGAAGTACAAGAATTGAGAGAACGTGGTACTTATAATTCACGTGATATTTACGAACGTGATCCACGTATTCATCGTATCTTGGATACTTTGATTGACGGCACGATTCCGAATATTGAGAATGAAGGGCAAGACATCTTTGATTCTTTAGTGAATTACAACGATGAGTACTTCTTACTGAAAGATTATCCAAGCTTCTACGAAGCGCAAATGAGAGCGGATGAATTATACAAACAACCGACTGAATGGGCAAAAGTTGCTGTCAACAACATTGCGAACTCAGGGAAGTTTTCATCTGACTATACGATTTTGCGTTATGCCGGTGACGTTTGGAAAGTATCACCTAAAACCGATTTAATCACGGGCAGCTTGAATCTGGACAAACCGTAAGGTTTCTCAACTAATATTGTCAACGTACTTGACGAAATGTGTATCACATGAAGTCGGGTACGTTTTTTGTGTGAAAATGAGAAAAATCAAATAAAAAGACTTGTCAGGCAGAGGAAAGCTGTGTATAGTTTGACACATGCAACAACTTGCATACAAAATTAGGGGATTAAGGAGATGAATTTATGAAAGAAAAACTGTGTAAAAAAGATTACGCCTTTATAGGCTCAATGTTATTCGGAATGTTATTTGGTGCCGGAAATTTAATCTTTCCTGTACATTTAGGACAAGAAGCGGGGAGCGCCGTTTGGTGGGCAACCGCCGGTTTCTTAATTTCGGCAATTGGGTTGCCATTTCTAGCCATTATTGCAATGGGAATTTCGGAAAGTAAGAGTGTTTACCATTTAGCATCACGTGTAGGGCATCATTTCGCCATGACATTTACTTTATTGCTTTACTTAGCGATTGGTCCTTTCTTTGCGATTCCGAGATTAGCGACAACATCGTATCAAATCGGCATTGCACCGTTCGTTCCTGAAGCGCAATCCAGCTTGTTTCTAGCTATTTATTCACTCTTTTTCTTTATTGTCGCATGGTTTTTGGCGAAAAATCCAACGAAATTATTAAGTTATATCGGGAAAATATTGAATCCTATCTTCTTGGTAGTGTTAGGTGCCTTGTTAATCCAAGTGGTATTGAATCCTATCGGCAGTGTCAGCGATGCACCGGTTCAAGCAGCGTACCAAAGCAATCCTGTATTCACGGGGATTTTGGAAGGTTATAATACTTTGGATGCTTTGGCGATGGCAGCATTCGGCATCATTGTTATTTCAACGATTCGTGGCTTAGGTGTCACACAACCGACTCAAGTAGCCAAGGATACGATTAAATCAGGCGCAATCAGCGTACTTTTGATGGGAGTATTATACTGTTTATTGGCTTATGCGGGGACAACCAGTTTAGGTAAGTTTGCCATCAGTGAAAATGGTGGTATTGCTTTAGCTCAAATCGCGCAACATTATTTAGGAACAGCCGGAAGTTTGTTATTGGCGTTGATTATTTTCTTCGGATGTTTGAAGACGGCAGTCGGCTTATTGACGGCTGTATCGGAAGCTTTTTCGGAAATGTTTCCGAGCGTGGCATACAAGACCTTTTTGGCGGCGGCAACAATTTTCCCGGCAATATTTGCAAATGTCGGTCTGACAAATATTATTGTGTATTCCATTCCGGTCTTGATGTTCTTGTACCCATTGACAATAGTCTTAGTATTATTGGCATTGGCGGATAAATTATTTAAAAGCAAGCGTTCCGTGTATCGTTGGACGATTTATTTCACGATTGTCGCGGCATTGATTGATGCGTTGAAGAGCTCACCGGATTTCTTGAAATTATCAGGTTTCGGTCAAGCGGCGATTCATTTAGGAGAAAAATATTTGCCATTCTTCGATATTGGTATGGGTTGGGTATTACCTGCTTGTATTGGCTTAATCATTGGGGTATTATTATCGCAAAGAGAAGTGTAACATCTGTTGTAATTTGACAGTTCGCCACAATAAACGGGAGGATGACATTGATGACAAATTATGTGAAGGACACGTTGGTTTTTGAGACAATTGAGAAGGAACACAAACGTCAATTGGAAGGAATTGAGCTAATCGCTTCGGAGAATTTCGTTTCGCCGGATGTGTTGGCTGCTCAAGGGAGTATTTTGACGAACAAATATGCTGAAGGGTACCCCAGCCGTCGCTATTACGGCGGATGTGAGTATGTCGACGTGATTGAACAAGCGGCGATTGACCGTGCAAAAGAATTGTTCGGTGCAGAATATGCCAATGTTCAACCTCATTCAGGTTCTAGCGCCAATATGGCGGTTTATCGCGCATTTTTAGAGGTAGGCGATCGCGTATTAGGAATGGATTTATCGCAAGGTGGTCATTTGACACACGGCTCTCCTGTTAACTTTAGTGGACAATCTTACGAAATGTATAGTTATGGCGTAGATCCCGTCACAGAATTGCTTGATTATGATAAATTGGAAGCAATCGCCATTGAATGTCAACCGAAGATGATTATTGCCGGTGCAAGTGCTTACTCACGCGAAATTGATTTCCAACGTATCGGCGAAATTGCCAAAAAAGTTGGTGCCATTTATTTCGTGGATATGGCACATATTGCTGGTTTAGTAGCAGCAGGCTTGCATCAAAATCCAGTTCCATTCGCTGACGTAGTAACAACGACTACACACAAAACATTACGCGGACCGCGTGGCGGATTGATTTTGGCGAAAGCGGAACATGCTAAAAAATTAAATAGTGCTATCTTCCCGGGAATTCAAGGTGGTCCGCTAGAACATGTTATCGCTGCAAAAGCCGTTGCCTTACATGAAGCATTGCAACCGGCATTCAAAGAATACGCAGCGCAGATTATTCGCAACACGAAGGCAATGGTCGAAGAATTCTTGAAGAGTCCGTTACGAGTCGTTTCTCAAGGAAGTGACAATCACCTATTCATGGTCGATGTGACCGCTTTGGGCGAAGATGTCACAGGCAAATGGGCGCAAGAAAGATTAGATAAAGTCGGTATTACAGTTAACAAAAATTCGATTCCAAATGATCAGAAATCATTCGTGCAAACAAGCGGTATCCGAATTGGAACAGCTGCAATTACAACGCGAGGCTGTAAAGAAGAAGACGCACGCCAAGTGGCACAATTGATTATTGAGGCGTTACAAGCACCTGAGAGCGATTTGCCACAAATTCACCAACGCGTGAAAGCATTGATGAAAGACCGTCCACTTTGGAAAGGATGATTGAAATGACATGGATGACTAAATGTTTCGACGAATTGACAACAGCCGAATTGCATGCAATTTATTTAGCACGTGTTGAAGTATTTGTCGTTGAGCAAAAATGCCCGTACCCTGAAGTAGATATGTTAGACACACAAAGTTTACATATTTTTCAATGGGGGGAAGAAGGCATTGCTGCTTATTGCCGTTTGATTCCTGAAGATACTTGTGTGCATTTAGGTCGCGTCTTAGTGGCGCAACCGTATCGCCAAACAGGTTTGGGCAAAACATTAGTGGCGCATGCCTTAGAAGTTTGTCAACAGCACTTCCCGAACCTTCCGGTTCACGCACAAGCGCAAGCATATTTAGAGAAATTCTATGCTGAATTCGGCTTTAAAGCAGTATCTGATGTTTATTTAGAAGACGACATTCCGCACATAGATATGATTAAATCGTGAAACGACGAAAAGGTGCTGTTTAGTGCGAGCAATTCGTATGGCAACTGACATGAACGAGTATAATCGTTGCGATTCTCCGATTGATTTGCAAATTTATTAAATTTTTATGCCACAAAGTGTGTTTTTTGGAGTATAATAGTTAGGATAAAAAATTTTTAGGAGGAATGAAAATGGCTAAATGTGTAGTAATGGATCACCCGTTGATTCGACACAAGTTAACGATTATTCGTGACAAAAACACCTCGACAAAAGAGTTTCGAGAAGTAACAAATGAAATCGGTATGTTAATGGCGTATGAAATTACGCGCGACTTACCGCTTGAAGAGGTTGAAATCGAAACACCATTAGTGAAATCCGTGCAAAAGCAAATTGCTGGTAAGAAATTGGCGATTATTCCGATTTTGCGTGCAGGATTAGGAATGGTAGACGGTATCTTAGACTTAGTACCGGCTGCTCGTGTCGGACATATTGGAATGTACCGCGATCATGACACATTAGAGCCGGTTGAATATTTCTCTAAATTACCGCAAGATGTAAGTGACCGTCAACTGTTCGTTGTAGACCCGATGTTAGCAACAGGAGGATCTGCCATTGCGGCGCTCGACCTATTGATTGAAAAATACAATGTAATCCCTGAAAATATCACATTCGTTTGCTTGGTTGCAGCACCTGAAGGTGTGAAAGCTTTACAAGAAGCACATCCGGAAGTGGATATTTATATGGCAGCGCTCGACGAATGCCTCAATGAGAAAGGTTATATTTTACCGGGATTGGGCGATGCCGGAGACAGAATTTTCGGTACGAAATAATCTGAAAGGCAACTTCATGTTGTAGGCAGATGTTTGGCGGAAATGAATAAGTGATTATAAAAGGGCTAAAGAATATCATTCTTAGCCTTTTTTGCTTGAATAAGGAGGGAGAAAGTTGTGATTCTGAATAGCCGACAATTGTTTCGGCAAGTGCGACGCAATGTCAATCAATATAAGTTTACATATATCTTTACAGCGTCAATGTTACAATTATTCCTAATGTTCGGAGGGGTATGGCTTCTTTCCGAATTATTTGATTTAGTGCTATTGGCTGCGCGACAAGCGAATGTTGACCAACATAATTTCTTGGTTGTGATGACAAATCCATGGAGTATGGTTGCTATTATTGCTTATTTCGTCGGCTTGGCGTTCTTGATGTTTTTGGAATTTTCGGTACTGACACTAATGATTTATGCCAAACAGGTGGATACACATTTTTCATGGCGAACGATTTTGAAACATGCCTTTATTCGCCTCAAAAAAATGCGTCTCATTGATTTCGTTTCGTTTGTCTTGTATTTAATTCTGACGATTCCATTGGCGGGCGCAGGATTAGCATCGACTTTGACCGAGCGACTTTATATTCCGGATTTCATTGTGGGAGAATTTATAAAGACACCTGTTGGACTAGTCGGTGTCATCCTTTCAACGCTAGTACTTATTTACTTAAATGTTCGCTTGTTCTTTACCTTTCCGCTAGTGAGTATAACGGAAGACTCTTTCTTTCAAAGCGTGAAACGTAGTTGGCAAATGTCGAAGAGCAGAATGTTTCGCTGGATGGGCGCCATCTTAATTTATGAGGCATGGTTATTCATTCTGAACATCGCGATTATTTTGGTTGTTGTCATTGCAGTTTACTTTGCGGATCCAATGGACAATAACTTTATAGTGCAAGCTGTGGCGCTTACGGTGATGAAAAGTGTGATTTTTTTCTTTGCTGCTTTGACAAAAATCGGTGTCATCACGACCGCTGTGATAGTCATCATGGAGGAGCGACAGGATTCCCATACTTTGAAGCATCATCAGCGTGAAACAAAATTCAAATCGAAATGGGTTCCTTTATTCGTTACTGGCTTTGTTATGGGAACTTTCGCTTGGAACGCATGGCGTTTATATATCTGGGAAGTGAATCCTAAGCAAGAGATTATTGCACATCGAGGCTACATCGGCGCCGGTGTAGAGAATTCAATTGAGGCACTGAAAGCAGCAGTGGATCAAGGGGCAGACAGTGTCGAAGTCGATATTCAATTGACGAAAGACCACCAATTTGTTGTCATGCATGACTACAATTTGAAACGCCTTGCTAAAGTGAATCGAGAAGTCAAAGATATGACCGCGGATGAAATCATCGGTTTGCCAATTCAGCAAGCCGGATTCACCAGTACGGTTCCGTCCTTTGAAACATTTGTCCAAGTGGCAAAAGACTTAAATGTAAAGTTATTCGTTGAATTGAAACCACACGGAGCCGAACCGAATAATTGCGCGGAATTGTTCATTAACAAAATGCGCGAACTCAATGTGGCAGAACAATATCGCGTCATGTCGCTTGACTTAAAGTTGATGGAAGCAATCAATCAACAAGCGCCGGAAATGACGGTCGGTTACGTTATTCCGATTCAATTCGGTTCTTTTGCTAATAATAATGTGGATTTCTTCGTCATTGAAGATTTCTCGTATCGGAACTTTCTAGTGGAACAGGCGCGTCAACAGCAGAAAGATGTGTATGTTTGGACCATCAATGATGAAAGCAAGATAACAAAGTACTTGGACCGACCAATATCGGGAATTATTACCGATGTTCCTGATAGGGTAAGAACTTTGCGTCACGATATGTCCACTGAAACAAGCTATTCCGACAAATTGATGCGCTTGCTTGATATGGGAAGCTAAACGTCTAACTACTAAAAAACGCTTATAAAGCCTACTAACTCGATTGACATAGGCTGTTATAAGCGTTTTTTGTGATTAAGTGTGTTGACGGCGAGTGATTAGCAGACAAATTGCTAAAGCAGTTAGCGAACAGATTCCACCGATAAGAAGACTGTTATCTCGATAAGAAAGTGTAATCTGTTGCTTGCCGGTTGTGACCGGAACAGCAAGCAAAGTACCGTTGAGAACTGCTTGCGTCTGCACCGGTTGCTGATTGATTTGCACGTGCCAGTTTTTGTCATAAGGAATCGAAAAGAGCACATACGCTTGGTTTGAAGCGATATCAATCTGTCCTTCGATACGAGTGTGGCCAAAGGAAGTCATATCGAAACGATTGAATGTCAGTTGCTCGTAGTCTGTTTGATTGAATGCGTAAAGCTTCAAGTCATCGAAAGGTAACATTTGACCTTTCGGGATGCTTATTTCGAGTTGTTGCGCACCCGTTTGCCCATGACTAATGGCAATGACTTGATTCGCCAGAAAATTCGGATAGAAAATAAGGCGCTTGCCATTGAGATATAATTTAATTTGTTTATTTCCCAACGCTTTAGGCAAAACAATATAGTAAGGTTGACCACTGGTCGTTTCAAATTGATATGTCAAACTCGCTTCTTTGTTTTTAGTAAGTTTGTGGTAACGTTCTTTTTTGAAAGTTAAATTTGTTAAGCTTGTCGGTGTCAATGTAACTTCTTCGAAGTATGGACGACTGTCATCGGCAATGGTTTGTAAGAGCCTTTCTTGATTTAAGATAGGTTGATTCTCTACAAATGCCATATCAGTTAGCTGTGCGCCGGTAGCAACTCCCAAACCGAAATGGTCGGCATTGTGGCGACGAATGAAATGTTGTGACTGATAATCGGCAGGGTAGATAAGCATATCCAAATCGGTGGCTGTTGCGTACAAAGGGACTTCTTTCGGGTAGCGAAGTGCCAGTAGATGTTCAACCGCTAATAAATCATCTGTAAATAAAGTCCCGCCGGTATAATGTGCGGAAGTTGAGGTTTGTGCCAAGCCTAAAGCGGCAAATAATTGAGTTGTATTCGTCTGAGTGGTGGAGCTAAAGTGACTGAGTCCATTATAGGCAAACAACAGAGCGTCATTGCGCGAACGGTTAAATGTTTTGTAAGTACGACTAAATAAACGCTGTTCGGGCAATTGTGCAATTTCGGCTTGAATTGCCGTCA
This sequence comes from Aerococcaceae bacterium NML190073, assembly GCA_026131555.1. Lineage (GTDB taxonomy): Bacteria > Bacillota > Bacilli > Lactobacillales > Aerococcaceae > Abiotrophia. The sequence goes on along the minus strand of JAMXJH010000006.1, from coordinate 54,286 downwards.
ACTGTTGGTACGTTTCTTGAGCATTTGCCAATTCGAACTTAGGCAGAACGATAAAAGCATTGGTTACCAATTCACCACTAATGATGAATAGTAGAAATAGATTAAGTAGTCGTTCTTTCTGACGCCCAAAAAGCACCGCAACGCCATAAAGAAGCACTAAGCTAATAGAGAGCACAATCTTATTGCGGGTCAGAAACGAATAGTCGGTAACATGGAACCAGTAATAGCTCAAGGCAATGAGTGAAACCAGCGTTGCAATTCCATGACGATACCATTGGAATTCAGCACGCTTCTGCCATACCTTAATCGCCAGTATCAATACAAAGAAACACCACAGAAAAGAGAAACGGAAAGGATACCAAACCGGAAATTGTCCGCCATGCCAAATGCGGTCAATGAATTTGAAATGAAACGCCAGATAGAAGATGCTTAGTATTGCGCCTGCTATCAACTTTTCATGGCGCCGAATGTTCGTAGTAATGAAGTAATAGACATTCAATAAAGCAGCGAATAGACCGACATACAGTTGTGGGCTACCGTAACGAATTTCTTCTAGCTTGAAGCTACCGATGAAACTTTTGGCGAAGATATCACTTGGCGAAAAGGCAGTATCTAAATTCCACGCACTTTGCGCATAGTTCGCTTTACTTGTTAAGAGTGCTGCAAAGGTCGGGACAAGGACGATACTGGAAAGGGCAACAGCTAATAAGGAATAGCCGACAAAGCGCAGGTAATCGCGGCGAAATGTGCGCCACTCCCATTGTTCATGTTGCTCGCCCCAGGAAAAAACAGCGTAAACAGCCAAGAACAAGCAGACCATGTAACCGATATAGTAATTCGTCATAATTAAGCAGGCAAGAACACCGGTGTAAAGTTGCCATTTTTGCCGATGGAGAAGTTGATGTAAACCGACGGCGACGATTGGCAACAGAATTAAGGCATCGAGCCACATGACGTTGGAGTAATAAGTGACGACATAGGCGGATAGTGCGTAGCAAGAACTAAACAATATAGCCATTGTCGTGTCAAGTTGATACTGCCGCCGTACAAAGTAAAAGAAACCGGAACTCATCGCCAGTAATTTCAGAACGATAACGACCGCAATCATTTGTGGTAACCAAATGATTGGCACACATAGAAATAGGAAGTTGAAGGGACTTAATAAATAATACGCCCACAACCCTAACATATTACCACCGATTCCTTTAGCAAAACTGTACATGAAAGCGTCGGGTTGTACCAACAATGTATGTCGGAAATAACCGAAGAACTCCAAATATTGTTGCTTCAAATCAATGGTCAGCACTGTATGTTCACCGAAGGGTTCGATTCCAACTAGCCATGCAATGAGTAATAATAAGCTGAATAACCAGAGGATATTCAGCAAGTAAGGGGTTATTTTTTTGAACATGAGAGGACTCCTATAAGTAGAACGGATAATGACTGAGGCGGTAACTGATATCAGACTGCACCATGCCTAAATCTTCGCCATCCACATGGCTACGAATTGGAGCAGATAATTGTAAACGCAATTCCTTGCCGGTATAACGTTTCACATGGGATGATAAGTGCTGATTGCGTGTAATAAATACGCGACGAATCAAATCAATAAGGGCGGTAAATGTAATGTCATGAAAGGCAATCAGAGAAATTTCTTGCTTCTTCGGTTCAACCAAATTATCCAGGCGAATACCGCCACCTAAGAAAGGCGTATTCATCACGCAAGCTAACGGTACTTGATTGATACTAAACGGTTCTTGCCCGTCAACGGAGATTGTCAAGTTGACAGGGCGAAGTTTCTTCAAACTGTGCCAGATAGCAGCGGTATAACTTAGTTTATAAGTCAATTTATTCGCAAAAAAAGGCGTCTTCTGCAAGCGTTTAGCTTCAATATTGATTTCTGCATCTAATCCAAAGCCCATATTGTTTAGGAGAATATCGGTAACACCTGTTGTATGGTCTGTATGCAAGAAGATAGGAATATTGGTAGGCTCAGACTCTCCCAGAACGTGGCGAACGATGTCACGTGTGGATTTGTTCGCTTGCCAAGTGCGGTGGAAATCATTCCCTGTTCCGGCTGGCACATAAATAATCGGACGCAATACTTGCGTCGCATACAAACCGGACACTACTTCATGTAAAGTTCCGTCACCTCCGATAACAATGACAGGTTGAGTGGTATCATAGGGATTCGTTTGAACAATATTTTTTGCTAAAGTAACAGCGTGCGTTCTGTATTGAGTAATATGTGTTTGTGAAGGTATTTGAAATTCTTGCAGCAAGCTTTGAACTTCTTGCAAGGTATGAGTGGATTGCCCGGCTCCAGAACGCAAGTTACAAATAATTTGAATTGTCTGTGTCATAAAAAAGTTCCTTTTGTGTAGTGAAATAATGATGTTTTCACTTTAACAAATATGGAATGAATCTTCAAGTTGTAACTGAAATATAAATATTATCTTGTGATAGGTGGAGAACTTTTATACAATGGGAGGGAAAGGATGAAGTAAATGAATTATGAACTATTAGTATTGGATATTGATGACACATTATTGACGAGCGAACATATTATTTCGCCGAGGACGTATGATGCATTGATTGATTTGCAACAACGCGGCAAAAAATTAGTGCTGGCAAGCGGACGACCAACCTCTTCGATGATTGAAGTGGCGAAACAGTTGAAGTTAGATGAATTCGATTCTTATGTCATTGCTTTTAACGGGGCGGTTGTCATGCGTGTGCGTGATTTACAAGAGATTTTTAGCCAGCGTATTGAACACAGCGAGCAACGTGCCATTATTGATTATTTACAACAACATGATTTAGCTGTGACAACTTATACGGAAGATACCGTGATGATTGACCGCCGTAATGAATACAGTGATATTGAAGGGGAATTAACCGGCATGCCGACATTATATGATGCGGAATGGATGGCTAATTTAGTTGAACCACGCTTGAAGTTTATTGGTGTCGGGCATCCTGATATTGTGGCGCAATGCGAGGCAGATTTGCAAGGGAAGTTCGGTCAGAGCACTTATGTGACGACATCCAAACCATTTTTCCTTGAGATGATGCATCAGAATGTATCTAAAGGACGCAGCATCGAACGTCTATGCAAACATCTGGAAATCGGGGTTGAGCAAGTGATTGCTTGTGGAGACGGTAATAATGATGCGACTATGATTGAGGTAGCGGGACGTGGAATTGCGATGGGAAATGCAACAGAATATTTGAAGCGTATTGCAGATGAAGTGACGCTCTCCAATGATGAAGACGGTATTGTGGCAGTGATTGAAAAGTATTTGTAGGCAGTAAAATGAAGTAATCAATGAGGTGATTTTTATGCTGAAACGGTTGAATTATCCAGGGCGTGAATGGCTGAGAACCAGAATCAAAAGTAAGTATTACCGTGGGATGATAGTTGTACTCGCCATCATTTCGATTACATTGGTGCTGTTAGATTATGCGGACATCATCACTTTGTTGCGGATGCCGTATCGTGAACTGGACATTGCGATTACTGTAGTGTTTACATTTGATTACCTAATACGTTTGTGGCTTGCGGATTACAAGTGGCTTTTTGTGAGGAAAAATGTGTTTGATTTACTAGCGATTATGCCGATGGACGCCATGTTTACTTTCTTTAGAGTGGGCAGAATTTTGCGTGTCACCCGTCTGACGAAAGTTAGTCGTTTGTCACGTTTAATAGGGCTCAGTGGCAAACTGAAATATCAGCTGCAACGTTTTTTGAATACGAACGGTTTAATTTATGTTATTTACATCAATTTATTGGTGATTCTTTGTGGGAGTACAGTCTTTTTCTTGGTTGAGCAGAAACCGTTTGGGGAATCTTTGTGGTGGGCGATTGTCACAACGACAACCGTTGGTTATGGTGATACGATACCGACGAGTGTGATTGGCAAAATAATTGCTACTGTACTGATGTTTTTCGGTATCGGAACAATCGGCATGCTAACAAGTACGTTTACTAAATTTTTTATTCAAGAAGATGACCATACCGAACGAACTTTAACTGAACTCAGACAAGAAATCGCAGAACAAAAAGAGTTAATCAATCAATTGATTGAACGTTTGGATCAAAAATAAGTGAACTGGATAAAATAGAGAATACCTTGAGCTAGTAATGCTTCATACGATGTAGTGATTGGGCAACCAACTTTACAATATCGCGCGTATGGATACTTTTATAATATTTCAAAAGTTTAATGCATTGAGGTTTTGAACGTTTCCTGTAGAGTAAACATATAATTCAAAAAAATTTTTGAGTATTCGCTTGCGAAGAATAACAGGAAGTTTTTTGAATTAGAAGATGTAAGCTGAATACGAATAGGAAAATGATTTCGGTTGTTTGATAGTATGTATGAGGGAGTATGCGATCAATGTATACAGCGAAAAGTACCAGCCAATGTTGAAGATGTTCTCGAAAGCAGAACTCTTCAATACACTACCGGAGAGATTCATATAGGCAATTCACATTCAGAACAACTAATCTAGAGAAAGGAAGATTTAATTGGATAAAGTAAAAGGGTTAATTTACGGTTTTGCAATTGGAGATGCGCTTGGAGTACCATTTGAATTTAAGGCTCGAGATTCTTTTGTTGCTGAAGGTATGACAGGGTACGGGACTTACAATCAACCCAAAGGAACGTGGTCAGATGACACAAGCTTGCTGTTGGCGACGTGTGCCTCTCTAAAAGAATCTAACAAGGTAAACTTATTAGATTTACGTCGGCGCTTTGAACAGTGGCTATTCAAAGGAGAATATACGGTTGATGGTCATGTTTTTGGTGTTGGAATTGCGACAAGTCAAGCGTTGAAAACTAGGAAAGGGCAGGATGATTTTTACTCAAACGGCAACGGTTCCTTAATGCGCATTCTTCCTTTGGCATTCGTGGCGTGTTCAGAAAGCGATATAGCAGCTGTATCATCGATTACACATGGGCACTCAATATCAATAAGGGCTTGTCAAACATTGATTCGTATTATCAGAGAATTGTTGAGCGGTAAGGAATTGAGAGAGGTTTTATTAAGTATAGATGTGGATGAAGAGCTAAGTAGACTACGCGAATTAGAAAATCTTTCGCGCGATGATATTAAGTCAACAGGGTACGTGGTGGATACTTTAGAAGCTGCTTTATGGTGTGTTTTACATACGACTAATTATAAAGAAGCGGTTTTACTAGCTGTAAACTTGGGAGATGATACAGATACAGTTGCGGCAATTACTGGCGGGCTATCGGGCTTAATTTATGGATATGACAATATCCCAACCGATTGGCTGGAATCATTGAGAAATAAAGAACTCATTGAACGGTGCTTATTTGAATCAAAGGTGTAGTATAGACAATACGGACTTATGGGTTTGTATACAGACGTTTGTTATACCTTATCGATTTTTCTTGCACAAAAATACCCACATAGCCATTCGTTTTATCGAAGGGGTTATGTGGGTATTTAATATATTTATGGGATATATGGAGATGAGGGGAGTCGAACCCCTGTCCAAATATCTCGCCACAATCGAGTCTACGCCAATAGTTTATCAATTTAAGTTTAGCGCTGATATAGCCGATAAACAGGCATCTATCGTTGCGAGTCTGATGATCTCTTATTCAACTTACAGACGGAAAGTTGAAGCGTATCCCACTGAATTTGAGACCGGTATCTGAGCACATGGGCGATGCCAGACCGATCTTCACTTGCAGGTTATTAAGCTGCTAAAGCGAAAGAATTGTTTTGATTGTTTGCAGTTATATTTAACTGTAGCGTTGATGAGGAAGACGCAACCTCCCTGACGCATCAAAAGTTCGAACAATACCTGTCGAAACCATGACATCCCCGTACAATGTAATGGTATCATGCCACCACACTTTTGTCAAAAAAACTCGACCGAACCCCTAAATTAAACGCAACCATTCCGTTGCATAATTGACAATAAAAGTGGGGCGTTCTGCTTGTAATAATTCAAGAGAGTGGGCGCCCCATGTAACGGCGCAAGTTTGCACTTGAGCGCGATTGCCCATTTGAATATCGAATGTAGCATCGCCAATCATGATAGTTTGTTGCGGATTAAGTTGATACTTATGTATCAAATAAAGAATGCCGGCGGGATCCGGTTTGTACGCAGTCACTTTATCTGAAGCGACAATTTCAGTGAACAAATCAATTAAACCGAGCGTAGCAACATTCCGGTGTAGAACGTCGGTTTTTTTGCTGGAGAGGACGAATAATTGCGAGCCGCGCGCTTTCAATTGCCGCAAAGTGTCCGCCACATGCGCAAAGGAAGACAAGTATTCATCTTCATACGTGGCATATTTCTCCCGGAAAAAAGTTAATAACGCATTGAAATCAGTATCAGAAATCTCGTGTGGCAACATGAGTTTGAATGATTGCTCGATAGGAATACCCATATAATATTCAATTTGATCACGTGAAGGAATCCCATATCCCAATTCTGCAAATGCTTCCTGAGTTGCACGCAACCCACATTCGCTTGAATCGCCAATCGTCCCATCGAAATCAAAAATAAAAGCTCGGATTCCCATTATTAATCGCACTCCTTAATCAGCAAAATGGTCTGTTTGATTTAATGCAAGTAATCTAAACTGTCCTTCACGATATTGAACAATTGATACAGAAGCATTGTGCAAATGTTCCTGTCCGACTTCAAAATCCGCGACTAATCCGTGTAATAAGTTACGGATTGTTAAACCATGGCAAACAACCAGTACAGTTTCATTCGTGCCGGCATGCTTATGAAGCAGTTTCAATAAACCAGATTCTACACGATTCCAGAACTCTAAATAATTTTCCGCTAAGCCGGAAGGGTCTTTACGTTTAAGCATATTCATCGTCGCTTCGACTTGTTCTGTTGTGCCGTTAGGTAAACCTTGCTCAACATTGACAGATTCGATGATATCTTGCCAAACGACCGGCGCTTCCAAACCTTCAAAGTAACCGAAATGCACCTCGCGAAATTCTTGCATCGGAATAATTTCTAAACCATCGGCGTGTGCATTCTCAGCTAGAATAATGTTAGCCGTATCAATTGTTCGCATTAAATCACTTGTATAAACGGCATCGAATTTAATATTCGCCAGACCGCGTCCGCTCCGTTGTGTATCGAGGATACCACGGTCAGTTAAAGGGGCATTTGCCCAACCTTGCATCCGCTCAAAAAAATTCAAATATGTCTCACCGTGTCGCATAAAATAGAAAGTAACTCCATTTGACATATACATTCCTCCTTTGTTGTACTGGTTCATTATAACGGTTTCCAAACCATTTTACAAAAAAATCAATCAAGATTAAGTGCAATTTAACCTTAAATATGGTACGCTATTAAGCGAAGTTTAAGCAAAATAGGGGGATAGAGATGAAGAAGCTGGTTGAAATAATCAAGGCGAATAAGCCCGTGAATTTCGGAAGTTACGCTGCTGAAATGTCATTCTATATCATCTGGGCGATTGTACCAATCATGCTGATTATCGCAAATGTCATTGTCATGCTCCCTGTTTCGCAAGAGGCAATTATTTCAGCAATGGAAACGGCTTTGCCGGATGAAGTGGAAACATTATTGATCCCGATTCTAAAGACATATATGCGACAGACGGATTTGAATGCGATTTGGTTAGGGATGTTAATTGCTTTATGGCCTGCTTCTAATGTGTTCAATACATTGCAGCGGGTATTGAACGACATTTACCAAGCGCAACCGCGCAATGGCTACTTGGCTCGAGGCTTCGCTTATTTATTTACATTGGCGACTGTCGTTGCTTTGAGTATTATGACGTTTCTGATGGTCCTTGGTGAGAAAATGGTCACGTTTATCAATGATATTTTCCATGTGCAATTAGTGATTTTGGATTGGATTGTGCAACAAAGTTGGATCTTTGCGATTGTGGGATTATTTGTCCTGCTAGTAGGCATTTATCACTTTATTCCTAATCTATCTTGGAAAATTCGCGATTCTGTGTTCGGTGCAACATTCTCAACAGTAGGTTTTGCGGTTATCTCACGTTTATTCAGTGTTTACATTGATTATGCAGCTCGCAACGCCACTAGCAACACAACAATCGGAGTCTTTATCAGTTTAATGATTTGGTTGTATTTCAATTGTATGGTTATCATCATAGGAGCGTACATCAATTTAATTTGGTATCAGTATAGAAATTCTGGAGAGGTTGAGAAAGAATGAATTCATTAAGAAGGTCACATATGATGCAAGAATCGCGTATTGATTACGGCATCATATTGAATGTATTGTTGTTGGCGATTATCGGAATTATCAGTGTTTACGCGACGACTGCGATGATTGAAGGGAAAGGTGTCGTACCAACCTTATATCATGCTTTATGGTATGGCGTAGGGGCGTTGGCGATTATCTTAATCATCCAATTTAATAGCGAGCAATATTGGAAGATGTCAACGATTTTGTATGGCATTGGGATGTTTCTACTTGTGCTCGTCCTTATTTTCTATGACCGTGGAACAGCGGCTGCTACCGGTGCGCAAAGTTGGTTCAAAATCGGACCGCTTTCTTTCCAACCGTCGGAAGTATTCAAGCCGGCTTACATTGTTTTCATGGCGCGGATAATTACTGAACATAATAATACGCATTTACAACGTACAATTAAGAGCGACTGGGTCTTGCTGGGGAAGATTGCCTTGTTTGCGGCACCGCCGATGTTATTAATTCAGTTACAAAACGACTTAGGAACAAATTTGGTGCTGGCCGCCATTACAGTTGGTTTAATTCTCTTATCCGGAATCAGTTGGAAGATTATTGTGCCGACAGCAACGATTATTACAGTGGTTGGAGGCTCACTCATTTATTTAGCAGCTTTCCACAAGGAAATTTTGTTAGCAACCGGTTTAGTCAAAGAATACCAAATTGGCCGTATTGAAGCTTGGTTGAACCCGTTCGGTGACACACAAAATGCTGCCTATCAGCTTGTGCAAAGTATTAAAGCAATCGGTTCAGGACAATGGACCGGCAAGGGTTTAGGCGTGTCAGAAGTTGCGGTACCGGTTCGGGAGTCGGATTTTATTTTTACAACGATTGCGGAAAATTTTGGTTTCTTAGGAGCAACTGTTCTGTTATTTATCTATTTCATGTTAATTTATCAGATGGTGCAAACATGTTTTGAAACGAAAAATGAGTTTTACACTTACATTGCAGCAGGCGTTATCTCAATGATTATGTTCCATATTTTGGAGAATGTGGGGATGACTATCGGTTTATTACCAATTACCGGGGTGCCATTACCGTTCGTTTCTCAAGGGGGATCTGCGCTATTGAGTAATATGATTGGGATTGGTTTGATTCTTTCGATGCGTTACCATCATCGAAGTTACATGTTTGCGACGAATGACCAATTTAATTATGAATAGGAGAACAACTTAATATGCAACAATTGAATGAGCAACTTTGGATGCAACAAGTAGAGGATTATTATTTGATTGGTGTAACACCCGCCTTTCAATGTGATGCCGGCGATATTACTTTTGCACAAATAGCCGAATTGGGTGAAATTGAATGTGATGATACATTGTTGAATGTAGAAGCATCCAAAGCAGCGATTGAGGTGCCGATGCCATTTACAGCAACGATTATCGAACGTAATGAGCAAGCAGAAGCAAATCCAAGTTTATTAGATTCACCTGAATCAGCAAATAATTGGGTAGTGAAAGTGAAAGATATACAGGACTAACGAACGAACTCCGCCATTAAGTTGGCGGAGTTTTTGTATAGGAGGACTTTGTTGATTTCGAGGCATCCCTTATTTATAATGTTACTTAGAAGGAGCGGTTTGTATGACAACACATAAAAAAAGCAACATTTCCATTTTGTTATGGATAGTTGGCGTAATGTGTCTAAAGATACTATTAGACGGTTTGTCCATATATTTATGGGATAGAAACATAGCAGAACTAGTAGCAGAATTTCTAAAGTGGTTATCTATGCAATAGCAAGTATAATTTGGTTAATTTATGTAGAAACCCAAAAGTTCAATAATAAAAATCACCCGATAGATTGGAAGTTAGTAACCAATCTATCGGGTGTGCTGTTTACATGGTAGGGAATACCATTTTTTGCTTAGAACGCGTGATTAAATCAATAAATAAATTCATACTTTCTTGATTAGCACCAAAAGTTAACTCCGGATGCCATTGTACACCGATGATACTGTGTGTGTCATCAATCCATTCGACTGCTTCTATCACTTCATCTTGACTCCAAGCAGTGGCAGTAAGAGAAGGGGCCAATTGTTTAATGCCCTGATGATGCACGGAATTAATACATTTACCATCCGCTACTAAAGTAGCAATATGTGAGTCGCTTTTAACCTTGATAGAATGAGTGACAAACTCCGGTTGTGCTTTCTGGACATGTTGGATAGTAATGTTTGCTTCAGTTGTTAAGTCTTGATATAAAGAACCGCCTAAAGTAACGTTAAGCAGTTGCATGCCACGGCAAATGCCTAGAATAGGCTTGTTTTGCTTTAATGCGGCTTGAATGAGTGCAACTTCGATTGCATCGCGGTCAGGAGCTGTTTCTCCAATGACATTGCGAGGCTCTTCATTATACAATTGGGGCGATACATCTTGTCCGCCTGTCAACAGCAATCCGTCGATGAGAGCTACGTAAGATTCGGCTAGAGAAGGGTCACCAATCGGCAAAATAATCGGAACACCTCCTGCGGCAGTAATAGCTGTCGTGAAGCCACAAGAAGAGTAATTTATTTTGAATGGACGGTATTCATCATTCTTTAATAATGTATGATTTCCTGTGATGCCAATAATCGTTGGTTTCAGTATAATCACTCCTTTCTCAAAAATAGATAGGTGTATTATAACTGATTTTCTGATAAAATGACAAATAGAACTTTCATTTAATGCAATGAATACGTTTTTTTGAAGAAGGAGGGCGAGAAATGGAGTACCAAAAAGCGATGCAAGCAATTCAAAAAGGGCAAGTGCCGCCGGTAGTGACGGTCGTGGGAACGGAATATTTCTTGCAACAGGAGTTTCTGCACACTTTATTGAAACAATTTGGCGAGACGGACACATTGGATTTATCGCGTGTTGATTTAGAGGAGCAGACAATTGATGATGTGCTTGATGAAGCGGAAATGTTCTCTTTCTTTGCGGAATATCGCTTAATAATTGTTGAGAATGCTTCTTTTCTGGGAACGCAATCCAAGCAGAAACTCACTGACACACAACAAGAGCGTCTGACGCATTACATTCAATCTCCTAATGAGATGTCGGTCATTGTTTTTCTGATGCCGATTGAACAATTGGATAAACGGAAGAAGTTGACAAAGCTCTTTCAACAGGAAACCATGTTCGTAGATGTCGCGCCAATGAGTGAAAAAGATGTTCAACAGTATATGCGGCGCTACCTCGAGGCGGATTCACTTCAGCTAACGCGTGATGCTTTGCAGGAACTATTGGTGCGCACTGATTATCAGCTGACAAATACCATGAATGAAGTAGCGAAGTTGCGCAACTTCGAAGGGGAAATTACACTGGCAGTTATTCAGGCTTTGGTGCCACGCACATTAGAGTCAGATGTTTTCGAACTGACGAAGGCCGTGTTGAATCGGCGAGTGGAACGAGCGGTTAATATTTATCGAGATTTAGTGCTGTTAAAGCACGAACCGATTGCCTTGCATGCTTTGTTAGTTTCACAATTTCGCTTAATGCTTCAAACGAAATTATTAAGTCAACAAGGGTTCTTAGAAGGAGATATTGCCAAGCAATTGAGTGCACATCCTTATCGTGTCAAGTTAGCTTTGCAAGAAGCAGGGAAATATCCGGTATCTCGTTTGGCTGCAGTATACCAAGAACTGATTGCGATGGATTATCATATGAAGACAGGAGTTGGCTTACGCGATATTCAATTTGATTTGTTATTAGTTAAATTAGTGAGCAACGCTATTTGATTCAAAATAAAAAACTCTAACAGATACATGTCTTATTCAAGGCATCTGTTAGAGTTTTTTTATAATATATTTATCTTCACTGTCGGTAAGTGATTGTCATCATTTTTGTGCGGTTGTCATGCCATTCTTTTAAGCGGGCATTTAGAATACCCATAAAGTCATCGGCAATGCCGGATTCATTTAAGTAAATGTCGTGAGTCATTATGACAATTGTATATTGAGGTTGATTTTTGTTATTGAAATAAATGCCTGTGTCGTGATAAATATCTTCGTACTGACCGTATTTCGTTGCCATTCCTTGTTTAACATGAGATTTAAGCAATCTTCCTTCTTGAGCTTCAAGCATAATACGGGTAATAGGGCGATATTTTTCGTGAGAGGCAACGTGTAACAAAATATTATTCAACAATTCGGCATCGGCATAATTGACTAGCCATAAGTCGTCATCAATCGGTGCAATATGCCCCAAATCCAGTAAGCCTTGTTGGAAATCGCCGAAATTATCATAGTAGTATTGAATGAGCATGTTCCAAGCGGTGTTATCGGAATAATACAGCATTTGATAGATCAATTCTTCAATTGGATAATAATCGCGCTTCGGTTCATTCGTAATATCTCCGGCTCCGTCTTCATAATAAGCATCATTGTACGGCAATTCGCTATTCCAATCGAGTTCCCCGTTTTCAATTAAGTCGACATATAAGGCGGCGGTTGCCACTTTGGTTGTGCTGGCGGCGTGCATGCTTACGTGTTCATTCAAGAAAAATTCATCGCCGGTTACTAAGTCCGTATAAGCAATTGAAATAGCGTTGGCATCTAGCTGAAACTCTTGAATCGTTTGAGTGACGATATCCCGAATTTCTTTAGCTTGCGCAAATGTTGATGCGGGAAAAGCGCCACTAATGAATGTCAACCATAAACACACAATAACAAATAATTTCTTCATATAATACCTCAATCCATGAATTTGAAACCAAGTTATTATACCATAATTCTGATAAAAAGAAAGATTTAACGATAAAACTTGGCATTTGGCATATAGAGGCGATAGAAGTTACAGGAACACAAAAGAACGACATAAACGCCAACTCAATGAAGCGTTTATGTCGTTCTTTATGACTTTTGTTGTAGCGTTACGCAATTATTTAGCTAATAATTTGCTTAAACGTGACTTGTCACGAGCCGCTTTATTTTTGTGAATTAAGCCTTTAGTTGCTGCGCTGTCGATTTCTTTAGAAGCTACTTTGAATAATTCATTCAAATCGCCTTCGCCAGTTTCAACTGCTGAACGGAATTTCTTCACCGCTGTACGCATTGCTGAAACGTGAGCGCGGTTTTGCTCAGTTTTAGTTGCTGTTGTACGGATACGTTTCTTAGCTGATGGGTTATTTGCCATTCCAGTCACCTCTTTCTGTAACAAATTGTATGTTAGGCGATAATCCGCCTAGTCAACATGAATCATTATACATGAAATCCCAATCGTGTTGCAATAATTATTTGCATAATTCGTGAAAAAAAGTAATTTTTTATTTTTGGAGGCGGTTTAAGGGATAAGTTGCGTATTTTTTGATATGATGGTAAGGAGTTATGAGGAGGGATAACATGGCGGAATTTAAGGTCGTATCGCCATATCAACCGAGCGGTGACCAACCGCAAGCGATTGCGCAATTGGTTGAGGGGATTCAATCAGGTAAGAAAGAGCAAGTTTTATTAGGTGCGACGGGAACCGGGAAGACCTTTACCATTGCGAATGTAATTCAAGAAGTAAAGAAGCCGACTTTAGTATTGGCGCATAATAAGACTTTGGCGGGACAATTATATAGCGAATTATTGGAATTTTTCCCGAATAATGCAGTGGAGTATTTCGTATCGTATTATGATTACTATCAACCGGAAGCCTATGTGCCTTCGTCGGATACATATATTGAGAAAGAGTCCAGTGTGAATGATGAGATTGACAAATTACGTCATTCGGCATCGTCGGCGTTATTAGAACGCAATGATGTGATTGTGGTTGCTTCGGTTTCCTGTATTTACGGATTAGTTAATCCGGAAAATTATCGCGAGCACGTTCTGTCTTTGCGAAAAGGGCAAGAAATTAGTCGCAATCAAATGTTGGCGCGTTTGGTAGAAATGCAGTTTGTCCGTAATGATATTGATTTTCAACGTGGGACGTTTCGGGTACGCGGTGATGTTGTTGAAATTTTTATGGCGTCGCGCGATTCGGAAGTGATTCGAGTGGAATTCTTCGGTGATGAAATTGACCGTATTCGAGAAGTGGATGTGATGACCGGCGAAATCAAAGCGGATGTTGACCATTATCCGATTTATCCGGCAACTCACTTTGTAGCAAATAACGAACAAACGTTGAAGGCGGTAGAGTCAATCAAAGCGGAACTGGCAGAGCGTCTGGAAGAATTGCGTGCGGAACATAAATTATTGGAGGCACAACGTTTAGAGCAACGCACCACCTATGATATTGAAATGCTGCTAGAGATGGGTTATTGTAGTGGAATTGAGAATTACTCACGTCATATGGATGGGCGTTTACCGGGGCAGGCACCCTACACATTATTGGATTTCTTCCCGGAAGATTTCTTAATTGTGGTTGACGAGTCGCACATCACCATGTCGCAGCTTCGTGGTATGTATAATGGGGATAGAGCGCGCAAACAACAGTTGGTTGATTACGGTTTCCGGTTACCGAGCGCAATTGACAATCGCCCCTTACGCTTGGAGGAGTTTGAAGAGCATGTTAACCAAATTATCTATGTATCCGCAACGCCGGGACCTTATGAAATGGAACATGTCAATGACGAAGTTGTTCAACAAATTATTCGCCCAACCGGTTTGTTAGACCCGGAAGTTGAAGTACGTCCGATTAAGGGACAAATCGATGATTTAGTTCAAGAAATTCATCAACGCGTCGAACGCGATGAGCGCGTTTTTATTACTACTTTAACGAAAAAAATGTCAGAAGATTTAACAGATTATTTGAAAGAATTAGATATCAAAGTCAAATATTTACACAGCGATATCAAAACATTGGAGCGAACTGAAATCATTCGTGATTTGCGTTTAGGTGTGTTCGATGTTCTAGTTGGAATTAACTTACTGCGTGAGGGGCTTGATGTGCCGGAAGTATCTTTAGTGGCAATTCTTGACGCGGATAAGGAAGGATTTTTGCGGAGTGAACGGTCGCTTGTACAAACAATCGGGAGAGCAGCGCGTAATGCCGATGGGCGGGTTATCATGTATGCGGATACCATTACACAATCGATGCAAAATGCCATTGATGAAACGGAAAGACGTCGCGCAATCCAAATGGCGTACAACGAGCAACATCACATTGTACCGCAAACTGTCAAAAAAGAAGTGCGTGACTTGATTCGCATTACACACGCTGTGGACAATGAAGAAAAGCAAGAAAACTTCTTGACACAATTCAAGAAAATGTCACGTTTGCAACGCGAAGAGCAACTGGACAGCTTGAATATGGAAATGAGAAAAGCGGCAAAAGACCTCAATTTCGAGAAGGCAGCAGAATTGCGTGATATCATCATGGAACTGAAAGCCACTTACCGTCTGAAATAATTTGCTTGATGAGGCATCAACTTTCATAACTGCAACAAAAAATGAGAAAATAAAGAGAAAATGTAGCCAAAAATCATGAAATTGTGTAAAATTATGTTGAGAATTATTTTTTATTGATTGAAGGAGGAGCCTATTGTATGAATCATACAAACAAACAGCGCATCCTAATTATTGAGGATGAGAAAAACCTCGCGCGCTTTGTAGACTTGGAACTACAACATGAAGGCTATGAAACAGCTATCTACCATGACGGAAGAAGTGGACTAGAAGCGGCATTAAATGAAGATTGGGATGTTATTCTATTAGACTTAATGCTACCTGAATTAAATGGCTTAGAAGTGTGCCGTCGTATTCGTCCGATTAAGGACACGCCGATTATTATTATGACAGCTCGTGATTCAGTTATTGACCGAGTGTCGGGACTGGATCAAGGTGCGGATGACTACATTGTTAAGCCGTTTGCTATCGAAGAACTTTTGGCTCGTTTGCGTGCTTTGTTCCGTCGAATCGGAACGGAAGAAGAACATCGTACTGCATTGCAACCGACTGTTAAATACCGTAATTTAGTCATCGAAAAGGCGAATCGTGTCGTGAAGCGTGATGAAGAAATTATTGATTTAACGAAGCGTGAATACGAATTATTACTCTATCTGATGGAAAACTTGAACACGGTGATGTCACGTGAAGTGTTGCTTGATAAAGTATGGGGCTATCGTTCGGAAGTAGAAACGAATGTTGTTGATGTTTACATTCGTTATTTGCGTAACAAGATTGATTTACCTGGTCAAGACAGTTATATTCAGACTGTTCGTGGCACAGGTTATGTGATGAGAACGTAACGATGACAGGAACAACACAGCAACGCCATCCGCTTTCGCTCAAGTGGAAGTGGAGCATTTTGTTATTTGTCGCATTAGCTACTGTGAGTGCGATTGGATTATTAAGTTACAATCGCTACGCGAACGAAACGGCTTTGCGTCAGCAAACGAGTATAGCTCAGCAACGATTCGACCGAACGGTCGCATACTTTCAAAAGATAGACACGCCATTGGAAAAGTATCATTTTGATACGACGACGGACGGAATGGCAACCAGTAAGGTAAAGGAAGACATTTCTCGTTTCTTCTCATTAGTTGAAGCAGAGGATACAATTGTCAAACTTTTTAACACAAGTAATCAACTCTTGTACGAAACGCGTAATATCGGTCTGCCGACACAGCGTTATGACAGTGAGATACAACAGGTGCAGGTAGGCAATGACTTCGCTTTCGTTGCCACACAGAAGATTGTCTCAACAGTGACACATCATCCATTAGGAACCTTGCAGATGGTATTTGTCCCCAAGGCGTTCAATGCTGCGCACCAAGAGCGACAACTGCTGATGAACCGCACCATTATCTTTATGTTGTTGGCAAGTGTCATACTTGCTTTCGGAATTAGTCAATATTTGTTGAGACCGTTGGATTATTTGAACAATGCGCTTGACTTGGTGGAAGAAGAAAGTCTGTCGGAGATTCGCATTCGGAAGCCACGTAGCAATGACGAGTGGAGCGATTTGAATATCCATATCAATCGCCTTCTCGACAAAATCGATTTGTATGTCCGCAACCAAAAACAATTCGTGGAAGATGTGTCGCACGAATTGCGCACTCCGGTTGCCATTGTAGAAGGACATTTGAAAATGTTGAATCGCTGGGGAAAAGACGATCCGGAAATTTTGGAGGAATCCATTTCGGCGTCGCTTCAAGAAATTACACGCATGAAGGACTTAGTGCAAGAAATGTTGGATTTGTCGCGCGCGGACCATGCCAATGTGGATTATAAAGATGAAATTACAGAGATTTACTCAACGGTTCAGCAAGTCTACAATAATTTCGTTATATTGTATCCGAACTTCAAGTTTTATTTAGATAGCGAGAAGGGTGGCAAGGAACTTTACATTAAGATGTACCGTAATCATTTCGAGCAAATATTGATTATTCTGTTGGATAATGCGGTAAAATATAGCTTGGATCGCCACGAAGTTCACTTATCGGTTAGCGCAAGTTTCACCAAGGTAGAAATTGCAGTACAAGATTTCGGTGAAGGTATGACGGAAGAAGACAAGGACAGGGTATTTGGTCGTTTCTATCGTGTAGACAAAGCACGTTCTCGTAATAAAGGTGGAAATGGGCTTGGGTTGAGCATTGCCAAGCAACTTGTTGAAGGTTATAAAGGTAAAATTCATGTTGAGAGCGTCTTGAATCACGGATCGATTTTCTATGTTGAATTTCCTATAATTATCGACCAAAGTGAAATTAAGAAGCACCAACAACTCGCTGTCAAAAAAGCAATCTAAATGTTGGAATATCAGGGCGAGGATGCATTTCCTTGCCCTAGTTTTTTAGTAGATAAATGATGCATTGAAATAGAGAAGATTCGTATGTTGATTTCATCCGGCAATCAGACACTGGCAGAACGAAAGGAAGAGAGAAATGAATACTTATGAAATCGTTGTATCAGGGAGAGTTCAAGGCGTAGGGTATCGAATTTATGCGATGCAAATTGCAACTGAAGTGGGCGTGACAGGAACCGTCCGCAATTTAACGAACGGCGATGTTAAGCTGATTGTACAAGCAGATGATGCGCAACTTGAAGTCCTACAACATAGATTGCAGCAACCGGCGCATCGTTTCATGCGAGTAGATAAGTTGACGATTCGTCCTATTTCTTTAGACAAAAACTATTCGGACTTTCAAATCGTGTACTAATATCAGAGGAAATAGATTGAAAAAATAAGCGAAGTCTTTTATAGTAGTAAGGTAAAACGATTATTATTTGGAGAGTGAACAATGAAATTAACACGCAAACATTTGAAACACTTACAGTTGCTCGCTTTAGTTGCGGTTGTTGTATTAGCGGCAAGCGGCTGTGTAAGTTATGACCAAGCAGGAAACCCAACGGGATGGGCATACGAATATTTCGGTAAGCCGGCAACTGCTTTCCTTGATTTCTTAGCAGGAATCTTCGGCGGTAGCTACGGAATGGCAATTATTATTGTCACCATCATTACACGAATCTTCATGTTGCCTTCTTCATTGAAGATGACAAAAAATTCGATGATTAGTCAAGCACGTATGAAAATTGCCCAACCGGAATTGGACGAAATTCGTGCTGAAATGGAAGCAACGAATGACCCTGCT
The DNA here is from genome assembly GCA_026131555.1 of Aerococcaceae bacterium NML190073. Taxonomy (GTDB): domain Bacteria; phylum Bacillota; class Bacilli; order Lactobacillales; family Aerococcaceae; genus Abiotrophia. Next base: position 35,538 of record JAMXJH010000006.1, on the reverse strand, counting down.
GAACGTGCCCGCTTACAGAACGAACAAATGGCAGTTTATAAGAAGTATGATATCAATATGTTAGGCGGTATGTCAGGCTGTTTGCCATTATTGATTCAAATGCCAATCATCTCAGCGGTGTACGCAGCGATTCGGACTTCACCGGCAATTCAAGAGAGTTCTTTCTTAGGAATTCATCTTGGGGAACGCAGTTTAATATTGGTTATCGGTGTTGTAGCGGTGACGCTTTTACAAAGTTGGTTAATGCAACGTGCGATGCCGGCATCGGACAATCCTGCCGCCGCACAAACAGGGAAAGCAATGTTTTGGATGAATCCAATCATGCTTGGCTGGATTTCATGGGTATCAGCAGCTGGTTTAGGGCTGTACTTCTTAGCCGGCGGTATCTTCTACGTATTCCAACAATTGTATACGAACAAAGTTGTCCGTCCAAAAATTGCGCAAATTCTTGAAGAAGAAGCCAAACAATATAAAGATCGCCCTAAACGTGAACGCAAACCGGCAGCAAGCGCAACACAAACCACAACATCCGGCAAGCAACGCTTAGTGCCGACAAAAGAAGTGATTGAAACAGGCAATAAACGTCGTAATGCAGGTAAACAACAACGCAACCGCTAAGCGAGAGAGGAAGAGTAACGATGGGATTTAAAACATGGCAAACATTATTTGCTGAATTTGGATTGAATCGAATTACGGACACTTGTTACGTCGGGCAAGTGGAGGGGTACTACACGATATTCCGCTTCGAACAAACTACGCGTACACTTAAATGGGTCATCGGTATAAATCCAACAGAACGAACAACAACAGAATTAACACAATTAACTAATCAATTATCGAATTTAGAAGAAGTTGAAGCCGCCGGCATCATAGATGCGACAGTGGTTATTACGACAAAATTACCGAAACGTATGGATGAGGCCGAGTACACATTGCGCCAAATTTCGCAAGTAGCGTATCCGTTTTTGAAGGCGAATCATTATGAAACGGGTTGCTTCATGAACGGAATCAATGACGGCACGGTCAAGTTAACGCAGTTTGATGACAAGTTTGCTTACTATAGTGAGGCAGGTTACCAGCAAGCTATTACGGAATTAGAAGGCAAAAAGACTGAATATGATGAGCGACCTCATAATTTACTATTAGGTCTTATCGGTGCGATTCCGGGAATATTGCTCGGGAGCTTTCTATGGGGGCTTATTTCTTACTTAGGCTATTACGCATGGTGGGCAGCATCTATTGGAGGGATTGCGGCCCCATACGGTTATCGCAAACTGGGTGGAAAGATTACGATACTAGGTGCCGTTCTTATCGAATTACTGCTGGTTGCAGGTGCAATTGCAGCAAATATCATTGAGTATGCGGTACACTTCTACAATGAACTTAAATATGCTTATGACGTGACGTTTTTGGAAGTTTTGAAAGAAACACCGAGCATTATTATTGAGGAGCCGTCTATCAGAGACGTTTTCCTAAAAGATTTGTTCATTGGAGTATTTATTGGGGCAGTTGTGGGAACTTTTGCAATTGTCAATATGTACAAGGAAGATAGAGGTAGCTATACCGCTAAACGTTTCGAAGATTAATGATGACAAAGAGTCGATATTCTTTCGTAGAATTTTGGCTCTTTTTGTATGAAGTAGTGTATAATAGAAACGTAGACTAATCATGGATTGGAGGAGATGTGAAGTGGCACGCAAAAAAGGACAAGCGAAAGCGAATCAAGTGCCGTATCAAATTAAATATATGGCGATTGGAATCGGTATTGCATTTCTAAGTGTGCTGGCACTATTCAAATGGGGAGTGTTCGGTATTCTTCTGGCAAATGGTTTGCGACTGTTTGTGGGAGAAGCGTATGGCTTATTAGTCATTACATTCATCGCAATCGCCGCTTTCATGGTATGGCGTGGTGACTTGATGAATCCGTCATTGCGCACTTTGTTGGGGAGTATTTTTATTTTTTGTGCGGTGACGACTTTGTTGCACGTTAATGTGTTTTATTCGAGAGAGCCATTACCTAATAATATTTTTGTGGAAACATTCAATGCTTTTAAGAATGATTTGGTGAATAGTCGCATGCTGAATCAAGTAGGTGGCGGTTTGTTAGGGGCAATTTTTTACGCATTGTTTGGTTTTCTGTTCGGAAAATGGGGCACTTATTTATTGGCGTCGATTTTATTTATTGCCGGTGTTATCTTGGTGTCGCAAGTTGCGCCGCAAACTTTACAGCAATGGTTGCATTCTTTCTGGCAGGCGCTCAAAAGTTTCGTACATTCGCTGTTTCCGAAGCCGCAAGTAGCAGAACATGATGAGGAAGCGTTGGCGCCAACCGTTGATGAGCAAGTAGATGAAGAAAGTAAACAGGAACCTAAGGTATCATTCTTCAAGAAGTTGATGCAATCATTCCAGCAAGACGAGGAAAAGGAGCGTCCGCCTTTTTTGCAGGGGGGGTATCAGCCGGCGAAACCTTTAGAATCGCGTGAATGGGAGCCATATCGTGAACCGGAGCGTCCGCGCGAATGGAAACGGCAAGCGAATGCGCCGGAGCGTGTCTTGGACTTGGATTACTTTGATGCAATGCAACACACGACAGAGGAAGAACCGGTATCGGTGCCGATTGTTGTCAACCAACAAATTGTTCCGGAAGAGCCGGAAGTTGTAAAGGCAGAAGAACCGGTCGCAACTACCGAATCTGCTTCTGCGGGACATTGGCATAATCAAGCGCATGAGCGTCAAGATTTAACAACTGACCAATTGGATAAAGTGTTGAATGATGCCTCGGAACCGATTGTGACAAAATCGCGTCCGAAAGTGTCCAAGCAACGTTACACTTTACCGGGCAAGGATTTGTTGAAAAAAATTCCGCCTGTTGACCAGTCGGAAGAATACGCGCGCATCAATGAGAACATTGCCAAATTGGAGCAAACATTTGAAAGTTTCGGTGTGAAGGCAACTGTTGTTAAAGCGAATTTAGGACCGTCGGTAACCAAGTATGAAATCCAACCGGCTATCGGTGTTAAAGTGAGTAAAATCGTATCACTTTCCGATGACATCGCCTTAGCTTTGGCGGCGCGTGACGTACGGATTGAAGCGCCGATTCCCGGTAAATCACTCATCGGAATCGAAGTGCCGAATACGCAAGTGAGCCCGGTTTCCTTCTGGGAGATTATCGATGCTGCTTTGGATAGTCCGAATGTGTTGGAAGTACCGCTCGGACGTGATATTTCAGGGACCGTTTGCTTGGCAGATTTAAGCAAAATGCCGCACTTACTTATCGCGGGAGCAACAGGAAGCGGGAAGTCCGTTGGAATGAACGTCATCATCGTGTCCTTATTGATGAAAGCCAAGCCTGAAGAAGTGAAATTCTTGATGATTGATCCGAAGAAAGTCGAATTGACCATGTATGATGATATTCCACACTTGTTAGCGCCGGTTGTAACAAACCCGCGCAAAGCCGCTCAAGCCTTGAATAAAGTCGTGCAAGAAATGGAGCGTCGTTATGAACTTTTTGCGACGACAGGTGTGCGTAATATTGACGGTTATAATGAACAAGTTGACAGCTACAATGAAGAGAATGGCACTGGATACGAGCGTTTGCCGAAGATTGTTGTCTTTGTCGATGAGTTAGCGGACTTAATGATGGTCGCAAGCAATGAAGTCGAGAATGCGATTATTCGTTTGGCGCAAATGGCGCGTGCAGCCGGTATTCATATGATTATTGCGACACAACGTCCTTCAGTTGATGTTATTACCGGGATTATCAAAGCCAATGTTCCGTCGCGTTTGGCTTTTGCCGTATCGAGCGGTATTGACTCACGGACGATTCTTGACAGCAATGGTGCCGAGAAGCTGTTGGGGCGTGGCGATATGCTATTCCAGCCAATGGGCAAAAATAAACCGGTTCGCGTTCAAGGTGCGTACATTTCAGATAGTGAAGTAGAACGCATCACGAATTTCGTTAAAGAGCAACGACCGGCGGAATACGACGAAACGATGATGGTGTCGGACAATGACAACGAGCAAATGGGCAGCTCCGATGATGAATACTTTGATGAAGCCGTCGAAATGGTACGAGGCTTGGATACAATTAGTATTTCACAATTGCAACGTCGCTTTAGAATCGGTTATAACCGTGCCGCACGTTTGATTGACGATATGGAAGCGCAAGGCATTGTTAGCGGACAAGACGGAAGCAAACCACGTCAAGTATTGATTGGCGAGGAAGTTTAGCTAACAAGATAAATTTATAGCAACCAGAGAGATTTTCCCTCACGAATTAGTTGTGTCAATAGACAATCATTCGTGAGGGATTTGAGTTGCTTGCTAATAAAATCGGCAGATGCTCAAGGTCGGATTTGGGTGTAATCTCTAGTTATTATTCATAAATAATATTAAAGGTCTTTGAAGTTGCTCGGCAAAATCAAAGACCGATTTTTATATAAAGAACGGCATAAATCTGAACGCTATAAACGCATTGGAAAAAAATATTCGCTTTTAATCGTTTTCAACTTGCCTTTTGGAAGTTAAGACGGTATAATGAGTAGGAATTCAGATGGATTCAATAGTTTTCTTGGAGGGAAATCATCAATGAAAAAATTTGTAGGTTTAGCATCAACAGCTTTATTAGTAGCAGGCTTTGCAGCACCGGTTGTAGCTTCTGCTCAAGACTTCTCAGCGGTTATCATAACAGATATCGGTGGGGTGGATGACAAATCATTCAACCAAAGCGCATGGGAAGGCTTAACAGAGTTTGGTAAAGAGAACAACTTGGAGAAAGGTGTAGGCGGATACGACTACATTCAATCAAACAGCGATTCTGACTATGTAACAAACTTAAACTCAGCTGTAACAGCTAACTTCAGTTTAACTTTCGGTATTGGTTATAAGTTAGAAGCAGCAATCAACGACATTGCGCAACAACACCCGGACAAGCACTTTGCAATTGTTGACTCAGTAGTAGATCAACCAAACGTCGCTTCATTGACATTCAAAGACAACGAAGCAGCCTTTTTAGCAGGGGTAGCAGCAGCTAAGACAACTGCAACTAAGAAAGTTGGATTCATCGGTGGGGTAGAAGGTTTCGTTATCGACCGCTTTGAAGCTGGATTCGTAGAAGGCGTTAAAGCAGTAGACCCATCTATCGAAGTAGTAGTAGAATACGCAGGTAGCTTTGCTGATGCGGCTAAAGGTAAGCAATTAGCTGCAGCAATGTACTCTAATGATGTGGATGTTATTTTCCATGCATCAGGTGCAACTGGTAACGGTGTATTCTCAGAAGCTAAAGACATCGTGTCAAATGACCCATCTAAAAACATTTGGGTAATCGGTGTTGACTTAGACCAAGATGCTGAAGGTATCGTAGAAGTAGACGGTAAAGAGCGTCACTTGACATTAACTTCAACATTGAAAGGTGTAGGCGCGGCAGTTAAGCAATTCTCACAATTAGCTAAAGATGGTAAATTCGAAGCTGGTGTGAAAACTTATGGTTTAGCAGACGGCGGTGTTGACTTGACAGAAGGTCAATTATCAGACGATGCAAAAGCAGCAGTTAAAGAATTCAAAGAAAAAATCATCAAAGGTGAAATCGAAGTGCCTGAGAAACCAGCTGAATAATCATTCAATTGAGAAAGAGTTCCTCGCAAGAGGAACTCTTTTGTCGTTTATGGTGTTGGCAGTGTCATACTGATAAGGGGGACTTTTTCTTTCGGGGAACGTCTGGCAATTACGTCAGCATAGTATTTACGACTATTATTGATGACGCCGATAGCGTTTTTGTAGAAGGGGTCGCTCTTAACCAGTGCTAAGACGCCGACGTAGTCAATGAAGAGTTGGTAATCTTCCGCCAATGTTTGGCGTAGCTCTTTCACATTGTAGAAAGTTCTTCCCATGTTTTCCTTGGAGCGAGCGTTAAATTGCGCTTCAAAGGCTGTTTGCGCGCTAGAGAGGGCGGTGACGAATTTGCTGATACCTAATGCTGTCACATCATCTTGGTATTCGGCAGAATTCAGTCGGCTGAGCAGGTTGTTGATTAAAGCTGTTTCTTCTTCGTAGTTCTTTTGTGTTAGACGCTTGTATTGCTTGAACAGCAAGTTCAATGCAGTATAGGCAGCTTTCTCGGTTGCCGCTGTGCTGTATCTGTATGGCTTGAAACTATCTGCCAAAGCTTGGAAAGCGCGGTCGCGGCTTGTGTCCAACTCTTGAATCGTTTGTGATTTCTCGCTCGCACGGACTTGTTCCAAGGCGTTTTGGAGGGTGGGCACTTTGTTCTTAATGGTGTTCAACAGGCGTGTGAAGTCATCGTCTTTTGACTTCAAGTTGGCGGATTTGAAATCCTCCAGCATTCGTGTCAACAGTTGTTGAAACTCAGCGTGATGCAAACGACGTAGGTTGCATGGTGTATAATAATTTGGCATAAAGCATGTTCCTTTCTATGCATAAAATAGTTGAAGATACTCAAAGGAGTAGCCTTCTTAAATAATTACATGGGAGCGGATAAATTTCATTTTTTTACGGCGAAAAAAATAAAAAAATTATCAACTGCATTGGAATAGAGCCTGTACAGCGTTTTAACGCTGTACAGGTTTTAACTTTCTGATATGTCCCAAAGGTGATAGGGCACAGGGGTCGAAGGGGTGAATATGTCGTTGACATCGGGGAAGCGGCGCATCGGTGTATCGGTATCCCGCCGATAGCGGGAAGGTAATACATCGGTGTACCAGCGTCCCTCCGACAGCGGGAAGGTAATGCACCGGTGTACCGGCGTCCCTCCGATAGCGGGGAGGTAATGCATCGGTGTGCCGGCGTCCCTCCGACAGCGGGAAGGTAATACATCGGTGTACCGGTGTCCCTCCGACAGCGGGAAGGTAATGCATCGGTGTACTGGCGCGCCACCGACAGCGGGAAGGTAATGCATCGGTGTATCGGCGTCCCTCCGCCAGCGGGGAGGTAATGCATCGGTGTACCGGCGTCCCTCCGGCAGCGGGAAGGTAATGCATCGATGTACCGGCGTCCCTCCGGCAGCGGGAAAGCAATACATCGATGCACTAAACCGTCTGCTTTAAGCAAATCACTGAGGTTTTTGTGTGCGACTCACGCAAATAAGGAAACTTACTTACAACTTTCGGCAAATGCTTCATCTGCGCGCTTCGTTGACAAAATACATCACTCATAAACTCGCATAACTTTATGAGAAATACGCTGTTATTTTGAGGAAATTTTGCTATAATGTGAGTAGTGCAAAATATCGAGTGGTAACGTTTTACTCGAATAGCTTTGCAAATGACTTAGAGTGGAGGAACAAGCAATGGGAACACATCAACCCCCAGTAATTGAGATGCGCAATATTTCCAAGCAGTTTGGAAATTTTTTTGCGAATAAGAATATCAATTTAGAGCTGAAAAAAGGGGAAATTCACGCACTATTGGGAGAGAATGGTGCAGGGAAGTCAACATTGATGAACATTCTGTCCGGGTTATTAGAACCGACAGCAGGAGAAATTTATATTCGTGGTGAGAAAGTATCAATCAGTTCACCGACGAAAGCAAATGAATTGGGAATCGGTATGGTCCACCAACATTTCATGTTGATTGAAGATTTCACAGTTGTGGAGAATATTATTTTAGGGAACGAGCCGACTAAAGGCGGTGCTTTCCTTAATCGCGAAACGGCACGCCAACATATTGAAGAGATTTCTAAGCGTTACGGTTTAGCCGTGGATCCTGATGCGCGTATTGAGAATATCACAGTTGGTATGCAGCAACGTGTTGAAATTTTGAAAACCTTGTATCGTGGTGCCGATATCTTGATTTTTGACGAACCGACAGCGGTGTTGACACCTCAAGAGATTGATGAATTGATGGTGACATTGCGTTCTCTGGCGAATGAAGGTAAGTCAATTATCATTATCACGCACAAATTGGACGAGATTAAAGCCGTTGCCGACCGTTGTACAGTTATCCGTCGTGGCGAGTCGATTGACACGGTGGATGTCGCAACTGCCAGCGCGAAAGACTTGGCGGATATGATGGTCGGACGTTCCGTTTCATTCCGTACAGAGAAAGTAGAAGCAAACCCAACGGACGTTGCGTTAGAAGTATCGAATCTCGTCGTCAAAAACGACCGCGGTATTACAGCCGTTAAAGATTTGTCATTCAATGTGCGTCACGGAGAAGTGGTCGGTATTGCGGGAATTGACGGTAACGGACAGTCTGAATTGATTCTAACGATTGCAGGTTTGATGCACGCAGAATCCGGTTCTATCAAGTTGAAAGGAACAGAGATTCTCGGTAAGACACCACGTGAAATTACAGAATTAGGTTTCGGGCATATCCCGGAAGACAGACATAAGTATGGCTTGGTTCTCAATATGAAATTGGAAGACAATTTCGCTTTGAAAGATTATTATCACGAACCGTTCTCACGCAATGGCTTCTTAAACTTCCCGGAAATTGAACAATATGCGAAAGGTTTAATTGAGCATTATGACGTGCGTACCGTTTCTGAGAAGGTGCCGGCGAAAGCTTTATCCGGAGGAAACCAACAGAAAGCGATTATCGCACGCGAATTGAATTTGAATCCGGATTTCTTAATCGCGGCGAACCCGACACGTGGTTTGGACGTCGGTGCGATTGAATTTATTCATAAAGCATTGATTGCCGAGCGTGACAAGAATCGCGCCGTACTATTGATGAGTTTCGAATTGGACGAAATTCTCAATGTTTCCGACCGTATCATTGTGATGCATGACGGTGAAATTATTGCAGACATTGATGCAAAAGAAACGAATGAACAAGAAATTGGCTTAATGATGGCTGGAACTCCTTATGCAGAAGTCGTTGCAAGCCGAACTCAAGGAGGGGACCAGTAATGAAAAAATTTCAATCTGTCGGCATTCCGCTCTTAACCGTTGTCATTGGAATGCTATTCGGTGCGCTCGTAATGGTGTTGTTTAATTACGATGCGGTTGCCGGTTACAAAGCTTTATGGGTAGGTGCTTTCGGAACACCGTTTGCAATCGGGCAAACATTGCGTGCCGCTACACCGCTCATCTTTACCGGTTTAGGATTTGCGGTGGCGTATACTGCCGGATTCTTCAACATCGGTTTAGCCGGTCAAGCTTTATGGGGCTGGTTAGTGTCAGTGTGGATTGGTATTTCGATGCCGGAAGCACCTGCTGTTGTAGTGTTGCCTTTAGCGATTATCGGCGGTATGTTAGCCGGTGCTTTATGGGCGGCAATTGCCGGCTTCTTGAAGGCGTATTTTGACACGAGTGAAGTTATCGTAACAATCATGTTGAACTATGTCGCTATCTATGTCAGCGACTACTTAATTCGTAATGTGATTACCAATCGTTTGGATGCTACGCCGTTCGTCGGAGAGAATGCAAGCTTGCGTGTGAAATGGTTGACGGACTTAACGAAAGGGTCTACTTTGCACACCGGCTTATTCCTTGCGATAGTAGTGGTGGTGTTAGTGTACATCATCTTGACACGAACTACTTTAGGTTTCGAGCTGAAAGCCGTTGGTTTGAACAAGCATGCTGCACGCTATGCGGGGATGAATGCTAAACGCAACATTATCATGGCGATGGTTTTATCCGGTGGTTTAGCCGGCTTAGGTGGCGTAATGAACGGTTTAGGTGAGTTCCGCAACATCTTCTTGATGAACGGTGCGGCACCGGCAATCGGTTTCGACGGTATGGCGGTTGCTTTATTAGGTTCTAACAACCCGATCGGTATCTTATTGTCGAGTGTTCTCTTCGGTGCCCTCAAAACAGGTGGGAACTTAATGCCACTTGCAGCGAAGGTTCCGGGTGAAATAGTGAACATCGTGATTGCGTCCATTATTTTCTTCGTTGGTTCACGTTATGTGATTCAATATTTCTTTGATTTCTATAATAAACGCAAGCAAGCGACTAAAGGAGGCGAATAAAAATGGTGAATGTGTTAGCTTTAATTGTATCTTCAACATTAGTTTATTCTGCTCCGTTAATCTTCACGACATTAGGTGGTGTATTCTCTGAGCGAAGCGGGATTGTTAACGTTGGTTTGGAAGGTATCATGGTGATCGGTGCTTTCAGCTCGATTGTTTTCAACTTGGCTTTTGCGCAGCAATTCGGGAATATGACGCCATGGATTGCGATGATTTTTGCAGGTGTGTGCGGATTGGTATTCGCCTTAATCCATGCGGTGGCGACAGTGAATTTCCGCGCCGATCATATTATTTCGGGAACCGTTCTGAACTTAATTGCACCGGCATTAGGGGTATTCTTAACACGGGTACTCTTTGAAGGAGACGGGCAAACGGATATTATCCGTCGTGCATTCGGTAAATTTAATTTCCCTGTGTTGGCGGATATTCCGGTAATCGGACCGATTTTCTTCAAGGCGACATCATTGCCGGCTTATGTGGGAATTGCCTTGGCAGTTGTCGTTTGGGTGGTTATTTACAAGACACGCTTCGGTTTACGTTTGCGTTCGGTAGGTGAGCATCCACAAGCTGCGGATACATTGGGTATCGACGTCTACAAATTACGTTACGCAGGGGTGTTGCTATCCGGCTTCTTCGGCGGAATGGGTGGTGCGGTATTGGCACAATCCGTTGCCTTGAACTTCTCGGTTGCAACGGTTGCCGGACAAGGTTTCATTGCGATGGCAGCGATGATCTTCGGTAAGTGGAACCCAATCGGCGCAATGGGTGCAGCGTTGTTCTTTGGTTTCGCACAAAGTTTGGCGGTTGTCGGCAGCTCGATTCCATTCATCAAGAGCATTCCGCCGGTGTACTTGCAAATTGCACCGTATGTGATTACGATTGTCGTGTTAATTGGATTTGTTGGACGTTCTAAAGCACCGGCTGCTGTTGGAACAACTTACATTAAGACGAAGTAGGCTGAATTTGCCGATATTCATTCGTAGACTATCCGATTGACAGAATAAGAAGAGAATTCAAATAGGGGTTGAGCCTACTCGCTAACCCCTATTTCTGTGTTGTAAGAGCTATTTTATATTAGGAAGTATCGTAACGATGCTGTTGCACAATGCAGGGGAGAGAGTGCATTGTGTTGAGAAAATGAACGTTATTTATTGGACGGAAATTGAAGTAGTAATTTAGGAAGGGAGTGTTATATGAAAGCTGTTCAAGAAGGGATATTTCTGAGTGTGTGTCCGTCGCACAAGTATAAGACCAATATGCTGATGATAAAGTTTATGACACCTTATAATGAACACCGTGCCGCTTACCAAAACTTACTGGCAAGCCTATTGGAGTCAGGTTCTTTATTGATTCAATCGCGGAGCGAGTTGGAACAACGTTTGGCACATTTATACGGGGCGAACTTGGGCGTCTCCGTACGGCGTCAAGGTAATTATTTGGAGTTTACGCTATTAAGCAGCATTGTCCGCAATGATTTGTTGCCACAGGCGGTCAATTTAACTGATGAATGGCTCGAACTGATTCAAGATTTGATTTGCAATCAAGCTTTCGATGATCGTGTGGCGGAACGTTTCCAACGTGAGAAGGCACTCTTACTCCAGAAGCGCCACCGGCAAAAAGACGACAAACAACGCCAAGCAGGTGTGCGCCTTTTTGAAAGATTATACGAAGGTAAAGGAAGCGACGCCTTCGGCTCGCAAGGGAATTTGGCGACCTTAGAGCAAGCGACGTTAGTAGATGTGGCGAATGAATATCGATACCTACTAGAAGAAGCGCAACTTCATATTATACTGCATGGTGTCGGCGATGAGGCGGAACTGACGCAATGGCTATCGAGTTGGCAATTACCGCCACGCCACGTCGAGATTGATTATCATCAGAATTATTTGGAGAGGTTAGCGCTCCCTTTTGAAGTATGGGAAGAAGAAACCGTGGGCGAGCAGACGAATTTAATGCTGGCATACAGTTTCCCGCCTGCCTTGACAATGGAGAGGATTTTAATCGCAGCAACAGCGAATGCCTTGTTCGGCGTCTTGCCGACTTCGGAACTCTTTATGTCTATCCGCGAACAAAAAAGTCTGACTTACCAAATTATGTCGGCGATTGATTTCCAGCGCCACCTCGTATTGGTAAGTGCCGGCGTGGCGAATGACAAAGGGGAGTTGGTAACAGCAGAGATTCAAGCCTCGCTACAACATTTGATGCAAACACTCGATGAAAGGCAATTGGAACAGGCGAAGATGAGCCTGTTCAATTACGAAGTTCAGAATCGTGACTTGCAGGAAACGGAGTTGATTCAAGTATTCTCCAAGCAAATGTTACCGAAATTTGATTTATCATTGGCGAATTATCAAGCGATACTCGAACGGATAACGGTTCAAGATATTGTGGCTTGTTTGCAAACGTGGCAACCGATCGGCTGTTACTTGTTGAAAGGAGGCACCTGAGATGAAGACGTATTATTTTGCAGAGATTGAAGAAATAGTGTTTCAGGAATGTCTAGCAAACGGGTTGCAACTATATATTGTTCCAAAGCCGAATCATCACACGGTTCATGGTGTATTATCAGTTGCATGCGGCTCTGTTCATCGACACTTACGGCATCGTCATGATAGCAGACTGGTACAGCTGCCTGCCGGAGTGGCGCATTTTTTGGAACATAAGATGTTTGAGGGTGCGAACGGTGTGGACGCATTCCAATTATTTGCGGAGCAGGGTGCCATGGCGAACGCCTTTACCTCCTACACGCAGACAAATTATGTATTCTCAGCGCCAATCAATATCGAGCGAAACATACTTACTTTGCTTGATGTCGTTCAGCAAGCACACTTCACACCGTCCGGCGTCACCAAAGAAAAAGGGATTATTCAACAAGAATTACTGATGTATGAAGATGACCCTTATGCAAAAGGCTACCAAATATTGTTAGGGAATTTATATCCGAATCACCCAGTTGGAGAAGATATTCTCGGTACGCTGGAAGCGATTGAAGCGATGACTTTTACCGATTTACAATTATGTTTCCGAGAATGTTATCGTCCGGAGAATATGCGACTGATTATTGTTGGCAATGTGGATGCAACCGCCATTGTCGAAATGATACAGGCACATCAACAGGCACGGGAATTATTGCCTACGGAATTTACGATTGTACCGCCATTGACGGCAGAATTTCCGATAATCAATGAAGCACGTCTATACCTTGATGTCAGTCAACCGGTGGTGATGTTGGGCATTCGTTGTTGCCCGCTCGGAACAGAAAGTAATGTACTACACAGTTATTTGATATTGGATATTTTGGCGGAAATGTTACTAGGTCCTACGTCACAGAACTATCACAATTGGTATCAAGCGCAATTATTAGATGCCAGTTTTGCTCTGCATACGGCGGCAGATACGCTCATGCACCATGTGACTTTAGAAGCGACAACCGATTCGCCCGACGAACTGCTGGATTCATGGCAAAAAGTGTTCGCTACTTGGCGCCAACAACCGGATTTGAATGCGGAACATTTTGCGGCAGTTGTACGTGGTCGCATAGGAGATTTGTTACGTGAATTAGATAATTTAGAAGGTGTTGCGGCTGAATTCGCCGAATGTTTACAGTACGGTTATACGCCGTTTGAAGTATTGAATACCCTACAACAGCTTACGTATTCGGACATTACAGCGTATGCCGAGCAATATTTAACACAAGCGTCTTTGAGTTGGGTAACAATTTTGCCATTAAATGAACAAAAAGTTTAACAATGCGCTGGGAATGTGTGCTATAATGAGTGAGAGTATGCTTAGAAAAAGGATGAAAGATTCATGAGTGAATTAGGAACGAAATTACGTGAGGCGCGTGTTGCTAAAGGTTTGACTTTGAACAGTTTGCAACAAACGACCAAAATTCAAAAGAAATATTTAGAAGCTATTGAAGAAGGTAGATTTGAGGATATTCCGGGCACATTTTATGCGCGCGGTTTTGTTAAACAGTATGCGGATGTTGTCGGCTTAAATGGCGATGAACTATTGTTAGAACATCAGGAAGAATTGGAGGCGGCTCATTACGGTAGCGAATTAGAGGTGCCGGAGAGCGAGTCGGAATTACCGAGTCGTTTAACGAGAGTGAAAGAGCAGCAAGGGAATGCCTTACTGGATCGAGTGACGCCGTATGTGCCGTTTATTTTGTTGGCAACGGTAATTATTGCCCTAATGGTAGGAATTATTTTTGCTATTCAGAAGGCGAATAATAAGGACCGTGAGTTGGCATCATCAATATCGGAATCACTTAGCTTGGTGGCCTCTGTATCGCCGGAATCAGCACAGAAACCTGCTGAATCAGTTAAGAAAGAGGATGAAATGAAAATCGGTCCGTCAGATATTGAAATGGGACCGAATGCCAAATTGACATTAGTATCGAGTGAAGCAGAAGAAACGATGTACCGTCTGTATGGTAGTGTGGACCGCTATGATATGGAAATTAGAGGCGAAGGCTTAGTCTGGGTGGGTATCTTTGAAGATGACCAGATTGTAGTCGATACGGTCATCAATGAGGGCGAGAAGGTTGCCTACAAGATGCCGGATTCCGTTAAGGAAACGCGCATACGCATCGGTTATTCGGAAGGCGCCAAGATTTACGTCAATAATAAAGTTTTGCCGATTAACAGCTTGTATTTCGCCGATTCGATTCTATTCTTGCAACCGGTAAAGAAAGATACCGACAATGAAACGGCAACCGAAGAGGAAAATGTTGAAGAAGTTGCTGAACCTGAAGAAGAACAAGGCTTCCAAGGTCCGGCTGCTTTAGATCCTGCCAATACGTCAAGTGAAGAGTAGCGAGGGAACCTATGAATATTGCCAATAAATTAACCTTATTGCGAATAGCGCTAATTCCGGTGTTTATGCTCTTAGTGATGTTACCCCTCGACTGGGGACAACTGACATTGCTCGGAGCAACAATTCCGGTTGCCCAATTGTGCGGGGCGGTTGTATTTGTGGTAGCCAGTATCACGGATTATTTAGACGGTTATCTAGCACGCAAATATCAATTAGTCACTTCGTTTGGGGCGTTTTTTGACCCAATGGCAGATAAGTTGCTCGTCTTGGCGGCATTCATTCTCCTAGTTGAACAAGGGCGCATTCCGGGTTGGATTGTTATCATTATTATCAGTCGTGAGTTGATGGTAACCGGCTTAAGAGTGTTGGTGGTCCAACATGGCGGCGAGATAATGGCAGCCGCTCTCCCTGGCAAAATCAAGACTTTTTCGCAAATGTTAGCGATCATCTTTTATTTACTGAATGATATCGGTTTTGCGGTGATAGGCATTCCGTTTGCGACAATGATGTTGTATCTCTGCTTATTCTTCACGATTTATTCAGGTGTGGATTATTTCTACCATTCACGCTTTATATGGAATTCAACGAACTAGCATGGAATCGTGCTAGTTTTTTTGATGAAAATAAACCGCAATGTCGTATCTATAAGCAAAGAGGCAAACGAAAAGAACGTTTGTTCGATAAAGTGCTTGCATCTTTTACGCCGATAAGGTAAACTAAAACAGAAGACAATGAGGAGGAAGACAAAGATGAACAACGAACGTCAAAAAGCGCTTGAAAAAGCACTGAAAGATATCGAGAAAAGTTTCGGTAAAGGAGCCGTTATGAAAATGGGAGAGAAAGTTGAAACGAAGATTTCGGCTGTTCCTACCGGTTCATTGGCGCTGGATATTGCTTTAGGTGTTGGGGGATACCCGCGCGGACGAATTATTGAATGTTACGGACCGGAATCATCCGGTAAAACAACCGTAGCTTTACATGCGATTGCTGAAGTACAAAAGCAAGGCGGTTTAGCTGCATTCATTGATGCCGAGCATGCATTGGATCCTGATTATGCACGAAAAGTAGGGGTTGATGTCGATGAATTGTTACTATCTCAACCTGATACAGGAGAGCAAGGATTAGCGATTGCGGATGCTTTAGTTTCATCAGGAGCAGTAGATATTATTGTCATTGATTCCGTTGCAGCCTTGGTACCGCGCGCTGAAATTGATGGCGATATGGGCGATGCGCATGTAGGCTTACAAGCGCGCTTAATGTCACAGGCTTTACGTAAACTTTCCGGAACGATTAACCGCACCAAAACCATCTGTTTCTTTATCAACCAATTACGTGAGAAAGTTGGTGTCATGTTCGGGAATCCGGAAACAACGCCGGGAGGACGCGCATTGAAATTCTATGCAACGATTCGTTTAGATGTCCGCAGAACATCTGAACAAATCAAGAATGATAAAGAATTGATTGGAAATCGCACCAAAATTAAAGTGGTCAAAAATAAAGTTGCACCACCATTCAAGGAAGTTTTTGTAGATATTATTTATGGAGAAGGGATTAACCGTACCGGAGAATTAGTGGATATGGCAGTCGAATTGGATATTATTGGTAAAGCCGGCTCATGGTATTCGTATGGAGAAACGCGTATCGGTCAAGGGCGTGAGAATGCGAAGCAATACCTAGATGATAATCCGGCAATCAAGCAAGAAATCGAAAACCGTGTCCGCGCACATTATAATATTGGAAGCACTACTTCATCGGAAGTTAATGACGTGACAGATACAACTCTACCACTGGATATTGATTAATAATGAGTAGCGCAGTTTGACGAATATGACTGTACGACTTATGAATATAGGGAGTGGGACAACGAACCATAATTCAAATGAATTTGTGGCTGTTGTCTTACTCCCTTTTGTGTATAATAGAAAGAGAATATGCGAAAAGGAGGGTATACGATGGCATTACAATTTGTAACGGGTGATTTGAAACATAATAAGAAACAAGCATTATTAGCGCAATTATTCATGATTAAACAACAGGAACCAACAGCAAAGATTTATTATTTAGTACCGGAACATTTGAAATTTGATATGGAAACTTATATGCTTGAACAGATGCAGACAATGTCTGGACAAACGCAATCGGCACTGATTGATATTCAAGTTGTTAGTTTCAGTCGTCTAGCTTGGTTTATGTTACCGTCAAAATTGAAAGGACAACAACAGTTATCCAAAGTCGGTCTGACGATGCTCGTTCGCCAATTGTTACAACAGCATCAGGCAAAACTAACGGTGTATCGTGGACAAATTCGTTATCAAGGTTTTGTTGAACGACTAGTGGTTTTATTTGAAGAATTGTATGAAGGGAATGTTACGCCGGATAATTTGCTGGCATTACAAGAGGAAGTAGTCTCAACAGTTAATGAGCCTGAGCAGTTGAATTTATTTACTTTTGTTTCAGAAGATTCACTACAATCTAGGGAAACTTTATCCCCGTTAGAAAAGCAGCGTTTGAAAGAGTTGGCACTACTTTATGATGCGTTTTGTGAGCAAATAGCAGAACAATCGCTCGCAAATTTCCAATTATATCGAACAATGCAAGATTATTTAACGGAAATAGGGAAATTGGCGAACCATTATATTGTGGTAGACCATCATTACTATTTCAATGCACATCAAATGGGCTTGGTATTAGCCTTGGCGAAGTCTTTTGAGAAAGTGTGGCTAACATTGCCGTTAACGCATATCGAAGCGCAGCAGACGGAATGGAGTCCATTGATTGAAACGCAACGCTCTACTTATCAACAAATTCGCCAACTCTGTCAATTCGAGGGAATTGAAATGACGCAAGATTGGGAGATTGAAGCAGATTACGCGAAGGTAAGACCGGAGATATTGACGGTAGCAAGCCATTTCAGACGTTATTATCAGTTGGCAATGCCAACGTATCATGGTAATTTAGCCATTCAATCAACGCATACGGTTTGGCAATGTGACACGCCACAAACGGAATTACGTCATATCAGCAATCAAATTCATGAATTGGTCAACCGCCACGGGTATCGTTACCGAGATATCCTGATTGTCGGTCGCAATATGTCGCGTTATCAACAGATGGTTGAACCGATTTTTGCACGGAATGAGATTCCCTTATTCTTTGACCATGAAACGAAGATGTCGGAGCATCCGTTTATGTTGTGGTTAGAGGCGTGCTTGAATTTACCGAAATATCGTTGGCGCTATGCGGATGTAATGGGTGTTTTGAAGTCGCCGTTGTTTAAGTTAAGTGCAGATTCGCACGCTACGTATTTGTTTGAGAACATATTATTGGCGAATGGATATTTCGCACATCGATTGACTAATGTGCAATATGAATGGCAATTTGCCCAGCGTGAACTCACTTATGTTGACGGTACCGGAACGACGAGCAATCAGACAGTCGGTGAGGTTGTTGACAATATACGCACGCAATTTCTCTCAACTTTAATGCCGCATTTCCAAAAATGGTCCGCAACACTAACCGGTGAGGTTGCCACCAGTTGGCTGTACAATCTCGTGACGTCAACAGGGGTGCGCACACAATTAGAAGATATGCGTGATGCCGCCATTGAGCGTGGTGATTTGGATGAATCCAGACGACACGAACAAATATGGCAAGTGTTCAAGTCCACCTTGGAAGAATTTCACACACTCTATGCGGACACGCCAATAGATTACGATACTTTTTGTGAGATTATTATGGCGGGGTTAAGTGAAGGAACCTATCATATTATTCCGCCGACATTGGACCAAGTAACATTCACAAGTATGGAAAGTCCGCAAGTCAAGCCGTATAAAGTATGTTTCATTGTCGGTGCAGATGAATTTACATTGCCGAAGAAAGTGGATTATCAATCACTGCTTTCCATCCAAAATCGAGAAGTCATTCGTGAGCAACTATTGCCGCATCAATATTTAATGCATCAAAGTGAGCAACAAGCGAATCAAGAATATTTGCTGATGTATCAATTGTTACTGAACGCTACAGACAGATTATATGTCTCTTATGCGAGCAATCTCGGCACACAAACGGTTAAATTAGCGCCTTATTGGCAACAATTGGCAAATGCCTTTCAGTTGCCAATTGAATCGTTAAACGAAACGGCATTTGTGCCAACGAATTTTGGGCGGTTCGATATGCAGTTGACACCGATATTATCGGAAATAAGAAGAAGTTATGAAGAAGAAGAATTGCCCTCGCTCGATGTGCGTAGCCTGATTCAACAATTGGAATCATATGCACCTCACTATTTAGGCACATCCTTATGGCATTTCATTTCAAAAACGTTCAACTTCAGCCAGTTGCCGACGAATTTAAGTTCTGAAACGGCACTTCAACTGTTCGGTAAGCATATCAATGCCTCTGTCTCCAAGATCGAACGCTATTATCAAGATCCGTACAGTCATTTCCTGTTATATGGGTTGAAAGTGCGTGAACGCGATTTATTTGAAGTGAATCCTGCTAAGACGGGAGATTATTTCCATGCTTTCATGGAGCAATTTGTTGACGCATTGAACAAGCAAGGTATTGCTTTAAGTCAGTTAACAGCGCAACAGTTCGAAGCCTTTTTCGGTGAAGTGAAGAGTGCTTTGGAGGCGGATTATCAATATAATTTGTTCCAAAGTCATCCGCGCATGCGAGCGATTAAGGCACAAATGGATCGCCGTTTAGCACAATTTATCCGTTTCACTCAGCGGCAACAACAAGCTGTTCCGGTACAAACTGTTCAAACGGAAGCCTTATTTGGTCCGTATCAGCAGGCATTGCAAGGCTTTACCTATCCTTTGAGTTCCGGCGGAACTTTATCCATTCGTGGAAAAATCGATCGCATTGATACCATTGAGTCGGATAAATTATTGCAAGTCGTTGACTACAAATCAGGCAATAAATCTTTTGATTTAGTAGATGCTTACTATGGATTAGATTTGCAAATTCTAACGTATTTAAGCGTAGCGACTCAAGCTTACCCAGATTACAAACCTTTAGGGGCTTTCTATCAGCCGTTGATTCAAGGTTATCAGAAAGGAACGAGCGACACATTGCGTGATGGCGGATTGTTAGATATGCAATTGTCGGAGAATCGCCTTAAGGGTATCTTGCATGTGACGCCGGCACAGTTGGAACATTTGGAAGGTAGTTTGATAGAAACGAAGAAAAGTCTTGTGTATCCGGCAAATCTCACGAAAAATGGTTACTCGACTACAACTCCGTATTACGATCAACAGCAGTTAGCAACTTTGATGAATTATACGCACTTTTTGTTCAGACAAGCAGCAGAGCAAATGCAACAAGGTGTGATTGCCTTACAGCCATTTAAGCACGAACGCTATACACCAACATTACAAAATCAGTATCGCGTCATTACCGGATTTGATGCAACGGAGAATTATCAAGTTTACCGCAATCAAACCATCAGCAAGAAAGACGTACTTGCTCAAATGCAAATAGATTTAGAAGAAAAGGGGGGAGATGCATGAAATTTCCAATACCGCCTAAACCGATAGAAGCCACTTACAATGATGAGCAATGGCAAGCTATTCACCAAAAAGGCACAAATATTTTGGTGGCAGCTTCGGCAGGGTCCGGAAAGACAACGGTGCTCATCGAGCGAATTCTGACGCATTTGTTGCAAGGATATGCTCAAGTGGATGAATTATTAGTCTGTACATTTACGGAAGCCGCTGCGAATGAAATGAAGCAACGGATGGAAGCGAGGCTGAAGAAGGAATTGAATCAAACGGCGGACCGTGAAGCGCAGCAACTCTTATTACAGCAATTACGTTTGTTGCCTACCGCACACATTCGGACACTGCATAGTTTCTGTTTGCAAGTGATTCAACAATATTTTTATTTGGTGGATTTCGACCCTAATTTCCGTTTGTTGACCGACGATACGCAAAAAGAACTCCTCTATCAAGAAGTGTGGAACGATTTAGTTGAGGAAATTTTTGAAGGAAAGCAGCAGTTTGTAACGGAAGATGTGTTTCTCAGCTTATTGGGGCAGTACACAGATTCACGAAATGACCATCCGCTTTATGAGTTGGTCCTCCATTTACATTTATTTGCCAGTTCCCATCCCGAACCGGACTTGTGGTTGAAACATCTCAATGATTGTTCGCATGATTTTGCGAATTTCGAGACAAGCTCACTATATAGACAAGTGCTGAAGCCTCATTTGATAGCTAATTGCTTAGCCACATACAAAATTTTACAAACAACACTTCAAACCGTACGCAGTCTATCTGCAGATACGGTGGCGAAGTACGAGCCGTTTTTGCAAAGGGAAGCGAATCAAGTGGCGCAAGTTCTGGAAGCGTGCCAAGCAGATGCTATTGCTGAATTGGTGGCATTGAGTAATGCGTTGACATTCGAGCGTTGGCCAAGCAACAGCAAAAAATCCGACGACTACGAGGCAGTGATTGCATTGAAGGAAGAGCGTGATTACGCTAAGGAATTGCTTAATCATATCGCAACGCTATTTGACTATGATTATGCGACCACAGTTGCCATTGAAGAACGTGTTACGCCGACATTAGCGGCTATCGGACAGTTGACGCGCGCCTTTCGTCAACAACTCGCTAACAAAAAAGCGCAATTAAATGTCATTGATTACAATGATTTGGAACATTTAACCCTAGATATTCTAGCGCCATATAGCGAAGTGAGCGGGAAGCGGGAAGCGAGTCCGGCGGCATATTATTTCCAACAGCAATTCAAGGAAGTATTGGTCGACGAGTATCAAGATATTAACGAAATTCAAGCGACTATTTTAGCGTGGTTGGCGCATGAACATCGCCCGGAATTAGCGGGAAATCTCTTTATGGTTGGCGACGTCAAGCAATCTATTTACGGTTTTCGAATGGCAGAACCGAGCCTTTTCCTAGCGAAGTATCAAGCGTATGGCGCACATCAAGGTGGCGAATTGATCATCTTGGACAAAAATTATCGCTCACGGGATGAAGTATTGCAATTTACCAATTTAGTATTCGAGCGTCTGATGGATACCCAATTTGGTGAAATGACTTACGGTAAGCAAGAATCATTGAAAACCGGCAACTTATCCTTTTTACCAAATGCTCCTAGTGAGCAATTTAATATTGACTTCTTGATTCATGTGAAGGAAACGGATGAATCAGAAGTGATGAGTGAAGAACAAGGAGAAAATGGGCAATTTGACACGTCAATTGAGTTTGAAAGCCATCTAATTGCCCAAGATATTCAGCACAAGATTGCAAATCAATACCCGATTTATGATAAATCCCTAAAAAAGACACGTCCTGTTGAATATCGTGACTTTGTAATTTTAACCGCGACAAGGCAACCTTTTTTGCCAGTGCAACAAATTTTTGAGCAATATCAGTTGCCGATTTATTCGCAGAAGGTGGAGAATTATTTTCAACGGCAAGAAATTCGTCTAATGTTGGCATTATTGAAACTAATTGATAATCCTTTGCAGGATATTCCGTTAGTTGCGATTTTGCGATCGTATTTTGTTGGGTTAGATGACGAGGCATTGAGTCAAATCCGAATTGTTCAGCCAGATGGACTGTTCTATGATGCTTGTCAACAATATTTAATTGGACTTGAAGGACAGCGTGATATTCAGCAAACATTACAATATTTCTTCCAACAGCTGAATCACTGGCGAGATTTATCGCAACGCGTGCCTTTGATTCAATTGATTTGGGCAATTTATCAAGAAACGCATTTTCTGGACTATGTTGCCGGGCTGTCTAACGGGCAGCAACGACAAGCGAACTTGCATGCTTTTTATCAACGGGCAGAAGAATTTGAGCAGTCAACGCATAAAGGGGTATTCGGTTTTGTGCGTTACATTGAGCAGATGATGCAACATGAGAATGATCTGGCGGAACCGGTTTTATTGGCGGAAGATCAGAATGTTGTACGAATGATGACCGTTCACGCAAGTAAAGGGCTTGAGTTTCCGATTGTCTATTTGATGAATACGCAGAAGGCATTCAACTTGATGGATACTAATCGCGCCTATGTACCGAGCAAACATTATGGCTTGGCGACGGATTATTTTGATACAGAACAGCTTTTGAAATATCCTTCCTTCGTCAAAAAAATGTTCAAACTTGAAAAAGTTAACCAACTGAAAGCGGAAGAAATGCGGAAATTATATGTTGCCTTGACGCGCTGTGAGCAGAAATTAATCATCGTCGGTACGCTCGCCAAGAAAGAAACCGGCGAACAATTGCAAGCACGTATTCGTCAGCTAACGGATGATACAACACTTGTGATGAATGCTCAAGAGCGCCAAAAGGCAAAAAGTTGGTTAGAGTGGCTACTCCAAGCAACTGCACAAGCGAATAAATCAAGTGAATCCAGTGCGAATTTCGATTTGGATCAAGTCACTTACACGTGGAAAACACAAGTGGATATTTATTCGCAAAGTCAAGTAACTAGCCAACATTATCAACGTACGGGCAAAGAAGAATGGTTGAAAGAAGTGGCTCAAACATTGGAAACACCGATTGTTGCGACACCATTTGTCAAAGGCATAGAAGACTTAATGCAGGCGAAATACAACTACCCGCTCGCAACAAGAACATCCAGTTACCAATCAGTTTCCGAACTGAAACGTCTGTACGAAGAACCTCAAAACCAAAAACTCAGTCATTTCCAAGATCGTCGATCTTCACACATACAGGTCAAAGAACAAGAAACAACACATATTCAAAGTATTCGCTACACGCAAGATACATTTGAAGCACCAACTTTCTTACAGCAAAAACAACTCGATTACGCACAAATCGGAACAATTACCCATTATTTTTTGCAACAATTGGCGTTTGCGCCTTTTGTTGGCATCACAGATGCAGTCGCAATTGAGAACGAATTGCGTCGTCAACTGACGAATTTGGTGGCGGATGAGTATTTGACCAACGAACAAGCGAAAGTCATTGAATTGGCGAAGTTAACACATTTCATTCAATCCGAACTCGGACAAGAAGTTGCGCGTAATGCATCTAACTTGAAGCGCGAGCAGGCTTTCTCCTATTTGCTACCTGCTAAATGGCTCTTCAAACAGCAACTGGAAGCTAGTCAAATCACACAATTAGGGAATGACCAATTACTGATTCACGGGATAATTGATAATTATATCGAATATCCGGACGGCATCGTCATTCTTGACTACAAAACGGATCGCTATAAACCGTATGCCTCTCTGTCCCGAACCGCACAAAAAGAAGCAATACTTGAGAAGTATCGTTTCCAAATCAGTTTGTATGCACAAGCTTTGAGTTGTGCTGTGGGAAAACCGGTCAAAGCAGCCTATTTAGTGTTGCTGGACTTCGAGGAAAGCCTAGCTGTTAAGAACCTCTATAAGTTTGAAGAAGCTAGCGGTGAAATCGACAAGGTATAGTGGTATCAATGCGATTAGCATCAATCATAAATTGGGGTTGCCAAATTCGGCAGATTATAGCATTCACTATGTTTAATTCCTAAATCAAAGCCGAAGTAATACGATATTGCTCCGGCTTTTTAATATAAAAATAATCAGCGCCGATGAGCAACTATATTGACTACACCGCCTCATCATGCTAGGATATTCTTACATTCGTTAGAATGATGATAGCTTAATTAAGGAGTGGTCAAATGAAATTTAAGAAAGTAATAACAACTTTTTTGGCGGCGGCAGTTGCCTTAAATATGGCGACATCTACCGCAGTATCAGCACAAGAACAAGCAATTAGCATTGCAACTATGGGAGAATTATCGACGCTAGATAGCGCATTATACAGCGATGTTCCAAGTTCAGATATGATTGGACAAGTATTTGAAGGGCTATATCGTGTAGCGAAGGGTACCGAAGTTGAATTGGGACAAGCCGAAAGCGTAGAAATTAGCGAAGACGGGTTGAATTACACATTCAAGTTACGTGAAGGCTTGAAGTGGAGTAATGGAGATCCGGTAACGGCACACGATTTCGAGTTTACTTACCGCCGATTAGTCGATCCACAATCAGGATCACGCGCAAGTTCAGTGACTGTATTCAAAAATGCGGCAGCCATTCGTGAAGGAAATGCTCCAGTAGAAGAATTAGGCGTTAAGGCAGTGGATGATCTCACATTGGAAATTAGTTTAGAATATCCTGCACCGTACTTGCCAAAACTTTTGACAGGTAGTCGCTTTTTGCCGGTAAGCAAGAAATTCTTTGAAGAAAAAGGTGAACAATACGGGACTTCTGCAGAAAACATCGTAACAAACGGACCATTCAAGATGGAAGGCTGGAACGGCACGAACCTAGAATGGAATCTTGTGAAAAATGAAGAATATTGGGACGCTGCCAATGTTCAATTAGATAAAGCCCTCGTACAAGTTGTTAAAGAAAATGCGACAGGAGCGGATTTATTTGATGCAGGTCAATTAGATTATACAGTGTTATCGGACCAATTAGTGAGCCAATACGAAGGTGGCGAAGAATTCCACACAGTACCTAAAGCAACGATTGGTTACATGAGTTTTAACACATTGCGTGAAACGACGGCTAATAAACACGTCCGCCGTGCTATTGCCCAAGCATTTGATAAAGATCTGTATGCTTCTTCCGTTATTCAAGATGGCTCTCAACCGTTGAATGGACAAGTTCCGGTGAATTTCGATATTGATGCGGATGGAAAAGATTACCGTGAGGAAAGTGGTGATCTATTAACGTATAATATTGAAGCAGCTCAAGCAGATTGGGCGAAAGCTAAGGAAGAATTAGGAAAAGAAAAGATTGAATTAGAATTACTTACTTCAGATGTTGGCTTATCGAAGAGAACGGCAGAATTTTTACAAGCGCAATTACAAGAGAACTTGCCAGGTTTAACCTTGACCATTAAGTCCGTTCCACTGAAAAACCGTTTGGAATTCCAACGTGCGTCAGATTTCGATATTTTTTACGGAACATGGGCACCGGATTACCAGGATGCTATTAACTTTATCGAGCAGTATGAAACAGGTGGTGGCATCAACTTTGCTAAGTATTCAAACGAAGAAGTGGATAAATTGATTGCTCAAGCACGCCATGAATTTGCTAATGATGCCGTAAAGCGTCGCGAAGCTTTGAAACAAGCTGAAAAGATTATTGTACAAGAAGATGCAGTTGTTGCTCCAATGTATCAAGCTGCAACATCATACTTATTAAACCCTGCAGTTGAAAACTTCGAGGTATATCCATTTGGACGTACAATCAACTTACGAACTGTGACGGTTAACTAATAATTTCCCTTTTGTATAAATTATCACACACCGGAAACTGGATGAAAATCTAATTTCCGGTGTGTTTTTATGTAGGTTTATTAGGTAAAAGTGAATGTGTTTGCTTGTAAGGGGAATTAAAGGATTGAAAACCAACATTAGCAATATAATAAAAAAAATAAGCAAGATATGTAACTCGTAATAGGAGATGTCCCCTTGACAAGGACAGTGTAGAAAACGTACGATGTAAGCGTATGCATAAAACGCTTACGTTGTGCGGAGTAAACGTCAATTGAAAAAATAAGGAGTGAAATATTGTATGCAAAGAAAAGAAACAGCGCACCCGCCTTTACGTCGCTATTCCATTCGCAAGACAAATATTGGGGTAGGTTCCGTCCTTGTTGGATTGTTTTTAGGTTCTTGTTTAGTGACCAATACGCAAGTTCAAGCTGAAGAAAATGCTCAACCGGCATTTCTATTGACGTCAGAAGAGGCAACGAACGAGATTGCTTCAGACTCAATGAGTGAGGGAAACGAAACGAGCGAAGAAGACAATCGCAGTGAGACTGCTCCCGTTGTCGAAGGAATTCGTGACAAATGGACCTTTGATAATGTGGTTGAGAATCGTGTGCCAAGTGCGGAAAACGAGAATGTTGTAGCGCAATTATCAGGAAGCAGTGCAACTGTATCAACGGATGATCCGGTTTTCGGTTCCAGTCTGCAATTCGGCGCACATAATGACAATAAAGTAACAGTACCAAACTATATCAATACAGGGACACAAAATACATCATTCGCTTTTTGGTATAATCATGATTCCAATATTACCCTAAATGCTGGTTCGAGTACTGTTTTGTTGCAACAATCGGGTCAAGGAAGAACATTAGTAGCGCGTAAGCCGGATGGAAAACTGTTTACATATATCAACGCTCGAGAAGTGACGACGCAAGGAAGACTTGCTGATAACAAGTGGCAACATGTGGCGGTTACTTTTGATCAAGAGAATCGCAAAGGTAAGTTCTATATCAACGGACAGCTGGATAATGAAGTCAATATAGGAACAAATAGTGTAAATGCAACAACGGATTTAATTATTGGCGCGCATAAGAATCCCAATAATTCCGATCCGCATCCAATGCGTGGGAAAATGGATGAACTATATACCTTTGATAAAGTATTGACACCGGAAGAAGTTAGAGCATTGTACGAAGACAAAGCGATACCATTGAGTAAATATCAATTGAGTATTGATTTATCCGCAGCGCGTACTGTTCTTGAGGGGCAAACATTGGCAAATGATGCCAGAGAGGCACAAGCACTTAGCGAAGCAATCAATCATGCAAATAGCTTGGTAGGTGGAGAAGGACGTGAATTAGCAGTCATTCAACAAGCAAGCGAACGTTTAACGCAAGCGATTAGCGAGTATCGCGCAGCATCTCCAATAAGCATTCATATTAATGCCGATCAAGTGGAACGAGTTGTGGACGCTAAATCTATCTTCGGTATCAATCACCGCTATGCTTTCAATGGATATGGTAGTTTTGATGCTAATACGGGTAAAGTAAAAGACGAATTCAAAGAGTTATACAAGCAAGCGAATTTTGGGTCAATTCGTTATCCAGGGGGAACGATTTCCAACCTATTCAACTGGAAGACAGCGGTCGGCAGTCCGGAAACGCGTAAGAAGCAAATCCACGGATTCTATAATAATCCGGGACAAGGCGGAATAGCACCTAATTTTGGTCCGGCAGAATTAGGCACATTTACTAAAGAAGTAGGTTCTGAAATTGTATACGTTTATAGCTTGGCGCGTGGAAATCGCCAAGATGTTGCTGACCTGATGGAATATCTCAATGCCGAAGTGGGGACGAACCCAAATGGCGGCATCGACTGGGCGGCGATTCGTGCGCGTGATGGACATGAAAAACCGTTTAATGTCAGATATTTTGAAATTGGAAATGAGATGCAGCAAGGTGGAACGGATGGGCGTACTTCGCAACAATACTGGACAGCATTCGTACCGGGCAAAACAGCCGAAGAAGCATATATTGAAGGCGGGCTTGCTCAATTTAATAAGCAATACGCAGTCAAAGAAGAAGATTGGAACAAGGAAGCCTCCGTTAGTGACGGAAGTGCTCATTTAGTGCGTTACATGCGCTATGCTAACGTAAATCCGGGCAAATTAAATGCAGACAATCAAATTGTAGCAGATTCGAACTTTGTTGCCGTAGAATCTGAAGGAATCGCAGTATTCGTTGGGAACGACCAAACACACGAACAATGGACCAGAGTGGATAATTTTGACAACTCAACGGGTGATGACAAACATTATCGCGTGGACTTAAGTACAGGCGCGATTATTTTTGGCGACGGACAAAAAGGGAAAATTCCGCCGACAGGCGCACAAATTTACGCATCGTATCGTGTCCAAAAAGACGGTTTTATTGAAATTGCGAAGTCTCTCAAAGAAACAATGGCTCAAATTGATGCTACTGAGAACAAAACACGGGAAGCAAATGTCTATACAGGATTCGAATCTCGCGGTTTTATTCAAAGAATGGCTCAAAAGAATGCTGAGCAATATTACGATGGCATGACAATTCACCCGTATTCGGGACATGTAGCAGGAGGGAACAACGCGGAAGTCTTCTATGACAACGCAATGAAGAAAGCGGAAGATGTCGGTATTGAACATGTCAGAAGATACGTTGAAATGTTACCGGAAGGCAAAGTGCCTGTTATAAGTGAATTCGGTATCTTTAGAAATACAGAGCCGCAGCTACGTTCATTGACGCATGCGCTTTATATCGCTAAGAATGTAATGGAATACATTCGCTTAGGTAGTCCTTATATTCAAAAACATACATTAGTGGATTGGTACAGTTCCGGAGCTGATTCGTTGGGACCAACACAGCAAGCAGTTATTCAAGCAGTTGCTAAAGAAGGTGCTAATACTGTGACAGGTGAAGGCAAGTTCGAATTCTTCTCCACACCATCTGCGCATGTATTTGAAATGCTCAATAAAGGCTTCGGAAATAATGTTGTGGAATTGAACATTGATTCTAATGAGAAGTTGGCTAATGGCGTTACACCATTATCAGGAATCGCAAGTAAAGATGAAGAGGGTAACTTGTACATAGCCATTCTTAACGTCGACCGCAACAAAGAACGAACACTCAATTTGAACATTAATCAAGATTTAGCTGGTAGAAAAGTTGAAGTACAAACATTAACTGCAGATTCAATCACTGCAGAAAACAGTTTAACAGAACCTAATAAAGTAGCTGTTATGCGCAGTGTGATAAATGCTGAGCAATTATCAGCATTACGCATTACACCGCATACATTTTTGGTGTTAAAAGTTTTACCTAAGGAAGAAACTACACCAACGCAACCACGTGTCCACACTCATGAGGACACTAAAGTAACGGTTGAATATGCAGCGAATGAAATTGCGGAAGCAACCGGTGTAGTAGTGCATGTTAGAGCGATTCAACCGGAAGAATTGCTGGAAGAATGGCAAGATAAAGAAGTTAAATTATATGCAATCGGGGCAACTAATAGCGAGAATGCGATGGTGGATACCACACGACCGGTGAAAGTGAGCCTAGTGTTGGATGAAGGAAAAGAATTTGATGTTATTCAATATTTCACTGGCGAAGGTATCGAAACGTTAGAACACAAGAAAGTGGATAATACCGTCCAATTTACATTAGCAGACTTACATAACCGATTGGAACAAAATATCATTCTTGTTGTCTATAATTCAACATCAAATGGAGATGGCGGTACAACCACACCTGATACACCAACTCCACCGACGGATGGCGGTACAACCACACCTGATACACCAACTCCACCGACGGATGGCGGTACCACAACGCCAGATACGCCGACACCACCGACGGATGGCGGTACCACAACGCCAGATACACCGACACCACCGACGGATAGCGGCACCACAACACCAGATACACCGACACCACCAGCGGATGGCGGCACCACCACACCGGATACGCCAACTCCACCAACGGATAGCGGTACCACAACACCGGATACGCCAACTCCACCAGCGGATGGTGGCACCACAACGCCGGATACACCGACTCCACCGACGGATAGCGGCACCACAACGCCGGACACGCCAACTCCACCAGCGGATGGTGGCACCACCACACCGGACACGCCAACTCCACCGACGGATGGTGGCACCACCACACCGGACACGCCAACTCCACCGACGGATGGTGGCACCACAACGCCAGATACGCCAACTCCACCGACGGATAGCGGCACCACCACACCGGGCGACGACGATACTGCTGAACAACCTAAAGTATTGGCATTCAAGGACGAACAAACAGGCATAAAAGTTACTTTCTCTGCTGACGAACCACACACCATTCATGGATTGCACGCACAGAAAGTTACAACACCACTTGCATCAGAACCTCCAGTCTTGAAGGGCAGAGAGTACGACCTTTACGATTTGGAAGCATTAGATGATAAGGGTGGGCATATTGACCTTCAACAAGGAGCGAAAGTATCTATACCTGTTCCAACAGCCAAAGAAGTCGACCAGGTGATTTTCTTACAGGAAACCGGCGAAGCTAAGGCGATTGCTTTCGAGCGACATGGAGAGTATGTAGAGTTCACAGCGCCACACTTTAGTATGTATGCCGTTCTTTATGCAAAGGCAGAAGAAACACCGAAGCAAGAAGAACAAACACCACCTAAAGTGGAGGATACTGTACCGACAGAACAACCTCAAGCGCCGGAGCAAGGCAAAGACAACATGGTTAAACCGTCTGAAGAAAAACCTCAGACAGCTCAACCTAAGAATGAGAAGCTAGAAGGTGCAGTAACTTCAACAAATCAAACGACTGCGTCGTCACATACCGCTTCATCAGAGCAAACACCGACATCAACATTGCCGAAGACGGGAGAGTATACAGAATATACTATCTTTGGTGCGGCTGCGTTGAGCATTCTTGCAAGTGTAGGTCTAATGCCGAAGCACAAGCGAGAAATGGAATAAAACATACGATACATTAAGTTAGAATCGTAAACTTCAAGAGATTAAGCATTTGTCTTAATCTCTTTTTTTATTAAAAAAAGATTAGAAACAAACGGTGGGTTCGCAAGAAGTATGAAATTATTTTACAATGTTTGATAAATATTGAAGATGATTTAGGCTAAATGTTAGTGCAACAGACTTATTTAGAAAAACGGAATATTTACGCTTATCAAAATAAAATGAGATATTTTTTATTAAAATTTGCTTAATTTTCCAAGTGAAAAGGTGTACAATATGAGTGTGTTAAAAAAATCACAAGGAGTGTTGAAGTATGAAGTTCAAAGCAATTATTGCGACACCGGATCGCAAAGCCGAAGTAGTTGAGAAAGAATTGCGTCCACTGAAAGCAGGCGAAGCCCTGTTGGATATGATTTGTTGCGGCGTATGTCACACGGACTTGCACGTGAAGAACGCTGATTTCGGTGACGTTTCCGGGCGTGTACTTGGACATGAAGGAATCGGAGTTGTAACGGAAGTAGCAGAGGGTGTTACCTCATTAAAAATTGGCGACAGAGCAAGTGTTGCGTGGTTTTTTGAAGGATGTGGACATTGCGACTATTGTACAACAGGAAATGAAACGCTTTGCCGTTCAGCGAAGAATGCGGGATATTCTGTAGACGGCGGTATGTCACAAAAATGTATCGTAACAGCCGACTATGCTGTAAAGGTTCCGGAGGGACTTTCCTCTGAAGCGGCAAGTAGTGTTACTTGTGCCGGAGTTACGACTTATAAAGCCATTAAAGTTTCTAAGGTTCGTCCGGGGCAATGGATTATCATTTCAGGTCTAGGCGGTTTAGGAAACTTAGCCCTTCAGTATGCCAAAAATGTGTTCGGTGCAAAAGTAATTGCCGTGGACATCAATGATGAACAATTAGAATTCGCTAAGAAGTATGGAGCAGATATCGTTGTTAACCCACTGAAAGAAGATTTAGGCAAATTCGTTCAAGAAAAAGTGGGTGGTGCGCACGCAGCCGTTGTAACGGCTGTAGGTAAGTCAGCGTTTAATGATGCCGTTAATGCTGTGCGTGCAGCCGGAGTCATTGTAGCGGTTGGTTTACCGGTAGAATCTATGGATTTGAGCATTCCAAGACTCGTACTAGACGGTATTGAAGTAATTGGTTCATTAGTCGGCACACGCCAAGATTTGGCAGAAGCATTCCAATTTGCTGCTGAAGGCAAAGTAGTACCTCAATGTCAGCTACGCAAAATGGAAGAAATCAACGATATCTTTGAAGAAATGGAAGAAGGAAAAATCCGCGGACGGATGGTAATTGATTTGAAAAGCTAGTGAATAAGGTAAAGGATTTAGTATGGGATAACTTCATACTAAATCCTTTTATGATATAAATAAGTTATAACAAACCCCTGTTAGGATTGCTAACAGGGGGAATTTCAAATTATTATTTATTTGCGCGTCCGCTATATGTACCTTCCGCTGTGTTGACGATTAAGTATTCGCCCGCTTCGATAAAGTCAGGAACGTTTACTACCAAACCAGTTTCCATAGTGGCAGGCTTTCCTGAACCTGAAACAGTAGCGCCTTTAATGGAAGGTTGAGTTTCAGTTACTTGTAAGACAACGGTTGAAGGAAGTGAAACGCCAATCACTTCTGAGCCGTAGAACTGAATTTTTACTTCCATGTTCTCAAGTAAGTATTTTAATTCATTCTCAATAGCATCTTCCGGGATTTCATATTGCTCATAAGTTTCCAAATCCATGAAGACGGCAGTTGAGTCTTGGCTATACAAGTATTGAACATCTTTTGTGTCGATGTGCGCACGTTCAACTTTCTCGTCCGGACGCATTGTCGTATCAATTGTAGAGTTGTTGCGCACATCACGGATTTTCATACGCATGATAGTATTTCCTTTACCAGGTTTATGGTGGCTAATTTCTAGAACTTTCCATAGTTTGCCATCTTGGATAAAAGTCATACCGGCTTTCAAATCGCTTACACTAATCATTTAAATTCTCCTTTATGTTAACTGTACACAAGGTACAGCAGAATATTCCTAAGCTGATTATAGCATATATTTTTAGAAGGAAAAAGAGTTTTTCAAATGAGAAGTTGTACATCACTATTTTACAGTGTTTCTTTGCTTGAATTTAAAAAATGGAAATGATATATTTAATTAGCATGAGAAATGCAAATAATAAGGGGGAGAAAACTATGCAAAAATGGCATAAATTACTGAGCAATTTATTTATTGTGTTGATGTTATTGGTAAACACTGTTTTGTTACCTTTGAATGTCTCTGCGCAAGAAGTAAATAATGACTCAGCTTCCACAGAAGTAGTGGAAACATTGGAGGTTCCAAATGGATTACCTTCTGAAGAAATAGGAGAAGCTCCTTCTGATTCGACGGACGGAGAATTAGAAGAAATTTCTTCTGAGGAAACGGAAGACAAGGAAGAGGAAGAAATTCATTTGTCAGTGAATAATCCGGCAAAGGAACTAACAAACGTCTTGTCAGATGTTATCGTTTGGGACTTGGACAACGGTCGAGAGGCGTCCATGTCTGAAGGGAAATATCAATTGACGGAAAATAACCGTTACTCATTCCAAATGGGATTTGATTTGAGTGCGTATGACGCAAACTTGAATAATGGAGATCATTTCACTGTTAATATTCCTGCTCCGGTAAATATTCAAAATGCAGCAATTGATTTAGTGGATAAAGACACAGGTTTAACAATCGGGGTCGCTACTGTGACATCAGCCGGTGAAAATGCCGGAGGTTCAGTTCGCATTGTTTTGCAAAACTTAGAGAAGTACCTGGAAGTTAAGCAATCAACCGAAGTAATTGGCGTAAAAGGAACATTCTACGTTAACTTTACTTCGCTTAGACAAGATACAGAAAAAACTCTAACATTCAATAATATGAAAGATATAGGAACCAAAGATGTCATTATTAAGGTTTCTCCAAGAGGAACTTCGGATAATACGGAGGCAGTTGGTAGAGAGAATATGGCTAAATACGGAGGTGTCCTCTCGAAAAAACCTTATAACTCACCAACCTTAGGCTTGCAAGGCGAGTATGTGCATCCATGGCGTATTCGTCTAAACGCGAAAAAGAAACAATATACAAGCTTTGTCTTGACTGATAGAATCTCAGAAACAGGTGGACCAATGCAGTTCATCCCTGAGTCGTTTATCTTAAGAACAGGTTCGGGTGTTAACCAAGGCTGGCAATTGGATAATCCGGTTGATTTGGTACAAGGCGTGGATTACACAGTTAATTTTGATTCCAGTTATACAACTTTTACGCTTACCATTAACAATTTAAAGGCGCAACCATATTTCTTAGACTACCAGACAACAGCGCCGGCAGATGGTTCCACAGTAGGAAATATTGTATCGGTTGAAACAAACGAAGGCTCTCTACCATTGAGTGACACAAATACGCAAACGGAACTATTAGTGGAACGTTTAAGTAAAATTACTGAAGGTGGAACAATTCAATTGGATACTGGCTACCGTATTGTGGTTTATAAAGTAGACGAAGAAACGCGTGCTAAATTACCGGGAGCAGTTTTCAAAGTGACGAAGCCGGATGGCTCTGAATTTAATTTACCTCCAACTGGTGCTGACGGAAGAACCTACTCAGGTGTTATCCCGGCTGAAGAAGCCAAAAAAGGTCAGTTTACAATTACCGAGATAACCGCGCCGGAAGGATATGAATTAGATTCTACACCAATAAAAGTAACGGTCACTAAGGAAGGCGCTATTCGCACAATTATAAATAGAAAACCAAAGGTAAACTTTACCGTCACTAAGAAGTGGGTCAACGGAGATGCAACTAATCGACCAGCAGTTCAATTCCAATTGAAGCGCGATGGCGCAAACTATGGTGAAGCTAAGACACTTGCTGCTAACTCACAAGATGGCGCGACTGTTGAATGGACTAACTTGCCGAAATATCAAGACGGCACATTGACCCCTAGCGTATATACAGTAGAAGAGTTACCAGTTGCAGATTACACAGCAGTAGTAAGTGATGTAACAGCTACGAGCGCAACGATCACTAATACTTATTCGAACAACGAAAAAGTTTCAATTTCAGGTAAAAAAGTCTGGAACGATTACAATAACCAATTCAAGACACGTCCGGCAAAAATTACGGTAACCGTCTTACAAGATGGTAAAGAATTTAATAAAACAGTTGATGTAATGGGTGGAACGGATATTAATGAATGGATGTTTGAAGTAACTGACCTGCCTAAATACAGCCCAGCAGGTAAAGCTTATACATATACTTTGAAGGAAGTAACCGTTGCTGGCTACACTGTTGAATATGGCGAAAACAATACAATTACCAACACCTACCGCAATACCGAAACCATCGACATCTCCGGTAAGAAAACATGGGACGACGCCAACAACCAAGATAACAAACGTCCAGGTAACATCACTGTCCAAGTCATGAACGGCAACCAGAAAGTCGCTGAAAAAACAGTGAGCC
>JAMXJH010000005.1 GCA_026131555.1 Aerococcaceae bacterium NML190073 | reverse complement strand
GTCATTATTAGGTACTCTGATTTTAAAAAGTATTGACTTATCAAAACAGAAATCAGAGTAAAAATAACTGCTAATATAAATTTTTTTCTTAAAAGAATAGGAGGCTTAGAGAATGCGGTTATCATCTTGTAATCATTTTTACTCATCTTCTACCACCTCTATATCTTCTGCCTTGAAAGAGCAAGCCACATATTTGTAACTATCTCCGGCAATGTAGACACTACCAGTTAACCCAGAAAATTCAACTAAACAGTTCTGAGGGATTGCTTTTGAATCTTGGAAAAGAGGTTTAGAATGCTCAATCTTTACATTAAAGCGTTCAAATTGTTTTTCAATAGCTACGCACTCGTACGAGTAGCCAGCAACTGTTTCTGTTTTTACACGCTTACCATTTTCTTCTACATAAAGAAAATAGGGCTTTTGATTGACAAGGATTTTTTCTCCACCTACTGTTTCTTCTGCATTTAATATTGGTTTTATCATATGAAATTCTCCTTCGTTGTTATTATCCCCTCTATAAGAGGTAATTATATATTACTATAATTGTCCCTCTTGTAAAGAGAAAAAAATGAAAAAGAATAAAAAAATAACAACCAACAGGGGTTGCTACTTTTCTATTCTCTTTAATAATGCTGCTCTGACGACTATTCTGATTATATAAGATACCGTAACATAATTAGTATCTGTATACTTTGGAAATTCTAGTTTCAGCTCATCTATGAATGACTTAGTATCATCATTCAATGTCAAATTAGTTTTAAGCGGGGTATCTTCTAATTTACCAAATTTTTTCTGAACTAAAGGAGAGGTATCTTGAATTACTTTTTTCCAATCAGTATTTCCCATAGTTTCTCTAAAAGCTTGATTTACTACAAAACCATTTGTTATCTTTAATTCTCCAAAATTTTCTTTAGTAATTATTTCTTTTAGTTCCTCTATATTTTGTAAAGTTTCTAAAGCTAGTCGAACACTTAGTTTCATCATTTCACCTCAAATCTATTCTATATTTTAACATAATTCAGAAAATATTTCCACAACAAAGAGGGAAGGGTTCTGCAAACAAATCGCAAACAATACAAGCCAATCCTTATCAACCCATACTTTATAAATCGCTAAAACTACCTTATTTTAAGCTCTTTCAATCCTTATTTATCGATAGAGCAATAGAGTGGGAGTAATAGCTCATTGTTTTATCAAAATTTGGCATTATGTTGCGCAAAAGCAGTTTGAGATAATTTAATTGCTTAAACAATCATAAAAAGTTAGCGAATTTACGAAAAAAAAACAGAAATTGTTAGGGGCAAAACAGGAATGGTTAAATCATTAGGGCAAGTAATGCTATATGTAAGAGATTTGGACGCTAATGCGAAGTTCTGGAAAGAACAAGCAGGGTTTCAAAAAGTTGAGAAAGTCACTACACCGGATGGCGACTATATTTATGTTGTCGCACCGTTAGTAATGTCCGAGGTTCAGTTAGTGTTACAAGATAAATCAAAAGTCGAAATGCTACATCCGGAACTTCATTTAGGAACACCGTCAATCATGATGCAAACAGACAATTTGGAGCATGTGTATAATTATTTTGTCGAACGGGGTGTTCACGCCAATCCAATTATGGAGTATGGAGAATTACGTTTTTTTAACTTTTCGGATAATGAAGGTAATTATTTTGCTATTCAAGAAGTTTAACAAAGGAAATGAGAAAAATTTATGATTAAATCACTTGAAATATATTTAGTAACAGATGGTAATGGGAAAGAAGCAGTTGAATTTTATAAGAATGCTTTGAATGCAGAATTAGTAAGCATGACTTTTTACAAAGAACATGTACCCGAATGTCCTAAAGAGCGAGAGCATTTAGTGTTGAATGCTCAGTTGAAGATAGGGCATCATCGTTTAATGATTTCCGATGAAAATCCAGACTTTGAATATAAGCACG
This sequence comes from Aerococcaceae bacterium NML190073, assembly GCA_026131555.1. Lineage (GTDB taxonomy): Bacteria > Bacillota > Bacilli > Lactobacillales > Aerococcaceae > Abiotrophia. Next base: position 158,949 of record JAMXJH010000005.1, on the reverse strand, counting down.
GGTATAACATGACAGCGTGTATCATCGTAGATTCGATTGAAGAAGCAACAACTATTTACGACAGACTAGCTGTAGGTGCAAAGAGAATTCACATGGAATTACAAGAAACTTTTTGGAGTCCGGCTTATGCCAATTTAGAAGATAAGTTTGGTATGATGTGGCAAATATCAACAGAAATTGAATAAGTCATGTGATGAGAATCGCAGACAAACGGTTCTTGTAAGCAAGAGTAAGAAAAGCTAAACATGGAAAAACTTAGTGTAGGTGTGAATGAATGTAGAGAACATGGTGAACACGGACTGTTTTGAGAGCCATTCTTAGATTTAAAGAATACTGCTTTTAAATGAGGATAGTTACTAAATCAGCCTGTTATGCAAAAGAAAATACGTTCGGATTTTCTCAATCAAACCTCTTGACAAAACCAGGGGTGGTCGGTACAATTGCATGTAATATTATATTCGATGAAGTAGACAAGTAGCGGCGAATGATAGAGAGCACTCCCTTGGCTGGAAGGAGCGCAACGCATGATGCGAAGACACTATGGAGAAGGGCAATGCAAAGTTGCTCCGTTTGCAACGTTACAGCAGTAGAGTTGAGAGGATTTATACAAACAACCATCAGGTGTTGTCCAGCTATAAAGCTTCTCATAAACACAGGTGGTACCACGTATTAAACACACGTCCTATGACTTTTAGTCGGGACGTGTTTATTTGTATTAGGAGGAAAAATAATGCGTAAACTTAAAGGAACAGAAGATATTTTGCCGGGAGCGAGTTATGTATGGCAGTACGTCGAAGATACGGCGCGTGCAATATTTGATAGTTATCAGTATAAAGAAATTAGAACACCGATGTTTGAAGCGTACGAGTTGTTCGCACGTTCAGTCGGAGAAACAACAGATGTTGTGTCGAAAGAAATGTACGACTTTTATGACAAAGGCGAACGCCATATTGCATTACGCCCGGAAGGAACGGCAGGAGTTGTTCGCGCTTATGTTGAGAATAAATTGTTCGGACCGGAACATGCGAAACCGTATAAAGTGTACTACAATGGACCGATGTTTCGTTACGAGCGTCCGCAAGCAGGACGCCAACGTCAATTTACACAAATCGGAGCGGAAGTGTTTGGTAGCACGAATCCGGCAATTGATGCGGAAGCTATCGCTTTGACATGGGATTTCTTCACGGAACTGGGGATAGAGAATATTACTTTGTATATTAATTCGCTTGGAAAAACAGCTGACCGTCAAGCGTATCGTCAAGCACTAGTGAATTATTTTGAGCCGTTGAAGGCGGAATTGAGTGAGGATTCGCAACGTCGTTTGCATGATAATCCGTTGCGTATTCTGGATAGTAAGGACCTGCGTGATAAGGCATTAGTGGAGAATGCGCCAACAATCTTGGATTATTTGTCGGATGAGAGTCACAAGCACTTTGAAGAAGTCAAAGCGATGTTGACAGCGTTGGAAATTCCTTTCACGGTGAATCCGCTAGTGGTGCGCGGTTTGGATTATTATCAAGATACAATCTTCGAGATTATGGTAGATGATACATCGATTGGCGCGCAATCGACTATTTGTGGCGGCGGTCGTTATGACGGTTTGGTCGAACAAATTGGCGGGCCGCAAACACCGAGCTTTGGTTTCGGGATTGGTTTAGAGCGTTTAATTCTTTTGTTAGAGCAACAACAAGTGGAGATTCCGGAAGAAGAGCCTTTGGATGTGTACGTCATCGGATTGGGCGAGGAAACGAATCAACTGGCTTTGCAATTAGTGCAAGCGGCGCGCAAGGACGGCTTGTTGGCAGAACGCGATTATATGAATCGAAGTTTGAAAGCACAGTTCAAAGCGGCAGCGAAATTGAAAGCAAAACTCATTCTAACTGTTGGCGAAGAGGAATTGGCAGCCGGAACAGTCCAGATGAAGAATCAAGAAAGCGGCAAGCAAGTCACTGTAAAAGCAGCAGATTTATTTGCGGATTTCTTAGGCGAATTCAGACGTCAGACAGTCGATACGTCTGTGATTGATAAATATTTTAGAGGAGAATAAACGATGAAAAGAACAACATATTGTGGATTAGTTGACAAAATACTGGTAGGTCAAACCATCACTTTAAAGGGATGGGTACAGAAACGTCGTGATTTAGGAAGTTTGATTTTTGTGGATTTGCGTGACCGTGAAGGGTATTGCCAAGTAGTGTTTGATACGGAATTCGTCGGTGAGCAAATGGCTCTAGCTGAGAAAATTCGTAGCGAATACGTGATTTCAGTAACAGGCGTGTTGAAAGAGCGCGATGCAAGTCAAATTAATGAGAAGATTGCGACCGGTCGTTATGAATTGATTGCGCACTCATTGGAAATTCTAGCGCAATCTAAGACATCGCCAATCTATATTGAGAATAATTTGGATGTTCAAGAAGAATTACGTTTACGTCATCGTTTCTTAGACCTTCGCCGTCCAAAGATGTTTGCGAATCTCAAATTACGTCACCAAGTGACACAAGCAATCCGCGACTACTTGAACGGTTTAGGTTTCATTGACGTTGAAACACCTTATTTGACGAAATCAACGCCGGAAGGTGCACGCGATTATTTAGTGCCGACACGTCGTGAAGCAGGTAAATTTTTTGCATTGCCACAATCACCACAATTATTCAAGCAATTATTGATGGGTGCTGGTTTCGACCGTTACTACCAGATTGTTCGTTGTTTCCGTGATGAAGATTTGCGTGGAGACCGTCAACCTGAATTTACGCAAGTCGATTTGGAGACGAGTTTTTTGACGCAGGCGGAGATTCAAGCGATTGTTGAGGCGATGTTGAAAGCTGTTGTCAAAGCAACGCGCGGTGTGGAGATGACGGAAGCATTCCCGACGATGACTTACGCCCAAGCAATGGCGGAATATGGGGTGGATAAGCCGGATGTTCGTTTCGATATGAAATTGACAGATTTGTCCGACTTTGCAAGTACGTCGTCATTCAGCGTCTTCAGCAACACGGTTGCGAATGGCGGACAAGTGAAGGCAATCAATTTGAAAGGTTTAGCGGACGCCTATACACGCAAAACAGCGGACGCTCTTGTCGAAGTTGTGAAACCTTATGGAGCGAAAGGTTTGGCTTGGTTGAAGGTGACAGAAGAAGGCTTAAACGGGCCGATTGCTAAATTCTTTGATGAGGCGCAAGCTGCAACTATCATGGAAAAAATGAACGCAACAGTAGGCGATATGCTATTTTTCGTGGCGGACCAGCCGGAAGTTGTGGCGGCATCATTGGGAGAATTACGTGTACATTTAGCAAAAGCTCATCGATTATTTGATGAGAACGAATTAGCTTTCTTATGGGTAACCGATTGGCCATTGTTCGAGTATGACGAAGAAGCAGGTCGCTATGTGGCGATGCACCACCCATTCACGGCGCCACAAAACCCGGATGTTGCGGCATTGAAAGCAAACCCTGCCGGAGCTTTGGCACAAGCGTACGATATTGTCTTGAACGGTTATGAAATCGGTGGCGGTAGTGTGCGAATTTACACGCGTGATATGCAATCGCAAATGTTTGAGTTACTTGGATTCACACCGGAAGAAGCAGAAAGCCAATTCGGCTTCTTACTCGATGCATTCGACTACGGCTTCCCGCCACATGGAGGTTTGGCATTGGGCTTGGATCGCCTCGTCATGTTGTTGGCGAAAGAACCGAATATTCGCGAAGTCATCGCCTTTCCGAAAAACGGTCGCGGTGCGGATATGTTCACACAAGCACCAAGTTATGTCGCTCCTGAGCAGTTGACGGAATTGCATCTGGATATTACGGATTAAACTTAAGGCAGAATAAATAAAAGGCACCTAGGATGTTGGAGGACATCGACTGGGTGCCTTTTTAGGTTGTTAGGATTATTCCGGGACAGTTTGTGCGAGATTGAATGCATCCAACATCTCGGGAGTGACTTGCTTCATTGGCTTGGTATCAATGAGTTCGGCTTGAATGATGAGACGATTTTCCAAGGTGTCGTCGCATGTGATGAGCGTGACAATGGATTGTTCGGTGGAAGCCAGTACATCCATGCGGTAAGGATCCACCGTTTCGATGAGGTGGGTACGATAGACATAAACAGCATCCAAATCGGTTAAGTAAATTAAATCATCCAGTTGTAAATGCTTTAACGGTGCGAATAACAAGTCAGGATGAATGGAGTGGTGGCTTGCTAAAGGGTAATTGGATTGTCCCATTTGTTGATTCTTAATGAGAGTGCAAGCGCCTAAATACATTCCTTCTTCTGAAACACCTAAATAGATCGGCAGATTTACTTTGACACTTGGGATAGCAATAGCACCAATGGTTGGTAAATCTTTAGGATTGATGCGATTTTTCAGCACTCTATAAGCGGAGATTGCTTCGACATCTTCAAAGTTATAAGTAACAGTGCGTTGTTGATTGGCAACAATTTCCTCGCGAGTCAAGTTGACGATAGAATTGACTTCTTGTCCTTGTTGAATGAAATAATTTTTGAGTGGATCGAGAAGCAATAATCCAATCCCCATACAAAATAACAATCCAGCAATAAGATAGCGTATAAAGTTGCGTCTGTTTCTGCTCTTATGTTTGCGCATAGTAATCGTGTCCTCCGTGAAATAAGATTACCTCAACCCAATTCGCGCCATTGACGGTTTGTGCGCGCAAGAAGAGCCTCTGCTTCAACCGGACCGTTACTGCCGGCAGGATAAGTTGGGAGGATAGTTGCTTGTTCTTTTTGCCAGTGGGCGTGAATCGTGTCGATATAACGCCATGCCGCTGCGACTTCTTGCCAATGTGCAAAATGACTCTTATCACCGTCGATACATTCGCCAATCAAGCGTTCATAGTCATCGGGAATACGCGCGAGTTCTTCTTCTGAATAATGATAGCGAAGCGGAATTAGCTTCGAACACTTATCAGCGCCTACTTGTTTCGTGTTCAACCACAATTCATAGCCTAAATTAGGTGCGATTTCCAGACGCAAGCGTTCGCCTTGAACACTGTTATTTGCCGGCTTAAATTCAATATCAATGAAAGTGGCCTTGTTTGTTAAACATTTGCCGGAACGTAAATAGAAAGGCACACCTTGCCATTCCGGTAAATCCAAGTGAATTTCTGCAGCAAAATAAGTTTCTGTCACAGAATCAACACTTACTTTCGGTTCATCACGGTAAGCTTTGGCATTTCCGTTGCTTCCGTATTGTGCGCGAACAACCTGGGTTTGCGTTTCGACTAAATCAGTTGGCAACTTGATGCTGTTGAGAACATTGATTTTTGCTTGTTGAATGGATTGGGAGGTCAAGACTTCAGGTTGTTGCATGGCAACTAAAGCAAGAAGTTGTAGTGCGTGGTTTTGAATCATGTCGCGTGTCGCGCCACTTGTCTCGTAATATTCTCCGCGCTCTTCAACACCGATTGTTTCTGCGAGTGTAATTTGCACATTGTCGATAGTGCTGGCGTTCCATTGCTTCTTGAACAACGTATTGTCAAAACGCAAGTTGGAAACGGCTTGAACGACTTCTTTACCTAAATAATGGTCAATGCGATAAATTTGTGATTCGTCGAAGACTTGTCCCAATTGCTCTTGTAATAATTCGGCGGAAGGATAGTCATGTCCGAACGGCTTTTCAATAATTAAACGATTATACCCCGTATCAGATAATAGCTGTTCCGATTTCAAATGTTTCGCAATAATCGGGAAAAAATGTGGCGCCGTAGACAGGTAGAAGATGCGATTGCCTTTTAGGTCGTATTTTGTATCTAAAGAATCGGCGAGTTGTTGTAATTGAATATAATGCTGTTGGTCTTGGACATCATGCGGTTGGTAATAGAAGTGTGAAACAAACGCTTCTGCGTGTGCAGTGTCCTTAACAAGTGATTGAATACTATTCAGTACAACCGAACGAAAATGTTCATGTGTCCATTCGCGTCGAGCAGTACCGATTAAAGCGAAATGTTCGGACAAATGCCCACTCAAATACAAGCGATAAATTGCCGGATAAAGTTTTCGAGCGGCTAAGTCGCCGGTCGCACCGAATAATGTTAATAGTAAATGATTTTTTTGCATAATATCCCTCCCGTACATCCTATTATTATACAGAACTTTTGGAGTTCAGACAATTTACTTGTTTGCACTTGGGATAAAAATTTTATTTGTTTAATGTTCGAATGCTTTGTATAATATAAGAGTGAAAAGGGTAACAAGAAAGGATGGTTTGAATGAAAATTGTCATTATTGGTGGTTCCTTTGCGGGAATGAGTTGTGCGCTTGAAGCCGCAAAATTATATCCGCAAGCAGATATTAAAGTAATCGACGAGCAAGAACGTGTCGGTTTCATTCCCAGTGGACTGAATTTGAAATTGAACAGTGAAATCGATTCTTTGACACAGGCTTATTTTCTTAGTGAACGTGACATTTTGAAAGCGGGCGTTCATTTATTAGCGCAGCATCGAGCGGTTGCGATTGATGTTGAGGTGCAACAAGTTGAAGTTGAGGATGTGTCCGGTTCGAGAAAACGCCTTGAATACGATAAGCTGATTTTGGCGATGGGCTCCAAGCAATCGTCGGCATTAGTAGCGGAGTTAAATGATGAGCGAATTGTATCGACGAAGCAGTTTCATTATGCGCAAGTTGCTGAAGATATCATTGAACGTGCCTATCACGTTGCTGTTATTGGCGGCGGACAAATCGGAATTGAGGCTGCGGAAGCTCTGGTAAATGCGAATAAACAAGTGAGTTTGATTGAAGCGAATGCGACATTAGCTGCCAGATACTTCGACAAGGAATTTGTGGCTGACATTCAACAAGCGATTGAGTTAGTTGGCGTGGATTTACACTTGGGAGAAGCGGTAGAATCGATTACAACGGAGCCTTTGTGTGTGTCGACTGCTAGCAATGAGCTATATCCCGACGCAATTATCCTTGGGGTGAATTTATTACCGAATTCACAATTAGTCGAAGGTATCGTAGCATTGAATGTGGACGGCACGGTGCAAGTTAATGAGTATTTAGAAACGAGTGTTCCGAATATTTATGCGATTGGAGATTTAGTGCAGACACCGTATGCTTTATCAGGAAAGGAACGTTTCATCGCCTTAGTTAATAATGCGATTCGTTCGGGACAAGTAGTAGCATTCAATCTACTCAAACCGCGCGTCAAACAAGCAAAATCATTGCGCCTCATTGGCTCTCGCGTCTTTAGTCAATATATTGTGAGTGTCGGCATGACGGAACAAGAAGCGAGCCAACAATTCGACGTGTTAGCTGTTCATCAAACGGCGCCGTACTCACTAACGGATGTCAGTGATGTTCACTTGAAATTAGTAGTGAATCGTGAGAGTGGGCAGTTATTAGGTGCGCAATTACGTTCCGAACAAAATATTCTCGGTTTCGCCGATGCGTTAGCTTTAGCAATTGGGCAAGGATTAACCGATGAGCAACTTGCGTTTCAAGATAGATTATATTATCCAAATGAAACGGCAGCCTATCCGATTATGTACCGTGCGGCACTTGATAGTTTTGCGCGTCGTAGTGAAGGAGTAGCAGAATAGGAGGGGTATCGGATGGAGAAACGTGCTGTGAAATTTCTGAAACCTAATCCGATTCAATTGAAAGATCGTGTGTGGGCGTTGTTAATCGATTGGGCAGTGATTTGCCTTTACTTGATATTTCTTTTTGTGGGCTTTACGATTCTGTATACGGCGTTATTCGGAACAATTTTTGTATCGTTTGATGAAGGTGTAACTCAGGTTATTTCGTTTGTAACTTCAGTTTTGCCCGTAACCATTGCGTTTGCGGTAATGGATTATCGCGGTGGAACAATTGGGAAACGTAAACGCGGTTTAACAGTTGCCTTTCGACAGCGTAGTTTCGGGGCAAGTTTGTTGCGTAATGTCGTGAAATTTCTACCTTGGCAATTAGGTCATATGACAGCCATTCATGCTATTTATCATCCTGAAAATATGCTTTGGTTAGTTATATTAAATGTGCTGACCTACAGTATCTTATTGTTAATGTTAATGGCATTATGGCGCCAAGATAAACGTCACCTTGCAGACTTCGTAGCCGGTACGCAAATACAATCCGGCAGTGAAGCAAAAATTTAGAAATCTAGGAGGAACATTATGAAATTTAAGCCAACTTATTCCGCTATCAAAATGATTGTGATTGGTTTACTTACAATGATTGGCGGTGTACTGTTAATTCTATTCGGTAAAGAAGCGACCCGTCATTTTATCGATTGGGTGACAGCCTATTTCTTCTTTGTCGGAATATTCAATTTATTTAGTCGCTGGTTTAAGCCGAAAGAAGATCGCGGAAGTTTGCTGTCCACAATCGGTCAGATTATATTTGCATTTATCTTGTCAGCAGTTAATATGTTGACGGATGCGCCGATTAATGTAATCGTCATGTTGTTCGGTGCATATCAAATCTTTACAGCAGGTATTAGCGCAATTACATATGTTCTTTACCGCAAAAACGACATCAAACCACGAGGTCGTTTCCTATTCGATGCGATTATGTATGGCTTATTGGGGATTAGTGCGCTGTTTTCTCCGAGTGAAGATGCGGAATTGCAGTTTCTAATTGTGGGGATTTATTTAATTTTCTTAGGTTTCACGTATTTCCGTGACGGATTATTTTTCAATACGGAAGCAGGGCATCCTGAATTGAAACGTAAATTCAAGATGAATTTGCCGATTGTCTTAGTAGCGCTGATTCCGAATAATATGTTGAAAAAAATCAACGCGACTTTACAGCAAGAAACAGGCGAAACAGCTTCAACATTATTTGATTTAAGTAAGGAAGAGAATGCAACACCCGACTTGGAAGTGCTTGTTCACGTGACGGAATCAGGGTTTGGCGCAATGGGACATGTGGATATTTGTTACAACGGCGAAGTTATTTCTTATGGCAGTTACGATACTTTTTCCGAAAAATTAGGCGGTGCAATTGGCGAAGGTGTGTTGTTCAAAGTCGATCGCGACAAGTATGTAGACTTTTGTAAAGTAGAGAGCAACAAGACGCTCTTCAGTTACGGGTTGCGTCTCAATGACGAGCAGAAAAAAGCCATTGAAGCACGCATTGCCGAAATAGAGAGCATTACAGTGCCATGGCAGCCTACAGACAAAGAACTTCCTGCCAAAGAAGGCGTTAAAGGCAAACCGATGTATTCTTATCGTTTGCAGCAAGCAACGCATGCGCGTTTGTTCAAATTCACGGAAAGCAAGTTCAGAAGTTATTTCGTGTTGAGTACCAATTGTGTCTTGTTGGCAGATTCAATTATCGGTCAGGCGGGAACAGACATTTTAAGTATGAAAGGTTTTATTTCGCCGGGAACGTATCAAGATTATTTGGAGCGTGAGTACAATAAGCCAAACAGCTTGGTCATTACGCGTTCTGTTTATTAAGCTGATTTGACTTCTGTGGATTTTTTCTCGTATAATGTAGAAGTTGAGTAAATGTAACTCGGGCAACACTCACGTAGCGTTGTTCGAGTTTTCTTTGAAATCAAATGAATAAAAGTTGTATACACAATTAGAGCAAAGGAGAACACAATGAAAAAATTTACAGAGTTTTCGCTGAAACCTTTCATCAAGGAAGCTTTGGCGGATTTGAAGTTCGAGACATTGACGCCGGTTCAAGCAGAGGTGTTGCCGGTAGCATTGAAGGGGCATAATTTAATTGTTCAGTCACAAACCGGCTCGGGCAAATCGCATAGTTTTTTGGTGCCGATTTTTGAGAAGGTGGATCCGTCATTGAATGAAGTGCAAGTGGTGATTACGGCGCCGAGTCGTGAGTTGGCTACTCAATTATTTGAAGCCAGTCGTCAGATTGCGTCATTTTCGTCGGAAGAAATTCGCGTCGTGAATTATATTGGCGGAACGGATAAGCATAAGCAAATGGAGAAGTTGGATAATGCGCAACCGCATGTAGTGATCGGCACACCGGGAAGAATCTTCGATTTGATGTCCGAGAATAAGTTGTGGGTTCAAACGGCGGGAATTATGGTCGTTGACGAAGCGGACATGACAATGGACTTAGGTTTCTTACAAGTTGTCGATGATATTGCTTCAAGATTGTCACGCGACTTGCAGTTGATGGTCTTCTCAGCGACGATTCCGCAACAATTGGAAGTCTTTCTTAACAAATACGTCAGTGCACCGAAAGTCATTCAAATTCAACCTAAAGAAGTTTTAGCAAGCAAAATCGACAATTACTTAATCAACACAAAAGGTCGCAATCGTGAAGAATTAGTTTACAAACTTTTGACGTTAGGACATCCGTATTTGGCGCTTGTTTTTTGTAATACGAAGAAATATGCAGATGAAGTGGCGCAATATTTGAAAGAACAAGGCTTGAAAGTAGCGACCATTCACGGCGACTTAACACCGCGTGAACGTAAACGTACAATGCGCCAAATTAAAGATTTAGAGTATCAATATGTTGTAGCGTCCGATTTGGCAGCGCGCGGCATTGATATTCCGGGCATTTCGATGGTTATTAACACGGAATTACCGAAAGAACTGGAATTCTTTGTACATCGTGTTGGACGCACAGGGCGCAATCAATTAGCGGGCACAGCTTACACTTTTGTCACGCCGGATGATGACCAAGCGATTGTCGCTCTGGAGAAAAAAGGTATCGAATTTACACAAGTAGATTTAATCCGTGGCGAAATCAGAGAAGTAGCCTCTCGCCACCGTCGTAGCGAACGAGAAGACACGAAGAAAGATAAAGATGACCCAACTGTTGTTGCCATGATTAACCGCAACAAAAAACGTAAAGTAAAACCGGGTTATAAACGCAAACTCAATTATCAAATTAAAGAACATAAACGCCAAGAAGCAAGACGGACGAAGCGTGAACAGAACCGTCAAGCAAGAAAGGCAAATCGTAAGAAGTAATACATCAATCAACCACAAAGCCCCCGCTGAAAAAGCGGGGGCTAATTTGTTATCCATTTGTGATATTGCGAATGAAATCTGTATGTTTCTTAAACATTAAGAAGATCGTGTACAAAGTAATTGCCATCAACAAAACAAATTGTATAGTAACTGGTAACGATAGACCTTGCAATAAGATAAGTGGGAACAACGAAACCGTCATAGTTAAACGCAAGCGATCTTTGAATGGAATCGGTTGAGTCAAATGTAAATTGAATCCTGAAACCATGGAAGCAATCACTAACATTTGTACCAAATAACTCAAAGCACTCATGATGAAAGTCGTAATGAACGCCACCAGCAAAATAGCACCTTTCATTTTTGCAAAGGAATTGACATAGGCAATGAGCGCATCTGGTGATATCGTACCATTATGAATATCATCAAAAGAATATAATGTCTGATTCAAACTTAGAAAAGCTTGGTCCTTGAAGACATATAAGCCAATCAATGAACCGGGATTGATTGTCCGGGCTTTGTCATCCGGAATGAGGATGCTATTTGATATTCCGGTGCGAATAACGGTGTCATCAATGATAACTTGAGCATAATCTGCTTGATAATAAAGAGGTTTATCCGGTGCTTGAATGGTTAATTCTTGATTATTTACCGTGTAATTAGGGATATATTCAGCCACTCCGGCAATATCTTCTGCCACATGTAAGAGCGGTAATACAATCATCAGAAAAGAAGCGACGCTCATAACGAGAATAGCGCTGAAAGCAATTTGTTGTAACTGACGTCGTTTCAAACCTAATGCTTCAATATAATGGCGCGGATTCCGAAGCCCGCGAGCAATAAGTGATATGATTTTTTTCACAGCACACCTCCTTTTCATTGTGTATTACTATACTACCTAATAATTTATGAACAATCAATTAGCAGAATTATTTTTTCTGAAAAAAGGGTAAATATTTCAGTAGTAAGCAACTGAGCAAGCCGATCAGACTTGTGGCGACTCCCCACCAAATGGCGTGTGGGAAATAATTCAAGACAATTTGATGTGAGCCTTTCTTAGCCGGGATTGCCATCAACGTGTCGTTTAAGACGGGGATTGGCTTTACAACTTGTCCGTCAACGGTAATGTGCCAAGCTTTGTCATACGGAATTGTAAACAGAATGTAGTTGCTGTCGTGTGGCACATTAATCGTTCCTTCAATGCGATGATGCTTGAAGTTCGTTACTTGGAAATTGCTTGCCTGTTTGGCTTCGATTAGCGCATTGAAGCGTGCCTCATCGAATTCGTATAATCTGACGGGATTGATTTTGAGTTCGTCTTCCAACAGTTCGATACTCAATGTTTGATTATTTTGTGTCGTGTGGTAAGTAGCGTTTGTTACTTGGCGACGACGGAATGGTGTATAAATTTTGTACGCATGGTCATTAAGTTGAAGTGACGCATTGTCGTTTTCGATTTGACTCGGCAAGGTAAAGTAGAACGGATTGTTCGAAGTCGTTGAGAACGTCAAGCGGATTTTGGCGCTTTTATCGGAGGCGCTGTCATCAACTTGTTGTGTACGCTCGTATGTGTAGAAATCTCCGTCGCCTTGATCAGCGATTGTGACGTTTTGCAAACTTGCTTGTTCAACCGGATGTTGCGTGAAATATGGAACCCCACTTCCCTGTGTATCAATCAATCGCAAGAGTAGTTCTTGGTTTTGGATAGGTTGGTGGTCGCGGAACTGGCTTTCCGGAGCGATGATGTCTTTGCTGACGGTCATGCCAAGTCCTAGACGTTGCGCATTCTCATAGATTTCAAAACGCGGATGCGAACTGACTAGAGGGTAGGCATTCAAATCGGTGTCATAGGCCACTTGAAAGAGAATGTATTCATCATCTGCGGTGTGCGAGGCACTGTTTTTAGTCGGGTTCACGATATAACGAATATTGAAGAAGTCATCCGTGAATAAAGTGCCATTTGTATAATTGGCAAAGCCGTTGCCGTCTGGAAGTCCGAGATAGCCGTATAGTTTCGGGACATGTGCTTCTATTGTAGATCCAAAATGGTTCAAACCGCTGAAATGTGTAAACATTGCTTCGTTTTTTGACCGTTGGAAAGTAGTATGAATTCGGTAAAAATCGTGGTCGCCATGGCGTAAGCCGGTTAACGATTCGTCCAATGTAGTAACATAATCATTGAACTTAGATAAGTCTACATAACTCAATTCATTTAAGATGATAACGGAGTTGGCGAATAATTCGCAGCAAACCACAATCAGTAAAGAAAGTTGGCGAATGGACCATTTAGCACGTTCAAAGTAAATGACCATAATAGTCATCAAGCCGAAAGCTAATGTGACAAATAATTGAACGGGTGTTAGAAACTCGTATTGGTTAATCCAATAATAATAACCTGTAAAGCCAGCTAAGGCGAACATGCTGGATATTCCTAACCATAATGGCAAATGTTCAGCCGCCAGTTTGTATGCTTTAACTGCCAACACAATTAAGAAAAAAGTTGTAATAAACGAAAATCGGAAATGATACCAAATCGGGAATTGTCCCCCGTGCCAAATGCGGTCCAATGCTTTGAAATGGAACGCAAGAAAGAAGACCGTCAATGTTAGGAAAGCAACGATTTTCTCAGATAATTTAATTCGGCGCAGACCGAAATAATAAAGTGCGAAGAGCAGAACGATAACGCCGGCATATAAATTTGGTGAACCTTTCGACATTTCATCGAAATTAAAGCTCCCTACAAAAAATTTAGAAAAGACATCCTGCAAATCGTGTGCGGTTTCCCAGTCGAAATCATTCTTCAAGTAGCTGACTTTATTTTGCATCAAGCTGATGAAGGTTGGAATGAGTACGATGCCGCTGAGTAGCGTGGCGGTAAGAGAAGCGCCGACAAATTGTAAATACGGACGCACGCACGCTTTCAAAGAGAATTTCTCTTGTTGTTCCACAATGACGAATGCCGCATACATCACTAGAAATAGGCACACCATGTAGCCAATATAATAATGAGCAATTAACAAGGTGGCTAGCGACACAATGTAGAGGCTGTATTTTTGCCGGCGGACAATCCGGTCGACGCCCAGCGCAATGAGCGGTAAGAGAACGAGCCCGTCAAGCCACATAATATTGAGCATGTACACAATCGTGTAACTCATTAAGGTGTAAGTATTGCTGAACATCATTGCCGGCTGTAAATCTAATTGATACTTGTGCCGTACAAAATAAAAGAAACTCATGCTGGCAGCAATCAATTTCAAATAAGTGATGATGGTGACGCCGAGCGCCATTTGTTCGGCATCAAACAGCAAGAATATTAAATTGAAAGGGCTCAATAAATAATATGCCCATAAACCAATCATTTCGCCGCCGAAAGCCTTTTGGAAACTGTAAAGAAATTGTTCCGGACTATGGGTGAGCGTTTCTTTGAAGAGGGCGTAGAAGTCAATATATTGTTGCCCTAAGTCAACGGTCAGCATCGTTTCTCCGCCGAAAGGTGTAAATTGAAATAGAATCGCGATAATTAGCAGCAAGATGCTAGTCAAGATGAAATTAAATAAATAAGGTTTAGCTTTGTTAAACATAATCTGTCTCCTATCCGGAAGTCTCCTTACTATCATAACAAAACTGACTTGAAACTGCATCTATTTCAGTTGCATAACAAATAATTGAAATGTTTTGTTTGCGGGGGGATATTTTGGTATAATGAGAAGCGAGTTTTGAAGAGTAATTGATATATCCACTATAGAGAACGATTAAAGAAGAGAGTGACATTATGGCTAGAATTCGATTGAAACAAAAGAAAACTACGAAATCGCATATTCCTTTGCGGTTGAATTTATTATTTTTGGTGTCGTTTTTGTGTTTTGTGGCATTGTTCGTCCGTTTAGCGTATTTGCAATTGTATCGAGGTGAGATTTTTACCAATATGGTGCAACGGACAGAGTCAACACGCTCAACCAGTTCAGTACCGCGAGGCATGATGTACGATAGTCAAGGGCGCGTTTTGGTAGGGAATCAACCTGAATTAGCGATTCGTTACACGAGAGATACCGATTCGAAAGTCAGTCCGACCGATATTGTCAATGTTGCTAAAGAATTAGCTTCCTTGATTGATGTTCCGGTACAAGATTTAACGGAACGCGATAAGAAAGATTATTTCATTGTTACAAATCTGGATACCATTCGCGGTCGTCTGACAAGAGAGCAGAAATTACTCAGTGGTAGCGAGGCATATCAAGCGCAATTAGACGCAGTTACCCAAGAAGATTTGCAATTTTCGGAAGCTGAGCTGAAAGTTGTTGCACTTTTCAAAAAAATGAACAGTGCGTTCGCTTTATCGACTGTTAGTGTCAAAAATAAAAACGTGACGCAAGAAGAAATCGCACGTGTCAGCGAGCATCTGGGAAGCTTGCCGGGCATTTCGATCGATACAGATTGGGAACGTATTTACCCTGAAGGCGAAATGTTGCGTTCAATTCTTGGGCAAGTATCGTCAGAACAGCGTGGTTTGCCGAGTGAAGATGCCGGCATGTTATTGGCACGCGGTTATGCAATGAATGACCGTGTGGGAATCAGTTATTTGGAGAAGCAGTACGAAGATGTATTACGCGGAACGAAAGCTATTTCTAATGTCATTACGAATACTGCGGATGACGTCGTCGAAACCCAGAAAGTATTCGAAGGTGCTAAAGGCGATAATTTAGTCTTGACAATGGATATTGAATTTCAGAAGAAACTGGAAGCCATTGCTGAAGAGAATTTACGCAATATGAGTGAGCGTGGCTTAAATGACCGGGTTTATATTGTCGTGACGAATCCTCAAACAGGTGAAGTGCTCGGTATTGTTGGTAAGAAATTCGAATACATCAAAGCAACCGATTCCTATAATTATGACAAAATTATCGATGACTCGCTCGGAGCAATCAACACCAGTTATGGAATGGGGTCCAGTGTGAAGTCAGCGATGGTTGCCATTGGCTATATGAATGGTGCTATTTCCTTGGCTGACAATCATATTGTCGATGAACCTTTGAAATTCCAAGCCTCTCCGGAGAAGAGCTCGGTATTCAACCGAACAGGCAGCGTATTGATTGATGACATTACCGCTTTGCAGAAATCATCAAACATCTATATGATTAAGATGGCAATGGCAATCGGGGGACAAGCCGAATACCAAAAAGACGGCAAACTGACAATCGCTTCAGATACAATCGATGTGCTGCGCCGTGATTTTGCACAGTTTGGCTTAGGTGCGCCGACAGGGATTGACTTGCCGAATGAATCGCCCGGATACAGTCCCGACACGAATCAATTGGTAAGTGCCTTGGACTTGTCTTACGGACAGTTTGATACTTACACACCGCTGCAATTGGCGCAATATGCGAGCGTGATTGCTAATGGTGGTATCCGTTATGCGCCTCGCCTCGTCAAAGAAATTCGGGGAACGGATGCGAATGGCGAAATTGGTTCAGTTAAGGCGAGCGTTGAATCGAAAGTCTTGAATATCGTTCCGATTGATCCGGCTGTATTAGCACGCATCCATGAAGGGATGCGCCAAGCTTCACATACGGCAGACGGAACGGCACGTTACTACTTTATGAATTATCCGTTAACGGTCGGCTCAAAAACCGGAACGGCAGAAGCCTTCTACTCGGGTCCCATTCAGTATGCTGCTAACCAACCGGTAACGAATGCAACTTACATCGGTTTCGCCCCGTTCGAAAAACCGGAAATTGCAATTAGCGTAGTTGTCCCTTATTTGTCAGAAGATGGTTGGGGACGTCAAAGTACCAAAATAGCACATCAAGTCATGAACGCTTACTTCAGTTCGAAAGAACCTTACAAACAAGCGATTGATACTTATCTATCAACATTTGTAGAACCTTAATGTGAAAGTATCCCACGCGTCATTTTAGCTGTGCGTGGGATATTTTTGTAAATGTAGTACCAATAACAAAAGGTCTTAGTCTGCATATAGCAGTGCTAAGTCCTTTTCGTGTGATTATTCAGTTGATTTCCCTGTTTCGGTTTCTTTGAGTTGCTCGCCTAATTTTTTCAGATAGTTGCGTAACTCATCTTTGATTTCCGGATGTTGTAAGCCATATTCAATACTCATTTCTAAGAAACCGAGTTTGTTACCGATGTCGTAAC
This sequence comes from Aerococcaceae bacterium NML190073, assembly GCA_026131555.1. Lineage (GTDB taxonomy): Bacteria > Bacillota > Bacilli > Lactobacillales > Aerococcaceae > Abiotrophia. The sequence continues at coordinate 141,886 of JAMXJH010000005.1, read as the reverse complement.
GTTTGCCATCGAAACGTTTGGCAAAAACACGCTGCGTCTTATTCAATGTATCAATAGCGTCGGTTAATTGGATTTCCCCACCGGCTCCCGGTGCTTGAGTTTCCAAAATTTTGAAGATTTCAGGAGTCAACAGGTAACGTCCGATAATCGCTAAATTACTAGGTGCATCTTCTGGTTTCGGTTTCTCTACAAAGTATTCAACATTGTATAAACCGTCTTTCATTTCGCGTTCCGGTGCAATGATACCGTATTTGGATGTTTCTTCGTGCGGCACTTCCATTACAGCGATATTGGATGCATGCGTTTCTTCATAAACATCAATCAACTGTTTGGATAAAGGCACTTCGCTGTCCATAATATCGTCGCCCAACATAACCACGAAAGGTTCATTGCCGACAAAGGCCTCCGCTTGCAAAATCGCGTGCCCTAATCCCAGTGGGTATGACTGACGAACGAAGAATAGATTAACATTCGTCGGCTTAACCAATTCTAATAAGGCAAGCTTATCTTGTTTGCGCAAATGACTTTCCAGTTCGATATTAGAATCGAAGTGATCTTCGATGGGACGCTTGCTTTTACCGGTAACAATCAAAATATCTTCAATGCCGGAAGCAATTGCTTCTTCGACAATAAATTGAATGGTCGGCTTGTCAACAATCGGGAGCATCTCTTTTGCCATTGCTTTAGTTGCAGGCAAGAAACGTGTTCCATAACCTGCTGCCGGAATGACGGCTTTTTTTACTTTAACCATAGTAGCCTCCTTATATTTAATGCTGAATAATTTGTTGATACAAATCAACATAGCTTTGGGTGATAGTATTCCAATTGAATGAATCGATACCTGCTATGGCATTCGCAGAAAGGCGCTCATAGTGCTTCAGAATGTAGTCAATGGCTTTATTGAAGCCCAATTGGTCATTCTTATCTACGCTAACGCCGACCGTGTGATTGTCAAAAAAGCTATCAAATCCTTCGTGTTTGGTATAAATCACCGGCAAACCTTGACTCATTGCTTCAGGATAAACTAATCCAAATGTTTCCGGATAAGATAAAAGGGCAAATAAGTCCATTTGACGATAGAGGGTTAGAATATCCTCTTTTTTGTGCGGTCCGTAGTAATAAACATTTGGCATTTTGTTTAATTGTTCAACAATGCGCGGTGTCCAAGCAGGTCCGATAATATGCAATTCAGCCGGACGAATATTGTCTGAATAAGATTGAATCATCTCCGCTAATTGTATGAAACGCTTGCCCGGCGTCACTTTACCGGCAGTTACAATGCGAATTGGCGAGTGTAAGTGGGCTTCTTTAGTTGTGTAAGCATTCTCGTGCCAGAAATCATCAATGCCATTCGGTAGAATCATTGTTTTGCCACGCAAGACTTCACGCATTGCTTGCGGAATGTAGTGATGGAACACTTCATCGTACGAATTTTGTGAGATGAATACGACCTGACTGGCATGTTCCAAGATTTCCAGTCCCATGCGTCTTAGCCATGGCATCTTCTCAAAAAAGGTCCGCACATCTGTATTGCGAATGGCGACGACATATGGTCGCTTATATTTTTTCCAGAGTTGAAGGGCGAGCCAACCATTCGAGAATAGCGAATGGGCATGGACAACGTCATAATTATCCGGCGTGTAATTCGCCAACAAATCTTTGAGAATGCTACGATGTTTCCAATGGAAAAAGTAGCGTTCAAATTTATTGTGATTACGACTGATACGGGTATAGTCGCCTTTTGCGGCAATGCGTTCAGAAGGATATTGATGTGAAATCGGGACATATACATCAATAGTCAAGCCGGCGGCAATTTGGCGATCGTACAATTGTTTGAATAACCCGGAAGTTGAGTAATAGGAATTGATATGTAATATTTTCATTTGAACAGCTCCTATCCATTAATTTGGCGATGAAGAAGACAAGATTGATTCAAGGTGTTCTACTTTATCTTCCAGCATTTGAACCCGCTCTTCCAATGCTATTTGGGAACTGGAAGAAACAGAAGATTTTCGCAAATTAGGTACGAGGAAATATAATGATAGAAAGAGTAAAGACATGACGATTACCAAGAAAAACCAACCACTCCTTGTGAGGCGACGATTGATGAAATGGTCAATATCGATTTGTTGATTGTGTCGAGACATAAGAAACCTCCTTTGATGAGTGGATAAGCGTCAGTCGCTTATGTTGAATTGGAAGGTAAGTCGATTAGATTGAATCGGACTTACCTTCACGAATCGTGTGTGATTAGAATGCCCATTCACCATTGCGGAAGATAGCAACACGCGAACCGTCTTTTCGAATACCGTCAATGTTCATTTCGGCGTTACCGACCATGAAGTCAACGTGAACGATTGAGCGGTTTAAGCCGGCTTCTTTCAATTCGTCTTGGCTCATTTCAGTTCCGCCTTGAACGGAAGTTGCGTAAGCTGAACCAATTGCTAAGTGGTTAGAGGCATTTTCGTCAAATAATGTATTGAAGAAAATAATACCGGATTGTGAGATAGGTGATTTGTGTGCTACGAGAGCAACTTCACCAAGTGAGCGCGCACCTTCGTTATCTTCCACTAATTTGCGTAAAGTTTCTTCACCTTGTTCAGCTGCAACTTCGGTAATTTCACCATTTTGGAAGTGGAAAGTCATGCCGTCGATGACTGTTCCGCCGTAGCTGAGCGGCTTAGAACTCTTGATAACACCGTCTGCACGACGGAAATCAGGTGCTGTAAAGACTTCCTCTGTCGGCATATTTGCGATGAAGACTTGACCTTGTTTGTTGGTGCTACCTGCACTTTCCCAAACGTGGTTGGCAGGTAAACCGAGTGTTAAATCTGTACCCGGTGCAGAATAATGCAAGGCATCGAATTGTTCCGCATTTAAGAAGTCTGCTTTCTCGTTCAATTTTGCTTCATGGGCATCCCATGCGGCGATTGGATCTTCTTCGTAAACGCGTGTTGTTTTGAAGATTTGATCCCACAGTGCATCGACTGCGTCTTCTTCGCTCAATTCAGGGAAAACAAGTTGTGCCCATGCTTTACCGGCTCCAGCACAGACTAACCAGCTGACAACATTTGCTTGTGTGGCAATACGCACATCTTTCAAAGCGATTGAACTTGCTTTTTGTTGCGCACTGATTTTGCTTGGGTCAACACCGGTCAAGGCGTTCGGGTCAGAAGAGCGCAACGCAATGCGTTTAGCGCGTTTAGCAATCATGTCATTGGCTTCGTCAATCTTATATTGTGGAATATCCGTCAATACTTCTTCTGTTTGGTGGACGAAATGACTGCGTGTAATTGTATCATCACTCCAGTTGACGATAACTTGTTTGGCGCCGGCTTTATATGCACTTTCCACTAACAAGCGTACGAGCGGGGCTTGTTCGACATCTGTCTGGATTTGTACATAATCGCCCTCTGTAACATTGATTCCTTTGTGGACGAGCAAGTCAGCGTATTTCTGTAATAATTGTTCGAAATTTGGGAATGTCATAAAATGTTCTCCTTAATTGTTAAAGTGTTCAGCAATGCTTGCTGCAAGCTGTTCGAGAGCTTCGATATCTTCATCTTCAGGGTTCAAATTTACTTTGACGCTTTCGCCGCCTTTAGTCGCACCGATTTGTGTGAATGCTTGCTCGAATGTGTCGACCGCTTTGCAGAAGTAACCTTCATAGAACGTGTCGCCGGAACCGAAGACGCCAAATATTTTGCCTGTTAAGTCTAATTCGTTGAGTTCATCGTAGAAATCAAGCATTTCATCAGGGAGCACACCATCTACACCGTACGTGTAAGTCCCGATAATTGTAATGTCGAAATCAAGAAAGTCTTGCGGGTCGGCTTGCATAACATCATGAATTTCTACGTCAATACCGTGAGATTCCAATGCTTCAGCCAAAATATCCGTACATTGTTCGGTGTTCCCGGTTAAACTGGTAAAAATAATTAATGCCTGTGGCACGTTACTGCCTCCTTCTAATTATATGTTGCCCCCATTATACCAAAAAAACTAAAGCAAGCCTATTAAAAAATGTCCAATCTTTTTCTTGAGGGTTTTGCTCAATAGGAATATTGGCAAACTTAATGGGATATCTAAGAGTGGAAACGGAATCTTTTAGTGGAATGGGTGATTTTTCTTGAAATTATTGTAGAAATCCGATACAATACACTATGTTAATTGAATTAACCTGTTCATAAGGGAGTAACTGGAGGTTTCGCCTCGTCAGTGTCAACAACGTCAAGTAGCTTTGCTACTGGCACTGTACTTAAATAGTGAGACTTATGAGATAAGGATGTAATAAGAGAATCGTCGGTTTGCATTGCGTTGCCGACAAGGTTAACTTGCCTACATGCTTGCTCATGAGTCCTTTTTTTGTACGAACAAAACCGTAAGAACAGGGGGATTATATTTAGGAGGGAATTATGACAAAAGAATTAGTAGCATACAAAGAGACAGCTGAAACCTTAGTTCAGCAATTGAATTCCAATGTGGCGATCGGTTTAACACAGCAAGAAGCGGTACAACGTTTGGAGCAATACGGACGCAATGAATTGGAAGCGGAAGAGAAATCTACGCTCTTACAGAAATTTTTAGAACAGTTCAAAGACTTTATGATTATTGTGTTGTTAGTGGCGGCGGTTGTGTCCGTTATTGCGGAAGGAATGCACGGTTTAACAGATGCGATTATCATTCTGTTGGTTGTCATCTTGAATGCCATTATGGGTGTTTTCCAGGAGGCGAAAGCAGAAGAAGCGATTGACGCGTTGCGCGAAATGGCTTCTCCGGAAGCGCGTGTACGTCGTGAAGGAAATGTCGCAACAGTTAAAAGCCACGATTTAGTGCCGGGCGATATTGTTCTATTGGAAGCGGGAGATGTTGTACCGGCGGATATGCGTTTGATTGAAGCCAACTCATTGAAAGTAGAAGAAGCGGCGTTGACCGGTGAGTCCGTACCGGTTGAAAAATCTGTGGAAGTTGTTACCGGCGAAGAAGTTGGGATTGGCGATCGCCATAATATGGTGTTTTCAAGTACAAACGTTACTTATGGACGCGGTGTTGCGATTGTTACGGGAACTGGAATGGAAACGGAAGTAGGTCATATTGCCTCCATGTTATCCAGCACCGAAAAACAAAAAACACCTTTACAACGTGACCAAGACAGATTAGGTAAAGTGTTGACGTATATGATTTTGGCAGTTGCGGTATTGACCTTTGTAGTAGGTGTCTTTCTTAAAGGGCAGAAACCGACGGATATGTTGCTGATTGCGATTTCTTTAGCGGTAGCGGCTATTCCGGAAGGGTTACCGGCAATTACAACAATTATCTTATCAATTGGAACACGCACGATGGCTGACCGTAAAGCCTTGGTACGGACATTACCGGCAGTTGAAACTTTAGGTGGTACGCAAGTTATCTGTTCAGATAAGACAGGCACACTGACACTCAACAAGATGACGATTGAGAAAGTGTACTACAACGGTCAACTTTTTGAAGCGAGCGATGAGATTGCATTAACGACACCATTGTTGCGTAGCATCAGTTATGCCAATGATACCGAAATCGATGCCGAAGGTAACTTGATTGGTGATCCGACAGAAACAGCAATGATCAAGTACGCTTTGGATAAAGGTTATGATTTAACGGCACAATTAGCGAAGTTTCCACGTGTGGCAGAAGTGCCGTTTGATTCAACGCGTAAGTTGATGTCAACGATTCATCAACTGGAAGACGGACGCTATCTAGTAGCTGTAAAAGGCGCACCGGACCAATTAATTCAACGTTGTAGCCATGACGATAAGGACGGTACAATCACTGAATTAACCGAAGCAGAACGCCAAGATGTTTTAGCGAAGAATACGGCGATGGCACGCCAAGCGTTGCGTGTTTTAGCTGCTGCGTACAAAATCATTGACACATTACCAGCTAAAATTGATTCGGACTATGTTGAGAAAGAGTTAGTTTTTGCCGGATTGGTCGGAATGATTGACCCTGAACGTCAAGAAGCAGGTGCTGCGATTGAAGTAGCACGTCAAGCGGGAATGCGTACGGTAATGATTACAGGTGACCACGCAGAAACAGCGCAAGCGATTGCGGAACGTTTAACAATTCTCAATCCTGCCGAAGATAATGGCGGGCATGTGATTACGGGAGCAGAGCTAGACGCCATTACAGATGAAGAATTAGTAAATCGTGTGGCGGATTACTCAGTTTATGCACGCGTATCGCCGGAGCACAAGGTGCGTATTATCAAAGCATGGCAAGCGAACAACAAGACTGTATCAATGACCGGGGACGGCGTGAATGATGCGCCATCGTTGAAGCAAGCGGATATCGGTGTCGGTATGGGAATTACCGGTACAGAAGTGTCAAAAGGTGCTTCTGACATGGTCTTGGCTGATGACAACTTCGAAACTATCGTCGTAGCAGTTGAAGAAGGGCGTAAAGTATTCGCCAATATCCAAAAGGCGGTACAGTATCTATTATCTGCCAACTTAGGGGAAGTATTAACTCTATTTATCGCTACATTGATGGGATGGACTATTTTGGAGCCGGTGCATATCTTATGGATCAACCTAGTAACCGACGTTTTCCCGGCAATTGCCTTAGGTATGGAAAAAGCAGAACCGAACGTGATGCAACGTCCACCGCGTTCTAAAGATTCTAACTTCTTGTCGAACGGTATTTTGCCAAGCATCTTGTACCAAGGTGTGTTGGAAAGTGGTTTAACTTTATTCGTGTACTGGTACGCAACAAAGCACTTAGGTTTAGCAGTGAATTTAGGGGAAACAATGGCGTTTGCGACCTTAGGTTTGATTCAGTTGTTCCACGCGTTCAATGTGAAGTCGGCATTCCGTTCATTGTTAAGTGGTAATCCATTTGATAACAAATACTTAAACGGCGCGGCTTTACTATCAGGCGCATTATTGTTGGGTGTGATTATCACACCGGGTGTGAACAGTTTCTTTGACGTAACAGTTCCGACATTGGATCAATGGGGTATCGTCTTTGCAGCAGCCTTCTCAATTGTTATCTTTGTTGAGATAATCAAGTTCATTTTCCGTGCGACAGGCATCGCAGAAAAATACGAACAAGCAGAGAAATAGTAATATAATAGCGGAGTGATTTCCTGAGTTCAGGAGGGCATTCCGCTCTTTTTATAACGATTATGAATAAACTGTGAAGATTATATTAAGATAAATATAAACGCTAGGATTTGTAAGCAGAACATGCTATGATTCTATATGTTAATAAGAAGTGAAATGAGGGATTTCAGTATGGGGAAAAACTTATCGAGCCGTCGTCGCCGTAAGCGCGGGAATATCATTCGCACAACGCTAGCGGTCTTATTCTTTATGATTGGTATCGGCTTATTGCTGTTGGATCCGATTAAGAATTATATGATTAAACGAGGACAAGAAGTCAATGCGATTCATCAACTGACGCGAGAACAGATTGAAGCCAATGAACAGCGTTCAGTGACATATAATTTCGAAGATGTCGGCACGTTGAATCCTTATACTGTTATTAGCAAAAATGTTGACCCGAAAGATTTGCCGACTGTCGGTGCGATTGCGATACCGAGCGTGAAGATGAATTTGCCGATTTATAAAGGTGTATCTGACGAAGGAATGTATTTAGGAGCGGGAACATTACTAGCCGATCAGAAGATGGGAGAATCGAATTATCCCCTGGCGAGCCATCATTCAATTCATAAGGAATTATTGTTTGCTCCCCTCATCAATGTGAACATTGGGGACTTCGTTTATTTGACTGACTTGGCGAAAGTGTATAAATATGAAATTTTCTATTACGAGCAAGTGCCGGCAACACGGATTGACTTAATTGAACCGACGCAAGAAGCAATTGTTACGCTAATTACCTGCGACAGTTCATTAGTCGAACGGATTGTTGTTCAAGGAAAATTGGTGGAGAGTACACCGATTGAGAAGGCAAATAAAGAAATGGTTGAAGCATTCAAATTGAAATTGACTCGACCAGACCAGCAATAACTATAAAAAACAAAGAGCCCACATTTTACGGGCTCTTTGTTTTTTATATATGTGACTTCGACGCTTTACATTTCAATTCCATTTCGACAAAGTTATGGGCTTCAAGAATTTCGATTTTATCACGTGTGGATTGTTGGAAGAGGCGTTCAATTGTAAAGTCAATTTCCTTTGCTCGAATTGGACGAACCTTATTGACGAGGACAATGTTGCGATGTGTAGGCGCTTCTGTATAAATCACAGTAGTCGGCCCGATGGTATAAACTTTAACAACGGAAGCATCTGTGCTCGCAAGTTGTTCAGTAACAAGTGTATAATGGCTATTCGTGACATCAATCATTTTCATAATGCACGCCTCCTTTGAGTATCATTATACGCTTTTATACGCCAATTGCCTAGCAAAAAATATCCAACTCAAGGTGGATTGCATCACGACAGGTAGGCATGCTAAACTGGAAGAAAATCGTGGAGGTGAAAAGTGTTGTTATTGATAGTGGTAATGGTGGTGTCCGCCATTCTGTTGCGAGCAGCTGTGCACGAGCGACGAACATTATGGTTCGGCGCTTTAGCGGTTATTTGGTTGGGAACAGTGTATGGTGCAGTTTTTATTTGGCTATTTCAAACGAGTGAAGGTGTTGTGAATCCTTTCCTGTTAGCGATTCTGTTGTTGCCTTTCGCTGTCACTGCGTTGGCGCCGTTAATTGCAATAGGAATTTTACTTATCAACGGTATCAAGATTATTCGCCGTGAAGGATTTCGATTAGCACATTGCTTAGCTTTGGCAAGTGGCATTGGGGCAATTCTCTATACCGTTGCATGGCCGTTGCTAATCAATGTGACGGAGGATACGGTCGCAAACCATATTTTCTATTACATATCATCGTGTCTGCTCTATTTTTTATTTACTTTTCTGATGTATTTTTTTGCAACGATTGCGAATTTCATCAATTTACCTCAACGGAAGTTAGATTATGTAATTGTGTTGGGAGCCGGTTTAATGGGCGATCAAGTGACACCGTTATTAGCAAGTCGTATTGAGAAAGCGATGAAAATTTTTGCTAAACAGCAGGAAAGTTGTCAAATCATCATGTCCGGTGGGCAGGGCGACGATGAATTAGTGTCGGAAGCAGAGGCGATGGCGCAGTATGCGATTGAACGAGGTATCGATTCGCAACGTATCATACTTGAGAATCGAGCGGTAAATACTTATGAAAATATTGAATGCTCCTACGCTTTAATGACCAAGAAAGAGCCACGAGTTGCCATTGTAACGAATTATTATCATCTATTTAGAGCATTGGTTATTGCTAAGCAACAAGGATACGCATGTATCGGTTATGGGGCGCGCACGAAATTCTATTATACAGTGAACGCTTATTTGCGTGAGTATATTGGGTATTTGAGTTTGACATTGAGAAGACATCTATTCATTTGTGGGATTTTATTACTTGTTCGCTTGTTCATCATGTTGATCTAGTCAGGCTATATTGTTAAGGGATAACTTTCTGAAGGGGGAGTTGTTCCTTTATTTTTTTTGCGTGGAGAGGAGAAGGTGAGTATAATGGAACTATTGAATGGAGGGAACAGTCAATGGAGAAGCGATATGTCACTTGGGTAAGATATATGTACTTAGTATTGATTCTAATGGATATTGTGACGGGGAAGAACCATTTATATTCGCAGTGGATGCCTCTAGCATGGGTACTTTTGTACATTGTACACACCCAGTTACGGTACAATCACTGGTTTCGAGGGGGAGTTTCTTTTGTTGGAGATATCGTATGTTTAATGGGTGCGTTACAATTAGCAACCCCTCTTTCAAGTTTATGGGCGGCGACAGCTTTCGATATTTGGGCATATCTCCCTCCAAAAAAAGCCCTCCCCCTCAGCTGTTTGGTCACCGGATTGAGTGTGTCTGTTATAACCAAATTCCCGGAGGTTGCCTTGTGGCATGCTGCTATTATGGGGATGAGCATGCTGTTTGCGTATGTTTATCGACAACTTAGTCGGCGGAACGTTGAATTGGAGGAGAAACGATTTTTCTGGCAAGGGCAGTATGAGTAGCAGTCACAAAGGTTGTCGGTAATGGTGCAAGGTCTTAGCTCGTTGGAAGAAACGTATACATTGAAGGAACGCCATCGTATTTCGCGAGATATTCATGATTCTGTGGGACACAGTTTGTCAACGATTATTATTCAGTTGGGAGCTATGGCTAAATTAAGTGAGGACATACATCCGGTATTATCGCAAATGAGTTCGGAATTGCGTGATTTTGCTGCGGAGAGTTTGCAAGATGTGCGTAAAGTAGTGCATGATTTGCATGTGGACATGCCGGATAGCAACCGTCTGGTGAATGAGTTGGAAATGTTATTTACGCAGATGCAACAGACGGGCTTAACGGTGCATTTCCACCATAATGTGTCGCAACAAGTATTGACACAAGGACAGGCGAATTTCCTGTATCGAACGATTCAAGAATGCATGACTAATGGATTGAAGCATGGACAGGCAACCGTTGTGAGAATTACTTTAGTCTCTGCTGAACAATCGCTTTTGCTGACAATTCAAGACGATGGGACTGGAACTCAGCAAGTAGAATTCTTAGGAGGATTACAAGGCATTCGTGAACGCCTGACTGAACTGGGTGGCACAATGACGGTGGAAAGCGCGCCACAACAAGGTTTTAGAGTACAAATAATATTACCGATAATGGAGGGAGTAATGCAACGATGATTCGTTTATTAATTGTGGATGATGAGAAACTGATTCGTACAGGGTTACAAATTATGTTAGAAACGTTTGCGGATGTTCAAGTAGTCGGATTGGCGGAGAATGGACGCCAAGCTTATGAACAATGTTGTCAACAGCCTGTGGATGCTGTGTTGATGGATATCAGAATGCCGGAAACGGATGGCATAGAAGGAACGCGATTAATTAAAGAACAGTTCCCACGCATTGCAATATTGATTCTGACAACGTTTCAAGACAGTGATTATATTACCCAAGCAATGCAATGTGGCGCTTCCGGCTATCTGCTGAAAGATAGCTCTCACGAGGCAATTTATGACGGCATTAAAGTGGCGCTTTCCGGCAAAATTGTAATGGATTCAACAGTGAGTGAACAACTGCTTGGGCAGCTTTCAACTTCGCAGCAAGATTTCTCCAAAGAGCGATTACAGCAACATGCGCTTACCGATAAGGAATTGCAGTTAATTCAACTCATTTCTTCCGGGTTGAATAATAAAGAGATTGCACAAACTTTATTCCTATCCGAAGGCACCGTCAAAAACAATGTCAGTCAACTACTGTTCAAATTGGATTTGCGTGATCGCACGCAGCTAGTTATTTTTGCGTATGAAAATGGTTTGAATAAATAATGCACAATGCAACACTATGACTTCTTAGAAGGAGGAATGGTGTTTTTTTGTGGGGGAACGTGACTTTAGTCATGGTGAGAGATGACTTTTGGAAGTAGAGAATACGCTCTTTCTTACGTTATAATACAGAAGTAAACATGATTAAGTGATTGAGTAAGAGGAGGAATGAAGATGAGTTATGTTCAAGTGAAAGGAATTACGAAACGTTTCGGTGACAAAACCGTTTTGCATAATGTAGATTTCAACATTCAAAAAGGAGAACGTTTCGGTCTAATAGGACCTAACGGTGCCGGGAAATCGACATTGATTGATATTATGACCGGTTTGAAAAAGGCGGACGCCGGCGAAGTAATCATTGACGGAAAGTCAATTAAACAATATCCGATTGAAATACGCTCCATGCTTGGGATTGTGCCGCAAGATATTGCACTGATTGAAGAGTTGAATGCCGTAGATAATCTCGAATATTTCGGCGGTATGTACTCGCTTAAAGGCAAAGTATTGAAAGAGCGCATAGACGAAGCGTTGACAGCTGTCGGGTTGGAAGAGAAGAAAAAAGACAAAGTCAAAAACTATTCCGGCGGTATGAAACGCCGCTTAAATATTGCGGCAGCACTATTGCATCATCCTCAGTTTCTTATTTTGGATGAGCCGACAGTGGGAGTTGATGCACAATCGCGGCAACATATTTTTGATTTCTTAATGAAACTAAACGAACAAGGCACAACGATTCTTTATATTTCACATTATATGGAAGAAGTTGAAACATTGTGTGATCGTTTATTAGTCTTGGATTTGGGTTCGGAAGTGGCATACGGTACGAAACAGCAAGTGAAATCATTAGTATCTCAATCAAGTAAAGTACGAGTGATATTGGATCGCATTCCGCACGCATTAGCAGAAAACTTGATGGCGTTGGATAACGGTATCCAACAAGTGAATATTCATCTGAACGAGGTAGATTTGGTAGTCACCCAACATCAATTCTCAATGATGAAATTGATTGCTTTTTTTGACAAAACAGAAAGCATTATCAAGTCCATTTCAGTTGAAGAATTATCGTTGGAAGAAGTTTTCTTGCAATTGACCGGGAAAAAACTGAGAGATTAGGTGAGTGTTATGAAATTATGGTATTACATGAAAGCAACGGTTATCGTCACTTTCAAGCAGTTTCATAAATTGGCGCTAGGATTATTGATGTTTCCTCTGTTGTTAGGAATTTTTCTAGGAATGGGGATTGATTATGTGGACGGTATTCAAATGAAACCACCTAACATTGCCATCCATCTCGATAATTCGGATACAAGTGAAATTGGTAAGACGCTGGAATTGGCTTTTGCGCAGTTAAGTGAGCAAAGCGTGGTAAAATTAACGGACGAAGCGAAAACGGCAGAATTTACCTTGGTGATTCCCGAAACATTCGGTCAAAATCTATTGTTCGGCGACATTGCACAAACGCCGATGCAATTGATAGCCAATGGAAATGCCTCCTCGGTTAAACAATCACTATTGGAGAATTTGCTGAAAAACTTATTGCAAGAGCCAATAGAGCAGCGCCAATTTAAAGAGTTGGCTAGAAATCACGAGCAGCCACAGGACATCGCAAACCAAATTATTCAACATGTGCAATCCAGGTTGACACAAATTGAGTATCAAACAATCAATCATCAGAGTAAGGCTTATATCAGTGGTACACAATTCTATTCGATTTGGAACCTTGGATATATTATCTTGATGATTCTGATGGCGAATGTGGCAAGTGTAATCCTGCCTGAATTAACGGGCTTGAATAAGCGAATTCGTTTGCTACCCTTCACACCTGCACAACGTATTTTGTACAGTGTTGCATCATCAAGTATTGTGTTCGCGACGGTGTTAGCATTGTATATCACCATCTGGAAAATAATCGACCCAATGACTTTCATAGGTAATCCGTTTGCTTATTTAGGGCATATGAGTTTAATGCTGTTAACCGCACTGGCAATATCCGAGCTAGTTGCTCTATTTGTGAACGGGCGCATTGGATTGATGTTTAATGGCTTATTGCCGATAGTATGGCTAGTATTCTTCGGGATTATTCCGGATAGTAAAGCGGAAGGAACCTTGTTGGGAATATTTCTAAATAATCCGCTGCGGCGAGCATTCTTAGAGCCGTTGTACAAAATTCTTAGAGGCGAAGGATTGGAAAGCTATTGGGTAGCTGAAGCAAGTTTACTCTGTGTGATTGTGGTGTGCCTTATGTTGGCCATTGCCGTTGCTAAAGGAAGAGAGGAATATGCATGAAAAATTTATTGATTATGACCGCATTCCATATTCGTCGGATTATTAAGACACCCAGTATACTGGTGATAATACTAATACCTTTGATTGGTGTAGGTGCGGGATTTCTTGGACAAATGCAAGCAAAACACAAACCGACCGCTATTAGCATTGTTTTGGAACAAGGGAATGAAGATTTAGAGCAAGACTTAGGTCAATACGGTTACGGCTCGCGTTCTTTTGCCGATGAATTACAAGTAACATTGGAAGAACTGGATAAAGGGAACACATCATTGGTGTACCACATACCTGAAAATTATACGCAAACGATTTTAGCGGGAGAGGCCCAACCAATCGCACGCTATTCCCGTCAGAAAAATGCAACAGACTATGAATTCGAATTGGCGCTTCAATCCATTCTTAAAGAAAAAGTCACTCAAGATGCTGTGCAACAGGCAGGTTTGCTAGCATCAGGACAGCTCTATCAACTTGAGTTCAGCGATGTGTTACGGATAGAAGGGCGTGATAGTGATAAAGGCATAGGGATGATGATAACAATGCTTTTGCTATTGTCATACATCTTGATGAACTCAAGCTCGCTCAGTTCGGATTTAATCAAATTTAAGAAAAATAACGCCTTAAAGCGGGCAATTGTATCGCCAAATAACAACATTGCGATTGCGTTCAGTTTTATCTTGGCATACGCGATAGTAATGTTGTTACCTTATGCAATAGGTGTTCTGGGAATTGCTTATTATTGGCAAGTGTCGGCGTGGGAACTACTGCGCATGTTAGTTGTACTGTGCTTAACAATTTTGCTGAACTTAGCCTTGGCACTTGTACTGTTTAGATTGTTTAAGGATGCGAGTTTGTGCCAGATGGTAGGAACAATATTGTGGATAATTATGCTAGGAATGGCAGTGGTGGCGTTAATGGATGTCATTGATATACCGCTTATCAAAAACATTTGTTATTTATCGCCATTAACATGGTTGATTGAAATGTTAGATAAACAACAATTGTTCCCGGGTACGCTTATTATTGGATTGATGATTAGCTTGATGGGGATTGTCGGTAGCTATAAATTGGAGCAATACGTGAACACATAATAAATATTAAAATAATAAATCCCCTTAGCGCCGTGTTAGCTGCTAAGGGGATTCGTTACGATGTATGACTCTACTCGAAAATTTCTTCTTCAAGTAAGTTGAATAACTCGTCGCTCGCTGCGAGGATTTTTTTGGCGAGGGGAGAGTCGGGGATAGTTTCACTTGTCATGCACTCAACCCATTCTTCCGGATGATGTAAGACGTCGTTAATGAACGGATAGAAGCACATTGATTGTAGAGTGAGTTGCTGAATCAATTCATCATACAGTTGTGGATTGTATTGTTCGCAATAGGATTGGATTGCTCTCAATGTGGCGAGAAACTGCTTTTGTTCATTATACGGACGCAAACTTCCTGTCGATACAATATGCGGTTCGCCGAACCAAATTAAAGGGAGGGTTTCCGCAATTTTTTTGTTAAGGAAGTAATGCAGGACATCACTCTTAATATATTGCTCAATGAGAGGGTGATCCAAGATGAGTCGATAGAGCGGTGCACAGTCTTCGTAAGGCAACGTGTATAAATGTTTCAAATGTTCAAGCAAGCTGTAGGCACCGGCGGCATGCAAATCTTCGAGTAAGATAGATACTTCTTGATTTGCAATGGCACGAGCGAGTTCTTCTTCTAAGCGTTGATGTTGATTCAGAATTTCTATTTCAATTTGTACAGGAACGGTGTCCCAATCTTGTTGTTCACAATAGTCACGCAAACGGTACAGTTCGATGAGTGCTTTTTGTAGAGGTTGCAAAGTCGCGATGCTTGCAGCGTGACAGTGTGCCAATTCCTCGTACTCTAAGCGCGATTCAGGGCGCGGGTAGTAGGCATCCCATAATTCACGCAAACTCTCTTTACGGTTTGAGGTAATATATAGACGAACCAATTCAAGAAAGGCATCGGTTTTGTAATCTAAGGCAATGCTTTTTAATAATAATGTTTCTGCTCTGTCAAAATGTTGTTCTCTCAATTCATTCAATGCTTTGCGGTAGTAATGCTCTGCATTATTTGGGAATTCAACGATATCGGTCATGTTTACACCTCCATATTTTTACTGTCTTTTTTTGTAAAAATTGTTATGATTATCATAGCATATTGTAGGGAAAGTGAGTAGAAAAATGTACAAGATTTATACAGATGCGGCATTTAATGCACAGACAAAAGAAGCTGGAATCGCGTTCAATGCAATTCGCAACGGGCAACAAATCAAACAAGGAAGATATTGTGAGCGCGTCTTGGACAATCATGAAGCGGAATTTCAAGCAATGTTAATGGCGTTGGAGTTTTTGCAGCGTGAAGCATCCACGAACGAAACAATTATGTTGCATTCCGATAGCAAGATCGTTATCGAGTCGTTAGATAAACGTTACGTCAAGGAAGCACAATACGCTATTTGGCTCGATAAAATATTAGTGATTATTGACACATTCAACTTACTATTCTGGAAATGGATTTCCGACAAAGAAAACAAAGGCGCAGATCAAATTGCAAGAGAAGCATTGCGGAAGAAAGGGTAGCAGGTTAACAGAAATCCCCTCTCAACTAAAAATTTTAGTTGAGAGGGGATTTGTGTTGCTATATTTATTTTTTGCGTCCCCAATATTGATAATAGTCAACTTTCAACGCACCGTTATAGAGTTTGCGTTTTTTTGTGGCTTTTTCGCCGTAGTAGTGTTCGAATTGTTCGTCGCTAGTCAGAATATATTTGCTCCACGTTGGCATGTTACGGTAAATTTCGCCCATCTGTTGATAGAGTTTGTGGACTTGCTCCTCGTCAAGCAGGCGGTCACCATAAGGCGGGTTAGCGATGAGGATACCAAATTCTTTATTAGGGCGATAATCACTCAATTGCATTTGCTTGAATTGAATGCTGTCAGCTACACCGGCTTCCAATGCATTTTGCTTGGCGATTTCAATCATTCGGTGGTCGATGTCCGTTCCCATAATGTCGAGTTCAATATCGTAATTTGCCAATTCTTCCGCTTCATCACGGACTTCTTGCCAAACTCCTGGATTTAACATACTCCACTCCTCAGCAGCGAATGAACGATTGAATCCCGGAGCAATATTATGGCCAATCAAGGCTGCTTCAATTAAAATAGTTCCCGAACCGCAACAAGGGTCATATAAAGGACGATCCGGATGCCAAGTTGTCAGCATTACAAGAGCAGCCGCCATATTTTCTTTCAAAGGGGCGCCACCTTTCTCAGCGCGGTAACCGCGTTTGAACAAGCTGGAACCGCTCGTGTCGAGAGTAAGCGTCACCGTATCCTTCAAAATAGACACTTCAATCGGGTAGAGTGCACCTGTTTCTGCGAGGTTGCTACGGCGATGATAATAATTCATCAAACGGGAAGCAATCGCTTTTTTGACGATGCGCTGGCAATTGGGTACACTGTGGAGCTGCGACTTAACAGATTTGCCACTGACAGGGAAATTAGCATCCAATGGCAAAATATCTTCCCAAGGCAGAGCGTAAGTTTGATCGTACAATTCTTCAAAAGTTTTGGCAGTGAAAGTACCGAAATTAATCTTAATACGGTCAGCAGTACGCAACCATAAATTCGTAAACGCAATGTCGCGCGCCGTACCGGAAAAATTAACGCGTCCATTCTCGGTTTGTGTGGCGTAGCCATGTTGCTTCAATTCGTTCGCAACAAGCGATTCGATACCGGCAGCAGCCGTTGCAATAAGTTTATAAGTTTTCATAAAAAATCCTTTCTATAGCCGAAAAGTAACTGAAATAAATACATTAACAAAAACAGGGCTAGAAAGTGTATTCCCAACCCCGTTGAAGTCATTGATAATCGTCGAATGCGGCGTCTTTCCAACGGAAAGATGCCATACACAAAAAACCTATAAAGTAAATTTCGATAAGCCATGTTCTGTCAATCTAAGTTATATAGGCACTAACTTAGATGGGTAATCATCTATCTGCATTGCTGCCTCTTTCATCCGTTCAATTCCGTAGAAAAAGTGCCCCTACCAAAGTTTGGGTTGCTCGCTCGAGGGGTTTACC
The DNA here is from genome assembly GCA_026131555.1 of Aerococcaceae bacterium NML190073. GTDB lineage: Bacteria > Bacillota > Bacilli > Lactobacillales > Aerococcaceae > Abiotrophia. Next base: position 124,128 of record JAMXJH010000005.1, on the reverse strand, counting down.
GCGTTCCACCAAGTGAGTTTCCCCACTTGCTTCGTCACTGTGGCACTTTCAAGGGTACTTTGACATAGCTTGCGCCTTAGCCATTTTCCCTGCCGTCAACCATAAGGCTGCCTTAGCTTATTATTTCGCTAAGCACGAACACTACAAGCATCTCAGCTTGTGCGAGCATGGACTTTCCTCAACTATTTCTAGCCGCGATTACCTGAAATTTACTTTATTTTTGTCGAAAAGTTAAACTGCTTAGAATTTTGTCACTTCCGAGTAGTCAATCGTATTGTCTGTGTTGCTGATTTTTGAGCCGAACACATGCTTTTCGAGATTTGACAAGCGTTTCAAAATATCAAAGTTTGTTACGCCACTACCCGGTGTTGTTGGGGCAGATTTCTTCGCTAAATTAAGTTGTTTCGTTAATTCATCCACTTTGCTCATTAAGCGGTCATTTTCTGTTCTTAAATGTGCAACTTCTTTCTGATAAGAATCGTAGTCGCGAATAATTAAATCAAGATATTCATCCACTTCTGCAGTGTTGTAACCACGGATACCTTTCGTAAATTCTTTTTGTAAAATATCTTTTGCTGTTAAATTTTTCTCAGCCATGGGGTTCACCTCTTGTGTTAGATTGTTTCATTAAATAAATGTCTATTCTATCTTTAGTTTACTATGATTAGGATTGAATAGCAAAAGAAAGCTGCTACTAAATCAAGTTTGCTTTCTTCAAGCACGCTAATATTATGCCATAACTTGTAGGTAAATGCTAGCGAATCTTTGTTCCGCTCTTATACATACAAAAACTAGGGTGTGAAACCCTATTTTGTCATGTGTTGAGTGAAAGTTGCTTGCATTTTCTTAACGGCGAGCATAAGGTAGCCGGAAACGATATAGAAAATTGCGATGACCAAGATATAAGTTAAGACTGTTTGCCAGCCGGATTTGTCGACATTGAGGAAGAAATATGGGTATGGACTGTGCTTCGCTTCAGGAATCGGGATGCGTAAAATATAACCTTTAATTAGCGAGAAGATGAGATAGATAATTGGAACGATTGCCCATGTCAAAGGTTCAATCGCCCGATAATGCCAACCTTTATCCAGGACTAACCAATCAAGAATTACCATTACGGGCACAATGTAGTGGAGAGTGTAATTGTTGATTGTATGGAAATCTTCTGGGGATGCTTGTGGTGCCAACAGAATGGCATAGACAAGAAATGTTAAGGCGATCATAATGGTTACACCGCCTTTTAATCGCAAAAAGTTGCTGCTATGCAAACGTTCGAACTGCCGACTGAACATCAAATAAGCCGTGTATGCAAAAAATAACATAACAATAATGCTTGATTGCGTGGTGTAATAAGTCAAATTGTAGAACTTATTTGGATACATTTGCGCTACTAAGCCAGTAATGCTGAGAGCAACAATCAATAAACGATAAATGAGTTTGGACATAAACAACCTGCTTTCTTCATATGAAATTTAGACTGAGGGGATCAGTTTAACCTCAATTACTTTGATTATCAAAGTAATTAACATTCCAATTCTATCACAAAATAATTCGGATGAATAGTGCGTTGAGGGAAGAGATTGCTTGAGAAGGAAATTTTTATAAGGAAAGAATTCGCATAATTTATAGAAGTTAGCTTTTATCTAGCTGTGATTTGTGATAAGATTAGTTCTATATGAATCAGGTAGAGCAACGGAGGGTATCCATGGCAAACACAAGAGGACTGCTAATTGTTCTTTCAGGGCCGTCAGGGGTTGGAAAAGGAACAGTTCGTGCAGCAGTATTCAAAAATAATATCTTTAATTATGTTTATTCGGTGTCTGCAACGACGCGGGCAATGCGTCCGGGAGAGGTAGACGGAAAGGATTATTATTTCGTATCGCGTGAGGAATTTGAGCATTTAATTGAAACGAATGCTTTACTTGAACATGCCGAATATGTCGGCAACTATTATGGAACACCAATTCAGAAGATTGAAGAGAATTTGGCGGCCGGGAATGATGTTTTCCTTGAGATTGAAGTGCAAGGCGCATTGAAAGTTCGTGAACGCATGCCGGAGGGCGTATTTATTTTCTTAGCACCACCTAATTTGAAAGAATTGGAATCGCGGATAACGGGACGCGGAACGGATGATGCAGCTGTAATTTATGAGCGCATGCGAATGGCGCGTGAAGAGATTGAATTGATGCAACATTATGATTATGTGGTTGTGAATGATAAAGTTGACAATGCTGTGAACAAAATTAATGCAATAATTCAAAGTGAGCATTTGAAAGTGGATCGCGTAATTGACCAGATTAAAGCGGAAATCCATAATTATTTCCAGAAGGAGGAGTACTAACAATGATGTTATATCCATCTATTGACAATTTACTTGCGAAAGTTCCATCCAAATACAGCCTAATTATTTTGGCAGGGAAACGTTCTAAAGACATGCAAGTTAACCATGATATGCAATTAGAGAAGTATCAATCTGTCAAAACGGTAGGTAAAGCGCTGGAAGAAGTGATTGCCGACCAATTATATATCCAAGAAGATTAGTCGAATGGGGAGCTACTATGAAAAGTTAGATTGTTAACTTTTGGGCATAGTGGCTTTTTTGTTAGACAGGAGAAAGGGGTGAAGGAGATGATTGTGAAGGTAATTGTGGATATTCCTTCGGCGCAGGTGAATCGACCGTTTGATTATGAGATTCCGAATGAATTAGCGCCATTGGTGCAATTGGGTATGCGTGTCCAGGTTCCTTTCGGTCCAAGGCAATTACTAGGTTTTGTCGTGGCAATTGAAGAGCAATCAACATTTGAATCCAAGCTTAAGCCGATTACAGCGCTCCTTGACTATGAATCTTTTCTCAACGAGGAATTATTGAATTTAAGCGATTATTTGGCGGAACATTTACAGGCGTTTCGTATTTCCATTTTGCAAGCGATGTTGCCGAATATGTTGAAAGTCAAGTACCAGAATGTGTTTATTATTCAACAACCGGCACTTTTTGCAGAAAAAATCAGCAATGTTCAAGGGACAGTGATTGATAAGGAAGAATTAGAGCATTTGTTGCCGAAGGCAGTCATTAAGGATTTGCTAGATAAAGGCGTCATTGCTTTGGAATATCGAGTCGCAGACCAAGCGACCGTCAAGATGATTACATATGTCAAAAGCGCACTCTCTACGAGCGAGTTGCAAACTGTTTTGGCTGAAATGGGCAAACGCTCACCTAAGTTGAAGCAGTTGGTGGCTTTTTTGTTAGAAACAGCCATGGTGCAGTTTACTTACAAAGAACTGAGCGAATTGGCTCAAGTTAGTCAGGCGACGATTAAATCGGCGATTGATAAGGGGATCTTATTGAAGTTCGAGCAACAGGCATATCGTGATCCTTTTGCGCATAGTGAATTCAAATTAACACAGAAGCGTGCATTTACCGCACAACAGCAAACGGCTTATGACAAAATTGAGCGAGCGATGCAAGATGCAGACAGCCGCACTTTCTTATTAGAAGGGGTTACCGGTAGCGGGAAGACGGAAATTTATTTACAGTTGATGGATCGAGCACGTCAATCGGGTAAAGGAGCTATTTTGTTGGTGCCGGAGATTGCCTTGACGCCGCAGATGGTTAACCAAGTCAAAGGGCGTTTTCAATCAGGTGTAGCAGTGTTGCATTCCGGTTTGTCAACGAGCGAGAAATATGATGAGTGGCGTCGAATTAGTCGTGGTGAGGCGACGATTGTGGTGGGCGCACGGTCATCGATTTTTGCTCCTGTGCAAAATATTGGAATTCTAATTATCGACGAAGAACATGAAACGACGTATAAACAGGCGGATACACCACGTTATCATGCGCGCGATGTTGCGCTGTGGCGCAGTCAGTGTCATCATTGTCCGCTAGTGTTAGGTAGCGCAACTCCGTCTTTAGAGAGTCGTTCACGCGCGCAAGTGGGTAAATACGAATTGATTCAGTTGACGCAAAGAGTGAACCAAACGCCGCTGCCTCCGGTTAACATTATTGACATGACGCAGCAAGTTGTTTCGCAAACTGCCGATGAGTTGTCAACGATTTTGCAAGAGGGGATTGCGAATCGTTTGGTCAAGGGTGAGCAAGTGGTCTTATTGTTGAATCGCCGCGGGTATGCGTCTTATATGTTGTGCCGCGAATGTGGCTATGTCTTCCAATGTCCACGTTGCGATATTTCGCTTACTTACCATAAGCATGAACATCGTTTGAAATGTCATTATTGTGATTATCACGAACCGGTTGCGCAGCAGTGTCCGCAATGCCAGAGTGAATATTTGCGTACGCATGGACTCGGCACACAAAAAGTAGCAGAAACCTTAGCGCGTTTGTACCCACAGGCTCGCGTGATTCGGATGGATGTAGATACGACGCGACGCAAAGGCGACCACGAACGATTGTTGAATCAATTTGCAAATCATGAAGCAGACATTCTGCTTGGAACACAAATGATTGCTAAAGGATTGGACTTTGAGAAAGTGACATTGGTCGGCGTCATCAATGCGGATACGGCTTTGAATTTACCTGATTTCCGAGCGAGTGAAAAGACGTTTCAATTATTGACGCAAGTAGCGGGAAGAACCGGGCGTGGGCGTTTCAAAGGAGAAGTTATGATTCAAACGTATAATCCGGAGCATTATGTGATGCAATTTGCCAAGCGCCATGATTACGAGTCTTTCTTCTTCTATGAAATGAAACGTCGACATCTTGGGAATTACCCGCCGTACTACTATACAACTTTAATTACAGTTGCCAGCAAAAATCAAGCCGCTGCCAACCAAAAGATTTATGAACTCAAAGCAGCACTTTATGATGCCCATTTGGAACAAGCAGGGCAACTGCTGTTGTTAGGACCTAGTCGCGGAGCAATCGCCAAACTGAATGAATCGTACTATTTTCAAATTTTGTTAAAGTATAAAGATAAGACATTGATTCAGGAGCGTTTGAATCAAGTGTTAGAAGCAGCGCAACAAGCAAGCAGGCAGGGTGTATATATTAATATTGACCATGAGCCATTGGGCTTTATGTAATGCTACCCTCTGGCTAATCAGCAAGACAAAGTCAACTCAATAATGGAGGTACGATAATATGAAGAAAATCATTTTTATGGGGACGCCGCAATTCGCGGTAGAAATTCTAGCCGGCTTATTACAGAGCCCGTATGAAGTGATTGCGGTCGTCACACAACCGGATCGTCCGGTTGGTCGCAAAAAAGTGCTGACACTACCACCGGTTAAGCAATTGGCATTAGCGTACGATATTCCGGTTTACCAACCTGAAAAAATTTCCGGCTCACCGGAACTAGAAGAATTGATGGGCTTAGGGGCTGATTTGATTGTGACCGCTGCCTACGGGCAATTCATTCCAACGCGCCTTATCAATTCAACACCGTACACAGCCATCAATGTGCATGCATCGCTTTTGCCGAAGTATCGCGGAGGTGCGCCGATTCATTATGCGATTTGGAATGGCGACAGCGAAACAGGCGTATCTATCATGTACATGACGCGCCAAATGGACGCCGGAGATGTTCTGGCACAGCGTCCATGCATCATCGAAAAAACAGATGATGTCGGCATGATGTTCGAGAAACTGGCAATTATGGGACGGGAACTTTTATTGGATACTCTCGTGAAGTTGTTTAGCAACGAAATTACAGCCGTCAAACAAGACCCGGAACTGGTAACATTTTCGCCACAGATAACAAAGGAACAAGAGCAACTCGATTGGACGCAAACAGCGGAGAGAATCGACTGCCATGTGCGCGCGTTCAGACCTTTTCCGTCAACGTATACTTATTTAGACAATGCTCGTGTCAAAATTTGGACCGGGCAGCCAATTGACTATCCGAGTAGCGCCGCAGAAGTCGGTACCATTGTGGCAATTAAACGCAATCAACTCGTTGTGCAATGTGCTGACAATACGCACTATGCCATTTCAGAATGGCAAGAAAGTGGCAAAAAGCGTCTGACAATCGAGAAGTATCTCAATGGCAATACAGCTGAAAGCATTATTGGCAAACAATTTACGATGCAAGAAGAAATAGAAAGTTGATTCGACTATGAAAATTAAGAAACAAGCGCAACAAAAGCTTGCACAAAATGTGCGTTGGCAAGCGTTGCAACTATTAGATAAGGTGGATAATCAAGGTGAGTATTCAAATGTGCTTATCGACCGATTCTTGAAACAATCTCAATTGGATGAACGTGATAATCAGTTGCTCGTTCAATTAGTGTACGGCACTATTCAACGTCGCCTAACGCTCGATTACTATCTTCAATCGGCTATCCACGGCAAAAAAATGGACGCATGGGTTCGCAGTTTATTGCGGATGAGCGTGTATCAACTGGTGTATTTGGAACGTATTCCTGCCCATGCCGTACTCAATGAAGCTGTGAAAATTGCTAAGTTAAACGGACATCAAGCGTTGGGAAATTTTGTGAATGCGATTTTGCGGAAGGTCATGCGCGAGGAGTTGCCTTCCTTTGAACAATGTGAAACGGTTGCGGAACGCTTAGCGGTGCAATACAGCGTACAACCATGGATTGTGGCGGATTTATTGTGTCAATTTTCAAAAGAGGAAGTAGCACGCATTCTTGCCAGCTTATTAGAAAAGCCGATTCTCTCTGCCAGAATCAGTACATCGCCGGAAGGGCGGGAACGGATTGTAGCGGAATTGCAAGCAGAAGGTTTCGAAGTGGAAGCTAGTGCTTTGTCGCCGTATGGTATTCGTTGTTTGAAGGGGAATTTAATTCATTCGAACGCCTTTAAGGCGGGGTTGTTGACCATTCAAGATGAATCATCAATGCTAGTGGCGCCATTGGGTCAATTAACAGGCAATGAGTGCGTCTTGGACGCATGTTCAGCGCCGGGTGGCAAAGCAACACATATTGCCCAATTATTGCAGGACGGACATTTGACGGCGCTTGATATTTCAAGTGCGAAACTAGCCAAAGTTCAAGCTCATTTGGAGCGTCTAGGCTTAACGGAGAAAGTAACACTAAAAGTTGCGGATGCAAGTCAATTTGAACCGCATACTAGTCAATTATATGATATGATATACTTGGATGCGCCGTGTTCAGGTTTAGGCTTAATGCGTCGCAAGCCGGAAATTAAATACGAGAAACAACCGGAAGATGTGCAGGCGTTAGCTGAGATTCAATTAACGCTATTGCGTCACGTTGCCACTTTGCTCAAAAAAGGCGGTACACTTGTCTACAGCACGTGCACATTAACTTTGGCAGAAAACGAACAAGTATTAGCAACTTTTATGAAGGAGCGCAATGATTTTGTTGTGAAGAAGGTCACGGCGGAAGAGGGGATTCCAGCGAATTGCTTAACCGAAGAAGGCTATGTCCGAGTATTGCCACACAATTATCATACAGATGGTTTCTTCATCGGAAGATTAACGAAATTATAACGACATAAAATGGGGTGACAGAATGAAGATTACCGTTCATTCAAATATCGGTAAACGACGTGCGACCAACCAAGATTATGCGGACTATTTTGTCAACGGACATGGTCAGCATCTATTCGTCTTGTGCGACGGGGTTGGCGGGCACCAAGCGGGCGATGTGGCGAGTAAGGAAACTTGCGAATTCGTCGGCGAACAGTTCAAAAGATTGAACGAAGCATTGACTTTAGAAACCGTAAACCAATGGTACGAAAATGTGATACAGGCGGTGAATCGCGTGATTTACCAACGTTCCGTAGAACACCGCGAATTAGCCGGTATGGGCACAACTTTAGTGATGGCTTTGGTAATTGATGACTGTATCAAAATCGCACACGTTGGCGACAGCCGAGCGTATAGCTACCATGCAGGCACATTGAAGCAATTAACACAAGACCACTCACTTATCAACGAATTGATAAAGCGTGGCAAAATCACGCATGAAGAAGGGTTAGTACATCCACACCGCAATGTAGTTACACGCTCAATCGGAGGTGTGATGGAAGTGGAAGCGGAATTAACGGAGGTGCCCGTTGAGGAAGTGGATATTCTGATGCTTTGCTCTGATGGGTTGACCAATATGGTGTCACATGAGCAGTTATTGAACTACTTGGACAGTTTTGCGAGCGACGATTCGTTGCGCGCGCTAGGAGAACAACTCGTTGTGGCTGCGAATGATGCAGGTGGAATCGACAATATTTCGATTATTCTTGTGTCAGAATGGCACTCACCGGAAGGGGAGGTGCTCGCGTAATGGAAATCGGAGATAAATTATCAGGTCGCTACGAGCTAACCGGTACAATCGGGCAAGGCGGAATGGCGAATGTATTTTTGGCGCGTGATTTGATTTTGGATCGAGAAGTTGCAGTGAAAGTATTGCGTTTCGACTTTAAGGACAATCCGGATGCGGTACGCCGATTCCGTCGCGAAGCAGTATCTGCCAGTCAATTATTGCACCATAATATTGTAGAAATTTATGATGTTGAAGAAAAAGAAGGACAACAATACATTGTCATGGAATACGTGCAAGGAACGGACTTGAAGACGTTTATCCGTCAGCATGCGCCACTTTCTTTGGAATTGGTAGTGTCAATTATGAGCCAAATTTTGGCAGCAATTGAAATCGCCCATCGTAACAAGATTATTCACCGCGACATTAAGCCGCAAAATATTTTGATTACAGCCAACAATGAAGTTAAAATCACGGATTTCGGCATTGCGGTTGCATTGAGCGATACATCCATTACACAGACGAATACGTTGCTCGGTTCCGTTCATTACTTGTCGCCTGAACAAGCAAGAGGAAGCAACGCAACACCACGGACAGATATTTACGCACTGGGAGTTGTGTTGTACGAATTGATTACCGGAACGGTGCCTTATGACGGCGAATCGGCAGTGTCGGTCGCGTTGAAGCATTTCCAAGAGGAGTTTCCACGCATCAAAGATACGTTGGAATACGTTCCGCAAAGCCTCGAGAACGTCGTTTTGCGCGCCACGGCGAAAAATCCGGAACATCGTTATGAATCCGTTCAAAGTATGTTGGCGGATTTGAGTACAAGCTTGAGCGCAAGTCGCATGAACGAAGCAATGTTCAAACCGAATGAGCGACTGTCAAATCGTGCGAACACCATTCAACCCATCAAACCAATCGCTCCGAAAAAAGTGCCGAAGTCAATTGAGCGTGAAGATAATTACGATGTGATTGCGCCGATGACACCACAACCAAAGCGCAATCGCTGGTTTTTGAAAGTGATTGCGGTACTCATATTCTTAGTCGTATCTGTGTCGGGTACCTACTATATGTACACTCAAGCAACGCGTTATGTTGCGGTGCCGGATGTGACTAATATGGCGCAAGCCGATGCGGAAGCGTTACTAGCCAAGTATCACTTAACCGTGTCTAATGCAAAACAAGAGTGGAGCGATACTGTGCCGCAAGGCAGCGTTATCCAATCGAATCCGAAAGCTTCAACTCGCGTCGCCAAAAATACCGGTGTCGAACTCGTTGTCAGCAACGGAAAAGAGCAAGTTGAAATTCTTGATTATCGCGGAATGGACTATGAAACGGTTCGCAAACAACTGATTGACAAAGGCTTTATTGTCGAAAGCAAAGGCTTCGCTTCCACACCGGAAAATATCGGTAAAATTCTCGAACAAAGTGAGCAACCGGGCTCACGCCTAGTACCGAATAAGACGCCGATTACATTCACAGTCGGCGCTTTGGCGGATTCTAGTCGTATGCAAGATTTTTATAACTTACCGTTAGCAATGGCGCAACGTTTTGCGGATCAGTATGGTTTGATTTTGCATGTTGAAGAAGCGTTTGATGATTATGTGCCGGAAGGGCGAATTATCGAACAATCGTTGCCGAATGGCGTTAGTCTAGGACAAGGCGATGAAATAACAGTAACGGTTTCCAAAGGTCCTGAGAAAGTGAGCGAATTGATGACAATCGTCAATATCGATGTCGAATACTTGCCGGTTTACGCACCGTCCGATCGTGACCAGAAGAAACCTTTGCCGAACACGATTCAAGTGTATATCGGCGATAACCGCAACAACATTCGCAACATTGCTTTTGAAGAACAAATTACAGAATCGAAAGACATCACAATTCGTCTGTACATCTTGGAAAATGGTGTCGGACAATACCGCGTATTACGCAACGGCGAAGTAATCGCTGAAAGTAACGAAGTATATCCAGGAGAATAGAAACACACAAGGTAATAAAGGAGGTATTATGGCTAAACAAGCAAATGCATTGACAACGAAAACAGGGACGATTTATCAAGCAATTAGCGGTTTTTATTATGTATGGGCAGAAGGTGAATCATATGCAACAAAGCCACGTGGCAATTTCCGTCATCAGCAGATGAAACCTCTAGTTGGCGACAGAGTAATCTTCGAGCTTGATTTGGAGGATACGGCATCACAAGGGCGTATTATCGAGATTTTACCAAGAGAGAACCAACTGATTCGTCCGGCAGTGGTCAATGTGAACTACGCATTGATTGTCATGTCGCTTGTTGAACCGGAATTCTCCTATAACTTGCTGGATCACTTCCTCGTTTCTGTCGAACTGTACCACATTGAACCAATCATTATCCTAACAAAATATGACTTGCTTCTCGAACAAGTACCACTTGCAGAAGCGCAAGCGCGCATTGCACAAATTCGAACAGTGTATCAGCAAATCGGGTATCGTTGCCTAGTCTTAGATGATGAAGTAGCACGTTTAACGGAAATCAAAGACTTAATTGAGCAAGGAATTTACGTTGTGATGGGGCAATCAGGTGTAGGTAAATCGACGCTTTTGAATAAATTATTGCCGCAAGCCAATATTGAAACAGGAGAAATCAGCGATTATCTCAATCGAGGACGTCATACGACACGTGAAGTAACCTTGTATCGTTTGGGAGAAGGATTATTAGCAGACACACCCGGCTTCAGTGCCTTGGAATTTGAGGAGATGGACAAAGAAGACTTGGCTCAATATTTTCCTGAAATTTGGAGAGCAGGAGAACAGTGCCGCTTCCGCTCGTGTTTGCACCAACAAGAGCCGGGGTGTCATGTCAAGGTAGAAGTTGAAGCAGGCAATATTGCTGAAAGTCGTTATCAGAATTACTGCCAACTCTTCACCAAAATCACCCAACGAAAACCGATTTATAATAAGAAAAAGAAATAAAATGAAGTCGCTTGAAGTTAGCACCTACATAAGGAAATTCCATATAGGTGCTAACTTCAAGCACAACTCATTTAGCAGAAAGGAACGCCACCTATGAAAATCGCACCATCTATGTTAAGCGCTAATTTTGCGAAGCTAGCGGAAGAAATTAAAGAAATCGAACAAGCTGGAGCAGAGTATTTACATATTGATTTAATGGACGGTCAATTTGTGCCGAATCTATCTTTTGGACCAATGGTCTTTGGTGCCATTCGGGAACACTCTAAGTTAGTCTTTGATTGTCATTTGATGATACAGCAACCGGAACGCTACATTGAAGCGGTAGCTGAAGCGGGAGCAGATATTATTACCATTCACGTTGAAGCAACGCAACATTTGCACCGAGTGTTACAGCAAATCCGGGCATTGAATGTTAAAGCCGGAGTTGTCATCAATCCGGCAACGCCAGTGAGTGCGATTGAACCTGTTTTGGAAATGGTTGACTTAGTGCTTGTTATGACTGTTAATCCCGGCTTCGGTGGACAATCCTTCATTCCGGAGACAATGCGCAAAGTGGAACAATTGGCAGCATTGCGCAAGGCGTATGGCTACCATTACGAAATTGAAGTTGACGGTGGCATCAATGAGCAAACTGCTAAAGTTGCATTGGCGGCGGGCGCGGATGTCTTGGTGGCGGGTTCGTATATTTTCAATCAAGCGGATCGTGCAGCGGCTATTCAATCGCTACGTGGCTAGGAGGAAGCAGGATGTCAGTTGCGGTTATCATTTGTGGCGGAGCACCTGCGCCGGCATTAGAACGGATTTCGAATTTAGTAGATGGATATGAGCGAGTCTTTTTTATCGGAGCGGATAGAGGTGCGCTACGTCTGATACGTGCCGGTTACACACTCGATTATGCCATCGGCGATTTCGACTCAGTGACGTCATCGGAACTCGCTATCGTTCAAGCGAACAGTCAGCATTTTGAACAGATGCCGAGCGAGAAGGATGATACAGATATGGAACTTGCTATTGCCTTGGCATTCGAACAGGCGCCAACAGGCGATTATTACGTCTTAGGGGCTCTCGGCGAAAAAGGCGGCAGACTCGACCACTTGATCTCCAATTTATGGTTGGTACATCAACCGCGTTTCCGTTCGGCAATTCCACGCCTACACTTTATCGAAAAACACTCGGATACCTGCTTCTATACTGCCGGGCAATATGAAATTGAGAATACGCACACGCAATATTTGTCGATTGTGGCATTGACGCCTGTGAAAGAGTTGGCAATTCATTGCGCCAAGTATGAATTACCGGCAACGTCATTCCAACAACCTCGCGCTTTTATCAGCAATGAATTTCTGGACACAGATGTTAAATTATCTTTCACAGAGGGCATTGTCATGGTAATGCGCGTAAACGAAGTGCGATAAGACAAAACACTGTATAAATAGGACAAAGTTTCCTCATTTATGCAGTGTTTTTTGGTAATAAAAAAACACCGAGCAATCCAATGAGATACGGATTGTCCAGTGTCAGACGTTTCTATTATTATACACGTTGCAACTTGCCAGATTTCAATGCGCGAGCAGAAACCCATACTTTCTTAGGTTCTCCGTCTACTAAGATGCGCACTTTTTGTAAGTTAGCGCCAAATCTACGTTTAGTTTTGTTCATCGCTTTAGAACGAGTGTTACCAGCTCTAGCTTTACGGCCAGTTACGAAACAAACTTTAGCCATCGTTATTCCTCCTTTATTATTGCAGGAGCGTTGTCACTGCTTTTTCATACCAAATAAATTTAACATAAATGCAAGCATCTGGCAAGCATTAAATAGTAAATTTACGCATCTGTACAAAAAAGAGTGCCATACTACTCGAAATATGCTAAACTAGGGTTGATATGAAACTTTAGTTATAAGGAGGAGTTTGTATGACAGTTAAAATTCAAACACCAGAGGGTCAAATTACATTAACACAAGATGTCATTGCAACAGTTGTCGGTGCGGCCGTTACGGATAACTATGGCGTTGTTGGCATGGTAAGTAAGAATCTTTTACGTGATAATTTAATCGAAATTTTGAAGAAAGAAAACTATTCTAAAGGAGTAGTCATTTCACAATCTGGTGAAGATGTAACCGTAGATGTCTATATCCTCGTATCGTATGGGACGAAGATTTCTGTCATCTGCCAGAATATTCAGCAGGCAGTTAAATATAATGTCGAACAATTGCTCGGCTTTGAAATCAGTCGTGTCGACGTCCATGTTCAAGGCGTAAAAGTCGACTAAGAGCAACGAGGAGGATATAAATTGGAATTGAAACAGTTAAAGGCACCAGAATTTCGTGCAATGATTATTGCGGGAGCGGAACGTTTGACAGCGAATGTTGATTTAATCAATGCGTTAAACGTCTTTCCTGTTCCGGATGGTGATACGGGAACGAATATGAACATGTCTTTCGTTTCCGGAACAGAAAACTTAAAGCAAAGTAAGGCGAACCATGTTGGTGAATTGGCGAATGCTTTAGCCAAAGGTTTGTTGATGGGAGCGCGTGGTAATTCAGGCGTTATTTTGTCCCAAATTTTCCGTGGCTTCTCACAAGCTATTAAAGAAAAAGAAACTTTAGATGCAACGGATTTCGCGGCTGCTTTTGCAGGTGGTGTGGAGTCAGCTTATAAGGCTGTTATGAAGCCAGTAGAAGGAACCATTCTAACGGTTGCACGTGAATCAGCGATTCGTGGCGAGAAGAAAGCGAAGAAGACGGATGATATTATCGAAGTCATGCAATCCATTGTTCGCGGTGCCAAAGAGGCTTTAGATAAGACGCCGGACTTATTACCGGTCTTGAAGCAAGTCGGCGTTGTCGACAGTGGGGGGAAAGGCTTATTATGCGTTTATGAAGGATTCCTTGCGTCATTGACAGGGGAAACGGTCGTTGAGATGGAAACAGCAATGGCTCCTTCAGGGCATTCGCATGCGATTTTTGATGAAGCAAACGAGAATCCATTATCAATGGAAGATATTACATTCGGGTTCTGTACAGAAATTATGGTGCGTATCGGCGAAGGGCCAACCGTCCAAAAAACGTTCGATTATGATGCATTCAGAAATACTTTGAATGAAATGGGCGACTCATTGTTGGTCGTAGCGGATGACGAAATCGTTAAAGTACACGTTCATACAGAAAATCCTGGTCGTGTCATGCAATTAGGACAGGAAGTCGGCGAACTGATTAAAATTAAAGTCGATAACATGCGTGAGCAAGTACGCGGCTTAGAAGCAGCTGACCAAGAAATGAAGCAAGCGAATACGCAAGCGCGTAAACCGTATGCAGTAATTGCGGTAGCGGCCGGCGAAGGTATCATGGATTTATTCACTTCAATTGGTGTAGATGAAGTATTGTCAGGTGGCCAAACAATGAACCCATCGACAGAAGATTTCGTCAAAGCGATTGAGCGCGTGAATGCAGAGAATATCGTATTGTTGCCGAATAATAAGAATATTATTATGGCAGCGGAGCAAGCAGCACAAGTGTCTGATATCCCGACAGTTGTCATTCCGACGACAACCATTCCTCAAGGAATCGCGTCAATGTTGGCGTTCAATCCGGAGCAAGCCATTGAAGAGAACAAGGCAGCAATGAGCGAAATGAGCCAAGTGGTAACAAGCGGGCAAATTACTTATTCAATCCGCGATACGGAAATCGATAATGTTGCTATCAAAAAAGACGACTACCTCGGCTTAGTCAACAATAAGATTGTCGTGTCTGAACCTTCATTAGAAGAGGCATTGTTCGCAACTTTATCACAGATGGTTGATGAAGAGAGCGAATTATTGACATTGATTGTTGGCGAAGATGGAGAGGTAGAATTAGCAGAGCGTGTGAGCGAGCGCTTGATGGCAATCAATGAAGACCTTGAAATCGAAATCGTTGACGGCGGGCAACCTGTATACCATTACATTATGTCTGCAGAGTAGGCAACGTGCACATGAAAAGACCTTATAGAAAATCTAGACGTCGCCGTTTTGACAAAGCGTATCGCACCCAAACCGTACAAAAAAGGCAGTGGCAACAGATATTTGCAATACTAATGTTAACATTACTCGTTGTTGTAGGATCTCGGACATATTTCGAGTTTGTATATGGGTCGTATCAAGGTAGATGGCGTATCATGCCTGCTTATATCATCACGTTACTATTCGAAAACTTTGCAAATTTAGTTTTGTTAGTAATCAGTGTAACGATTCTATTGGAAGTGACCGGTAGAATTCGTAAGAAATAAACATTGAATTAGGACTGAGAAAGAGATTTCGCAGTCCTATTTTTGAATGAAGGGTTATTTTTGGATTTTGTTTCGTTAGCTATTTTTGATACAATGATACAATATAGTAGATAAGATGGGGGTGGATCAATGGATTGGTTAGATGCGGTGACGCAAGTTAAAGGAGTGGGACCGGCGCGGGCAAAGTTATTGCAGCAGCTGGATATTTACACTGTGAAAGATTTATTGTTCCATTTCCCGTTCCGATTTGAAGATATTCAAGCGAGGGATTTGGCGACAATTCTTGACCAAGAGAAAGTAACATTGAAAGGACGGGTGGTTACGCCGCCGGTTGTTCAATATTACGGAGGGCGCAAAAATCGTTTGAGTTTCAAGTTGGCTGTCGGTGACCACGATATTATACAGGTGACGTTTTTTAACCAGCCGTACTTGAAGCAATCCATTCAGCTGGGACAAGATAAGGCAATTTACGGCAAATGGCAAAGTGATAAGCAAACTTTATTGGGAATGAAAGTGATTAATGCGCAACAAGAAGACGATGAGTTTGCGCCAGTGTATCGTGCGACGAAAGGTTTGAAACAGCAAGCGATTGTTCAATCAATTCAAGCAGCGTTTCAAGCGTATGGTGACTTGATTCCGGAAGTGTTGCCACAGGCACTCAATGATAAGTATCGTCTAATTTCATTGCGTCAGGCTTTATACCAGATGCATTTTCCGAACGATGAAGCAGAGCGTACACAAGCGAAGCGGAAGATTATTTTTCAGGAATTTTTCTTGTACCAGTGGCGTTTGCAATTGGCGGCGCAAAGACAGCGACAGTCGGAAGGCGTACGGGTGTATTACGACGTCACGGAATTAAAGGGTTTGATTCAGCGGTTGCCTTATGAGTTGACCGGTGCGCAAAAAAAGGCAGTCAACGAAATTTGTTACGACTTGATGGCGCCGTACCCGATGCGAAGAATGCTTCAAGGAGATGTCGGGAGCGGCAAGACGCTGGTTGCTTTCCTAGCGATGATTGCAACTGTGCAGGCGGGATTCCAAACAGCATTGATGGTGCCGACTGAGATTCTTGCCAAGCAACATTTAGAGAGCTTCAATAAGCTTTTCGAGCCGATGGGACTTCATGCGGAATTATTAGTGAGTGCTATGACGACGACAGAGAAGCGTCAGACCATCGAAGGGTTGCAAACGGGACGTATTCGTCTAGTAATCGGCACGCATGCGCTCATCCAAGAGAACATTAATTTCAAGCAGTTGGGCTTAGTCGTTATTGATGAGCAACATCGTTTTGGCGTCAAACAGCGCCAAACGCTTTTGGAAAAAGGCGCAAGCAACGAAACCGCGAATCTATTACAGATGACGGCAACGCCCATTCCGCGTTCGCTAGCGATGACCTTATATGGCGAATTGTCCGTGTCAACTATCGACGAAAGACCCAAAGGACGTCAACCGATTCAAACCGAATTAGTGGAAGAAGAACAAATCGAACGTGTTTATCAAGCGATGGCGCGCGAATTACAAGCCGGGCATCAAGTGTATTATGTGTTACCACTCATTGAAAGCTCGGAGCATCTTGAACAAATCGAGAATGTCTTAGAAATTGCTGCAAAATTAACCGAACGTTTCCCGAATTATCGAGTAGGTATGTTGCACGGGCAACTCGACAAAGCAGCCCAACAAGCAGTCATGCAAGAATTTACTAGCAATCAGGTGCAAATTTTGGTGGCAACTACTATGGTGGAAGTTGGAGTGGATGTGCCGAATGCGACGATTATTGTCATTCAGTCAGCAGAGCGCTTCGGGTTAGCACAATTACATCAATTAAGAGGGCGAGTGGGGCGAAGCCATCTAGCGAGCTATTGTTACTTGATTGCTAATCCGACAACGGAACAAGGCAAATCACGCATGCAAATTATGGTCGAACAAGAAGACGGCTTCCTAATCAGTCAAGAAGATTTGAAAATTCGCGGTATGGGCGATATACTAGGACGTACGCAAAGTGGTTTGCCACAATTCCATTATGCGAACTTATTTGAGGACCGGCACATTTTGCAAGTGGCACAGCAAGAAGTGGCGCATTACTTGAAGCAGCCTGAACAATTAAGTCAAACAGAGTATGATAAGTTGACGCGTTGGATGACGCAACAAGAAATTGAAATATAAAGGAGCATTACAATGATTAAACTTGCAGTAGATGCAATGGGTGGCGATTTCGCGCCCGAAGCAACCGTTAAAGGTGTTAATTTAGCTGTACGAACTTTCGAGGATATTACTATTCTCTTATATGGGGACGAGAAACGTATCGCACAATATTTGGAACCGCACGAACGCATCGAAGTCATCCATACCCCAGAGAAAATTGAAGGCGATGACGAGCCGGTACTTGCAATCCGTCGCAAAAAAAATGCCTCGATGGTATTAGCGGCGCAAGCGGTAAAAGAAGGGCAAGCGGACGCTCTATTATCAGCCGGCAACACCGGAGCACTATTAGCGAGCGGTTTATTGATTGTCGGTCGCATGAAAAATATCGACCGTCCCGGTTTGATGCCAATTGTGCCAACCATTTCAAAGGAAACACCACAACTTATTTTGATGGATGCGGGCGCCAATGCGGATTGCAAGCCGTTGAACTTGTACCAATTTGCAGTATTAGCAAATTATTATGCCAAACGAGTAATGAAGGTAGAGCGCCCGCGTGTTGCGCTCGTCAATAATGGTACGGAAGCAACAAAAGGAAATGAATTGACAAAGGCAGCGTATGCCTTACTTCAAGACGATGAGCAACTACATTTTGTTGGGAATGTCGAGGCAAAGACTTTATTGCACGGTGAAATCGACATTGCGGTAACAGACGGATTTACCGGCAATGCCATTCTCAAAACAATGGAAGGCACGGTTAAGAGTGTCTTCAAGGTTATTAAGGAAGCAATGCTCAATTCAGGTCCTACCGCCAAAATCGGCGCCCTGCTCGTAAAAGGTGCGCTATCTGGATTGAAAGACGATTTCGACGATACGAAAGCAGGCGGAGCCGTTTTATTAGGAGTGAAAGCACCTGTGATTAAAGCGCACGGATCAGCGAGCGAAGAAGCGATTTACAATGCCATTCGTCAAGCCCGCGAAGTTGTCCAATCAGGTGTTATTCAAGAAATTAGTGCCTATTTTGAGCAAACAAACGGCTAAAATTTACCAATTTCAAAAAAATCTCATCGATTTATCAGAAAAACTTTAGAGAAATATAGACATTCATACGAAAAACGTGTAAAATACTTTGAGTGTATAGAGAGTATTGGACAAGCACCCTCATTGGATGAGGAGTGCCAACTCAAGCCGTTACTGCGCTTCAGTTTGTCTTCCACTCTCGAAAAACGAACGGAGGTGCAGACATGTCAACTGAACAAACAACATTTGAACAAGTTAAAGGAATGATTGTTGACCGTTTTGGAGTACCTAGCGAGAAAGTAACTGAACAAATGACTTTTGAGGACTTAGGAGCAGACTCTTTAGACGTTGTTGAATTGGTAATGGAATTAGAAGACCGATTCAATGTTCAATTTGAAGATGAAAAAATTGAGCAACTTAGTAATGTCGGTGACGCCGTTCAATACATTGACCAATTAGTTCAATAAACAAATGAGCAAACATCGTCAGAACACTGCTTATTCGATAAAGTAGTGTTTTTTTCATTGAGAGTAAGCGATAGACGAAAGGGAGGCAATTATGGAGAATAAGAAGACAATTCTTGATGTGAAAGATTTACACGTTGGATTCCGTATTAAAGATGATTATTTCGATGCGGTGGACGGCGTTTCTTTCTCACTTGCAAAAAATGAAAAACTGGCAATCGTAGGGGAGTCAGGTTGTGGTAAAAGTACATTAGCAACAGCAATTGTAGGGTTGCATAACCGCCTGAACACAAAGATTACAGGCGAAATCAACTACAAAGACCAGAATTTAGTAGAGTTTAGTGAAACGCAGTACAACGATATTCGCGGAAATGACATCGGTATGATTTTCCAAGATCCGTTGGCAGCGTTAAACCCGTTGATGACGATTGAACAACAAATTGATGAAGCACTTTTTTATCATACGAAATTAAACAAAGAGCAACGTCATGAGCGCGTGTTGGAATTGTTGGAGCAAGTGGGGATTGTAAGCCCGCCACGTACAGCACGTCAATATCCGCACGAATTATCCGGTGGTATGCGTCAACGTGTAATTATTGCGATTGCTTTGGCTTGTAAGCCGGCGATTATTATTGCGGATGAGCCGACAACTGCTTTGGACGTAACGATTCAAGCACAAATTCTTGACTTATTAAATGATATTCAGAAAGAAACAGAATCAGGTATCATCTTGATTACGCACGACTTAGGGGTTGTAGCGGAAACAGCTGACCGTGTAGCCGTGATGTATGCGGGTCAATTCGTTGAAATTGCACCGGTACATGAGTTATTTACAAATCCACGCCACCCATATACTCGTTCATTATTGCGTTCAATTCCGCAATCAAATGATTTGGTAGATGAGTATGGCGACTTGCACGTGATTCAAGGTAGCGTGCCGACTTTAACGAAATTACCGCGTAAAGGGTGCCGTTTTGCACCGCGTATTCCATGGATTGCGGAAGATGCGCATGAAGAGAATCCTTCATTGCATGAAGTATCTCCGGGACACTGGGTGCGTTGTACATGTCACGAGCATTTCCATTTTGAAGAGGAGGGACACTAATGGGAGAATTTATGCGAATTGAGAACCTGAAGGTTCATTATCCGATTAGAAGTGGTTTCTTCAATCGTGTGACGGATCATGTTTACGCTGTTGATGATGTTAGCATGGTTTTTGAAGAAGGAAAAACATACGGGCTTGTAGGCGAGTCGGGTTCCGGTAAGTCGACAATCGGTAAGTCAATTGTTGGTTTGGAACGTATTACATCAGGAACAATCTACTATGAAGGTGAAGATATTTCGAAGTCAATTCGTAACCGTCGTTCAGATTACCGCCGCAATGTACAAATGATTTTCCAAGATTCGTTGTCAAGTTTCAACCCGAAACGTCGTATTACGGATGTATTGGGTGAGCCAATCCGTAACTTTGAGTCTTTGACACCGGAAGAAGAAACGCGTCGTAAGATTGAATTATTAGAAATCGTAGGTTTGACGGAAGAGGCCTTGTTGAAATATCCACACGAATTCTCAGGTGGACAACGTCAACGTATCGGGGTTGCCCGCGCCGTTGCAATCAATCCGAAATTGATTATTGCCGACGAGCCGGTTTCAGCTTTAGACTTATCCGTTCAAGCGCAAGTATTGAACTTCATGAAACGCATCCAAGAAGAATTTAAGATTAGCTACCTGTTCATTTCGCACGATTTGGGTGTCGTTAAACACATGTGTGATGAATTAGCTATTATGTATCGTGGACGTTTCACTGAATACGGAACACGTAGCGATATTTACGGTAATCCACAACATATTTACACACGTCGTTTATTATCGGCGATTCCACAAATTGATACAGAAAATCGTGATGAGCACAAATTGAACCGTTTGCGTGTTGAGAAAGAGTATCAACAGAATGCCTCACAATATTATGATGAGAAAGGTCGCGTTTATGATTTGAAAGCTATCTCATCAACGCACCATGTCGGTTTGAAAAGCGTGGAAAACTTAGAGAAAGGGAGCGTGATTTAATATGTGGAAAACAATATTAAGACGTACTCTTCTAATGATTCCACAAATCATTATTTTGAGTATTTTGATTTTCATCTTAGCTGAAATGATGCCGGGGGATGCCTTAACGGGAATGATTGACCCGAACATCTCAGCGGAACAAATTGCTGCTCAACGTGAGAAATTAGGTTTGAATAAACCTTTAGTTGAAAAATATATCGATTGGATTTGGAAAGCATTGCAAGGAGATTTCGGACGCAGCTTCAAGCATAAGTTGCCTGTAACCGAAATTATCGGACAACGTATTATGCCGACAGTGTGGTTATCATTATTCACAACTTTCTTGCTCTATGCGATTGCTTTGCCGTTAGGGATTCTTGCAGGACGTTATGAAGGAACGAAATTGGACAAGGCTGTAAATGTCTATACGTTTATTAGTTATTCTATCCCGACATTCGTACTTGCCTTGCTATTCTTGTGGTTCTTTGGATACCACACTGGCATGTTGCCAACACGTGGAACGGTTGATCCGACACTACAACCAGGGACATTCGCTTACTTGTTATCACGTATTCAACATATGATTATGCCGGCGATGACAGGAGCATTACTTGGAACAACAGGTGTCATTCAATACTTGCGTTCAGGAGTAATCGATGCCAAGACGGAAGACTATGTCAGAACGGCACGCGCTAAAGGTGTACCGGAAAAAGTCGTTTACCGTCGCCATATTTTCCGCAATTCGGTCTTGCCGATTGCAGCCTTTGTCGGTTACCAAATTACCAGCTTAATTAGTGGTTCAATCATTATGGAACGAATCTTCGTTTATCCGGGAATGGGACAGTTGTTCTATACTTCAATTACCGGACGTGATTTCCCGGTAATGGTTACATTAACATTATTATTCGGGACAATGGCGCTACTTGGAACATTACTATCAGACATTATCATGGTCTTCGTGGATCCACGAATTCGCATGCGTTAAACTAAAGGAGGAAAGTGACCTATGAGCAATACAACAACTCAAGAGCAAGAACAACAAGTATCACTACCGCCTTTAGGGTTTGAGGTGATTAAGCGTGAATTTATTAAAGATAAGGGAGCTTTGTTCGCCTTATTCTTATTAGTGGCTATTCTGTCATTCATTCTATTCTCGCCGTTCTTTGTAGATTTCGATGCGTTAACTAAAGTAACACCGATGAGTATCTTTAACAAATATGCACCTCCCGGTACGGAAGGATATTTCTTGGGAGCAGATGATGGCGGACGTGATATTCTTGCCTTATTAGTTATCGGTGCGCGTAATTCACTCTTTATCGGGTGGAGCGTTACGATTATTACTGCTATCGTAGGGATTACAGTCGGCATTATGTCAGGGTACTACGGCGGTATCTTCGATGATATTATGATGCGTATCGTAGACTTTATCCGTATTTTGCCGCAATTGGTTATCATTATCGTATTGACAACGATTATTAGAAAGTATGACCATTGGACATTGATTTGGGTAATTTCTGCTTTCGGATGGACGTACAATGCGCGTTTATTCAGAACAGCAACATTGAGTGAGGCATCTAAAGACTACGTAAGTGCTTCGAAAACAATGGGAACATACGATTGGAAAATTATGCTGTTAGGTGTTCTGCCTAATTTAAGTTCTCTATTAGTGACCAACTTAATTTTGGCGTTCGCCGGTAATATCGCTTTGGAAACAGGTTTGAGTTTCTTAGGGTTCGGTTTACCGACAGGAACACCGTCATTAGGTACATTAATTTCAGCGGCTTCTTCACCGGATGTTATCAAAAATAAAATCTGGGTATGGTTGCCGGCAACATTATTAGTACTAATCATGACCTTGTGTATCAGTTATATTGGTCAAGCATTGAAACGTGCTGCCAATGCTAAGCAACGTCTAGGATAGAAAACATCAACTTCCTTATTTCGGCAATCGGCTGAAGTGAGGAAGTTTTTTTGTGCGGGGATAGCGATTCTTATCTGAATAGAGTAAAATAAAAGTAAACTAGACTAGGGCAGGTGAATGAGATGAATGTTGAATTGATGTCGGTTGGTACGGAATTGTTACTCGGGGATATTGTCAATACGAATGTGACTTATTTGTCGCGCGAGTTGGCGCATATCGGAATCAATGTGTACAAACATACAACGGTTGGCGATAATAAAGAGCGCTTATTGCAAGCTTTCCACAATGCTTTCGTCAAAAGCGATACCGTCATTGTCACCGGTGGCTTAGGACCTACGGAAGATGATATAACCAGCGAGTGTGCTGCGGCATATTTCGGGAGAACAAGTTACTTCAATGAAACATTATGGCAAAAGATAGAAGCGTATTTACGCAAATACCGCAAAAATAATGTGCTAACTGCCAATAATCGCAAAACCGCTTATGTGCCGGAAGGCGCACTTCTATTTGAGAATCGGAATGGAACAGCACCCGGAGTTGCCTTGGAGCAAGATGGCAAGCGAATTATTTTGCTGCCGGGTCCGCCGAATGAAATGAAACCGATGTTTATTCAATCAGTAAAGCCGTACTTGCAGTCGTTGAGCAATCAATGCTTCGTGTCACGCTATGTGCGTTTCTACGATATAGGCGAATCGCTGTTGGAAACTAAGTTGAAGCATTATCTCGACACACAGAAGAATCCGACATTGGCGCTCTATGCCAAAACAGGCGAAGTCCTTTTGCGGATTACGGCTTCTGCTTCGAGTGAGGAAGTTGCTTTGGAACTTGTGAATCATAAAATTGCCGAAATTAATCAATTGGTAGGTAAGTATATCTATTTAATTGGAGATGAAACGATTGCCGATTCGCAAACGGAACTGCATCGCGTAATCGCTCGGGAACTATTGGCGCGAGAATTAACAATCTCTGTTGCAGAATCCATTACGGGAGGCTATATTTCCTCACTCCTCATTGAAAATAGCGGCATCTCCAAATCCTTTATCGAAGGCATTATTTGTTATGCGAATGAATCGAAAGTGAAAACCTTAGGTGTGCAAGAAGCAACGCTTAAGCGGTACGGGGCGGTCAGTGAGCAGACGGCGCATGAAATGGTGGTTGGAACGGCTAAACGGTTTAATACAGATGTGGCGATTGCGACAACGGGGATTGCCGGACCTACCAACGACGGTAGCACTAAACCGGTTGGTCTAGTGTTTGTAGCGGTTTACTACAAGGGCGAAGTCAGTGTCAAAGAATGCCAATTTAACGGGAATCGCAATATCATTCGCGAACGGACTGCTCGAGAAGCATTCAATGAATTGCGCAAAATGCTTCAGCAACAAAAAAATTAGCAACCTGAACCGCTTACAGGGAAATATCTTTTTGCAAATGGAATGAAATCATGTATAGTAGTAATGATGAAGGTGAAGGAGGCTTACAAATGTATGAATATCCGTTGAATGATAGCTGGTCAACGCAAGAAATTGTGACAGTCGTCAATCTGTTAAACGCAGTGGAAACAGCATACGAGAAAGGGATTGAATTAGCTAAATTTCAGCAATATTATCAAGCCTTTAAGCAAGTAGTTACCAGCATCGGCGAAGAGAAACGTATCGACAAATCATTTGCACAAGCGAGCGGTTACTCACTTTACCGCGTTGTGACACAAATGAAGCAACTGCAAACAAGCAATAACGCTAAACGCAAACAAATCATTAAATTATAAAGAGGACACACATTAACTTTTGCAATGACGATAGGGAGAGGGAGGAACCGCAATGGATTACCAACTGCATCATCGAATTCTTGTCTGGTTGGAAATTGCCGCTGAGAATTTAAGACAATCACTATCAAAAGACCTTGAAGTGAATCAAAAAACAGGCGCGAACGATTTAGTGACGGAAATGGATAAGGCAACGGAACGTTTTTTTGTGACGAAAATTCGTGAACATTATCCGGAACATCGCGTGATTGGTGAAGAAGGCATCGGCGAGCCTGTTACAGACACGAAAGGCATGATTTGGGTTATTGACCCGATTGACGGCACCTTGAATTTCGTTAAGCAGAAAAATAATTTCGGCATTATGATTGGTTTGTTTGAAGATGGCAAGCCGGTTGCCGGGTACATTTATGATGTGATGAAGCGTGATTTGTACTACGGTATCGTCGGCGACGGCGCTTATCATAACGGACACAAAATGTCGCTCGCCCCAATCATGTCGCTGTCAGACAGCTTAGCAATCGGGAACGTCGTAATGTTTGCCACGAATGTCAATCAATGTCAGCGTTTAATGCGAGCCGTATTAGGTGTGAGAGCACATGGCTCTGCCGCATTGGAAATGATTGAAGTATTGCGTGGGCAAGCAAGTGTTTACTTATCCTTCGGGTTGCGTCCTTGGGATTATGCGGCCGGCTACGCAATCGGTGTTGCCCTCGGCTTGAAAGTGTCACAACCGGACGGCAGTCCACTGTCTATTTTGCGAAAAGAACCATTTATCTTCTGTCACCCGAATGTGTACGAAGAGGTCATGGACGTCTTGAAAGAAAACGAGTTAGGAGAACTAGATGAATAAAAGAAACGATATCCGTAACATTGCGATTATTGCGCACGTTGACCACGGAAAAACAACACTTGTAGATGAATTATTGAAGCAATCCAACACATTGGACGAACGCGCTAAATTAGATGAACGCGCAATGGACTCCAATGACATTGAAAGAGAGCGTGGTATCACCATTCTGGCGAAAAACACAGCCGTCGATTACAAGGGAACGCGCATCAATATTTTGGATACACCGGGACACGCGGACTTCGGAGGAGAAGTAGAGCGTATTATGAAGATGGTTGACGGCGTTATCCTCGTTGTTGATGCGTATGAAGGGACGATGCCACAAACACGCTTTGTATTGAAAAAAGCATTGGAACAACATCTCGTACCAATTGTCGTGGTGAACAAAATTGATAAACCGTCAGCCCGTCCGGCTGAAGTGGTCGATGAAGTGTTGGAACTCTTTATTGAATTGGGTGCGGATGACGACCAATTAGAGTTTCCGGTTGTGTATGCGTCAGCGTTGAACGGAACATCTAGTATGTCAGATAATCCGGATGATCAAGAAGCGTCAATGGATGCAATTTTTGATGCGGTGATTGAGCATGTACCGGCACCGATTGATAATAGCGATGAACCATTGCAATTCCAAGTATCGTTGTTGGATTACAACGAATACGTGGGTCGTATCGGTATTGGACGTGTTTTCCGTGGGAAAATCAAAGTCGGCGACAATGTGTCATTGATGAAGATTGACGGTACAAGCAAGAACTTCCGCGTTACCAAAATCCTTGGTTTCTTCGGTTTGAATCGGGTTGAAATTCAAGAAGCGAAAGCCGGAGATTTGATTGCTTTATCAGGGATGGAAGATATTTTTGTCGGGGAGACAGTTGCGGATGCGAACCAGCCGGAAGCTTTACCGCTTTTGCATATTGATGAGCCGACATTGCAGATGACTTTCTTGACGAATAACTCGCCGTTTGCGGGTCGCGAAGGAAAATATGTGACAGCGCGTAATCTGCAAGACCGTTTGATGAAAGAATTACAAACAGACGTTTCTTTATTGGTTGAACCGACGGATTCGCCGGATGCGTTCATCGTATCAGGTCGTGGTGAGTTGCATTTAGCCATCTTAATTGAGAATATGCGTCGTGAAGGATTTGAATTCCAAGTGTCACGTCCGAAAGTTATTTTGAAAGAAATCAATGGGCAATTATGTGAGCCGTTTGAGCGCGTACAAATTGACACGCCGGAAGAATATATGGGTTCAATCATTGAAGCCTTGGGGCAACGCAAAGCCGAGATGGCGGATATGGTTACGTCAGGCAATGGGCAAATTCGCTTAGTGTTCCATATTCCTGCGCGTGGCTTGATTGGTTTTTCGACTGAATTTATGACATTGA
The DNA here is from genome assembly GCA_026131555.1 of Aerococcaceae bacterium NML190073. Classification (GTDB taxonomy): domain Bacteria; phylum Bacillota; class Bacilli; order Lactobacillales; family Aerococcaceae; genus Abiotrophia. The sequence goes on along the minus strand of JAMXJH010000005.1, from coordinate 97,132 downwards.
CACGCGGTTACGGTATTATGAACCACAGTTTCGATGATTACTTGCCGGTTGTCGACTCAAGTATCGGTCGCCGCCGCAATGGTACTCTTGTCGCCTTAGAAAATGGTCAGGCAACAACATACGGTATTATGAACTTGGAAGACAGAGGGACGATTTTTGTGAATCCGGGGACAGAAGTTTATGCCGGTATGATTGTCGGGGAACACAATCGTGAGAATGACTTGACGGTCAACATCACGAAAGCGAAACAACTGACTAACATTCGTTCAGCGACTAAAGATCAGACATCTGTTATTAAGCGTCCGCGCATTCTGACATTGGAAGAATCGCTGGAATTCATGGATGATGATGAATACTGTGAGGTAACTCCGGAAAGTGTTCGTTTACGTAAGCAGATTCTTGATAAGAATGCTCGCGAGAAGGACGCTAAGAAGAACAAAAAGTAAAAAAATAGCCGAAATGAAGTAGTTTTAATAGACAAGCTACTTCTTTTTGTGCGTGAAGCATGTTATGATGAAGAAGTGAGAAAATAGCTAATATAGAATAGGAGATAACGCATTGAAATTATTGAGAAAATCAAAAGGCAAGTGGATTGCAGTTGCGGGCGGAATTAGCATTGCCGCTTCAATGTTGATGACGAATCAAGTGTTCGCAGAAGCAGAGCAACCTCAAGCAGTAGAAATGCAACCGGCCTCTGAGGCAGAAGCTACAACAGTTGACTTGGAAGCCACAGCATCAACCGTGGAAACGGAAACATCGAGCGAATCTGCTCCGGTGAATGAAGCGGTGATTGTGGCGGAACAGCAGGCAGCTGTTGCAGAAATTACCGCAACCTGGCAAGCAAACACCGTTCAAAATGTTCAGCAAGAAATCGAACGCCAAGAAGCATTGAAGTTGCCTGAGTATGTCATTCAGTGGGGTGATACACTAAGTACAATTGCGACAGCAAGCAATACAACGGTAGATGAATTAGTCAATATTAACCAAATTGCGAATCGCGATTTAATTATTACAGGTCATTTGTTGAAAGGTGTCCTAAGCCATAACCAAATGATAAATAATGCAGGAGCGGAAGTTGTTTTAGAGCGTGAACGCCAAGCAAGCTTCCAGAAAGTTACTCCCACATGGACAGCCAATTCCGATGATAAAATTACGCAAGAAATTGAACGTCAAGAAGCATTGAAGTTACCTGAATATGTCATCCAGTGGGGTGATACTTTAGGTGCGATTTCACGAGTAAGCGGTATATCGATTAACGAATTAGCAACATTGAACAATATCCAAAATATTGATCTGATTATTACCGGGAACACATTGAAAGGCGTTCTTAAGGCGGTTGCACCAAGCAATGAGCAACCAACCCCGCCAGTTACACCAGCACCGGCTCCAGAGGTCCCAACTCCGCCGGTCACACCGACGCCGACACCGGAAGAGCCAACTCCGCCGGTCACACCGGCACCGGCACCGGAAGAACCGACCCCGCCGGTCAGCGAAATCCCAAAGACAGCTCCGGAAGCTGAAGAAAAACCGAATTATCCTTTTGAAGTGCGTGTAGAAGAACGCCGAGAGCCTCTTGCGGTAACAACGGAAGTTGTGGAAGATGCCACTTTGCCTGAAGGAGAAGAAGTCGTAACCGAAGGACAAGCAGGAGCAATCATTCGGACATTTGAAATTGTAGTCGGCGAAAATAATGCAGTATTAGCCGAGAAAGAAGTAAATGTTGAGCGTATTGCCCCTGTCAATAAAGTGGTGCGTCGTGGCGCAGTTGTCGATAGAAGTCGTTTACAGGCTGCGATTGCAAATGCCAATGCAAAAGCAGAAACAAACTACACGAATGCTTCTTGGGCGATTCTAGCAGCAGCAATCAATGGTGGAACAACGGTTCACGATACACGAGCAATCACGCAACAACAAGCGGATGCAGCGACAACTCGCTTGGAGGCAGCAATTGCCAGCTTACAATTACTTAAAGAAAAACCTATCCTTACACTGACACAAGTAGAAACGAATGAATTACAACGTTCCGCAACAACGCGATACGAACTGACTGATGTCGGCAACGCTCATGTACGTTCAGAGGTGAAAGTATATCGTGACGGTCAATTAGTCAAGACACAAGCTATCAATGAATTACAAGCAGTGTTGGACAATTTGGACTTAGACACGCCTTACGAAATCGAAAGCATCTTAATTTTTGATAGAGGTAATGGTGAGGAACAAGAGGTTCTTTCAGTAAGAACGCCGGTTGAATTACAATTGAAGCGTATTGAATTGAAAGATATTCAAGATATTGCCTTGATGCAGCACACGGATGGACAATTGAGTCGCGTTTTGAAATTGACAGGTCAAGAAGACGCCTCTGAATATGTTGTGCGCATCAAATCTGCGAACACCAAAGATATGTTGTTACCGGTTGCCGCATTCAAAAAAGAAGGCGACGCTGTTAAAGTGAGCGTCAATTTGCCGCAATTGGTTCAAAGAGAAGGGAACAACACTTTCAGCGAACATTTTGAATTTAATGTGGATGCGGCTGTAAATGCCTCTCCTGTCGTTGTGGAAGGTAAGGAACTGATTACAAGTTTTGCTAATTTGGTTGCGGCGATGGCTGCGAATCCGACAGGGCATTATATTCTGGGAGCGGACGTATCGGCTACTGAAGTTGCGGTGAATGCAGATAGTGCGGCGTATGTAACCGAAACATTTAGAGGAAGCTTGACGGCATTTTTCCAAGGTAAACAATACAGCATTTACGATTTAGCAAAACCATTGTTCCGTGAATTGAATACAGCGAACATCAGTAAACTTCAATTGAAAGAAGTGGATATCCAAAGCAAACAGACGAAAGCAGCGCCGTTGGCAATCAGCATAGCGGGTTCAACTGTCAGCGATGTATTGGTTGAAGGAAGTGTTGTGGCTCAACACCACGTTGCCGGTATTGTCAACGAAGCGAAAAGCAATAGCCGTCTGGAGAATGTCGCCTTCAAGGGAGAACTGCGCACAACAACATCGATTAATGCTGCTACGAATGTAGGCGGCATTGTCGGCTACATGCAAAATTCAAACCTGAATAAAGCGGCAGTTGATGCGACAATCACGGTAGTGGCGAACCACAATAATAACCGCGCAGGTGGCGTAGTTGGTCATGCTGATCATCAGAATACGATGATATCAAATGCTTATGCCAAAGGTGTTATGAACAATGTCGGCACCGGGGGACAAATCGGAGGCTTTGTCGGTTCTACATGGCGTAATGCTCGTGTCAATAATGTAATCAGCTTGATGAATGTCATCAACGGGCATACATTCTTTGGCGATTCAGGTTATAAAGATGCCAGAGTGACAAATGCTCATATTGTTGAAGGTATAAGTGCCGGTAAAGAATCACTGTACGCACAGAATATTACTAAGAATGAAGCGCAAGCGAAGATTCAAGCGTACGACGTTTCAATGACAAAGCAATGGGAACAACAAGCGACAGAATTTGATTACAATACAATTCAAGGCGCACAATCAAATCGCCTAATTGCTTATCGCAATACAGAAAAATTATTACCGTTCTACAATCGCGAGTACATTGTGAAGCAAGGTAATAAAATCAATGCTTCTAGCAAGTTAGCTACAACTGATTTAGTATCCGTTGTCCCAATGCAAGATAATCGTTTCGTAACCAATTATTATAGTGATGTCGCGAAGATTAATCGTTTATTGCTACATTTTGCGGATGGAACTGTCGAGTACGTGGACTTGACGTCCGGAACACAATATAAAGATTCAGCGGTTTACGAATACCAATTGGCGGATACAGATTTAATTTATACACCTAACCAATTTATTCAAGCAACGACTCGTTCATTGAGTGACCTCGTTTCTGAATTTGGGCAATTGAATTACATGGATGTCGTGACAAGCCTGTTCCCGGATTATACGTATCCTTGGGGCATGATTGCTTCCCAGCGAGAATTGATGCCACGGAAAAACCAAACCCCAGTTGAAGAAGCCGTTGCTAAATTAGTTGAAGCTCGAGTTGATCCGTTCTACTTAGCGTCTGCATTCAAGCGTGTACAAGATAATATTGAACATTACTTGAGTTCATTACTCGCTCAAAGCATGATTAGCAATGTAACAGAGGCTAATGCTTCAAGTATGGATTATTTAGTGGAATCCATTCGCGCGAATAAGCAGCAAATTATAATGAGTTTAGCTTATATTGACCGCTTATACAGCATTGATTTCGGCGACAAGAATATCGGAGATCTATCACTATTTAGACAGGATTTCTTAGGAAAGAAAGTCAATGTGTTAGACTGGCTCATTCAGTTTGGTAATAGTGGAAAAGAAACATTTTATATAGAGCGCAACTATGCTACTTATGCTGCTCAAATGGGACGTGTAAATGGTAAATACAGTGTTCATGACTATTTAGATGCGTATCGAACTCGTTTGACTACCCAAACACCGAGCGACTGGTTGAAATCCGCAACTAAAGCATACCTTGTAGAGAAAGCGTCTAAAGAACCGGGACTTGAGTCAGCGCCGGTTGATGTTTATCATGCATTGACGAAACCGCGTCATAGATTCTTGTTGTTACCTTTACTTACATTATCAGGCGAAGGAATTTACGTCATCAGTACTATGTCATCTATTACATTTGGTATGTATGATCGTTACATGGATATGAACTTAGCACAGACGAATCCTACAGAATACGCTAGCAAAATGGCGGAACTCAAAGCAGCAACCGAACTGGAAGGAGAGCGCGAACGCCGCTTCTTCGATATGTGGTATCGTCTATCGAATGAGAACGTGAAGCAAACTTTATTGAATCGTGCTGACGTACCGGTTCCAACGTGGGATGGCTACCGCTTGAGCGACAATAGAGGTTGGATGCCTTCATTTGGTTCGAACGCAACAGCGAGAATGTTAGAATTCTTCGGACCAATCGGTAAGTGGTACCGTCACAATGGAGCGGGAGCATATGCCGGCGGTAACTACACGCATTTCGTGCATGACCAAGTGCTATCGCAATACGGTAACTCTGTCTTTACGCATGAAATGACTCACAACTTCGATAATTCAACGTTCTTAGGTGGTTACGGACGTCGTCAAGCGGCGGGAGCGGAGACATATGCATTAGGAATGTTCCAATCGATAACAGACGCTAATAATGCAATGTTTGGTTGGAACATGGCATTGGATCACACTACTAACAATAATGGTAGAAACGCGAAGAATCGATTGCATAACCTAAATCCCGAACGCTTCCAAAATCAAGCGGACTTACAAGAATACTTCAAAGGTGTATTCGATGTCATTTACACCTTAGACGCCATTGAAGGAGAAGCCTTCTTGAAAGCAGAAGACCATCGTAAGCGCGCGATTTTCAAAACATTGACTTTAGAGAAGGAAGCAAACGGCGAAGGTATTGACCGCATTCGTTCATTCACGAATGAAGAATGGCAAAAGTTGAGCTTTACAACTTTAGCTGATTTAGTCAACAATGATGTCGTTCTTGCATTGAATGCTAATTACACTGACAAGACAGCAGGACGCAACACGTATCAAACTGTGTCAATGTTTGTACCGATTTATGGCGCAGTGACAAACGACACCGGAATTGCCGGTAATATCAGCTTCAAGCGTTTGACCTTTGATATTTTAGCTGAAAAAGGATACGAAGGAATGCTTGGCTATAACTCTAATAAGTACTTCAATGACGCGAAAGCGGAAGGAAAAGTATTCTCAGATAAATATGTTGTTGATAAGTTATTCAATGGTCAATATGCAGACTTCAAAGCCTTCAAATTAGATATGTTAACACGTCGTTTAGATGCGGCAAAAGCAGGTCAATTAAGAGAAATTGAATTCACTTACGAAGGTAAGAAATATACAACTTCTTATGAGAGTATCAAGGAATTGATTGAGAAAACCGCTCAGCAAAGTCCGAATAAAGTACAACAAGTTAAAGAGGCGATTTACCGCGCGTACTTGTTGGATACAGATGATTTCAGAAGCAGCATTTACAAAGCGCAGCCATAAGCATGTAGCGCATTGCTAAAAGAAATCCAACATAACACCCCGCATGTTAGACGTGTGGGGTGTTTCGTTATGAAAAAAGCAGAATCGTATGCATAAAAGATTGAAAGCAACTTAATTATCCTAAACAGCATGCCGATAAATCAAACAGTAATCATCTTAATAGTTTGTGAAAAACTTATCTATAATCAAAAATGAAAACCGAATGAAAGGCGTTGCTGACCGATTTATTTTTGCATAAATTACTATTATATTTGTGAAGTTTATGGTATCATGGGAGTACATTCCATAATGATAACGAAACAGGAGGTTTTACACACTATGAAAGTAGTAGTAGTTGGATGTACGCATGCGGGAACAGCAGCGGTTAAGACGATTTTGAATGACAACCCTGATTTTGAAGTGGTTGTGTATGAGCGCAATGATAATATTTCATTCTTATCTTGCGGAATTGCATTGTATGTAGGTGGCGTGGTTAAAGACCCACAAGGATTGTTCTATTCAAACCCTGAAGAATTAGCTTCAATGGGTGCAAAAGTTCATATGGAACACGATGTAACAAATATTGATTTGAATGCGAAAACATTGACAATCAAAGATTTGAAGACAGGTGAAGAGAAGACAGATTCTTATGACAAATTAGTGTTGACTACAGGATCTTGGCCAATCTTACCGCCATTCGAAGGCTTCGATTTGGATAATGTTCTACTATGCAAAAACTACAATCAAGCAAAAGAAATTTTCACTCGTAAGACAGATGCTCAAAAAGTTGTAGTTATCGGTGGTGGATACATCGGTATCGAGTTGGTTGAAGCTTTCGGTTTAGAAGGCAAGGATGTTACTTTAATCGATGGTTTAGACCGCATCTTGAACAAATACTTAGACGCAGAGTTCACAAATGTTTTAGAACAAGACTTACGTGACCGCGGTATCACTGTTCAATTGAACGAAATGGTGAAAGGTTTCGAAGGCGAGAACGGTAAAGTAACGAAAGTTGTAACAGATAAAGGGGCATACGAAGCAGATATGGTTATCGTGTGCGTAGGCTTCCGTCCAAACAACGATTTAGTGAAGGACCAATTGGAAACATTACCGAACGGTGCGATTATCGTTGACAACTACATGAAGACTAGCCACCCAGATGTTTTTGCAGCGGGCGACAGCTGTGCGGTGAACTACAATCCTAACGGCGGACATGCCTATATTCCATTAGCAACTAACGCGGTGCGTATGGGTGCTTTAGTTGGTAAAAATATTAACGGTGACAAGGTAGCTTACCGTGGTACACAATCAACATCAGGTTTACACTTATTCGGTTGGAACATCGGTTCAACAGGTGTAAACGAAGGTTCAGCGAAACATTTCGGATTAGACGTTCGTGCGGTATACGTTGAAGACAACTACCGTCCGGAATTCATGCCAACAAACGAGAAACTATACATGAAGTTAGTTTATGAAGTAGGCACAAAACGTATCGTTGGTGGACAAATCATGTCTAAATATGACTGTACAGCATCAGCTAACACATTGTCATTAGCGGTTCAAAACAAAATGACAATCGATGACTTAGCGTACGTTGACTTCTTCTTCCAACCAGTATTCGATCGTCCTTGGAACTACTTAAACATTTTGGCGCAAGCAGCCGTAGAACAAGAGCGTAAATTAGCGGAATAACTGTAATCAATTTTTGGAAACACCCTATAAACCTTAATCCAACAAGGTTTATGGGGTGTTTTTATCAGTTGAGTAATGTGTGAGATATATGACTGTATTCGGATTGACAGCGATTTTTCTTAGTGCTAAAATAGATATAAATAAATGGTAGCGTTTTCTTTTGGTGTTTATTGATGTTAAAAGATCCAAGGTGCTGACTGAGGCACAGAAAGGAGAATAAGATGAGCGGAGTAATTGTACATGATATGATTCGTCGCGCTGACGTATCGGAGAAGCGCTTAGCTCAACAAATGAATGAAGATGTAAACACAGTAAAGATGTGGATGCAAGGTGAACAGGCACCAACGATAGAGCAATTAACTCGTCTAGTAAGCATTCTATCCACGCATGACAAGCATACTTTCAATGTATCGACATCCCGAAAGAGCGTCACACCTATTAAGGTCATTGCTTTTCTATTTTTTTGGCTAGTGCTAACATTGTTGCTGACAGGATTTGGCTATCAACCGTTGTGGCTTGGTGTAGCAATCTACATTGTAGGTGCTGCAACAACATTCTCACTTGTTTTCGACAAATGTGTTGAATTTTCTGATGACTACATGCTCGTCAAGGCAAAAAAATTACCAAACCAATTAACGAAGGTTCACTATCAAGATGTGCAATATGCTCAACTAAAGTATGTGGGGAGACAACGCTATTCACCGTTTGATATCAATCCTGACTCGGTGTTTTTGGATATCTACACGCAATCAGGGGAATCCTTAAGAGTAGATGTTAGTGATATGACTAACCAACAGTTAAAAGAAATATTAATGTTCCTCATTTACAAACAAGTAACCATCAAAGAAAGTGAACAAGTGCTATCCGCTTTGCTCTTAAACAAAAGCTTGTATGAATTAGCGCATTGAATGCAAGAGAAAGACTTAGAGCCTTTTACTTGATTTGAATACAGACACTCCAACATCAATATTGGGGTGTCTTTTTGTTGGAGAAGTGAACAATTTGCCAAAATTAGTAGATAGCTTTATCCTCGCTTCAAAAATTGATATAATGGTTAAGGAATTTTAGAAGTATGTTTTTTAAAGAAGCGAGAATTGAGAGGAGGGGCGAGATGATTGAAGTAGAAACGCAACCGGAGCGCGTATTGTTGATGGGGGTTCAGACGGAAGAATACACGGATGAGAAATTTGCCACCTTGATGACGGAATTAGTAGCGTTAACAGAAACGGCGGGAGGTAATCCTGTCAAAGTGGTGACCCAGAAGTTGAGCCGATTAGACGGCAGAAGTGCGGTGGGTAGCGGCAAACTACAAGAAATTGTGGAATTAGTTAACATTGAGGAGATTGAATTGGTTATCTCGTTGAATCCGTTATCGCCAAGTTCAACGCGCCACATTCAAGAAGCGGTTGGTGTACGTGTTATTGACCGTATTCAGTTAATACTGGATATTTTTGCATTGAGAGCGAAAAGTCGTGAAGGGAAACTGCAAGTGGAGTTGGCGCAATATGATTATTTGTTACCGAGATTGCATGGGCAAGGAAAGCATTTGTCGCGCTTGGGTGCAGGAATTGGAACGCGCGGTCCCGGGGAAACGAAATTGGAGAGCGACCGTCGTCATATTCGAGGCTTAATGCAGACGATTAAGAAAGAGTTGGCGCAATTGGCGGAACATCGCGAACGAACACGGTTGCGCCGTCAAAGTGGTAAAGAATTCAATATCGGTTTAGTCGGCTATACTAACGCCGGCAAGTCAACCTTATTGACACGTTTGACCTTGAGCGATACTTATGTACAAGACCAATTGTTTGCGACGCTAGACCCGTTGACCCGACAGATGAATATTCACGGTCATGATGCGTTTACTTTGACAGACACAGTTGGGTTTATTGAAGATTTGCCGACAACATTGATTCATGCTTTCAAGTCAACCTTGGAAGAAATGCGCTATGTGGATTTGTTGTTACATGTTGTAGATGCTTCGAATCTAGCTCAGACGATGCATGAGCAAACGGTGCTGTCACTGTTGAAAGAGCTAGAGATGGAACATATTCCGATGTTAACGGTATACAATAAAGCGGACCGAGTTAGTGGCTTAATCGAACCGACATTGTTCCCGAATATCATTATCTCCGCCCAAAAAGATAGCGACATCGAGCGGTTAAAAGACAAAATCTGGCAAGTGCTCTTAGAACATGCGGAACATTTTACAGTGGAAATTCAGCCAGAAGAAGCGGACTTATTAGCATTATACCGCCAGAAAACTTTAGTTGAATCGGTTGTTTTTGATGAAGACAGGCAAGTTTACATATTAGAAGGTTATCGCCGTAAATTAGAAGAAAAGTAGGTAAGAGATATGATTACAATGAAAGATATTATTGAAGAAGGACACCCGACATTACGCCAAGTAGCCGAACCGGTGGCGTTTCCCTTATCGGATGAATTGCGCCAAACTGCACTAAAAATGCATGAATTTTTGGTGAACAGTCAAGATGAAGCGATTGCTGAGAAATACGGACTAAGAGCAGGAGTCGGCTTAGCTGCGCCACAAATTGATGTGAGTAAGCAGATTTTTGCAGTGCATATTATGGGTTATGATGAAGACGAGGAAGTAGAGTTTCCAATATTGAGTGAGATAATGTTCAACCCGAAAGTCATCAGTCATTCTGTGCAACGGATTGCGTTGAAAGACGGAGAAGGCTGTTTGTCGGTAGATCGTCCGGTTGAAGGTCTAGTGCCACGACCGCGCCGTATTCGTCTACGCTATCAAGACATTGACGGCAAGGAGAAAGAAATCCGCTTATCAGATTATGAAGCAATTGTTGTGCAACACGAATTGGATCACTTGAAAGGCATTATGTTCTATGATCATATCAATGCTACCGCACCGTGGGCGAAACCAGAGGATGTGATGTTGTTGTGATGAATCCCTTCAACCAATTTTACCGCAAATCGCAGGCAGAACGTCTAGCAGTTGTCCAAGAGTATCTGAGTATGAACCAAACGCCACATCTCACAGATGAAATTGCTAACCAAATGATTGAGAATTATATCTACAATTACGAGTTGCCGCTCGGTGTGGCGACTAATTTTTGCATTAACGGTAAGCAATATGTTGTGCCGATGGCGACCGAAGAACCGTCCGTCATCGCAGCAGCCTCCAACGGCGCAAAAAGGCTCGGCAACATCACCGCAGTGACCGCCAAGCGAGAATTGATTGGACAAATCGTGTTGTTAGCATCCGGTAAGCTACGAGAAGTAGTCGATGCTCTTGCTGAATCGCACGATGATTTGCTCCGATTGGCGCGCGAAACAATACCGAATATGGTGAAGCGCGGAGGTGGACCAACACGTTTGTGGACGCAAATTCATGAGGAATTCGTAACGCTCTATTTAGCACTCAATCCGTGCGATGCGATGGGGGCCAATGTCATGAATACTGTCTTGGAAACATTATCGCCACAAGTTCAGACCATAACGGGCTGTGACGCGATATTGAATATTCTATCGAATTACACGACCGAAGCAATTACAACGGCTACGGTCTCGATTCCTTTGGACAAAATCGGACATGAAACCGCACAACGAATCGCTTTAGCAAGCCGATATGCGCAATTAGATGTTTATCGTGCAGCAACTCACAACAAAGGAATTATGAATGGCATTGATGCTGTCGTTGTAGCCACTGGCAATGATTGGCGTGCAGTTGAAGCAAGTGTCCATGCATATGCTAGCCGCAACGGGCAGTACAAAGGATTGGCACAATGGCATATTGACGAAATGAATCAAACTTTAGAAGGCGAATTGAGTTTACCGTTACCGATTGCGACAGTCGGCGGCACTTTATCTGTTCATCCAACTGCCAAACAATCGCTTGCATTGCTACAATGTGAGTCAGCAACAGAACTAGCCAATATTCTGGCAGCTGTCGGTTTAGCTCAGAATTTCGCTGCTTTACGCGCACTTGTTACCGACGGCATCCAAAAAGGTCACATGTCCTTACAAGCGCGTAGCCTAGCCTTGCAAGTTGGTGCAACCATTGATGAAGTTCCACAACTCGTTGCCAAATTGAAGCAGCAACCACGTATGGATAGTCAAATCGCCCGCGAATTATTAGCGGAACTAAGAAAATAAAGCGTAACACTCCCTTATTCAAATCTTATGGAAGAGGGAGTTTTTTTGTGAGAAAAGCACATTGTAAAGTTTGTTAATTTCTGGCAAACACACCAACGAAATGCTATTATAAGACCGTATTGATACTCAAAAGTATATAAGGAGAATTTGTAATGCGACCAAATCAATTAGAACATGAATATACAAAACTCATTGAGGACTTAAATAACCTTGTGGTGACACGAGCCTCATTTATTGCATGGCTTGAACAACAATTAGAGGTATTATCCAAAAATCGAAAAGGGAAGATTGAAATAATTAAGGATATTATGGAGCTTCCTTACATGGAGCACCTTGAAAACAGAGTAGACGAAGTTTTGGAGGCAAATGACAGACAATTAGATTACTTTGAAGGAATGGGAACAGGTAAAGAATACGAAGATGTATTTTCTGTCATTCCTTTTGCTTACAATGGTAAGCGATATGTTACTACCTCCAATACAGAAGCAGAAGTCTGGCTATACGATATAGAGCGATACGGGAAGTTTCTGGGAATGGGCAAAGAGAAATTTACTAATGTCAAGTATTATGCGGAAATTGGGGAGAAGTGACTGGCAACACAATGTAGCAGAACTACATAAACAAAAAATGTTAACGCTTGTAAAAAGAGGTTAGAAATGCTAATATAAGGATGAGTAAAGGCGGTATTGTCATAGGATGTTGCAGTGGTTTGTGTAAAGGAGAATACTTATGAGAAAGGTAATGAACCTAGTTTTAACTGTTGTTAGCATTTTGACACTATGTTTGTCGTGTAGTATGGTATCAGCCCAAAGTATGCTTGATCGTCCCGGCGTTTTGGATGTGACTCTGAGGTTTGGAAAGTTAGACGGGCTTGAAGTTCCCGATCAGGATGTAAACATTATTCAACCAGAGTATATTAGGATGTTCAGAGTGGACGACGTAGACGTCATGTGCAGTGATTTTACGGAAGTTCCAATAGCAATAGATGAGTCAGCCGCTCCGATGATAGAATTTACTTCGCCAGTAGCAATCGCCACCGTCAAGCAAAAAGTATTGTATCCGGACAATGTTGTGGAAACAATTTATTTCGATGACAGTGGTTACTACGGTTACATTAGTTTCAAAGAAGTGAAACGCCATAGAGATGGACAACTCGTTGTGACGTACGAAGGATCCGTTATCAAAAAAGGACCGGGAGTCGACTAATAATATAAAGTGCCGGCAATGGACGCGGGCACTTTTTTTGTGCAAGAAAATTCTAAAGCTTTTATTAAGGTTGCAACTTTTGAAGAGAAGACATGCTAAACTGACAGAGTGAGAATAGCAAAGGAGTTGAATCTGAATGATAAAAGTCGGCATTGACAAAATTGGTGCATATATTCCTAAACATTATGTGGAAATGACCGAACTGGCAAAAGCGAGAAATATTGATCCTAACAAACTAACTATTGGTATCGGGCAAGATCGTATGGCTGTGCCAACCTTGTGCGAAGATATTGTGACAATGGCGGCGAACGCAGCATTGCAAATCTTGGACGACTCGGATAAAGCTGCTATCGACCAAATTATTTTTGCGACCGAATCCAGTTTTGATTTTTCGAAAGCGGCGGCGACGTACTTGCATGAATTATTGGAGATTCAACCTTATGCAAAGGCGTATGAATTGAAGCAAGCGTGTTACGGGACAACAGCCGGGGTGCAAATTGCGGCGGATTATGTACGTTTGCGTCCGAATCGTAAAGTGCTCGTGATTGCTTCTGACATTGCGCGTTATGGTTTGAATACGCCGGGCGAAGCAACGCAAGGTGCCGGAGCAATTGCATTATTGATTAGTGCGAACCCACGCATTTTGGCTTTAGATTTGGAGAGTGTCAGCTATACGACGAATCAGTATGATTTCTGGCGACCTTCTTATTCGAGCGTAGCGTTCGTTGACGGCAAGTTCTCGACGGAATTGTACCAAGATTGCTTCAAGCAAGTGATGAAGCAAGCTAATCTGCAAGATTTAACGGCTTTAGTGTTCCACTTGCCATTTTCTAAGATGGGCAAAAAAGCGCTCGACGCGTATAAAGAAGTGGCACCAAGTGAATTGGCATCTGTCATTGAGCAGTGGGAAGCGCATTATGGCAACTCGATTCTGTTAGGACGTCAAGTCGGCAATATTTATACAGGGTCACTCTATTTGAGTTTACTGTCATTATTGTGGCATTCTGATGAACTTGAAGCTGGTCAACGCATCGGTTTATTCAGTTACGGCTCAGGTGCGGTAGCAGAATTATTCTGCGGAGAGTTGCAATCAGATTACAAGGCACAAATTGCCCAGATGGATTTAGCGACGCATTTAAACCGCCGAGTAGCATTACCGATTGCGGAATACGAGGCGATTTTTGAACAAAAATTACCGGTAAGTGATGAAGTTATCCGGATTGATGATGCGTATACGGTTGATGGTGTGCATTTGGCATGCATTGATGCGCATCGTCGTTACTATACTAAATAAAACCCCAGTGGCACAATTAATCTAGGTTTAGGTGGTTGTGCCACTTTTTTGATGAGAAATTTGTGCATTAAACAACAAATTTCAAATAACGTCTTATTGTAATCGTTTACGCATTTGTGTTTAGAAATGGAAAGTGCTAGAATTGTATTGTTAAATAGTTTGTATGAGATAAAAGGAAGGGGCCTTGTTGTGAATTTAATTCGTAGTAAAGGCTTTTTTTGTCGAATACAGCGACAATTTTTGAAGAAAGAAGGATGAGATGTGGAACAGTCACTCATTATTGAGGTGTTTGGACTGGCGATTAGTTTGAACACATTATTGTCGCTAGTGGTTACTGTCGTCATCATTGCGGCGCTTTGTATCGTGTGTACCAGGAATTTGTCGGTGGAGCAACCGAGGAGACCGCAATTGTTTCTTGAGTGGTTAATCGGATTTGTTCGCCAGACGGTTGGAGGCTCGATTACAGATAGGCATACGCAGATGTATCAATTACTTGGTTTGACCTTATTATTATTTGTATTAGTATCGAATATGCTTGGTTTGCCGTTGATCGTTCATGTAGGGCATTATTCATATTGGAAAAGTCCGACTGCCGATCCGGTTGTGTGTCTGTCATTGGCGTTGCTGGTCATTATGCTATCTCATTATTTAGGAGTGGATAAGCAAGGAATGAAAGGCTACATTGTCAATGGTTACTTGAAGCCGTCTGCTATTATGTTCCCGATGAAAATCATTGAAGAGTTTACCAACACATTATCGTTGGCGCTCCGTTTGTACGGGAATATTTTTGCAGGGGAAGTATTACTAGGTCTGATTGCAAGTTTGGCAATCGCTAAAGGACCACTCACTTGGGTAGTTGGCGTGCCGCTTCAAATTATTTGGCAAGGTTTCTCGGTATTTATCGGCGCCTTACAAGCCTATATCTTTGTTACCTTGACAATGGTATATATGTCACAC
Organism: Aerococcaceae bacterium NML190073; assembly: GCA_026131555.1. Taxonomy (GTDB): domain Bacteria; phylum Bacillota; class Bacilli; order Lactobacillales; family Aerococcaceae; genus Abiotrophia. Next base: position 81,837 of record JAMXJH010000005.1, on the reverse strand, counting down.
AAAGTAGAAACAGAACATTAAGAAAAAGTTAGGAGAATGAATTTATGAACGCACTTGCTGCAGGTATCGCAATCGCAGTAGCGGCCTTAGGGTCAGCTATCGGAAACGGAATGGTTATTTCCAAGACAATCGAGTCAATCGCCCGCCAACCGGAATTGGAAGGTCGCTTAAGAACAACGATGTTCTTGGGGGTTGCATTGATTGAAGCTGTACCGATTATGGCTGCCGTTATCGCTTTTATCTTAGTCTTCAGATAATCTTCTGGACCTCAAAAAGGAGCGAAACGTACATATGATTATACTAAATACACAAGCTCATGCAGCGAATCCGGCATTAGGCAACACGATTGTAACGCTAATTTCGTTTGTCATTCTAATGTTGATTATCCGCAAATACGCATGGCGTCCGATGATGAATGTTTTAATTCAACGAGAAACCCAAATTAAAGATGAATTGGCTAAAGCTGCGAGCGAATTAGAAGAAAGCGAGCAAGCGAATAAGGAAGCGCAAATTGCTTTGCGTGAAGCGCGTGCTGAGGCAACGCAAATTATTTTGCAAGCGAAGAAACAAAGTTTGCAAATTCAAGATACAATGTTGAAAGAAGCAAAAGAAGAAGTGAATCAAATGCGAACTGCCGCTCAAAAAGATATCGAGTTGGAGCGCCGTCGTATGTTGAACGAAATTAAAGCTGAATTGACCGACATTTCGATTGAAATTGCTGAAAAAATATTACGCCGTGAAATTAAATCAGAAGATTATCACCGTCTGATTGATGACTTTATTCAAGAAATGGATGATTTGTAAGATGACTCAAGAAGAATCTAAAGTAACAATTCAACGCCCGGTAATCGAAACGAATGCATCGCGTCGTGAGAAGCGCTATGAGGACGATTTATTACGCAAAATTCAAACTGAATTCAGCATGAATGCTTTGGATGCGTTGAAAGAAGAAGAGGCAACAATTGTCCGCGACGAGAATCGTACCCAATACGAGCAAGCGTTATTGGATCGCGTCATGCGTACGATTCATCAGAATCAACATGGCGATACGTCAACTTCATACAATAAGCAAGTAAAGGCAGAAACATTGATGATTACGAGTGCCGTTCCTCTCACAGAAGATGAGAAGGAACGCTTGGTTCGTAAATTTGTTGAGAAAACAAACCGCCCATTGCGTCGTATCACATCCGTTGTGGACCCAAGCTTAATTACAGGTTTACGCTTGCAGAGCGAAACATTTTATTACGAAGTCAGCGGGCAGAAGAAATTAAGAGAAATCCGTACTTTTCTGGAGAAAAGTTGGTTACAAGGAGATGAGAAATAATGAAAATGGAACGCCTAGAAGATAGATTGCGTCACCAAATTCGACAATTTCAATCTCAAGAATACATTGAAGAAATTGGAACAGTGACCTTTATCGGTGACGGTATTGCACGTGCAGTCGGACTTGACAATGTTATGTCAGGCGAAATGGTTGAGTTTGCGAACGGCTCAATCGGTATGGTACAGAACCTCGAAGCCAACGATGTCGGAATCATCGTCTTTGGGGAATATGTGGACATTCATGAAGGGGACTTGGTGCGCCGTCTTGGCAAAATCATGGAAGTCCCGGTCGGCAATGCCTTATTAGGACGTGTGGTAGACCCATTAGGTCGCCCGGTAGACGGTTTAGGCGAAATCGAAACGAATAAATCGCGTCCGGTTGAAGCCGATGCACCGGGGATTATGCAACGCCAAAGTGTACGAGAACCGCTACAAACCGGTATTAAAGCAATTGATGCTCTAGTGCCGATTGGACGTGGGCAACGGGAATTGATTATCGGTGACCGCAAAACCGGTAAGACAACCATTGCGGTCGACACTATTTTGAACCAAAAAGGTAAAGACGTGATATGTATTTATGTCGCAATCGGACAAAAAGAATCTACCGTCAAAAATTTAGTGAACACATTGGAACAACATGATGCGATGTCCTACACCATTGTTGTAACGGCAAGTGCATCACAACCGGCGCCGCTCTTATATTTGGCGCCATATTCAGCCACAGCAATTGGCGAAGAGTTCATGTATGACGGCAAACATGTTTTGGTTGTCTATGATGACTTATCGAAACAAGCGGCCGCCTATCGTGAATTGAGTTTGCTCTTGAAACGACCACCGGGACGTGAAGCTTATCCCGGCGATGTCTTTTACTTGCATTCACGCTTATTAGAACGCTCAGCGAAATTGAGTGACGAACTCGGTGGCGGATCATTGACGTCATTACCGATTGTCGAAACGCAAGCCGGGGATATTTCCGCCTACATTCCGACAAACGTTATCTCAATTACAGATGGACAGATTTTCTTAGAGAGTGACTTGTTCTTCTCGGGGATTCGACCGGCGATTAATGCAGGTTTATCCGTATCACGGGTAGGAGGTGCTGCGCAAATCAAGCCGATGAAGCAAGTTTCCGGCACATTGCGTATCGATTTAGCAAGTTACCGCGAACTCGAAGCCTTCACGCAATTCGGTTCCGACTTGGATAGCGTGACCCAACAGAAACTCAATCGCGGTAAGCGTATCGTTGCCATTCTCAAGCAAAAATTACACCGCACGCTCAGCGTTGAGAAACAAATTATGATACTTTACGCATTGACGCATGGCTATCTGGATGCCATTCCAATTGAGTCAGTAGAAGATTACGAAATACAATTTTATGAATTTCTACAAGACAATTATGATGTTGTGTTGCATGATATTGCACGTAACAAGAAGTTGCCGGACGAACAATTATTACAGAATATTATGAAAGAATTCAATGACCAATTCCAACCATTGCAGCTAAACCGTTTGACACTGAAATAAGATAAGGAGGGCATGAGATGTCTTTGAACGAACTGAAGAAACGCATCGAATCTACCAAAAAAACTGCCCAAATTACCAACGCCATGCAAATGGTTTCCGCCGCTAAATATAACAAAATGGCGCAAGATGCGCGTACTTATTTCGAGTATGCAAAGAAAGTGAAGCGGATGGTTTCGCACGTTGCGAAGACACAGTTGGAAATGCTTGATGACGGAGTGCCGATTCAAGATGACGGCATTCATTATATCGATTTCCACGATATGTTAATTGAGCGTCCGATTAAACGGACGGGTTATCTCATTATTTCGTCCGACAAAGGCTTGGCAGGAGGCTACAATACTTCCGTGATTAAAGCGACGGAAGCAATGCTCCAGCAAGACCACCAAACGAAAGACGAAGCGGTTATCTTTGCGATTGGTGAACCGATTGCGAAATATTGCCGTGAAGAAGGTTACGAAGTTGTTTACGAAATGCATGACATTTCCGACCGTCCGACTTTTGAAGAGGTTCAAGCGATTGTCAAGAAAGCCGTAGATCTCTTCAAACAACAAGTATTTGATGCGCTGTATGTTTGTTACAATCATCATATCAGTGCAATTTCCAGCCAATTTAGAGCGGATCAAGTACTTCCTGTAACCGATCTGGAATGGGAGGAAGCAGACGAAGAAATGGCAGTATCTGACTATCTTGTTGAACCTTCGCAAACAGAATTATTGGATGTTTTGTTACCGCAGTATGCGGAGAGTCAAATTTTTGGAGCGATTATTGATGCGAAGACGGCAGAGCATGCCAGTCGAATGAACGCAATGCGTGCAGCGACGGACAATGCGAAAGAATTGATTGAACAAATGAAGCAAAAGTATAACCAACAGCGCCAGCTGAAAGTAACCAATGAAATTCTTGAAATTATCAATGGCGCAAATGCGCTGAATTAGACAGAGTGAATGGCTGTTGCCATTCCAAATGAAAGGAGCAAGCATACGACATGAGAATTGGACGAATTGAGCAGGTCATTGGTCCTGTTGTCGATGTGACATTCCCAATTGAAAATGGCGTGCCCGACATTCACCACGAATTGATTGTCACACGCCAACCAATTAACGAATTTACAACACTAGAAGAATTAGATTTAACCGATACGATTGTGTTAGAGGTCGCATTGGAATTAGGAGATGGCCGTGTCCGCACAATTGCCATGCAATCAACAGACGGATTGCAACGTGGATTGGCAGTTGTTGACACGGGGGATTTAATTAAAGTACCGGTCGGTGAGGCAACGCTGGGACGTGTCTTCAATGTCTTAGGTCAAACAATCGATGACTTAGGACCACTCGTAGAAGAACACGAAGAACGAGGCATTCACCGTCAAGCCCCAACCTTTGAAGAATTGAGCAGCAATTATCAAATCTTAGAAACAGGCATTAAAGTCATTGACTTATTAGCTCCTTATATCAAAGGTGGTAAGATTGGACTTTTCGGAGGAGCCGGTGTCGGCAAAACCGTCCTCATTCAAGAGTTGATTCACAACATTGCCGAGCAATTAGGAGGGATTTCGGTTTTTACCGGAGTTGGTGAAAGAACGCGTGAAGGAAACGACCTAGTGCATGAGATGCGCGAATCCGGTGTTAACAAAAAAACCGCCATGGTATTTGGGCAAATGAATGAACCACCGGGTGCCAGAATGCGGGTGGTGTTAACCGGATTAACAATGGCTGAATACTTCCGTGATGTATTAAAGCAAGATGTGCTACTGTTTATTGATAATATTTTCCGGTTTACGCAAGCAGGTTCAGAAGTGTCTGCACTGTTAGGAAGAATGCCGTCAGCTGTAGGTTATCAGCCAACTTTGGCGAGTGAAATGGGAGCAATGCAAGAACGAATTACCTCCACTAAGAACGGCTCCATTACATCTATTCAAGCGGTTTATGTACCGGCGGATGATTATACAGATCCGGCGCCGGCAACAACTTTTGCTCACTTAGATGCAACCACCAACTTGGAACGTCGATTAACCGAGCAAGGTATTTATCCGGCAGTAGACCCGTTAGCCTCATCTTCCAGTGCCTTATCGGAAGAAATTGTCGGCGTACGCCATTACAAGATTGCAACGAAAGTTCAGAAGATTCTGCAACGTTACCGTGAACTACAAGATATTATTGCGATTCTCGGTATTGAAGAGTTGGGTGACGAGGAGAAAGTCATTGTTAAACGCGCGCGTCGTATTCAATTCTTCCTCTCTCAAAATTTCCACGTTGCCGAAGCATTTACTGGCATACCGGGTTCCTTTGTCACGATTGAGGAAACTTTGCATGGTTTCGAAGGAATCATCGATGGCAAGTATGATATTTTGCCGGAAGAAGCATTCCGAAACGTTGGGAATATCAATCAAGCGATTGAGAAGGCACGCAGCATGGGCGTTGCGGTTCCTGTTGGATTGGATTAGAAGGTGATAATATGGCGGAACGAAACACGATGAAAGTGCGGATTTATTCGCCGCAAGGAACAATCTATGAACATCGCGCTTATGGTTGCAATGTCAAATCCATTGATGGCGGCGTCACGCTATTACCGAATCACGCGCCGATTCTTGTGGCATTGGATTTGGGCGCTGTCAAAGTGACACGTTGTGAAGAAGGCGACCCAATTGATTATATTGCCATTAACGGTGGTGTATTGGAAATGCGCGATAATGTGTGCGAAATCATTACAAACTTTGCGATTCGTGCGCGCGATATTGACGAGGCACATGTCTTAACAGAGAAACAGATGGCAGAACAAGAAATGCAATCAGCTATCGCCAGCGATGATACCATCGCCTTCAAACGTGCAAAAATTGCCCTCGACCGCGCAGTCAACATGATTTCCGTAAGCAAACATAGAAGAATAAGATAAACAACATAAATAACATTTCCCTCAGCGAAGTAGTTTGCTGAGGGACTGTTTTGTCTAGGAGATATAGATTTTTGGAAGGGCTTCAATTATAATAAAAATATGAAAAAATAAAGGAGGTTGACAGAGTGGCAACAAACAAAGAAAGTGTCGAAAGGTCCGAACTACATCGTAAGATTTGGGCAATCGCAGATGATGTGCGTGGAGCCGTTGACGGCTGGGATTTTAAGCAATATATTTTAGGTATTTTATTCTATCGATTCATTTCAGAGAATATGGTAGCGCACTTTAATCATGCCGAGCACGAAGCAGGAGATTTGGACTTTGATTATGCAGCAATTAGTGATGAGGAAGCGGAACGAGATTTCCGTCCGAGCACAGTAGAGGAGAAGGGATTCTTCATCTTGCCGAGTCAGTTATTCCAGAATGTTGTGAAGACTGCTCGCAACAGTAATGATTTGAATACACGCCTAGCGAATATCTTCAATGCAATTGAAGGTTCAGCAATCGGCTATAAGTCAGAGAATGATATTAAAGGTTTGTTCGATGATGTCGATACGACAAGTAATCGTTTAGGTGCAACCGTTGAAGAGAAGAATAGACGTTTAGCGGATATCTTATGCGGGATTGCCGATATCAACTTCGGCAAATTCGAGGATAATGATATTGACGCCTTCGGTGACGCCTACGAATATCTAATTTCCAATTATGCAAGTAATGCCGGCAAAAGCGGTGGCGAATTCTTCACGCCACAAAGCGTTTCAAGATTATTAGCGCGTCTCGTAATGGTCGGCAAGGATAAGATTAACAAAGTGTATGACCCGACATGTGGTTCAGGGTCATTGCTTTTGCAAATGAAGAAACAATTCGAGGAGCGCATTCTGGAAGATGGTTTCTACGGACAAGAAATTAATATGACGAACTTCAACCTCGCACGGATGAATATGTTTCTACATAATATTAACTATAATCAGTTTGATATTCGTCGAGGCGATACATTGTTGAGTCCGATGCATAATAACGATAAGCCGTTCGATGCAATTGTCAGCAATCCACCTTATTCGATTAAATGGGTAGGTGATGACAATCCAACCTTAATCAATGATGAACGTTTCGCACCGGCAGGTAAATTAGCTCCTAAATCTAAGGCAGATTTTGCTTTTATTATGCATAGTTTACATTATTTATCGAACAAGGGACGAGCAGCGATTGTTTGCTTCCCGGGCATCTTCTACCGTTCAGGTGCAGAGAAAACAATTCGTCAATATTTGATTGATAATAACTTTGTGGAGGCAGTCATTGCCTTACCGGACAACTTATTCTTCGGGACAAGTATTGCGACATGCATTCTCGTCTTGGCAAAAAATAAGCAAGATAACAAAACCTTATTCATTGACGCTACCAAAGAATTTAAGAAGGAAACCAATAATAATGTGTTGTCACCGGACAACATTGCGCAGATTGTTGACATCTTTGAGAAGAGTACGGATATTGATTATCTGTCAGCCTACGTTGATAATCAAGTGATTGCGCAAGAACATGATTACAACTTATCCGTATCCACTTACGTTGAGAAAGAAGATACAAGAGAGAAGATTGATATCAAGGTCTTAAATCAACAGATTGCGGAAACAGTGAAGAATATTGACCGCTTACGTCTTGAAATTGACAAGATTGTAGCGGAATTAGGCGAGTAATATCAAGAAGGAAAGGAGGTAACACATGAATAAAATAGAAGAACTCATCCAACAACTCTGCCCAAACGGTGTGGAGTATAAAGAGTTGGGGGAGGTGTGTGCATTCAATCGTGGACAGAGTTTATCTTCTAAAAATGCAGTAGAAGGAGACATTCCAGTTATATCTGGAGGACAAAAGCCAGCTTTTATGCACAATGTTGCAAACAGACCAGCGAATACCATAGTAATTGCAGGGTCCGGAGCGTATGCTGGATTTGTAAGTTACTGGGATAAACCTATTTTTTGCTCGGATGCATTCTCTGTAGATGTTATTGATGAAAGTCAAACGAATACACGTTATGTGTATCATTATTTACTAAATAATCAAGAAAAAATTTATAGCAAAAAAAGAGGAGCGGGCATTCCTCATGTTTATGGAAAGGATTTATCCAAGTTTATCATCCCTCTTCCACCCCTCGAAATTCAAAAAGAAATTGTAAAAACACTTGACAAATTTACAAAATATGTTACAGAATTGACCTCAGAATTGACCTCAGAATTGACCTTCCGTAAACAACAATATTCTTACTATCGTGACAAATTGCTATCGTTCGAGGATAGTGATGTTAAGGTGGAGTGGAAAACGTTGGACGATATGTTTGAAATTATAGCAGGAGGTGATGTTCCTAAAGACGCATTTTCTGAATATAAAACGAGTGACTACTCTATCCCTATTTTATCGAATGGAATAGGAGAGAATGCTATTTATGGGTGGACTAATATTGCAAAAATTGAAAAACCTAGTTTGACCATATCTGCGAGAGGTACAATTGGCTGGACAAGTTTTCAAGATAAACCATTTGTTCCGATTGTACGATTATTGGTGTTGACACCTAAGTCAAATATAAATCTAAAGTATGCGTATTACTTCATGAAATCTATTGAGTGTAATTATGATATTCCTCAAAGTGGTATTCCTCAGCTAACAAAGCCGATGATAAGAAACAAATTAATCCCCATACCCCCTCTCCACATTCAAGAGAAGATTGTTGAGGTACTCGACAACTTCGACAAGGTATGTAATGACTTGAATATTGGGTTGCCAAAGGAGATTGAACAAAGACAGCAACAATATGAATATTATCGCGATTTGCTCTTGACATTTGATGTAAACAATGGTAGCCTGCCTGCCTGCCTGCCTGCCTGCCTGCCTAATCCGTAATGGTATTAGATTGTTACAGCATATCTACGGTGTTGTAACGGTTACTTTAGGAGATATCTGCGAAATAGTTCGTGGGAATGGTTTGCAGAAAAAAGATTTCGTTGAATCAGGCGTACCATGTATTCACTACGGACAAATTTATACTCAATATGGTTTGTCAACAAACAAAACAAAATCATTTGTGTCGCCGGAAGTAGCCAGCAAATTAAAGAAAGCAAACACAGGCGATATCATTGTCGCAACAACTAGTGAAAATGTTGAAGATGTTGGCAAATCACTCGTGTGGGAAGGACAAGGGGAGGTATGTATCGGAGGACATTCGTGTGTATTACGCACGAATCAATTGGCAAAATATATTGTTTATTATATGCAAACTTCCATTTTCCAGAAGCAGAAAGAAAAGCAAGTGATAGGGACAAAAGTAATTGAATTGTATCCAAAGCATTTATCGAAAATTCGAATCCCCCTCCCACCCCTCGCTGAGCAACAGCGGATTGTGGATGTGCTGGATAAATTTGATACATTGGTACATTCATTGTCGGAAGGACTGCCGAAAGAAATTGAGCAGCGCCAACAACAGTATGAATATTACCGCGACAAATTACTGGACTTTGAAACCTACACATTATGAGGAATAGACGGCGCGAACCTGTTATTCTCCACTTGAGTCGCATCAAAAAATATCTTGTGCACCAAAAAGCACATCGCAAATATACAGTTCAACGGTCAATCTAGCTAAATTGAGTAATAAAACGAAAAGATTGACCGTCTGTTGAGGTAGATTCAGTCAAAAAATAGGCAGTCAAAAAGTTAAAAAGGGTAAATCAGAACAAAAACCATGCAGTCAAAAAGTTAAAAGACCTAAATTAGAATAAAATCATGTAGTTAAAAAATTAAAAGACCTAAACCAGAACAAAAACCATGCAATCAAAAAGTTAAAAAGGGTAAACCAGAACAAAAACCATGCAGTTAAAAAGTTAAAAGACCTAAATTAGAATAAAAACTATGCAGTCAAAAAGTTAAAAGACCTAAACTAGAACAAAAATCATGCAGTTAAAAAATTAAAAGACCTAAATCAGAACAAAAATCATGCAGTTAAAAAATGAAAAGACCTAAATTAGAATAAAATCATGCAGTTAAAAAATTAAAAGACCTAAACCAGAACAAAAACCATGCAGTTAAAAAATTAAAAGACCTAAATTAGAATAAAAACCATGCAGTTAAAAAATTAAAAGACCTAAATTAGAATAAAATCATGTAGTTAAAAAATTAAAAGACCTAAATCAGAATAAAAATCATGCAGTTAAAAAATTAAAATACCTAAACCAGAACAAAAACTATGCAGCCAAAAAATTAAAATACCAAATGACATACTGAAGTAGGACTTTTAACTTTTTTTGTAAGGATTTAAGTAAGGTAAAGTAGCTAGACGAACAAACAGCGAAAGGAGTGTTGAGATGCCAACACATTATGAAACCATTACGGAACTCAAAGACGGAATTATTCTAGCTAAATTTGATAAAGCGCCTCGTGTGGAAGAAGCGTATCAAACCGAGTATGAATTGGAAACACAGTTGATTCGTGATTTGGAGCGTCAAGGCTATCAGTATGTGCAGATTCATACACCGGAAGAACTGTTGAGTAACTTGAAGCAACAACTGGAACGCTTGAATAGAGTGACATTTTCGCTACAAGAATGGGAGCGATTGCTCGTCAATTATTTGAATGCGCCGAATGACGGAATTGTGGAGAAGACACGCAAGATTCATCAAGATTACATTTATGACTTCATCTTTGACGACGGGCATCTTGAGAATATTTACTTAATTGATAAGGACGATGTGCATAATAATCATTTCCAAGTGATTCGGCAAATGCGCCAAGCAGGGACGCATCAGAATCGCTATGATGTGACCATCTTGGTCAACGGCTTGCCTTTAGTTCAAATTGAATTGAAGAAACGTGGCGCGAGCATTGCGGAAGCGTTCAATCAAATTCATCGCTACAGTAAGGAAAGTTTCAATACGGTTAACTCCTTGTACAAGTACATTCAGTTGTTCGTCATTTCTAACGGGACACAGACGCGTTATTTTGCCAATACAACCGAGCGTACGCAGACGAATTATGAATTCACATGTGAGTGGGCGGACGCTAAGAATAATCCGATTCACGACCTAGAAGATTTCACGTCAACTTTCTTTGATAAACGGACATTATGCGAAGTGTTAACGAAGTACTGTGTCTTCAATGCCAGTGATAAGTTAATGATTATGCGTCCCTACCAAATTGCTGCAACAGAACGTATCTTATGGCGCATTAAGTGTAGTTATGATAATAAGACGTATGGCACAACAGATGCCGGTGGCTATATTTGGCACACGACCGGCTCAGGCAAAACTTTAACCAGCTTTAAGGCGGCACGCCTTGCAACGAAGCTACCGTACATTGACAAAGTATTTTTCGTTGTAGACCGGAAAGATTTGGATTATCAGACTATGCGGGAGTACGAAAAGTTCCAGAAAGGCTCTGTCAACGGCAGTGCCAACACGCAAAAGTTGAAAGAAAATATTGAAGTGCAAGACGATAAGATTGTAGTGACGACTATTCAGAAATTGAACGTCTTCATGAAAAAATACCCAGAGCATAGCATTTATCAGAAACATTGTGTCTTCATCTTTGACGAATGTCATCGTTCACAATTCGGAGAGGCACAGAAGAATTTAACGCAATTATTTAAGTGTTATTATCAATTCGGTTTTACGGGAACGCCAATCTTCAAGGAGAATGCGATTGGTCCGCAGACAACTGCCAACGTCTTTGGGCGTCAGTTACATAGTTACATTATTACCGACGCAATCCGCGACAAGAAGGTATTGAAGTTCAAGGTTGATTACACCAAGGTCGCAACGCGATTTGTCGATGCCGAGCAACGTGTGTCGTTAGAAGAAGACACGAAGAAATTAGCTGCAATGGAACGCAAGATGCTCTTACACCCTGAACGGATTGAGAAGATAGCGGAACATATTCTGAAAGTCTTTAATGCCAAGACACACCGCAATGAGCACATTAGTTTGCAGGAGAAACGCCGTCACGGCTTCAATGCGATGTTTGCCGTTCAAAGTGTAGAAGCAGCGAAATTATATTATGAAGTATTCGAACAACTACAAGCGCACAAACCGGAAGACAAACGTCTACGAGTGGCGACGATCTTTAGCTTCGCGGCAAATGAAACACAAAGTGCTATCGGAGAGATTGAAGATGAGAATTTCGAACCGACGGCGATGGATTCCACAGCTAAGGAATTTCTAGAGAAAGCGATTCGAGATTATAATCGTACCTTCAAGACAAATTTCTCAACGGAAAGTAAAGAATTTCAGAATTATTACCGTGATTTAGCTAAGCAAGTGCGAGAACGCGAAATCGACTTGCTGATTGTAGTCGGCATGTTCTTAACAGGATTTGACGCACCGTGCTTGAACACGCTGTTCGTTGATAAGAACCTTAAATATCACGGCTTAATCCAAGCTTATTCACGGACTAACCGTATTCTGAATAGTGTGAAACGATTCGGCAATATTGTCTGTTTCCGTGATTTGGAGCAAGCAACGAAAGGTGCGATTGCCCTATTCGGTGAAGGGAATAGTGTGCAATTGATTACGGAGAAAAGTTACGATGAATATAAGGAAGGCTACACAGATTTAGATGGCAACAAAGTTGACGGCTATGTAGAAATCTGTCAGCAATTGATTGAGAAGTTTCCTGATCCGACTGAGTTGTTGAGCGCACCGGAATCTGAACAGAAAGAGTTCGTTGAGTTATTCGGGGAAATGTTGAAGGCAGAAACTATTCTTAAGAATTATGATGAATTCTATAAGGAAGAGCCTCTTATTTCGGAACGTTTAATGCAAGACATGAAGAGCGCGTATATTGATATTCGTCAATTTGTATTGGAACAAGGGGGGGCGCAAGAATCCGAAGTGGATTTCTCTGATATCGAGTTCCAAATTGAATTGTTGAAGACGGACGAGATAAACTTGGATTACATCTTGAAACTTATCTCTGAGAAATCGAAAGAAACGAACAATACGGCAGAATTGCAAGAAAGTATTCAGCGGGCAATTCGGTCAAGTATGGATATTCGTGCGAAGGAAGCGCTCATCATGGAATTTATTCAAGAGATTGATTTGACGCAACAAATCAAACCGGAAGAAGTGATGGAAACTTTCTATCAATTTGCCAGACTAAAGAAAGAAACAGCAATGCAAACCGTGATTCAAGCTCAGAATTTGAAGGAGCAAGCCTTGGATTACATTAAGAAAGCGATTCTCAAAGGTCACGCTTCAATGGAAGGAACGGAGTTAGATAATATTTTACCGCCGACTTCCAGACGGGCAGGCGCACGTGAAGCAAAGAAACATGAAGTCCAACTCGCCATTCAGCGTATTGCCGATATTTTTGTCGGGATTTAGTGTTGACACTGTCTGTTTCGTTGTGTTAGAATTTAGCCAACATTGAACGTAAAGACAACTTTGATTAAGTGTGTTATCGAAGAGAGAAGCGGGTGGGTGCAACGCTTTATAAACCTTGATTGAAGACCCCTTTACTTGTATCGGAAGGGAACAGCTTTTTTGCTTAGTAACTTCTGACGTTGCGATGCGTTAAATCGTTTGGAGGTTAGGAATTTGATTCCTGACGAATTTGGGTGGAACCGCGTATTTGAACGTCCCATTGTATCGAGTTTTAGGTACAATGGGACGCTATTTTTTGTATAGGAGGAGAAATCATGAGTAAAATTATGTTAACATTCCCGGACGGGAATCAACGTGAGTATGATAAAGGTGTAACACCTGTTCAAGTAGCTGAAAGCATCAGCAAATCTTTAGCGAAAGCAACATTAGCCGGGAAATTTAAGGGTGAATTGGTAGACTTTGATTTACCTTTGCATGAAGATGGTGCGATTGAATTGATTACTGATAAAAGTCCGGAGGCATTACAAATTATGCGTCACTCGACTGCTCATTTAATGGCGCATGCATTGACTCGTTTGTTCCCGGGGATTCACTTCGGAGTTGGACCGGCGATTGAATCGGGTTTCTACTATGACACTGACCGTGGGGACGTGCAAGTAACGGAAGATGATTTACCGGCAATTGAGAAGGAAATGAAGAAGATTATTTCTCAGAATTACCCAATCGTACGTCGCGAAGTATCACGCCAAGAGGCGTTGGAACTTTTTGCCAAGGATCCGTACAAAGTCGAATTGATTACAGATTTACCTGAAGACGAAGTGATTACCATTTACCAACAAGAAGACTTTATTGACTTGTGCCGTGGGATTCACGTTCCTTCAACAGGCAAAATCAAAGTCTTCAAGCTCTTGTCATTGGCGGGTGCTTATTGGAGAGGAAACTCTGATAATAAGATGATGCAACGTATTTACGGGACAGCCTTCTTCAACCAAGCGGACTTAGATGAATTCTTGCGTTTGCGTGAAGAAGCCAAAGAACGTGACCACCGTAAACTCGGTAAGGAATTAGGCTTATTCATGGTATCGCAAGAAGTCGGTTCAGGTTTACCGTTCTGGTTGCCGAAAGGTGCGACGATTCGCCGTATTATCGAACGTTACATTATGGACAAGGAAATCGCCCTAGGTTATGACCACGTCTACACTCCAATCATGGCAAAAGTTGACTTGTACAAAACATCAGGTCACTGGGCACATTATCAAGAAGATATGTTTCCGCCAATGGATATGGGCGACGGCGAAATGTTAGTATTGCGTCCGATGAACTGCCCGCACCACATGATGATTTATAAAGATACTATTCACTCTTACAGAGAGTTACCGATTCGTATTGCGGAATTAGGTATGATGCACCGTTATGAGAAATCGGGTGCATTGTCCGGTTTGCAACGGGTACGTGAGATGACGTTGAATGATGCGCATATTTTTGTGCGTCCGGATCAAATCAAAGACGAATTCAAACGTGTTGTGAACTTAGTGGAAGATGTATACAAAGACTTCAATATTACCGATTATCGTTTCCGTTTATCTTATCGTGACCCGGATAATAAAGAGAAATATTTTGACGATGATGAGATGTGGGAGAAAGCGCAGAGCATGCTGAAAGAAGCGATGGACGATTTAGGTTTGGAGTACTTCGAAGCAACAGGCGAAGCAGCCTTCTACGGACCTAAATTAGATATCCAATTCAAAACAGCCATCGGTATTGAAGAAACAATGTCAACGATTCAGTTGGACTTCTTGTTGCCGGAACGCTTTGATTTAACATATGTCGGTGAGGACGGACAAGATATTCACCGTCCGGTCGTGATTCATCGTGGTGTCGTATCAACAATGGAGCGCTTTGTTGCCTACTTAATCGAAGAATACAAGGGCGCATTCCCAACATGGTTAGCACCGGTGCAAGCGGTCTTATTACCGGTCAACTTAGATGCGCATGGCGACCGTGTTCAAGAGATTTACGAGAATTTGAAAGCACAAGGCTTCCGTATCGAAATGGACTTGCGTAATGAGAAATTAGGATACAAGATTCGTGAAGCACAAACATCTAAAGTGCCGTATCAAATTGTAATCGGTGACCAAGAAGTCGCAGAAGGAACAGTCAATGTTCGTCGTTACGGTTCAAGTAAGTCAGAATCATTAAGTTACGAAGCGTTCGTTCAACAACTCCACCAAGAAGTTGAAAACAAAAGCCGCCAATCGTAAAGTCGAATAATCAAAAAAAAGCTGGGAAATTTCCCAGCTTTTTGTATTTCAATGGTTAAGATAGTTGAGCCACCACATCAGGAAAATCCCACGCCGTGATAATTCCCTGGATATCGGCAGCTTTTTGTGGAGGAAGTCCGTCTTCTGTCATCAAGAGAATGGAAGAATGCCCCTCCGTAAAAATAGCATGCGCCTTAAATAAAGTTTCAGAATTGGCAATAAAGCGGTAAACTTTATTTTTTTCGTCATCGACAGCGGACATAACGTCTGCAACCATAATGTCATTCAAGCTGATTGTGCGACTTTGATGTGAGGCTAACCAACGAGTAATGCCATTATCGGATAGAATACCGACAAATCCTTTCTCATTAAAGATAGGGAATTGCGAGTAGCCGTGTTTACGAATGGTCTTCAGAATCACGGTTAAATAATCCGTTGTCTGAAAAGAAATGACCGGGCGTTGAAACGCGGCAATCGTCTTCGGTAAGGCTAACTTGCGTTCAATCATTAAAGTGAGTTCGATGATATGCTCGCTTGGTTCGGCGATTTCGTGATTAGGGTAGATATCCTCGTGAATCAGTAAATTTCGCAGTTGTCGAATGACTTCTAACTCACTCTTGTGCTGAATGATGATGGGGTTACGGTCATTGTGCAGCTGAATAATCGCATGAGCAAAGGGAATGTCTTTTGTTTCGGCTTTTAACAATTTCGCCATAGTGTGATGTAATTGATTAAAGGCAGCAACAAATCGATCCATTTGTGTCATTGGACATTCCTCCTTGCTTGTCTTACATTGGATTATTTTCTACGTTTTCTTGAAGCTACGGCACCTGTTAACATTGATACAATTCCCGCGAATGTAAAGATTGTTACCGGTTCACCTGTTTCCGGTAAAGTTTCCGGCATTGTTTGAGGTGTGTCAGCTTTCTTCATTGTCGGTTCGTCTTTCTTAGGAGCTTCTTGTTTAGGGTCTTCCTTCTTAGGCTCTTCTTTCGCTTCTGCGACAAAAGGATTTGTGCCTTTTGTTAATTCATCTTTATTCGAGATTCCGTCTTGATCGGCATCAGCGCTACCGAGTAAAGCGATAATACGCTTGTTCGGGTTAACAACGCTATAAGCAGACAAATCTTTTTGTGAACGTAAGAAGTCTGCGAATACTTCATCCAATGAAGGACCTTCTTCGCGTGCGCCACCTAACATTGTGTAGCCGTCACCGCCTGCAGCTAAGAAGTCGTTAGTTGCCAGGTAATAAGTTTTCATTAGGTCTAATGCTTCATAAGCGCCTGTACTGTTGTTTAAGATTTCTACACGTAAAAGGCGTTCGCTCGGGTCAACTGTTGGATCAAAGTACACTTTCGCACCTGAAATTTGTAAGAAAGCACCGTAAGGCTCCAATAATGGTAAGCCGGTGTTTTCATCCAATACAGGGTTGCCGTCTTTAGATTGTAGAATTGCACTTAAAGATTTCACAAACATTTCTTGGATTTGCGAACCTTTTACTTCGATTTGCGAAATGATATTACCGAATGGTAAAACAGCGATAACATCCCCTTTAGTCAATGGAGCATCTTTACGGATAGTTGCACGTAAACCACCACCGTTTGTGACTGCTAAGTTAGTAGGGTTAGCGAAACCTGTTTGTCCGTATTGGTATAATGCGTCTGCGACAGCATTACCTAAGTTTGTTTCACGCACACGAACATTTTCGCGGTCGCCGTTCAATTCTACGCTGCTGTTTTCTAAGATGACAACGGCATTTTCGGCTTCGAATTTAGCTTTAACAGCGTCGACCAATGCTTTCACTTTTGGACTTGGGACAACATTTTCTGTATCTTTGTAAGAAATCATTGCGGTTTCAATAGCGCCGTTCGCTTTCAAAACAGTGCGACCGATATTCAACAAGTAAGCACCTGTTTGTGTGTAGGCAACATTATCGCCGTATTTAGCGGTGTGAACAGTATGTGAATGTCCATCGATGAAGACAATTTGCTTACCGGCTAATGCTTTGTTGTTAGCAAGTGCTTGTGCCAATGTGCTACCTTGCCATTCAACCGGAGTAGAAGCATCAATTCCCATGTGAGCAAGGATAACATATTTATTATATGTTTTACCTTCTGCTTTTGCTCTTGCTTCGATTTCTTCAATCGCATTGTTCATTTCCGTTAATGGGTCTCTGAATTCTACGCGCTCTACGTTTTTCGGGTGAGTCTTAGTAGAAGTTTCAGGTGTTGTCACACCGATTACAACGACTTCATCTCCAACACGTTCTTTGTCTTTATCAATAATAGTTGAAGGTTGGAAAATACGTACGCCATCGACATAAGTGTTGACACTCAATAATGGGAATTTCAACAATTCTTTGTACTTGATTGCTTGTTCGAGTGTGAAGTCGAATTCGTGGTTTCCAACAACCATAGCATCGTAACCCATTTCGTTCATAATATGTGCTAAATCTTCACCTTTAGAACTGTTTGAAATTGGCAAACCTTGGAAAGCATCTCCAGCATCAAGTAATAGAGTTAATTGGTCCTTAGCTCTTTCATCTTGTACAACAGTGTCTAACTTTGCTACACCGATGACTTTGTTACGCTTGTTTTCTTCTAAGCGCCCGTGAATATCGTTCGTGTGAATAATGACGATGTCCTTTTCTTTATTAGCTACTTCTTCAGCTGCGTTCTCAGCTACAGCCTCAGGTTCCTTAGGTTCTTCAGCGCTAGCTTCATTCGTTGCAGCTTCTTCAGCAGGCTGAGCCGCCGCAGGTGCGCTATTCTCAGTGTTTGTTACCTCCTCAGTAGTAGCATCTGTTGTGTTCACTGCAGCTTCATCAGACGCTAATGCCGTAGGCGCTTGCCATAGCAAAAACATTGATGCTAACGCAATGGAACAATTTCCAACAAGTTTCTTACGATTTAACATAAATCGAATCCCTCCTAAACAATGATACCTCTATTATAAAATGAAAGCGCCATAAATGCAGTAAAATTTTTGACAAAAATTCAAAAAAAATTCAAAAAGTTCGTAAAAATAAAACAGGACGAATGTGAGTCGCCCTGTGCATTCATGTATTTAGTTGAAAAATCCGAAGATACTACGCATTAAATTTGTCAAAAACGAGTCGCGTTTGTTCTCGTATTGTGGAATATGCGCCTTGTCTGATTGTTCGTTACTAGAAGCATTTTGAGCTGCTAAGCTTGCTTCCTCTGCTTGACGTTCAGCTAAAGTTGGAATACGGTTCGAAGAAAGTCCTTCTAATTTATATAAATCAGGATGTTTCGCTAAACCATCTAAGAGAATTCCCGTTTCTTGATAAGAACTGAATTCAGGTTTAATTCCCATTACGACAGAAATCAGTTTGCGTCCATTCTCGGTTGTTGTTGTAACGAAGTTTTTGCCGGCAGCATCTGTTAGACCTGACTTCAATCCGGTTACACCCGGACGTCCGTATTCGCCACCTTCCAGTAGAGCAATCGGTGTGAATAATGTGCGTTCATGGTCCGTCCCTTTCATGAAAACATACTCTTTGCTTGAAGTGACTTCAAGTATTTGCGGGTATTTCTCCACTACGTATTGAGCAACGAGCGCCATGTCAGCAGCAGACATTTTATTTTCGTCAGAGGCAGTAGAGCCCGGCATCCACATGCTTTCCGGTAAATATTGGTTCGGAGCGCCGGAAGTGATATAGAATTCGAAATTGGTTAAGCCCCATTCTGTTAGTTGGTCGCGAATGGCTTGTACAGCCGCTTGTTCGGAACCGTAAATATGCCAGAGCAAAGCAGAAGTTGCATCGTTTCCTGATTCCATCATTACGGAATAGATTAAATCTTTGACAGGGTATTCAACATCTGTTTTCAAATACGCGCTCGACAGTTCGGGATTATTGGAAAGATGCTCAACGATTTCTGCCGGCACTTTAATTTTTTGGTCTAATGAGAGTTTGCCTTCTTCAATTGCTTTGTACACCATGTAGACTGCCGGTACTTTTGACATGGAAGCAATCGGGTAAGGAGTATTTGCTTGGCGTGCCATTAGAATGCGGTTGGTTTCTTGATCGACCACCACATAAGAGCGAATATCCGGTGTCAGTTCATCTAATTCGGTTGGATAGCCTTGAGGCATAACAACTTCGTCAACTGGTGTAATTGCTGCAACTTCTTTGGATAAATTTGGTGTTTTGCTTAAACCTTCTTGTGCAAACATCATAGGAGCATGAGCGAATGATGCACCGATAAATGCTAATATGATTGTTTGTTTCAGTGTTTTTTTGGATAACAAAAAAAACGCCTCCTTCATAAATTTCACCTTTCCATATTATAGCGAACAACACGAGCGGATTTCAAGTAAACTACTGTGCCATTTAAGGAAAAAATTAGCCTTTATGACACAAATATTGTAAAATATAACGGAAATCAAAAAAAGATGAGCGGACAGGAGGACATCAGCATGGCAGAGCGGAGTAGCTTATTAATATCATTGATGACATTGGGCATTGTGTTACCGTTCTATTTGAGTGGGCCGCTGATGTTCATTGTTTTGGTAAGTTTGGTAACAATTAAGCGAAAGCAACTCCTCTTATACTTAGAGAGAAGTTGGTTTGTCCTGTTATTTATTAGTCTAACTATTGCGAATTCTTTTTGGCATCGTAATGAAGTCGGGGTGCTGGTGGGGCTGGCACTTGCTTGCTTTACGTTGTATTTCAGTTGCTACCAGCAAGTGGTGACCGGACAGCTTTATCGTAAACTATTGCAATTCTTGAGCGTGGGTAGTTTGTTCGCTTGTACGAAAGCCATCTGGGATTATTTGCAATATGTGGTGCAAAACAAAGTGTCGTTTCTATATATTGTGCAAGAAGCTTCTCCGAAATTTAGGGCGGAGTCAATGTTTTTTAATGCGAATTATTTCGGGTTGTATTGTATTTTCATCCTTATCATAAATGTGTATTTGTTGACGAGCACGACGTCTTTTCGTGAGCGTTGGCTTCCTATGATAAGCAGTTTATTAGCTTTTTTCGGACTTATTTTGACGGCGTCAAGAATGGTTTATCCGACGGTTCTTGTCGCGATTATCGGCTATTTCTTTATGCTGAATCGCAAATTAGGACGAGTGTTTGCCGGAATTGGTGTGAGTTTTGGAGCAGTGATTGCGATTCATCCCGGGTTGATTCCGCGATTAAGTTCGTTATCGTATGCATTTGAGGATCGTTTTGCACTTTGGCAAACAGGTTGGCAAATTTTTGCGCGGAGTCCATTGCTCGGACGTGGACCTTTCAGTTACGCGAAATATTATTATTTATTCGATACGAAGCCGACGATGCATTCACATCAATTATTAATTGACACATTGGCAAATTACGGACTGTTCGGCTTACTATTATTGACTTGCATTGCAATCCCGTTGATTCGACGAATAGTCAGCGATGCGCAGAATGGCGGTTATCGCCATGAGTTGGCGTTGATCGTTTCGATGCTCATAGCAGTGTTGGTACATGGCATAACGGATGTGTCCATCTTCTGGTTGCAGACAGGCTATATATTTTTAATCGTCATTTTGCCTCCTTTTGCAAAAATGACCGGAAACAAGGAGTAGAAAATGAAACAAGAACAAAGTACAGCTTGGTTGAATGGATGGCTCTTCTTATTGAATGGCGTTGCAGGATTTATGAATCTTGCAACGATTCTTTATTTGAAGACAGCGAGCACTCATTATACGGGGCATTTAAGTCAATTAGCATTCGATTTAGGACGAGGAAATTTTTCGCATTTTAGCTGGTTGCTTGCGGTCATTGCAAGTTTTGTGTGCGGGAGTATGTTGAGTGGGTATTTGTTTGCGGATCGCGTATTTTACCTGAAACGACGTTATGGCGTTACATTGATGATTCTAGGTGCAGGGCATCTGCTGTTAGCATTACTGTTGTATCATCCATTTTGGCTAATTTGCTACTGTGCTTTTTGCGCCGGCACGCAAAATGGTTTATTCATTTTTTATCGTGGGGCATTGGTGCGGACAACACATTTCACAGGGTATTTGACGGATATCGGTTTTGAGTTGGGGAGAACATTGAAAGGGCAACATGATGCTTTTTGGAAGGTACGTTTTTATTTAGCAAGTATCGGTTATTTTGTGCTGGGCGGAGTGCTAGCTTACGGTATTGGAGAGAGCGCCTTGAAATTGGTAGGCTTGGGCTATTTGTTAGCAGGCAGCTATTATTTTATTTTTCGAAATTATTTTTACAATACATGACAAAAAGAGATGAAAGTACTTGCGAATCAGTGCCAAATGTGATATTATTCCAAAAGTGTAAAATAATGCAGCATAAAAAAAGAAAGCGCGTCAACAGTTTAGAGCCAATTAGGTCAGTGAGTAACTGCGGCTGCAAAGAAGCGAAAACTGTAAGATAAACTGCACGCATTCGGTTTTTTAATTGATTATTTTACTCCAAACAAAAAAATCATTGGAGGAATTCAATATGTCAAGATACACAGGTCCATCATGGAAATTATCGCGTCGTTTAGGCATTTCATTGTCTGAAACAGGTAAAGAATTAGCACGTCGTCCTTACGCGCCGGGTCAACACGGTCAACAACGTAAGAAAATTTCTGAATACGGCTTGCAATTACAAGAAAAACAAAAATTACGTCACATGTACGGTATGAACGAGCGTCAGTTCGCAACATTGTTCAAAAAAGCAGGTAAAATCAAAGAAGGTAAACACGGTGAGAACTTCATGGCTTTACTTGAAACTCGCTTGGACAATTTGGTATACCGTTTAGGTTTTGCAACAACTCGTCGTCAAGCACGTCAGTTAGTAAACCATGGTCACGTAACAGTTGACGGTAAGCGCGTTGATATCCCTTCATACTTGGTAACACCAGGTCAAGTAATCGGCTTGAAAGAATCTTCACGCGATTTAGCAATTGTGAAAGAAGCTTTAGAGGCATTAGTGACTCGTTTAGACTTCGTATCATTCGATGAGTCTAAATTAGAAGGTTCGTTGAAACGTTTACCAGAACGTGGCGAATTGAATGCCGAAATCGACGAAGCGTTAGTTGTCGAATACTACAACAAATTAGGTTAATCTTTAATCAAGTGATTATGTTAGAGCCTATAAACCTTATTACAATGGGGTTTATAGGCTTTTTTGTGTGTTATTAGAATAGCAATAGTTTAGAAAAGGGTTTAGAAATTGACGTAATTAGCGAATAATTGCGCCGATTGTTCTTTACTATTTTGGGTAACGTGTGTGTAGATATTCATGGTTGTTTTAATATCCGCATGCCCTAACCGCTCCTTAACGTCTTTCATTGGCACGCCTGCCTCAAATAATAGGCTACAATGCGTATGACGAAAGCCGTGTACCTTAATCTCCTTTAGTTGATGTTTTTGGCATACTCGTTTGAGGAGTAATGTAGGGTAAACCGTGTTAATGATGGAGTTGTTGGTTAAGTTTGCGAAAATAAGTTGTTCCCCTTGCATAGCACGATAGCCTAACCCGATTAAATAGCGTGCTTGTTCTGTACGCCACTGTTGTAATGAGCGGAGCGTGTTATCATCTATTTGGATGATGCGATTGCTATTTCTAGTTTTGGGTGTTGTTATGATGAGTTGCCCTTTGGTGTTGCGTGATACGGTCTTGTTAATCGTAATTGTTTTATCTGTTAAGTTAATATCACGCCATGTTAAAGCTAGCGCCTCTCCTTTTCTCATGCCTGTAAAGGCTAGTACTCGGAAGAAGACGTACCACATTGTTTTAGTGTCTTTATGCAAGGCATCAAGGAATAGTTGCAGTTCTTCTTTGGTATAAAAATCATCGTGGTTATTCGTCTGTTTAGGCTTAGCTTTGGGAACAACTATGCGATGTTTAGGGTGTTCGTTAAGATAACCTTGTTGTACGGCATAGGTGAATATACGGCACGAATAAGCGTAGATGAGCTTGTATTGTAATAGATGACCATACCATTTGTTAATAGCCTTTTGGAATAGGGCAGGCGTTATTTTATCGAGTTTGTACTTGCCTAATTCGGGTAAAATATGTAACCTGAAATATTGTCCCACTGTAAGTAATGTACTTTCTTTGACGTCTAACTTGTACTGTTCCCACCATTCACGGTATACTTGTTCGTAGGTTAAGGTTTTGGATTGCACAGAGTAGCACCCCGTATTAAACTCATGTTTAGCACGGGTAAAGCTATTCTGTGCCTCTTTTTTTGTCTTAAATCCCTTGCGCTTGAAATTCTTTTGTCGTCCTGTTGTTTCGTCCATTCCGAGATAACCTGTTACTTTGTAACGTGTACCTTGATTAGTTGTGTATTCTGTAATCTTCATGTTGTTTGTCCTTTCCTCACGCCCCCACAGCGATTAAAAAGGCGCATCATAAGGGATTGGCTACCCAGTGATGCAGGATATAAAAAAGAGTACAGGTTATGATGAGATGGAGTTGTTATTCTTTTCTAGAGACTCTATAAATGCCTCTAAGTCAATCATATCGGTATGAGGTGTTTCCTGTTTAAGTTCATCTAAGAGTTGCATTGACTTCCAATAATCTGCCTTTTGTAACAATGTTACTTGCAAAGTCTTGTCTAGAGTTGTACCTTTTTCGATTAAATTACTTTTCTTTAAATTATTTAAGGCTTTGATTAGTATGGTTGCCATATATCTTATATAAAAGTGGTTATACGGTGACAGTGTTTCAACATAGCTTAAATTATCAATAAAAGATTTGACTTTAAGTGAGTCTGTAATATGCGCTAAGAGTTTTTTCATTAACTCTACATTGTTTTGTGGTAGAGACTGTACGTAGGTTTCTGCTACGTTGGATATCTCAACCGTATCTGAAATGCCGTATTCATTTACATACTTTATAATGCCCTCTTTTAGGGCAGTTGGGTCAATAAAATCTTTTTCTAACCCTTTTGTTAGATTGGCTACTGTAGACTGTATAATTTCATCAGTAGAACCATATAACAACTCATCTACTGTCATATCGCCGATTTTAGCGATTGCTTTTAATCGTTCGGCATTTGGTAATGAAATTCCTTTTTCCCATCGAGAGGCGATACTTTTACTAGCATTGAAAAGTTTTCCGAATTCCTCCAGTGTCATCCCTTTGTTTTGTCTAACTGATTTAATTCTTAACCCGACATTGATTTTATTAGGTTTCATAGTAATGCGAGACCTCCTTTTAAATGATTATAAACCAAAAGTTACGTGTTGTGAATAAAAAATTCGCAAACATATTGACTTCTTAAATTAATCAGTGTATTATTGGGTACGTAAAGTGAACTGGGAAAGGGGGTGTGTTTATGGGTGAAATTCATAAAGTCAGAGGTTATCGCAATATGCTAGGACTTAATCAATCCGAAATGGGGAAGATAATAGGCTGTTCTAAACAGGCATATAACAATAAGGAGCGAGGGCGTACAGCGTTTTCTGATGAGGAGAAAATGAAGTTTAAGGAAAAGTTATTGCCACTATTTCCAAATATTACTTTAGAAGATATATTTTTTTAGTCTCTTCGTTACGAGAAGTGAACAGCATAAAGATGGGAGGTTTGCTAATGCCAATACAATTAGAGTTACCTCAAGGCTTCTATGATGAGATACAGGAGGCTTTGCGAGGAGTGTACCGCCATGCGATAGAGCAGGCACGTAGAGATACCGCAACAGTTAAGGAGTATTTGACTGTTGCAGAAGCAAGCGAGTTACATATATCCGCCTCTGAAACGCTCATTCGTAAGTGGATAGCAGAGAACGGGTTGCCTAAATATGAGATAGGAGGGAAGACGTATATCAAGAAGCAAGATTTATATGACTTTATCGAACGACACAGACAGTAGGTAAAATAACGCCCCCACAGCGTTTGTAGACACAAAAAAAGGCTTAGAGATGACTGCAATCATCACTAAGCTAAAAGGCAGTAAAAACGGCTCTAATTCGTTATTTTCTGCCTTTATATCATAACACACTAAGAAAGAGGTATAAAGACCATGAATGAGAAAAAATTACCAGTAGAAGCAGAATTATTAGTTAATGAATTGTTAGAGCTGACAAATGAGTTTAATGATTTGTTGTTTGAGATTGCTAGAACCGAAGATAAAGGCTTGAAGTATGCCGTAGGGTTGGTTAAGCAATTAAACAAAACTATTCGTTATTTGAAAGATAAGCGTAGTGACGAGGAGGTAGCGGAATGAGCATGTTGAAGCTATGTATTGCGATGCTACAAGAAGTTAAGGAGTGTGAACAGGTATGAGTAAGCCATATTGTTATGATGAGATACAGCCTTTGAGTGAGCCGTATTTGAAGCTGTTTAAGACGTTGCCTAGAGGTGCGCAGAAGCCTGTCAGTGTGAGAGCATTGGCAAGTAGGCTAGGTGTGAGTGTGCGTGAAGTGTACAGCTTATTGAGTGATTTAGCGGTTAAGTATGGTATTCCCGTATGTGGAAGTAGACGAGCGCCAACGGGTATTTATATCGCTGTAACGGAGGACGAACGACAGAGAGGGTTAGCAATCCTTAGAGCGCAGAACGACACCTTGCAACAGCGTATAGATGCGGTTGAGCGTGCTGATTTAGGTATCTCTAGGGTTTATGATGAGATGAGCGAGGTGCTGGTATGACAGTGTTAGAAAGTGGTGAAGAAGATGGCGGAACGCAGAATGTTTAGCAATAGGATAATTGATAGTGATGATTTTTTAGATTTACCTGATACAACAAAAGTATTGTATTTTTACCTCAACATGAAAGCTGATGACGATGGTTTTATTAGTAACCCTAGGGGAATTATGAGATTGCTAGGGGCTAAGCAAGACGATATGAAGTTATTAATTAGCAAGCAATTCATCATTGCATTTCAATCAGGGGTAGTGGTTATAAAGGACTGGAGGATACATAATTATATTCGAAATGACCGTAAAAAGAACACCACACACCTTGAAGAACAGAAGCTAATTTCTCTTGAAGACAACGGAAGTTATACGCTAAATAACGACTGTCTACCAAATGACAACCAAATGACAACCGATTGTCTACCAAGTGGGAGCATAGGTAAGGATAGGATAGGTAAGGATAGGATAGGTAAGTCTAATATAGTCAAGGGGGATGACGACGAGATGACGACACCTATCCCTTATCAAAATTGTATTGGTTATTGGCAACAACAAGTGAATGCTAATACGAACACTGTTACAATTGACACCTTGAAAGAATGGGTTGTTAAGTTTGGAGAACAGGGAGATGACATTGTTAAGTATGGTATTGATGTGATGTTGTATAACGGTGCAAGTCGTCTAGGTTACCTAGAAGCCATTTTGAAAGAGTGGTACGGTGCGCATGTTGATACCGTTGATAAAGCTAAGGCTTATAGCGAACAGCGTAAGCAACAGCAACAACAGCGGAATGGCAATCAACAACCTGTATATCACGTTGAGGACTACAGGAAGGAGTTGTATGGTGAATGATGCCGACAATAGCTAAATCTATCGACAATGATAAATTGTTGAAGCGTGCCTCAAAAATTTCGATTGAGGAGGTTGAAGCGATTAAGCAAGATATATTGCGTGATGTAGAGGTTAAATCACGACTACGTGAGTTTGGAGATGTAGTTGATGATGCGATGATAGATAGAGGGATATGCGTGCTAGATGAATATAGACGTATGTTGAGAGAAGACCCTTACCACGAACCTAGGCTAATCATTGCATCAGATAATTTTCAAGTAACCTATGCTCAACGTAAAGAGATTGCACCACTGATGAATAAACCACAGTGGAAGCGCAGGCTAGACTTATCTATGATGAGCCTAGATAACCAACAAGCTACGCTAGAGAGCTACGATAGACCTCTGGAGAGATTGCAAGCTATTGGCGAAGTAGAGCGTATTGTGAACGATTATGAGGACAATAAGCGGATAACAGGTATTTGGTTACACGGTAGAAATGGTAACGGTAAAAGTCGCTTGATGTGTGCGTTGGGTAATAAGCTAAATAAAGATAAGCTAGCGGGAGTGACAATGGTTAACTTATCCATGCTTATCAATGAGCTATATGCTGAGCTGAAGCGTAATAGCGACAGTGGTAATTTCCAAAGACGTATTAAGCACTTGAAATTTGTGGACGTTTTGATTATTGACGAGATAGGAGCAGAGAACCTAACGGACTGGGTAATGGATAGTGTGTTGTTTGAGATACTTGAAACACGCAACAACCAAAACAAACTAACGTTATTTACCTCTAATCTCACAAAGCAAGATTACTACAACCGATTGCTGAATGCTAATTCACGATATGGTGCAGAAGCGAGAGAGGCAAGAGCGAAACGTATTATGACACGTATTGATGCCCTGACTAAAGAAGTTCATTTAGGCGGTGGAAACCGTAGGGAAGCTCACTAAGGAGCAAACATAGCTAAAATTGAGCCATAGAGGCGTGTATTAGAGCGATTAGACTATAGATAATATAAATACATAGCTTGATGGCAAAATGCCTAAAACAAGTGTTTATTTAACTCATAACGCTATGATGAGATTTTGGAGGTTATCGTTACATTTGTGACACTGAAAAGAGTATCCTGCCATTTCTGAGTCCATAAAAAAAGAGTATCCGGCAGTTTCGGCAGTCCTTAAAAAAAGCGTAACTTCCATTTCTTCCGCCCCTAAAAAAGAACGTATCACGACATTTCGGACGACCTAAAAAAGAACACGGAAAGGAGGTGCGAAATGGAGATAGAAAAAAACAATGAGATTGAATTGGAGCAAGTCTTGAAAGAGGGGCATTCATTGCACGTTGAAGACGGTAGAAAAGTAGCGATGCATCCTCCTAAATACGGGACACTCACTATTCATTATCAGAATGGTAAACCTAAGCTGATTGATAGAAAAGCGACGTTTAAGCTAGATTGACAGTTAAAAGATAGTGTGTTACAATGTGTTCACGGATAAGGAGGGATATTCATGGCAACAGTGACGATAAGACTGAATGAGAAAGAAGAAGCGCTATTCAGAGGTTATGCTGATTTAACAGGGCGTAAGTTGTCAGAGTTGTTTAAGAGTGCTTTATCAGAGCGAATTGAGGATATTATTGACTATGAAACTGGCATTCGTGCATTGGAGGCATTTGAGAAAAATCCCGTAACTCACTCTATCGATGACTTTATTAAGGAGTTAGAAAATGACTTATAGACTTGTATTGAGTGAGGGTGCTAGAAAGCAGATTAAGAAGCTGGATAAGCACGTTGGGTTAATGCTGGCTAACGAAATGAAAAAGCGTTTAGATGGGTTAAGTAACCCACGCCAGCACGGTAAGGCATTAGTAGGCGATAAAAAAGGACTATGGCGTTATCGTGTAGGGGCATATCGTATTATATGCGACATTCAGGATGACAAGTTAATTATCCTAGCCCTTGAAGTAGGACACCGAAAAAATATATACGAGTAATAGGACACGTACCGAATGGAACAACCATAGGGCGTACAGGAGCATTGTGCTTTTGTGCGCTCTTTTGCGTTTATTTGGAGGGTTGAGAGTGGATGAGGTAAAAGAGTTAATACAAGATTATTTAGCCATACCGAGGCGTATAGCGTCTTTAGAGCGCTATATAACAAGTATCAGCCCTACGTTTTATGCGCATCATTCGATTGTGGGTGGAATGCAGGTAGACCGTGATAATCGAGGTTATGAGCGTAGTTACACGCCTGAACAAGCCACTTTAATTATAACGATACAGGAGGAACGTGTTAACGTTAAAATAAAGCGCCTATTAGAGCGTTGGAAACTATTTGTAGGGTGTTTAGCTAGAGATGAGTTAGAAGTGCTTAAACGGGCGGTATGCGATGAATACGTAACACCATTGGAACGTAGGGTGTACAGTGATTTATGCGAAATTGAGCAGTATATGGCGTTTAAGTATCATGGTGTTGCTTTTGAGGATGATGGTGGGGCTTTAGGTGAAATCAATGTTTTAAAGGGTGAATTTGAGGAGTTGTTAAGGGGGTACGTATAGCATGGAGCATGATGAAGAAGTTATTAAGTTTTGGCGTGGCTGGTGTGAGCGTATTTACAGATTTGTCCTTATTCGTTGGCGTATCTGTTATGAGTATACGGAGCAGTTGGACGGGAGAAATCAGGAAACCTTTAGGATATTCATGCAGACTTTGAAAGCGTTGGATGATGCGCAACGGCAGTTGTTGATTAGGGTGTACTTCCAAGATGTAACGATACGTGAGGCTGAACGGATAAAGCATAAAAAATACAGCTTATTGCTTGGAACCCCTATGTATTGTTATACGCAAGATGGATGCCCTAGAAAGCTGATAGCGAGCGAGATGGGAGTATCTACTGCACAATTAAGCAGACGGTTAAAAGAGGCGAAACAGGCGCATTCACGGCTGTTTGTGGATGAAATGTTAAACAGTGGCGTATTTGAGCGTTATTACGGTAATCAGTATTTGGAATTAGGAGGGAGGCTATGAAGTGCATCCGATTGTTATACAGTGATAGCAAACAAGGGATAGACGAGGAAGTGGTGGACTTCAAACAGGAGTTGAAGCAATATGATTTTAGATTTACACGAGCGCACTATATTAAGCACCGTAACGGTCACTATACGGCGTTAGTGTGGTACAAGAGAACTTAGGTAGAGAAAAGGAGAATTGTTAATGAGTAAAGAAAACTATAAAGAGAACATAAATACGGCACATATAATTCAAGTGGATGCACCACGAGGAACACTGGACAGGGAGGAGGTTATTAAGAAATACGCTGATTATACCGAGCTAAGTAAACTAAAAGAGTTGGAGCAAGAGCTTAATGAGAGTTACGAAACAGTGAAGTCAATCCGAGATGAGTTCTATTCATTTAGTCAGCGATTAGAACGTGATGATAGTGTACTGGTTGGAGCTAAGGCGTTTTTAGGTTTATCAAAGTATGAAGATTTGAGTGTAGAGCAAAGAAAAGACTATGAAAGAATTGCGGACACGGACCGTGCTACAGCCCATGAAATCGAGCGAAAAAAATGTATCGAGCAATTAAATTTAGTAGGAGATAAACAACGTGAGATACGTCAAGCGATTTATGACACTGAAAAGGGTATCGTTGAACGAGCGAAGAAAGAACTTAAGACAGAATCAAGATTAGACAAATTACAGCCGTCAGATTTAATGTATATTCAGACAGCGTTGAATTTAGACAATGGCGGAGATAACAAGTTATTTTTGGCGAAGAAATATAACTACAATCTTGAAGCGCTAGAGTTAATCAACATGGCGGGGGATAAGAGCGTTAAGCTCCATCATCCATTAGATGCCTATGAGCATCCGATTGCAGAGCTTCCAAATAGTATGGTATCAGTGGGGCAGTACTTGCGTTTTGAAGCTCATGAAATCGTCAAGCCTTACAAAAATCGAGCCTTTACTGGTTCGTTAACCGAAGTGGGTAAAAAGAGTATGTTCGACGGGCTTTTTTAGGAGCATATGCAAATTAAAACAGGCTTAAGATAACGAAATCTAAGCCTGTTTTTGTATGGATTTTATGATGTAATAGGCAAAAAACAAAAAGAACAACCTAGACAACGTAACCCACGCAGGAAACACCGTTAAAGTTGTTCAAGGGTCAAAGGGGGTTCGCCCCCTAAGGCTCTACCTCATTATAAGGGAAAGTGAGGAGAAAAACAATGATAGCGAGGAAAAGTTATTGAGTTTATGCAGATACGAGCGAGGAAAAGTTATTGAAAAGGATAGGTATTGAAGCCATGATGTTAGAGCCTAAAGGAATAAAATATTGGACAATAGACGAAGATGGCAGAAATACTATTCGAGATGATGCGCCTGAATGGGCGAAAATTGAATTTGAGGAATATCAGGAAGATATGAAACAAGAACCTGATGAAGATGGCGTAATTAAGGTGCGCATCATAATGTAGAGGTTTAACTTGTATGATGAGTGTAATCGTTATGGGGGCGTGAATGTGTTTAGATAATGGTTTAGATGGTGTTATACACCTATGAACGTCATTGAGCGATAAATACGTTTGAAATAGGTGTAAATAGCTATTTCAGTATCTGTATGAGCATTATTTTTAAGCTAATTTATATTAGGTTAATATTCATAACAAGATACACCTTAGAAACGTTGTTAAATCAACATTTCTAGGGTGTTGTTTTTGTTTATAGTTACGTTTTAGTTACGTTCCACCTAAAAATTGACGTATTTAGCAAACTTTTCCGCACTTTCCTCACGTTGTTTTTCAGTGACGTGAGTGTAAATATCCAGTGTGGTTTTTATGTCTGAATGTCCTAGCCGAGCTTGTACCTCTTTTACGGATAACCCAGCTTCAAAGAGTAGACTGCAGTGGGTGTGCCTAAACCCGTGGATACGAATGCGCTTGAAATTGTACTTCTCGCAAATGCCATTCATCCGCTTGGTAATCGTCATATTGGATAACGCTTGATTAGTGATGACGTTTGAAAAAACAAGTTGGTTACTTTGGTTCAATTTATGGCCATGACTAAACAACTCTCGTTGCTGGTGTAGTTTCCAACGCTGTAGGTAGTTGATTGTTTTTTCATCAATGCTAATCGTTCGATTACTATTCTTCGTTTTAGGTGGGTTAACGATTTGCTTGTTGTGCCTACCGTAAGCGATGGTTTTATTAATCTCCAGTTGTTTGGTTTTGAAGTCAATATCTCGCCACGTCAGAGCCATTAACTCACCTTTACGCATGCCGGTGAATGCGAGTAGACGAAAGATGACGCTGTACATCAGATCATCCTCTTGTTCCACATACTGCAGGAATTGTTGTAGTTCGTCAGTGGTATAGTACAACAATTCTTCTGTTTGAGCTGTATCCTTGGTTCTAGGTGTCCGGACGTTCTCAAATGGGTTCACGTTGATCACGCCTAATTGAACGGCATAGGCAAGTATTTGTTTAGCATAAGTCTTATACTTGCGAAAAGTGGCGTACTTGCTATGCCACTCATTCAGTATCTTTTGGCAGTAGATAGACGTTATCGAGCGTACTTTCATTTTGCCGAACTTCTTGGAATATTCATTCTTTACCATGTGATACACCACATTGTAGCTGCTTTCTCGTACGTCTAACTTGTATTGTTCAAGCCATAAATCAGCAACTTCATCAAAGGTAATGTTCAAATGGCTATTAAAGCCGTTTGCTTGTACTTCTGCTTGTAGCTTGGCTTCTGCTATACTTGCTTCTCGTTTCGTCTTAAAACCTTGTTTTTTGGCTCGTTTCTGCTTTCCGGTTAGTGGATCTACACCAAGGTAAGCAACGAACATATAGGCGGTTGTACCGTCTTTTTTTGTATATTTTTTAATCATTATTTGATTCCTTTCTACTTGCCCGCCAGAGTGAGTAAAAAGGCGCATCGTGTGGGGATGGCTACCCAGTTGATGCAAGATGATAATTTATAAGTAAAAGGATTTACATAGTTCCTATACGTTCACGTTCATAGTCTAGTGATTGTTTTAGCATGGAAGCTAGTCCGTTTACATCCTGATTAGCAAGTAATTCCATGTATTCAGCGCGATTATCTCTTGAAATAATCACAGGAGCGCTTAGATAAAGCATTGAGAGGTATAGCAATACTAAACGTCCAACACGCCCATTACCGTCTGAAAACGGGTGTATGCGTTCAAATTGAATATGTGTATCGGCTAGTGTCTCAAGGATTGTCTGTTCACTATCTGCGTGTTGCAAGCGGTAGTTAGTATTGTCTACCCACTGTTGCATTAAGTGTGGTGTTTCATGAGGTGTGGCTGTTTTGAATTCTGCCCCTATAATCGCATTCTGTTGTGTCTTAAAGTGTCCCTTATCATGCTGTAGGCGGTCTGTAAGCAATGAATGGATAGTTAATAGGGCATGAATCGAAATCGTTTCTTGCCCGCTTAATAAGTCCATTAAATAATGGAATGCTTGCTTATGGTTCTCAATCTCGTAAAACTCCCGGATGCTTTTGCCTTTTTGTGGCAGGGTATTCTCTAAGATGATTGATACCGTTTCAGGTAATGAAATGGTGTTACCTTCGATACCGCTAGAATGGTACGCCATTCTAACAAGTATATCATCAAGGTATTTTTGTGTGTAAGTCATGTGCGTGCTCCTTTCTATGAGGTAGTCAGCTGGTCAATGTCGTTCCAATCGGCATCAGTTAATGAAATATTAATGTTGTAGTCGTGGTGTCTCTTAATGGTGCGTATAAGTTGCGAAAGGGATTCCAGCTTGTCTTGGTAGATTAAACGAATTTCTCCTTGGCTAATTTGCTCTACTTTGATGCCTTTGAAGAATATCAGAGAAAGTCTGATATTTTCAGGGTTCAGATCATTCTTATCAGGAATCAGAACATAGATAGTACCATTGTGTATGATAACATCTTGATTATTACCATCGTTCAGATTGTCCAATTGTTGTCTATATGCGTTAATAAACGTATCGTAATAGGCTATATCATCGTATGAGGCATCATTTGATATCGCTTTTCGTTTTTCTTGTTCGAACAGCATTATATCCTGAGCTAGTTTGCTCACTAAGGTGTTTTTGTCATTAATAAAGGACGTTTCTTGCTTAAGCATTGGCGTAAAAGTGAAAATTTCAGCAGTGACGATGTTGTCTATATCATTTAAAATTGTAGCATCTATTCCAATCAAATCAAAAGTATCCAAGATATTATCGCAGATGCTATCTATGTTGTTAGCCGTCAGTTCAAAATTGTATTTAGGTGCCAGCTTAAAGAGGCTTTTTAATATTTTTTCTTTGATGGGACCATATAGCAACTCATCTACTGTGACATCACCTATTTTTGCAATAGCTTTTAGTCGTTCAGCATTTGGAAGTGTGTTACCTGCCTCCCAATGAGACACATTGCTTTTGCTAACGCTAAACAGCTTTCCAAATTCTTCTAAGTTCATGCCCTTGTTTTGTCTTATTGATTTTATGCGTAAACCTACATCTTTTTTATCAATATCCATAATTATCAACCCTTTCAATGCTATTCTACCACTATAAAAAGTAAAAATAAACAAAAAGTTGAAAAATGTTGAGTGTTTGTATTGACATACTATTCTATACGTGGTAAATTAACCCTATAAAAGTTGAGAGGAGTTTAGTTTATGGGAAAACCGTTGAATAAAATTGCAGGATATCGTGCTATGCTGTCATTAGACCAATATGAAATGGCGCAAAAGCTGGGCATTACACCGCAAGCTTATTCTAAAAAGGAAAGAGGTATTACGGCATTTAATGATGAAGAAAAGAAATCTATCAAGGAAATGTTATTGCCTCATTTCCCCGACATAACAATAGACGATATATTTTTTTAACCATTCAGTTTAGATTTGTTTAGTTTAATTATCAACCTTTTCACCCGATAACTTAACAAAATGAACAGTCCGCCAGCTGAACAGAAAGGAAGAATATACATGAGGAAAAAATCATTGCGTCGCTACGGCGATACACAACGAGAAGTATTAGAGTATGTAACCACTCACCCTACTGAAACAAACATAGAGATTGGGCGAGCGATTGGTGTATCGAGAACGTCTGTATATAGAGCGCTCCTTAGGATGGAAGAAAAAGGCATGTTACAGGTTACGTACGACGGTAGTGTAAGGCACATAACTGTTATTGATGATCCTGAAAGAGAGAAACGAGAACAAGCCCTTCTATCTAAAGAGCTAGCTAGATGGAAACAACAGCAAATGGTAGACCTTTACATAGCAGGGTTAGATATTATTAACAACCACACTACAAGGGGCGTCGATAGAGTAAAGCAAATAGATACGAACGCTAAATTGTTAAAAGCGATTGATAGTATTGAGGCTTGGGAATACATTAAGTCTCTAGAAAATACAAGGGACGTATGATTTTTGAAGTCCCAATTCAGAACTTCATTGAGAATTTTTACAGGCGTAGTTACAACTACGGTTATTAATAATTGAGTAGCATAGTAGTTGCAAGGCCATGCGATTATTTTACAGAAAGGAGAGTAGGCAAATGAGTGAGGCGCTATTATCAGAGCAAGCAAGTAACAAGCTAGTGGAAGGCCTGTTACTGTTGATTGAACAAAAGGTTGATGAGCGGTTAAAGGCAAAGGAATCTCCTAGATTGAATCAACAGGAGGTGATGAAAGAATATAAGTGTACCCATGAAAAAATTAAGCATTGGGAAATGCTAGGTTTGAAGAAACGCAGACAAGGTAAGTGTTGGGTATATGACCGAAAAGATATCGATGCAGTATTGGAAAAAGAAAAGCAATAAGCTCCCGCCAGAGTGAATAAAAAAGACTTATATAAGCCCGCCAGCTTTTATAAGTCAAGAAAGGTAGTATCCCACTACCTTTCTATCATAACATAAACAGAAAGAGGTAGGAAGAAAAAATGGAAACTTTAGAAAAATATATTGAAAGAGCACAAGTGATGAATCGTAATGCTTTCCGCAAGTATGTAGGTAGAGAGCCGAAGGATGATGAAGAAGTAACAACATGGGTAAACGAGTTAGTGGGCAGCCTTCCAAAGAAGAGGGTGCCTATATTGAAAGAGTACAGAAAAAACGGCAAGGTTGTGCGAACAGAATGGGTGTAGTAAAAAAGGAGTGATGACCATTGACAATCTATACAGAGAAAGGATTTACCAGTAAGAGCCTTAAGCAAATCAAAGACATTGACCCGTTTGAATGGTTAGCGAACTATCCGGCGGAAGTGATTCAACGCATGCAGAAAGTAACACCCGCAGAGGTGGAACAAGTTACAAACAAACTTAAGAAGCATGCCGAGCTGCGTAATCTCAACTTACAATACACAGATGAGGACTATGTATATTTAACCCAGTTGGAGAAAAAAGCTAAGCCTAAGCAAGTTTATTTTACAAGTGGCTATATTGAACCAAACGAGAACGGAACGGTTAAGAGAAGCAACAACAGCCTAATTAGGCGCGATTTGATATTGATAGACTATGATGATTTAACTTTGTCCTACGATGCGTTTATACAGCATGTGGGGCGTGTGTTAAAAGCTTATAATTTCATTATTTACCCGACCATTAAGCACACTTCAAAGCACGCAAGGGCAAGGTTAGTAGTTCAACCCGATAGACCGTTATTAGAGTACGAGTATATGTGTGTGTTAGATGGACTTGTAGAGAAGTTAGCACTACCTTATGACCGGTCTAGCTTTACGTGGAGCCAGTGCCAAGGCGTGCCGGTTATTACGCCACGTAACCAAGAAGATGCCTTACACGTCAACAGAGGTGGGAAGTATCACGTACCACTAAATATTGAGCCGCCGAAAGCAACGCAACCTACACCGCATACCGACATAACGACGTTATCCTATGAAATAGCCGTTCAGATAATGCACCAATATGTGGAAACAGACAAGGAAAATTTGTACGATTATACCCATGCAGTCAGTGCGTTGTGTGTGCTTGCTAAAGCCGTTCAAACAAACGAAATAGATTATAACACAGCTATTGAATGCGCCGTTATTTTAGCTATGGGTAACCCGGAATGGGAACACAACAATCAGCTGAAATTAAACTCAGAGATAGTAAACGATAAACTCAGAACTACCTATACATTCAAGCGAAAGTTTCACGATATATTATTCAAGCCGGAAACGATGGCAGACTTAAAAAGGCGATTAAGAGAGGTAGGAGAAGAATGGCGAGAAGAACATACGGAAGTTAATGATAAAGGAGAAATTAAAGAGCCTCCACTGATGCACGCTCTAACATGCGCTAATATCTTGCGAAAATTCGCTCATTTTAGGCTTATTGGAAACAAAGCAGATAAAAGCCCGTTATTTGTCTATAACCTTGATACGGGCGTGTACGAAGCAAATGAAACGCTAATCAGTCAGTTGATCAAATGTGTAGAGTATCGTTATAACCCACCTATTTGGAAACATGTCAAGGAACACTTGCGGACGGACGTCACTCTTACATCGCCACTACAGGATGAAGCCCTCATCCCGGTTAACAATGGCATATACGATTTAGTTAGTGGGCAGTTGCTAGCTTTTTCACCCAAATACGCTATTACAAGTAAGATTGTGACGAACTATAACCCGGACGTGCAAAAACCTAGTTTTGATGTTGATGAGTGGTTTAAGTCGTTGGCTTGTGGTGATAGTGAGATACAAGAGCTGTTGTGGCAAGTCATCAATGAGGCAATTAATCCTAATTACACTCGCAAAAAGATAGGCTTTTTAATCGGTGACGGAAACAATGGTAAGGGGACATTCCAAAAGCTATTGACGTGTTTAATTGGAGCGCAAAACGTTTCAACGTTAAAACCAATGGATTTTAGAGGAACGGACGGAACAAAGTTTAAGTTAGAAAACCTAATCGGTAAAGTACGCAATATCGGTGATGATATTAGTAGCGCTTACGTTGATGAAGTTTCTAACTTAATGAGTATTGCAACGGGTGATCCTATCCCGATTGAGATTAAGAACGGACCAACGTACGACATGGCATTAAAATTATTTTGCTTGTTTAGTGGAAATGATATGCCGAAAATGCGGAACAAGTCACAGGGATTATATCGACGGTTATTATTAGTTCCTTTCAATGCAGACTTTAACGGAGAAGTTGAGAACCCATTGATTAAAGAAAAGTACGTAGCAGACAAGCAGGTATTAGAGTATGTGCTTTACAAAGCTATCAACTTGCGATTTAAGAAATTCATTGAACCGAGTGCAGTTAAGAAAGTAATTAGCGAGTATAAAAAAGAAAATGATTACGTTGTTGCCTATGTAGATGAACGCTATATCGAAGAAGGCTATCACAAATTAAAACTAGTTCCCGTACCGTTTATTCGGCAAGATTTAACGGACTACTTACGGGCAAATAATATCAAGCATCCGGTTAAACACAAACTCCCAACGGAGATACTGACAATTTTACAAGAAGCAACCGACGAGGAGTATGAATGCAAACCTGCCAAATACAACGCTGGTTATATCTCTACACTACCGTGGGATATACAACAGCATGTTGAGAGCTCTAAGGCTATCCGCTCAATCGTGAAAAAAGAATAGAGGTTACACTTGGTTACAACAAGTTACACAAGGTTATAACCTTAGAAACCTTGATTTAATAGGGTTTATAGATATTGGTTACGGAGTTACACTTATAAACCCTATTAGATAAAGTAAAAAAATAAAATATATAATATAAGGGAAAATTTTCTTATTTTAATTTTTTCCCTGGAAAGTTTTAGCTAGCGTTGAAAGAAAGTGTAACCACACCTTGATGCTGTCTAACCCCTTGCGTATCAAGGGTTTACACGGTTACACAAAAAAAGACAAAAGTTGTAACTCAGATAGAAAGGAATATAAAAAATGGGCAAATCAGTTAGAAGAATGCAAAACAGATATATGGGAACTAATCAACGTGCAGTGATGATGAAAGAAAAACCGGAACGGGAATTGTCGAGCGAATGGTATGAAGCTAGACGCCAAGAGAAAGAATTAAGACGAAAACTAAAGAAAAGAGGGATAAAATGAGAGATACTACAACAGAATTACTAGCAAAAGGCTATGTTTTATACATGAAAAATGGTAAAATTGAGGTGGTGAAACCGCCGGTATTTGGTGAGGTTGCTTTGAAGTATCAAGACGGTAAAATGGTGCTAGAAACAGTATCAACGCAAAAGAAATAGTCTGACTAGAAAACTAGAGGACGTACGAGAGCGGATGGCTTTTGTGCGTCCTTTTGCGTTTGTTTGAGGGAGTGGGGTATGGATAAAGAGATTGTCAACTTGCTGATCTATTACCTGTCCTTGCCTTGTTATATCGAAGCATTAAAGGAGTATCAACGTCAAATTGCCCAGAACTACTACGCTACTCATTCATTCGTTGGGACTTCCGTTCTAGATAAGGAAAGTAACGACTATCAACGGGCTATATCAGTGGAGTATTCAGCAATAGATATTATTACTGCCGAGAGAGCCAACGAATACCACAGAAAGCGACTAGAGAAGCGTTATAGCTTGTTACTTGAAGAATTTACTGCCGATGAATTAGAACGCTTGAGAAGCGATTTATACGCTGATTTAGACTTGTTCCAAAGGGCGTATGAATGGATACAAGAAATTGAGTACTACCTAGATAGTCATTACCAGGTGCAGGAAGTAGAACGGTTAGAACAGGTTGGACGCCCAACAGTTGAGCAGATAGAGGCGTTAGACAATGCAGAAGCAGAACTATTTGAAATGTTTGGAGTGTGAGTTATGGGGTTATATTCAGCATACGCAGAGGATAGAAATATTTGGGTAGTTGTTAACAAGCACCATTTAAGTTATATGGGACGTATTGCCAGCTACAAGCAAGAAGCGACTAGCCAAGAATTAGAGCGATTAGCAACCTTTATGACGTGCTTAAAGCAGCTACCTAAAGAACAAGCGCAGGTTGTGTTAGTCCGGTACTTCAAGTTGGCAAACTATGAAGCAAGTAGGGATAAGGCGCTATTAAGATACCATAAACAACGTGTATACGATAAGTACAAGGGCAGATGTGCCACGTTGAAAGAGGTAGCAAACTTCTTAGGCATAAGCTGTAAGCGAGCAAGGGAATTAGAGTACTTTGCGTATGACAATCTAGCACCGTTGTTATTAGGGGAGAAACTGAAAGGGTATGAACTGTATTCCGCCGAGGACAAAGAGCATTTTAGAGGGAGCAAAGCGTATGTAATGGAACGTATAGAAACGTATAAGGCGATGTTTAACGTAATTGATGAAGCTATTGTCGAACAGTTGGACGGTTGGTGTGCGAGTGTGACCTATCAAAAAGAGCCACAATGGAGGGAGAAGCGATGAAATGTATCCGGATGTTATATAGTGACAG
Organism: Aerococcaceae bacterium NML190073; assembly: GCA_026131555.1. Taxonomy (GTDB): domain Bacteria; phylum Bacillota; class Bacilli; order Lactobacillales; family Aerococcaceae; genus Abiotrophia. The sequence goes on along the minus strand of JAMXJH010000005.1, from coordinate 41,635 downwards.
TAAACAAGGAATAGACGAGGAAGTAACGGACTTCAAACAAGAGTTGAAACAGCATGATTTTAGATTTACACGAGCGCATTATATTAAGCACCGTAACGGGCATTATACAGCGTTAGTGTGGTATAGAAGGGAGTGAGAGATATGGGAAAACTGACACCTAAGCAAGAAAAGTTTTTACTAGCCTTGCTAGATACACCTACGCTCAAACAAGCCAGCCAGCAAGCGAATATAAGCGAGAATACGGGGCGTAAATGGTTGCAAAGTGAGTTGTTTAGTTCAGAATACAAACGGATGCGCCGGGAGTTGATGAAGCAGACAACAGCCCGCATGCAGTATTTAGCGCTTAGGGCGACCGAAGAACTAGAAAAGATATTAGATGACAGTGAGGCATCTGTATTCGCTAAAATACAGGCAAGTCAGATGATTCTAACTAAAGCCTACAAGGGAATGGAGTTAGAAGATTTTGCTGATAGGTTAGAACAATTAGAAAGGAAGCACAACTTATGAAACGTGAGTACATGAAACGATTAGAGGAATTAGAGCACCGAAACAAAGAGCCGACCGAACAGGAACTGATAGCAGAATTTTTTGATACGTGTTCTGTGGAGTATTTAAGAGCACTAGCCTACAATTATTCAGAAGAACAAGCGATAAAAGACTTTGAAGAATGGAGAAAAGCAAATGGAAAATGAGTTACAAAAAGCATTGAATTACATTGCGATACAAGCATTAAAGGAAGCAGGATGCAAAGACATTGACTATGGGTTGTATAAATTAGGTGTGCTAGAAATAGATACCACAACAGGTGGCGTAAAAGACCTAAATAGCCGTATTGCACAAGTCATGCAGTCAGCCCCTGAATATTTTAATGCGTTGGACGGTTACAAGAAAGTAGAGCCACGAGATACCACCCAAGCCATGATAGACGCTATGACGTCAGACTTACAGAAAGGATAGAAATACTATGAATTATCAAGCATTTACAGAACTGTTAGAACAAGCACAGGAGAATGTTCAAAGTGAAAAGGAAAAAGTTGAAGCATTATCCACAAACTTAGCACAAGCTAAATCCGATTTGTCAGAAGTTTCAGACCCGCTAGGACGTGAGGCTTTTATGATTGAAGCGGAAATTAAGAACTACGAAGCGGCACTAGATGAGGCAAAGCGTAAGTATAAACAGAAGGTTGAAGCTGAAGCGCCTAATTTGTATAAAGCTATCACAGAGGCTCGTGACAGCGAGTTAAAGAAAGCCGAAGCTGTTATTATTAGTAAACATCAAACTAAGCTAGATGAGGCTGTTAGTGAATTAAAAAAAACGCTAAAAGCTGTGTCGGCTGATTACGATGAAGTGGTAAATAAGATACGCACGGATATTAAAGCTTTGGAAGAATATAGAGGAACCCACGACTTTTGGAAGCTTTATGGGATGTTAGAAATGCAGATGTGGGCTGTTAACAAGATGAAAGAAAGAGCGATGAGTTTGAAGTTAAGCGAGTAAAAAAAGTAAGCACTCATTGAAAAATGGGTGCTTATTTATTATAATATTTGTGAGAACAGAGCAATAAGGAGGGGGTGCTTATGTTAAAATTAGCGTTAAAAATTGCTGAAAAAGCACACGCCGGACAAGTTGATAAAGCAGGCAAAGATTATATCCAACATCCGATTTACGTATCAAGTTTAGTAGATTCTCCAGAAGCTAAAGTAATTGCATTGCTTCATGATGTGTTAGAGGATTCAGATTACACAGCAGAAGATTTATTGAACGCTGGATTGCCATGTGAAATCGTGGAAGCAGTAAAGATTTTAACAAAGCAGCCGAGTGAATCTTATGACGAATACTTGAGTAAAATTAAGATGAATGACTTGGCAAGAGTTGTAAAAATAGCAGATTTGACACACAACGCTGATTTAACGCGTTTACATGAGGTTACACAACGGGATTTAGATAGACAAGAGAAGTATAGGGAAGCAATAATGTTCCTAGCTATGGCTGACGAGTAGAAAGGATAGGTGTTTGGGGATGTTGGACATTACAATACTGCCAAGCAAAGAAGTATTGTTATTTTATGATGAAGTTTATCCTTGGGTTGAAAAGGTAGTGCTTATTACTGATACTAAACATGTATTGGCTTTTTAAGAAGGAAACACTACAGAAATACTTGATTTGTTTGATAAATTGATAAAAGACCCAGAATTAAGTGGCTATGAAAAGAGTATAGGACGTGGCAAAGTATAAATGAGGGATACTACAGAACACTAGATATTGTGCTTTTTTATGATTTTGCCACAATATAAAGGTGTAGACAGCATGCAGGCAAATACGGTATAATACATGTGAGCGAGCCCCCCAGCCTATGTCGTAAGATATGCGAAACAGGGAGGGCCTTTTCTTTTATGGAGAGGTGCAAAATGGAAACCCAGAAGGTAAAAACAGTAAAAATAAGCGACGTTAACGAGCCGTATCAAACAATCGATGTATCGGATTACGATAGTCTATATATTGATGGGTATAGATTTCCTTGTGAAGCTAATGGTAGAGATTGTGATGTTTCACTAAAAGCCCCGCAACGATTTGGCGGAATGATAGATTGCTTAGGTAAAAAAGTTAGCTTTAATTCAGATGAAGAAAGAATGGCAGTAAATCTGCTTAAGCGCATCAATTACTATAAGCTGTCAGTCTTTACAAAATTATTAGAAGAAGACGAAAGGTCATTTACAAGACTGTTAGAATTGTACGAATTTGATGTGTTTCTTAAACAAGAGCTGGTGCCGATTCTTAAAGAAATAGAAAATTTATTTAAAGCAAATTTGACGTATTACCTCGTAAATAATTATGAGCAACTGAGTAAGGAACAAAAAGATGGAACAGTAATTATACAGAATGACCCTGCAGGGGGGCATCATAGTTCTGAGTTTTATTTGGATTATGGTATATACGGAGCAGATAAAATGAAAGTAGATAAGATGTTATCACAATTTGCAGAAAATGTAACGAAGAAAAGAACAAAAGAATTGTATATTAATCATCACATTAAGAATTATGGAGGACATATTCCTTTTTGGGTATTAGTGGAAACTTTAACCTTCGGCGAAATTATCCGCTTTTATAGCTACCTATCTAAAGAAATAAGAAAAAAATGGAGAGATGGATTTTTCGAAGTTGAAGTCATTAAAGAAAATGAAATTGAATGGCTAAAAACACTACAATTTTTAAGGAATGATTGTGCGCACGATAATCGATTATACGGAAGAACCTTTAATTTTACTCCTGAGCTACACTTCGACGATATGAAATTGATTTTTGGTGAAGAAGAAGCGAATCTAAGTTTGATGAGGAAAAGAAGTGTTCCGATAGAGAAACATGAGAAATATGATGAAATAAAGACGACAATTGAAAAATCTAAAAAAACATTATTTACAGGACTGGTGATTATTCGATATTTTATGGAAGCATTCCCGGGTGGAAAAAACAAAAATTGGAATGAATTTTTGGAAAGACTAGATGAAACTATAAAATCCAAGAAAATACCGAATCGTAGAATCGGATTCAGAAACAATTGGAAGGAAGTATTAAAAATCAAATAGATTAATTTGTCATAATATCTAATTTTGAACAGCTTTCTATATCTTTCTTCACAATGGCGGGCAAGTGTTACGTAAAGCGTTACGTTTTTCTTAGTTTGATGATAAATGATAGTAAATGTTTGAGTGTGAAAATGCTGAATTTCCAAGCGGTTGAAAGTATTGTAAATTCACTAAAATTATACATTTGAGCAAATTAGGTTAACCTTTATAACAAGATACACCTTAGAAACGTTGTTAAATCAACATTTCTAGGGTGTTCTTTTTGTGCTTGGGTTATTTAGGGGATAAATAGAATGCAGCTTCTGTTGTTTCTCCATCGAAATACATTGCTATTTTTGCGGATTGTTCTTGATTGGGAATCAATGTTAAAAGAAGATCGGCACCGCTCTTCTTGAGGCTGAAAGTCAGCATGAGTGGTTGATTTAGAGTGTCTATGCCGGTTAGTTCTAATACATTGTTATGAAGTGTGTAGGTCGCGGTTTGTGGAAGTAATTGCCGCAACATTTGCTTTAGAATAGCATCCGTTAGAAAGTTTGTGTCATCCGCATCGTGCTTCATTGCGAGATACACATCCTCCACGTCAATATCAATATCTACTGTATTTTCATGAAATTCAAATGTTGCTTCAACAGAAGTCTCGGGAATCGTCCATTGGTTTCTTTGCAAAAACTGTGGTGTAATTTTATTTGCTTCGTGATTGGCGAATAACACTAGACCAATAATAAAGGATATAAATGTAATTTTTTTCATATGATTTCTCCTTGTATAAATTATATTGAATATGCTTAATGGTGTAGCATTATACTACTCCAAAAATATTATAACCCAAAAATTATGAGATGAAATGAAAAAAATTAAGCAATGGAGTTTCTATATAAATTTAATGAGCGGAACGAGTTTGAGAGAATGAAAACGCAAGTAGCCATATTTGAGTTTTTGTTTAGAGGGGAATATAATGGAGTTATAGCAGTCGTTACTTTAGCCAAAAATTTTTACAACGGTTTGTAAGCGTTTTACAAAAGAGGGGGATATGTATGAAAAGAAGATGGTTAGTAATGCTTGGAAGTATGCTACTATATTGTGCACCTGCGAATGTATTAGCTCAAGAATTGACGAAGGATATTCCGTCGCCGACGGGCTGGGGAGCTTTATTAGCAGTGATACCAATCATTGTAATTCTGGGATTGTTATTCTTGAAGGTGGATATGTTGATTTCCGGTTTTGTCGGTGGTGTAATTGCGATGATTATCGGCGGGATATCCATTCAGAGAGCCAATGAACTGTTATTGAGTTCCGTTCCGGCAATGTTGAGCATTACTGTTCCGATTATTAATTCTGCGATTGCAACAGCCGTGTTCAAATCAGGTGGCTATGCCTCGGCTTTAGTGTTGGTGCGACGTGGCATTAGAGGTAGAGTTGAATTTTTTGCGGCGTTTATTGTCTTGCTGATGTCAGTTGCGACCTATATGTCAGGGATAGGTGGCGGAACCGCAATGGTGTTGGCACCATTGGCATTCTCGGCAGTGGGGGCCATTCCTGAAATTATTGCGGCGATGTGTCTAGCAGCCGCGGTGGCATTCACAACTTCACCGGCTTCTTTAGAATCGGGCATTGTGTCGAAATTAACAGATCAACCCGTAGGGAACTACGTTGATACAATGCGACTCTATTGGATTCTGTTCACATTATTAGCGGTTGCGATTGCTTTTTATGGTGCAAAAAAACGTGGAACTGTATTTCAAAGTGACGAGAGCGAAGAACATGCTCAGATGACAAATCAACAATTATGGATACAAACGGCACCGGCAATCTTCTTGTTGTTTGCGGTAATTGCCGGACCGATTATTAATAAAGCGATGGGAGCACCGATATTAGGTCCACTTGTTTATTTAGTTGTGACTATCGCCTTGATTGCGATATGTACGAAATTTACCTTTAAGGAATCTTCCAATGCCTTAATTGAAGGTTCGCAGTACATATTAACACGGCTTTTTCAAGTAGGGATATTCATTACCTTTATCAATGTGATTAGTGAAATCGGCGCATTCAATGTCATTGTTAGCTTAGCAGAAAAAGCGCCCGTTGATTTCATTGTTCCTGCTTTAGTATTAGCCGGCTTTGCAATCGGTGTGCCGGCAGGAGCTTATGTTGCAACAATTTTGGCGTTAGTCGTACCAATCGGCGTATCTTTAAATTTACCGCTACTGGCAATAGGGTTCATTACAATGGGCGTCGGCTTGGGCAGTCAAATGAGTTTCGTGAACATCACGATGCAAGCACAGGCTTCTGGGTTCCAAATTGACATATTGGAAGTAGTTAAAGGGAATGCGAAATGGATTCTCAGTGCGCTGATTTGTTTAGTGGTGCTGTCAATCGTACTATTGTAAATCATAGAAAGGTTGAGATAAGATGAATCGCTACTTAATTAAAGAAGTCGTGTTAGATGAAAGTAATCAGTATTATGATTTAGTCATTACAGAGGGTGTATTTACCAGTGTTGAATTAAGTAAGCCACAAGATGAAAGTGGCTATAGTCGAGTATTTGAAGGAAACGGGCGCGTTGCGATTCCCGGTTTCGTTGAGTCGCATATTCATTTAGATAAAGCGCTCATTGCGGATAGATTACCTAATAGATCCGGAACATTACGTGAAGCATTGGAAGTGACGGCTCAATTGAAGGCAACTTTTACACGTGAAGATGTGGAGCAACGGGCAGAACAAGCCTTACAAATGCTCATCAAAAACGGTACAACACATGTGCGCACCCATGCTGAATTTGATCCTATAGGTGGCTTCCATGGATTCGAAGTGATTATGGCACTGAAAGAGAAATACAAAGACTTTATTGATATACAAGTAGTTGCCTTTCCTCAAGAAGGGATTGTGAAAGCGCCCGGAACAGAAGAGCTGATGCGTCAGGCGATGGAAATGGGAGCGGACGTTGTCGGAGGGATTCCGTATAATGACACGGACTTTCATCAGCATTTGGATATAGTGTTTGCGCTGGCAAAAGAATTTGATAAGCCGATTGATTTGCATCAAGATTTCGCTGATACTTGTGATAAGCAAACGATTGAAATGGTTGCAAAAAGGGTTATAGCAGAAGGCTATCAAGGGAAAGTGTCTGTTGGACATTTAACAAGTTTAGGTGATATGGCGCCTTCTGAGTTACAAGCAACAATCCGTTTAATTCAGCAAGCTGGAATCAATGTCATGAGTTTGCCTATGACGGATTTGCATTTAGGTGGTCGCAATGATAAACGGAATGTTCGACGGGCATTGACTCCGATTCGACAATTAAGAGATGGCGGGGTCAATGTTGTGTTGGCAACCAATAATATTCGCAATCCTTTTACACCTTATGGGAATGGGGATTTGCTCCAAGTGGCGATGTTAGCGGTACCTGTTGCGCATTTAGGAGGGGCAGATGATTTGCCGAGTGTTCTGCCGATGATTACGACGAAAGCGGCGAAAGCGTGTGGATTTGATAATTACGGAATCGCAGTAGGAAAACCCGGAACATTAGTCTTGTTGGAAACGCAACGCTATCAAGACTTGATTATAGATCTTCCTAGAAGACGATTGATTATGAAGAATGGGCAAGTGATTCTGGAGGATAAGTGTAAAACAGAAAGCACGCTGCCTAGATTAAACTAAATAAATTATTAGCATACCGAAAACGCATGAAACTTTTTGCTAGAGTTTCATGCGTTGTATGCTTTTAATGGTATTGAGTTTTATAAAGTATCCAAATAATCAAGCACTTCTTGAGTATTCACCACATTGCAGTAAGTGTTGTTCATAATCACTAACGCATGGTCACGCAATTCATGACTACCTGCCATGGTCGCGTCTTCTACAACCCATACACGATAGTTTTCATCGGATAGAGAGCGGACGGTACAAGACACACATTGGTCGGTCACTAATCCAGTTGCGATACAGTCGGTAATCCCTAAATTGTTCAGAATAAGGCGTAAGTTCGTTCCGGTCAGACCGCTGTGTGTTGTTTTCTCGACAATGATTTCGTTGGTTTGCGGTGCCAACTCATCAATGATTGCGGCTTCCGGTGTGTTTTTGCGGATGATGATGTTATTGAATTCAGCGCGGCGGTGTGAGATAGAGCGTTCCCGTCCATCTTCGAATTGGGAGACAATTGTAATGTGAACAATTGTGATACCTTTCTCGCGGCATTTGTCCAATAATTTCTTGTTATTCGGGACAACAATGTTGTGAACTTCATCGTAGAATGGTCGCCATCGTTCCATATCCGGTTCGTTCAAATCTTTAGGAGGGTCAACGAAATAGTTTTGCAAGTCAATTAACAATAGAGCTGTTCGGTTGACATCGAAGTGTAAAGTGTCGTCAATTGGGTCAGGCGCGTAGTAGAACGAACAATATCTGTCATTTACTTTCATGATTAAACACTCCTTTTCATTTGATACAAAAATTATACCAAAAAAACATTGTAAACGCTACCGTTCAAGTGTTATCCTGAATGGTTCAAACCGATAAATTTGCTGGACAGATAGTGCTGAAAGGTAACGTACAAGATAGTCTGATATTGGAAAAACATTCTATAATAAAGAGTAGTATAAATGGCTGTGCCAATTTCTCTAAAGAAATGTTCCAAATTTTCGATAAAAAATTTCATAACAATGAATATTTCACTTTTATTCAAAAGTAGTTAGTGTTATAATTTAGAGTGATTATTTAGGCTCAATTGCAGACTAAGAACTAATAATAGCCAATGACTAATGAGGACGGGAGCGATTAAATTGACATTTACAGATATACTTTTTATTATTATTATCCTTGTTGTAGTTGCGGGTGGTGTAATTTACTACCTCAAGATGCAGCAGAGGAATAAGCTAGCGGAGTTTCAACAGAAGCGTGACGAACTGATGAATATTTCTATCACTGACCAGCTATTCTTACTGAAGAACATGAGTCTTTCGGGGCAAACGAAACGTAAATATGAAAGTTTATCTGCGACATGGCAGACGATTACAAATTTTCAATTTACAGAGATTGAGTCGGCATTGGTAGGGGCAGAACAGTATATTGAGCATCATAAATTTATGAAAGCAGGTCGCTCACTGGATCATGTCACTGAATTATTGGAAGATACAGCGCAGCAAATTCATGAGTTGGGCGATGAGTTATCTCAGCTCGTTAAAGTTGAGCAACTAAACAGTGAACAGAATGAAGCGTTGCACTCACGATATAATGAAGCGCGCAAAAAGATTATGAATCAAAGTTTTGATTACGGTCCGGCTATCGAAACTCTGGAGAAAAACCTACAGCATGTTGAGTTGAACTTCACTAAATACTCCGAGTTGGCAACAGAAGGCGATTATTTAGAGGCGCAATCCATGTTGCAAACAATCGAATCTGATTTGACAAGTTTGGAAGATATTTTGGAACGCATTCCGACAATGTATAAGCAAATCAAAGAAACTTACGAAGAGCAAATCGAAGAAATTCGTGAGAAGTATCAAGAGTTGGTGGCGGACAAATATAACTTCGACGGTGTGAATATTCCGGAACGTGTAGACGAAGCTCAAGAAAAATTAGACGAAGCTAAAGCAGTCATTAAGACAGCTGATCTGATGGAAGCAAGAACGCTGATGGATAAAGCCGAACGCGCAATCCAAGATTTATACGACATCATGGAAACGGAAATGGCGGCTCGTCGCTATGTCAACAAAGAAATGCCACGGCTACATGACTTGTTACAAGAAGTTCGCGATGAGAGCCGTTATGCAGGTATTGAAGTGGACCGCATTGCTCAAAGTTATATTTTGCATGAGAATGAATTGGAACGTGTGGCAGAATTGACGGATCAATTGGTTGCCGAGTACAATCGCGCTAAAGACATGGCGCAAGAAATAGAATCTTCAGCCGTTATTTATACGACGATGAAAGACAATATCAAGAAGATTCGGAAACGCGTTGAAGAAATCAGCAATCAGTTTGTCCATATTGTTCAAGGCTTAAATACTTTAGCCCTTAAAGAAAAAGACATTAAGAAAAACTTAGACATATATGAGGTAGAATTACGTAATTTGAAGCGTAGAGTGGAGAAAAGTCATTTGCCGGGGTTGAATGAAGATTTCTTTACAAAGTTCTACCAAGTAACGAACCAAATTGAGAATTTATCAAGAGTTCTTAACAAAGTTCGTGTGGATATTGAAGAAGTGGAAATGTTGGAAGAACAACTGGCGGAAAACTTTGAGCAGTTAGATGTGTTAACTGAAGAAATCATCGACAGTGCGAATTTAACAGAGTACATGATTCAGCAAAGTAATCGTTACCGCTATGATTACCAGGAAGTTGACCAAGCGATTCAAGAAGCGCAATACTTGTTCCACCAAGAGTATCGCTACTCAGAAGCATTGGCTGTCATTGAGAAAACATTGCGTCGCGTCGATCAAGAAGCGCCGACACAAGTACGACGTATGTATCATCAAGAAAAGCAGCGTCGTGGTTACTAATTAACTGATTATGAAAAGTCGAGAACACGTTCTCGGCTTTTTGTTTATAGTGAGACAGGTGTGTGATTCGGCGCCTTGATAGAAGATTCAATTTTTTTGCAGTGGATGTCAGTTATGTCTTGCAAGTTGGCATATCATAGGCTATAATAAATCAGTATTGTTCTGATGAACGAATTTAACATCGAATAAGAATTGGAGGGAATACCATGCGCGTTAACATTAGCTTAGAGTGTACAGAATGCGGCGATCGTAACTACTTAACTACGAAGAACAAACGTAACAATCCAGATCGTTTAGAAGTGAAAAAATATTGCCCAAGATTACGTAAAGTTACTTTACACCGTGAAGTGAAAAAATAATCGGGTTTTTGAGGTTTGCTGGCAAGAGTCAGTAAGCCTTTTTTGTTTAGGGAGGGATTAGATGAGCGAAGAGAAACAATTAGTGCGGCAAGCGATGTTGGAGAGAATGCGCGTGATTCCTTCGGAGCAGCGTGCCGAGTGGGAGTGTGAATTAGGCAGATTGCTACTAGAAGAATGTCGCGTGCAGTCTTATCAGCGAGTAGCGTTGTACGTAGGGCGCTTCCCGGAAATTCAAACATTGTCCATTGTTCAGCAATTACAACAGGCAGGAATTGATGTGTATATCCCGCGCACGCAAGCCAATCATCAACTGTCATTTCACTTGTTTGAATCTGAAGAAGCATTGGAGAGCGGTAGTCATGGAATTTTGCAACCGCGGCAAACAGCTCCTGAAGTGCAACCGACACAATTGGATGTAGTTGTCGCGCCGGGAATAGTATTCAGTGAATCCGGCGAGAGAATCGGTTTTGGCGGGGGCTATTATGACCGCTTCCTTGAACAGCTCATTGTGCCGACTTTGGCGTTAGTCTTTCCTATCCAATTGTTACCGCAATCATCTTGGCAAAATGAGCCTCACGATATCAAAATTGACAAGCTATTATTGCCGAAATAGTGTATAATATAGGCAGTATTTTGAGAGAGGTGAGGAAGTTTGGGAATCTTTAATGTTAAGCAATTGCGCAAATACAATAACACTCCGTTTGTGACGTACACATTTGTCGCTATTATTTTAGTAGTTTATGCCATTACCTTGTTAAGATTTGGTACGACGGAAAGTTCACATGCATTAATCGAAATGGGAGCTAAATTTGCACCGAATATGGTGTGGTATGGCGAGTGGTGGCGTTTGTTGACCGCTGCTTTTCTGCATATTGGGCTTCAACATTTAGCGATGAATTTGGTATCATTGTATTTTATCGGAATAGAGTTAGAGTATATCCTCGGTCATCGGCGCTTTGCAACATTGTTTTTTGTATCGGCTTTTGGAGGCAATGTATTGTCTTTTGCTTTTAGTGAGAGCGTGGCTGCGGGGGCAAGTACAGCTTTATACGGGATGTTTGCAGCATTTATTGTGTTAGCTTATTTATATCCGGAATCGAATTATTTACGCAATCGTAGTACGAGTTTTACCACTTTATTGATTTTGAATTTAGTGTTCAGTGTTATGTACCCCGGAATTGACATATGGGGGCATGTTGGAGGACTAGTGTACGGTGCCGGTATTACCTTTATCATGGGGATTTCGCAGGCGAGATCTCTGTTGTGGGCGAAACCGTATCGAATTGTGACTGCGATTCTTATGCTGGGCGTAAGTGGAGGACTAGTGTATTACGGTATTGAGCAAATACGAAGTTTATTTTAGAAAGGGAGATTTTTTCTATGGCAAAAAAAATATTAGGCATTGACCTGGGTGGCACATCAGTGAAAATGGCAATTATTTCATTAGAAGGCGAAATCCTTGAAAAATGGACGATTGCAACCAATATTTTGGAGGAAGGAAAACATATCGTACCGGGGATTATCCAATCGATTCAAGAACATTTGGAACGTTATCAATTGTCGAAAGAAGATTTCTTAGGAATCGGAATGGGCTCTCCCGGCAAAGTAGATGCTGAACAGGGAACGGTTATCGGCGCATATAATTTGAACTGGCGCACACTTCAACCGATTAAAGAGGCGTTCGAGTCAGCGTTCGGGATACCTTTTTACATTGATAATGATGCGAATGTTGCCGCATTAGGTGAGCAATGGAAAGGTGCCGGCAACGGCGCGCGCGATGTCGTGATGTTCACGCTCGGAACCGGCGTTGGCGGCGGTGTGGTAACGAACGGACAGCTTGTGAGAGGATTCGGCGGAGCTGCCGGCGAAGTCGGTCATATTACAGTTGATACTGAAACAGGCTTTGATTGTACTTGTGGCAAAAAAGGCTGCCTTGAGACAGTCGCTTCTGCAACAGGCGTTGTCAACTTGGCGCGTCAGTTTGCGGAAGAATACGCAGGTGACTCACCGATTAAGAAAGCCGTAGATGACGGTGCGGTAAGTGCCAAAGATATCTTTGATGCTGCTAAAGAGGGCGATTATTTCGCCAATGAAGTCGTAACGAAATTTGCGAAGTATTTAGGTTTGGCTTGTTCACATATCGCCAACACCTTAAACCCATCTGCCATTGTCTTAGGTGGTGGTGTGTCAGCGGCCGGTGAATTCTTATTGGAAAAAGTTTCCGAATACTATTACGCATACACCTTCCCGCAAATTCGTGACAATACCCACATTATGTTGGCAACTTTAGGCAATGATGCCGGCGTTATCGGAGCAGCCCAACTTGTGCGCTTGCAAGTAGGCGAGTAAGGAGAGAGAATATGCAAATTTTTAACTTTATTTCAGCAACTTTAATCGGAATAGTCATCGCATACGCAGGCTATTTCTTGTATTTATTCATTTTGCGTAAGCGTTCAGCCAAAATGGTAGATTCTGACGCAATTCAAGAAGATATTCGTCGTGTGCAAGTTGTCGACGTACGCGAAGCAGCCGAATTCGACGCGAAACACATTCTGGGTGCGCGTAATATCCCGATGTCACAGTTCAAAGAGCGACACAAAGAATTGCGCCGTGACAAAGCGATTTATTTATACGACGATGTATTGAACTTTGCTTCAAGAGCGGCGAATATTTTGCGCAAGAGTGGTTATCAAGAAGTTTACATCTTAAAAGGTGGCTTCTCATCATGGACAGGCAAAACGAAATCGAATACTAAATAATCATGACTAACGCCCCGTAGGTTTTTCCTACGGGGCGTGTTGTGTTGAATTTAGAAGAAACTTTGCACCCAGTTAACAGCGGCGCTGAAGGTATTCTGCAACCATTCAACAGCAGTTTGGGTGAATGGTGCCAATTGCTTGCCGATTGCATTGAATAATTCCTTAAGCGGACCGTAAACCGGAATAATGATAACGACTAACATCACGATGACCATTGTCAACGCTAAGATTCGAATGAAGATATCGCGCGCACTTTTCTTTTTCTTGCGCGGAAAATGTTGTTTATTTGCTTGTTTTGATTTGCGTGCCATAATAAGCTCCTTTAATTAACGATATACGTCCATTCTACACAAAAAAAGCATCGCTTTCAATGAAATATAAGCACTAAAACTTTAATCTAACCCTAAATTCTGTTAAAATAAGACCGAAACTAAATTGAGGAGGCTTTATTTTTTATGACTAAGCAACAAATCGGTGTTGTCGGCATGGCGGTTATGGGCCGTAATATTGCATTAAATATTGAAAGCAGAGGGTATTCTGTTGCCTTGTACAACCGAACCGGTTCCAAAACAACAGAAGTAATCGAAGCAAATCCCGGTAAGAATTTGAAAGCAACGTATTCCATTGAAGAATTCGTGAACAGCTTGGAAGTGCCACGCAAAATCATGTTAATGGTTCAAGCGGGTAAAGGAACAGACTTGACAATCGAAGCATTACTACCGCACTTGGATAAAGGCGATATCTTGATTGACGGTGGGAATACCTTCTTCAAAGATACGATTCGTCGCAGTGAGAAATTAGCGGAATTAGGCATCAACTTTATCGGAACAGGTGTTTCCGGCGGTGAAGAAGGCGCATTGAAAGGTCCTTCAATCATGCCGGGCGGGCAGAAAGACGCTTATGAGCTTGTTGCACCGATTTTTGAGAAGATTGCGGCGAAAGCTGAAGAAGACGGCGAGCCATGTGTGACTTACATCGGCTTGGACGGTGCCGGTCACTATGTCAAAATGGTTCACAACGGTATTGAATATGGCGACATGCAATTGATTGCGGAATCTTATGATTTGTTACACCGTGTGTTAGGCTTCTCAGCGACGGAGATTGCAGAAATCTTCGGTGAATGGAACAAAGGGGAACTCGATAGTTTCTTAATGGAGATTTCAACTCAAATTTTGGCGACGAATGATCCGGAAACCGGGAAACCGATGGTTGAAGTCATTATGGATAAAGCGGGGAATAAAGGAACAGGCAAATGGACGTCGCAAAGTGCGCTCGATTTAGGCGAACCGCTCTCATTAATTACAGAGTCGGTATTTGCTCGCTTCATTTCAACACAAAAAGAGCAACGTGTCGCAGCGAGCCAAATTATTCCGTCAGTTGAGCCGGTGATGATTCCGGAGTCAGACAAAGCTGAATGGGTAGAAGCGATTCGTGAAGCATTATACTTCAGCAAAATCATGAGTTACGCACAAGGATTCGCACAATTGAAAGCGGCGAGTGACGAATATAATTGGAACTTACCTTATGGGAATATCGCACGCATTTTCCGTGCGGGTTGCATTATTCGCGCTAAATTCTTACAAAAAATTACCGATGCTTACGAGAAGAATCCGAACTTGGAAAACTTGATGTTGGATGATTACTTCTTGGAGATTGTATCGAAGAATAGTTCAGCTGTTCGTCGTGTTGTGACTTTAGCGATTCAAGCGGGTATTCCGGTGCCGACTTTCTCAAGTGCATTGGCGTATTATGATTCTTATCGTTCAGCAGTTTTACCGGCAAACTTAATTCAAGCGCAACGTGATTTGTTCGGAGCGCACACGTACAATCGTGTCGATAAGCCGGGAACTTTCCACTTCCACTGGAACAGCGGACAAGAAGAACAATTGGAAGACTAGAATAAGTATAACCATTCAAAAGAGGAGCAGTGATTGCTCCTTTTTTGATATACATTAAGGTAAATTGGTAGAAAATTCCCAATCGCAAGCATTACATCAAAAAAACTCGCAATTTTAGTAATTTTTCTTATTGCAAACTCATGTGTTTCATCGTATAATCTAACGTAAATTTAATTGAAACAGAAAGGGAAATTTTATGAAAATAGTTGAAAGTTGGCAGAGGATAAGCTTAATTAAGCGAATCATGATTGGTATGGCGGCGGGGATTGCACTCGGCTTTGTGGTACCGAATGTACCGGCAATTGCGGTAGTCGGTAATTTATTTGTTGGAGCATTGAAAGGAATTGCGCCCTTATTAGTATTCTTTATTGTATTAAGTGCCTTAGCACATCATAAGCAAGGACAAGCAACGAATATGAAGCAAATTGTTGTCTTGTATTTATTCGGGACATTTGCGGCGGCTTTAGTCGGTGTCGTGGCATCATTCTTATTTCCTGTTAGTTTGACCTTAGTAGATGCGACAACAGATTTAGCAGCACCGGAAGGAATCGGAGCTGTCGTTAATACACTTCTTCTCAAAATTGTCGATAACCCGGTCAACGCCTTGGCGAGCGGTAATTATATCGGAATTCTTTCATGGGCGGTTGTATTCGGAGTGGCGATGCGCCATGCATCCGAATCAACCAAAGATTTATTGGCAACAATCGCAGACGCAACTAGCCAAGGAGTAAGATGGATTATTCAATTCGCTCCATTAGGGATCATGGGCTTAGTATATGCGACTGTAGCCGAGAGCGGTCTAACCAGTTTCAAAAATTATGCCGTACTATTAGCGGTCTTAGTAGGCAGTATGTTCTTTACAGCTTTGGTGTTGAATCCATTGCTAGTGTTCTTCTTGATTAAAGAGAACCCATATCCATTAGTCTTCCGCTGTTTGAAAGATAGTGGGATTACGGCCTTCTTCACAAGAAGTTCGGCAGCGAATATTCCAGTTAATATGGAATTGTGCCATGATTTAGGATTAGATGAAGACTCCTATTCAGTTTCAATTCCGTTAGGAGCAACTATCAACATGGCGGGAGCCGCTATCACCATTACGGTGCTAACTTTAGCGGCAGTGAATACGCTCGGCATTCAAGTGGACTTCTTGACAGCATTCATCTTGAGCGTGCTGGCAGCATTATCGGCATGCGGTGCTTCAGGCGTTGCCGGCGGTTCGTTATTACTTGTACCGTTAGCATGTAGCTTGTTCGGGATTTCCAATGATATCGCCATGCAAGTAGTCGGCGTCGGCTTCATTATCGGTGTTCTTCAAGACTCATGCGAAACAGCCTTGAACTCTTCAACAGACGTTCTCTTCACGGCAGCGGCGGAATTCGCTCAATGGAAAAAAGCCGGCAAACCGATTGTCTTAAAGAAAAAAGTAGACACTTATTAAAACAACAACACGCACTTGGAGAAATTCAGTGCGTGTTTTTTGTGGGAGAATAGGGATGCAATAAGCGGGGCGACAAGGTCAGCAGCTTCGTCGGCAAAAAGTTGCAACGCTCTTTTTTTGCAAAGAGAGATAGTGTATAATGGGGGAATGTGAAATGAGAGGAGGGCGAATGATGTTTCATGGCATGATACCAGTGTGGAAGGCGTGTGGCATGACCAGCCATGATGTGGTATTCAAGTTGCGCAAATTATTGCGCATGAAGAAAATCGGACATACAGGGACACTCGATCCGCAAGTTGACGGTGTGTTGGTTGTCTGTCTGGGAGAAGCGACGAAATTGGTCGAATTGTTGATGGACGGCGATAAATTATATCGCGGGGAAATTACGCTCGGCATTGCGACTGAAACGGAAGATGCACACGGCGCTGAAATTGAACGTCAATTCGTTTCCGCTCCGTTATCGAATGCGCAGATTGATCAGGCGATGGCAATGTTCCAAGGCGAGCTGACACAAATTCCGCCTTATTATTCTGCCGTCAAAGTGAATGGTAAGCGATTATACGAGTACGCCAGACAAGGACTTGAAGTGGAGCGACCGATTCGCCAAGCACGCATCGATTATTTCAAACGCACGAGCGAACCAATCTATGAGAACGGCATTCAACGTTGGTCATTTGAAGTGCAATGTGGGAAAGGCACTTATGTGCGTACTTTGGCAGTCGACTTAGGCGCACAATTAGGCTATCCGAGCCATATGTCACAACTGACACGCTATGCCACCGGCGGCTTTACGAAAGAGCAAGCGTTCACTTTACAGCAATTGGCAGACTTGCAAGCACAAGGTGACATTGCAAGTGCTGTTTATCCGATTGAGTCCGCCTTACAAGACTATCCGCAACATGAACTGAGCGAGCAAGCTTTCCGACAAGTTGTCCGCAACGGGCAAGTTGTCGCACAAGATTACTTTGGCTTTTCCTTAACAGAGCCGACAGCACTTTATTACGACGGTCTAATCTGGGCGATTTATGCACCGCATCCAACCAAAAAAGACCGCATTAAACCGATACGCATGTTCAATCGGGAATAGGGAAGGAAGACGAATGACATAGTATGAAGATTATTGAATTACATCATCCTTATTGCCCGACGCAATTAGTGGACGAACCGATTGTATTGGCACTCGGTTTTTTCGACGGAGTGCATCTAGGGCATCAAGCAGTGATTGAGCGCGCTAAGCAAGAAGCGCAAGCAAGAGGATTGAAATTAGCGGTGATGACCTTTAAGCAACATCCGAAGTTGATGTACTTATCGGAAATGGCAACACCGATTCATTATTTGACGACGAATCAACGTAAAGCGGAATTATTCGCACAATTCGGCGTGGACATCTTATATTTGATTGACTTCACACGGGAATTCAGCTTGCAGTCGCCACAAGCATTTGTCGACACTTATATTGTCGGCTTACAAGCGCAAGTTGTCGTTGCCGGCTATGATTACACGTACGGGAAGCCGGATATCGCAAATATGCAGACTTTGCCGACGCACGCACAGAATCGTTTCGCGATTGTGGAAGTGGCGCAATTAACGCACGGCGACCATAAAGTCGGTTCCAGCAATATTCGCGAATTGATTGCCTCAGGACAAATCGAAGCGGCGAATGCTGAACTCGGGTATATTTACGAAACGACAGGAATGGTTGTCCACGGCGAGAAAAGAGGACGCACTATCGGGTATCCGACTGCCAATGTGCAGACGACTGCCGATGAATTATTACCGGGAAGAGGGATTTATGTCGTTGCTTTCCATGTAGACGGTAATTGGTATCAAGGGATGGCTTCAATCGGTTACAATGTGACGTTCGCCTCGAAGACCGGTTTAACATGCGAAGTGCATGTACTGGATTTCGATGAAATGATTTACGGCAAAAACGTCAAAATCCGTTGGTATCATTATTTACGTAGCGAAATTAAATTTGACGGCATAGAAGGTTTAATTCAGCAATTAGACCAAGACCAAGTCAACACACGGGCATTTTTTGCGGAGAAGGGATCAATATGTTAGCAGACGCAGTCTATATTCATATTCCTTTCTGTAAGAAAATTTGTCACTATTGTGCATTCAACAAATATTTCTATGACGGGCAACCGGTTGACAAGTACTTAGTCGGGTTGGATACGGAAATGGCGTTGTATGAGATTCCGTCAACGACGGTAATGGATACTATCTATGTAGGTGGCGGAACACCGAGTTGTTTGAACCGGGAAGAATTGACGCAATTATTACAAAGTATTGAACGGCGGCTTGCTTACAATGAGCGGACGGAATATACCTTTGAAGTCAATCCCGGTGAATTGACACCTGAGAAGTGCCGATTACTGCGTGATTACGGGGTCAACCGTATCAGTATGGGGGTTCAGACCTTCAATGATAAATTATTGCGTGCGATTGGGCGCA
This sequence comes from Aerococcaceae bacterium NML190073, assembly GCA_026131555.1. GTDB lineage: Bacteria > Bacillota > Bacilli > Lactobacillales > Aerococcaceae > Abiotrophia. The sequence goes on along the minus strand of JAMXJH010000005.1, from coordinate 22,642 downwards.
ATCATCGCCAACACCATATTTACCAGTGTATCGATTGGTTGCGCCATGCCGGTTTCGAGAATTTAAGCATTGACTTAATTTTCCGTTTGCCGGGACAGACGATGTCGGATTTCGACGATAGTTTGACGAAAGCCTTATCGCTAGAATTACCGCATTATTCGTTATACTCACTTATTATCGAGAATCAAACCGTGTTTCAGCAGTTAATGCGAGAAGGGAAATTACCGCTCCCTTCAGAAGACGTGGACGCCGATATGTTTCAGTTGGCGATTGACCGCTTAGCAGAACATGGGATTCATCAATACGAAGTGAGTAATTTCGCTATGGCGGGTTATCAGTCACGTCATAATTTGAAGTATTGGCAATCGACACCTTATTATGGGTTCGGTGCAGGGGCACATGGCTTTATTCACAACACACGTTATTACAATCATGGTCCGGTACATCATTATTTGAAGCAAACCGGACAGCAACGCAAGCCGATTATCGATGAAATGCGCTTAGAGCAAGCGGATTTAATGGAAGAATATTTATTTCTGGCATTGCGTATGAATCGCGGTTTCAGCTTAGAGGCGTTTGCCGAGCGATTCGGCATGCAGGCGATGAAGTTGTTTGGGGATTTTTTTGCCAAGCAGCAGGAGAAAGAATTATTAGTCATCGAAGGCGATACAGTGCGTTTGACGACGCGCGGTCTGTTCTTGGCAGATACGGTCTTCCGTGACTTGATAGGTTGGTTGAAAGAAGGAGAGAGAAGATGTTAAATAAGACAGAGTTGAAGAACATTGCATTTGTAACAATCGGCACATTAATGTTTGCCTTGGCGGTTAACTGGGTCATCATTCCCAATCATTTCGGGGAAGGTGGCGTAACGGGGTTGACCTTGTTGTTCCACTATGTATTTCATTTCGACCCGGCTTTGACCAACTTGGCGCTGAACAGTATTTTGTTGATGATCGGTTGGAAGTATTTGGAACGTAAGACGCTCTATTACACGTTTCTGTCTTTGGCGGAAATGACGGTTTTCTTGAAATACTTGCAGTTGCCCGGTTTTGTACCGGAGAATATTTTTGTAGCGGCGATTGTGGCGGGAATGTTGAGCGGCGCCGGCTTAGGGTTAGTCGTCTTGGGGAACGGGACGACCGCCGGTTCGGATATTATCGCCATGATGATGAAGAAGTACCTCGGCATGAATGTGTCGGTCTCCTTGCTGTTAATCGACGTCTTAATCGTCACCCCGCTGACGTTCGTCATCGGCTTGGAAAAAGGGGTCGTCACCTTAGTGATGTTATTCATTCTCAGCAAGGTGATGAACTTTATTCTGGAAGGATTCAACCCACGTAAGTCAGTCATGGTCATTACGAATCATCACGATGCGATTGCGCGTGCGATTACGGAACAATTAGACCGTGGTGTCACGATTCTCAAAGGGTACGGTTACTACTCCAAAGCGGAAAAAGATGTCCTCTACGTCGTTGTGAACCGTCTACAATTATTACCGATTCAACGCATTATTCATGAAGCGGATCCGAACGCTTTCGTGACCATTAGCGATGTCCATCAAGTGATTGGCGAAGGTTTTACCTTCTACTTGGATAAGCAAACAGGTGAACGTCGCACAAGCTAGTGGGCATTACATACTTATAGCAGATTACTCGCACAACGCTTCCTTTCATGGCAACTTCGGCTGGCATGAAGGGAAGCGTTTCTGCATACCTGTTACTGAAGGCGCCCCGTCACGCTGCGTGCCGAGGCTTCTAAAAAATAAAGTAAGGCAATCCCGCCGCGTGCCGAGGTTTCTAAAAAATAAAGTAAGGCAATCCTGCTGCGTGCCGAGGCTTCTAAAAAATAAAGTAAGGCAATCCTGCCGCGTGCCGAGGCTTCTAAAAAATAAAGTAAGGCAATCCTGCCGCGTGCCAGTGCTTCTAAAAAATAAAGTAAGGCAATCCTGCTGCGTGCCAGTGTTTCTAAAAAATAAAGTAAGTCAATCCTTCGTCGTGCCGAGGCTTCTAAAAAATAAAGTAACCCAATCCCGCGGCGTGCCGAGGTTTCTAAAAAATAAAGTAAGGCATTCTCGCCGTGAGAATGCCTTACAAAAAACCAAAGCCCCCTGTCAACCGAGTATCCCACCTCACTCCAAATAAAAGCATGCCGGCAACTCAGTTGCCGACATGACGTTAATCAGTGGGAGGAAGAAGGTTTGATGCGCTCGTAATACTGCTTCAAAGCTTCTTCGAATTTACCGGTTGGTTCAGGGCGGAAGTAGCGACGGTCAACTAAATTATCCGGCAAATATTGTTGCGCCACCCAATGGTTCGGGTGATGATGCGGATATTGATAGTCAGTCCCACGCCCCAGTTGCTTAGCACCGCTATAATGCGCATCACGCAAATGGTCGGGAACAGCACCGACATTCCCTTGTTGGACATCTGCCATCGCTTCATTGATGGCACGGTAACTAGTATTGGATTTCGGACTTAATGCCAGTTCGGTAACAGCGTAAGCCAAAGGAATTCGCGCTTCCGGCAAACCTAATTGTTCGGCAGCCTGTACCGCCGCCACTGTCCGCTCCATTGCACCGGGATTGCCCAAGCCGATATCTTCGTAAGCCGTCACCAACAAGCGACGACACGCAATCACCAACTCACCGGCTTCCAATAAGACCGCCAAATAATACATCGCCGCATCGACATCACTGCCACGAATTGACTTTTGGAAAGCGGAGATAACATCATAATGCGCATCACCGTCTTTATCATGGGTCAAACGTTTCCGCTGCAAACATTCCTCGGCAATTTCTTGCGTAATCGTAATCCGTCCGTCCTCGCCCGCAGCCGTCGAGAGTACCGCCAACTCCAAAGCGTTCAAGGCACTGCGAATATCGCCATTCGTCACACTGGCAAAATGCGCCAACACCTCTTCGGTGATGTCAACGGGATATTGCCCCATCCCTTTATCACGGTCGGCGAGTGCGCGACGTAAGCCAATCACCATATCGCTCGGCGCTAAAGGTTTGACTTCGAAAATTTGCACACGGCTACGAATCGCCGGGTTAATGGCAATGTAAGGATTCTCGGTCGTCGCACCGATTAAGATGATTCGCCCGTTCTCCAAGTGCGGTAATAAGAAGTCTTGCTTCACCTTATTCAAACGATGAATTTCATCTAATAGCAGAATAACCGTTCCCGACATTCTGGCTTCTTCCACGACAATCTCCAATTCTTTCTTACCGTCGGTGGCAGCATTCAACGTCCGAAACGCATATTGGGTACTGCCGGCAATGGCACTGGCGATACTCGTCTTGCCGGTGCCGGGCGGTCCGTACAGAATCATCGATGTCAGACGTTTGGCAACAACCATACGGTGGATGATTTTGCCCGGGGCGACAAGATGTTCCTGCCCTAACACTTCTTCAATTCGTTGCGGTCGCATGCGGAAAGCGAGCGGTTGTTGCATGATTATTCCTCCTCAACTCGTCAATCATTCGCTTCTATCATACTAAATAAGCGAAAATTGAGCAAACACTAGCGTAACAGTAGGATAATCATGTATAATGGATGTAATTGTGCAAGGAGGTGACACGATGATTTACTTAGACTATGCGGCAACCACGCCGGTGCGTTCAGAAGTAGCAGCCGCCGTCCAGGAAATGTTACTGCAAGAATTCGGCAATCCTTCCAGTAGTCACCAATTAGGTAAAAGGGCTAAGCAACGGCTCGAAAGTGCCAGACGGAGAATCGCCGTTGCGCTCGGGGTGAAGAGTGAGGATGTTTTTTTCACCGGCGGGGCAACAGAGGCGAATAACTGGGCAATTCGTTCGCAAGCGTATCAAGCGAGAGTGTTAGGACGGGGGAATCATCTAGTGTGTACGGCGATTGAACATCCTGCCGTAAGCGAAACGTGTCAAGCATTGGAGCGGGAAGGTTTCACAGTCAGTTACGTGCAACCGACGGTAGAAGCCTTTCAAGCGGCAAGCCATGAGGGGACAATCGGGTGGATTGCGATGTCCGTCAACAATGAAGTCGGCAGTCAGCTGCCGGTTCACGACTTAGGTGCATTCGCCAAAGAGCGTGGCATTTGGTTCCACGTTGACGCCGTGCAATCGGTTGGGCGCATTGCTTTGGATTTTCCCTTCACATCGCTCGCCAGTTCCGGGCATAAATTATATGCGCCGAAAGGTGTCGGCTTACTTATCTATCAGCCTTGGCATGACAAAATGACGCTCCAACCGCTTTTACATGGTGGCGGACAAGAACGGAAGAAGCGCTCCGGGACGGAGAATACTCCTTACATTATCGGATTGGCAACCGCTATTGAATTAGCGATTGCAGGACGCGACGCTTTCCGTGAACAATGCGAACAACTATCTGCCAGATTATATCAGCAGCTGGAGAAAGCCGGTATCGCCTATGAACGCAATGGCACGCACCAAGTTCCTTACATTCACAGCCTCTGGCTGAAAGGGCAACTCGCCAGTCAAACCCTCATTCACATGGATTTAGCAGGCATTTATCTTTCCGCAGGCAGTGCCTGCTCAGCGGGCAGTATTGTGGATAGTCGCATTTTGCAAGTGTACTATCCGAATGAACCGGCAAGATGGAGAGAAAGTGTCCGCCTATCGTTCGGGCTTGACACGACCGAACAAGATATCGACCGATTTGTCGAACAACTCAAGCAATTAACAGAAAGGAAACAACAATTATGGCATTCACACAACAAGCAGAACTAAAAGGATTTAATCGCGTATTCGAAATGAACCCGGCATGCAAACCTTATACATTGCGCGATAACGGCTTTGAAGAAACAAAGGGTGGCAACTTCCAATACAAACGCAAATTAGACGCACAACACCGTGACGGCTTAGTATTGAAAGTCACCGTCAAAAACGACTTGAAAACCTTAAAGATTTCAACGGTAACGAACAAAGGCTTCACAGCTGTTGATGTCACTAAATTAGCGAACAACGCAATGGTTATCGAGAAGATTAACTTTATCTTCGACGGCTTCATTGACCGTGGCGTTATGGTAGAAGTGAAGAACTAAATTGACAGCGTGCAAGCGCTAATCAATCACTACACAAAGGGGTCGGAGAATTATTCTTCGCCCCTGACTTAATGAATGAGAAAGGAGCATTCTTATGACAGATAATCGTCAAATTCGTGTCGTAGTCGGCATGAGTGGCGGTGTCGATTCTTCGGTGGCAGCTTATTTGCTCAAACAACAGGGATACGATGTCATCGGCTTATTTATGAAGAATTGGGACGATACAGATGAGCACGGACACTGCACAGCAACACAAGATTATGAAGATGTGGCACAAGTGGCTGAACAAATAGGAATACCTTATTATTCAGTCAATTTTGAGAAGGAGTATTGGGAGCGGGTTTTCGAATACTTCTTGGAAGAATATCGCAACGGGCGCACCCCGAATCCCGACGTCATGTGCAATAAGGAAGTGAAATTCAAAGCTTTCCTCGATTATGCGATGCAATTAGGTGCGGACTATGTCGCGATGGGGCATTATGCTCAAGTGTACCGCGACGAACAAGGCATTGTGCATCTTCTTAGAGGTGCGGACAGTAACAAGGATCAAACCTATTTCCTTAGCCAATTATCCCAAGCTCAATTACAGAAAAGTCTGTTCCCGTTAGGACATTTACAGAAGAAAGAGGTTCGTGCAATTGCAGAAGAAGCCGGACTCGCTACCGCCAAGAAGAAAGATTCGACCGGCGTGTGTTTTATCGGTGAACGCAATTTCAACGAATTTCTCGCGAACTATTTGCCGAATAAACCCGGCAAGATGTTGACATTGGACGGCGAAGTGAAAGGCGAGCACGCAGGTTTAATGTACTACACAATCGGGCAGCGTCAAGGATTGGGAATCGGCGGAGGCGGCGCAACCAATGAACCGTGGTTCGTCATCGGCAAGGATTTACAGACACAAACCCTTTACGTCGGACAAGGATTCCACCACCCGAATTTATATTCGGAGTATTTAGAAGCATCGCAAATCCATTTCACAACAGAAGAAGAGAAACCGCAAACCTTCAAATGCACGGCGAAATTCAGATACCGCCAGCAAGATGTCGGCGTGACGGTAGAATTAGACGATACACGCACGCGTGCCAAAGTGATTTTTGATGAACCGGTTCGTGCCATTACACCGGGGCAAGCCGTTGTCTTCTACAACGGCGAAGAATGTCTAGGCGGCGGCATCATCGACGCAGCTTACGCCAACGGCGAGAAACGACAGTATGTGTAAAATGCCACACATCTGCTTCAATATATAAAAACAGGGTTGACAACTCCTACATCTTGGCATACAATGAAAGAGTTGTTAACGTATGTCATAGTAGCTCAGCTGGATAGAGCATTCGCCTTCTAAGCGAACGGTCGGGGGTTCGAATCCCTCCTGTGACGTAAATATACACCGAAAAAGCCTGAATTATCAGGCTTTTTGTGTTTCTTGTGCCAAAGGGTACTTTATTAAAGTGTCGAAGTTTGTTTACGGGAACAATTTTTGATACGATTATGGGGTATAGAGTTGGCAGATAAGGAGTGAGAGCATGGTAACGGTAGATATCATTATGAATGAGTTGCAGGCGGGTATTCATGAAGGAACCGTTAAACGTTATAAGAAAATCGGGGAACCGGAACCCTATTTCGGCGTGCCGATGGGGTACATCAGCAAAGTTGCGAAGGCGCATAAACAGGCGGCATATTTATTTATGCCGTTGTGGCGCACACGTAATGTGGATGCGCAACAATGTGCCATTTTGTTGGCGGTGCCGGAAAGTATAACCAACGAAGAATTAGCAGAGTGTGTGGACGACACCGTGTCGCTCAATGTGTTGGATAAATTGGTGGATAAAGTCTTATCCAAACGCCGAGATGCCACTGATTGGAAACATCAATTAAAAGCCTCTGAATCGGTTATATTGCAACGTCTTGGCTGGGGTATGGAAGTCAGACACATTATTAGCAAGCAGGCAAATCATGAAGAAGTTGCGCGACTTTTAGCCGTGATTGAAGCTGAATTGGTAGCAACACCTGAGCTCGTTAAATGGACGATGAATCGTTGCTTAGTCGAAATAGCGGTCTATTACCCGGAGTGGCGCGAACAAGTATTGCAACTCGGCGAGCGATTAGCCGTATATAAAGACATGAAAGTAGCGAAAGGTTGTACATCCGCTTATGCACCGGACTGGATTAGAGCCGTCTTAAAGCGCCAAGCGATATAAGCTGTGTGCGTAATGATGACTACACTCGTTGATTTAATTTGCAGAATTTCAACCGGATTGTTAAGATTAGGTTGAAGTTCTTTTTTGTTGGGGATGTTTAGAAGAAAGGTGGAGTTTATAATGAAGCAATTTGTCGTGAAACCTGAAGTATGGGAATTATTCCCGGAAGCTTCCTTTAAAGTGTTGGTTGTGAATGGAATGGATAACGCTGTTTCGGCAGACAAAACAGCGGAATTTCAGCAACTATTAGCAGCAGCGGCACAACAGGCGCGCACTTTTTTGACGGCGGATGTATTCAGTGAGAATGAGGTGGTGCAGGAGTGGCGCGCGGCATTCACTCTGTTCAAGACGAAGAAGGGAGCGCGTTCATCGATTGAGGCATTGTTGAAGCGAGCTAATCAAGGGCGCGAATTCATGCCAATCAATCCTTTAGTTGACGTGTATAATAGTGTCAGCCTTTCTTACGCCGTTCCTTGCGGTGGCGAGGATTTGGCGATGATTGACGGAGATTTGGTGCTCGGCATTGCCGCAGGTGGCGAAGATTTCTTACCTCTAGGTTCAGAGGAAAATGCGCCTGCCTTGGAGGGCGAGTTAATTTATTACGATGATAAAGGCGCCGTTTGTCGTTGCTTTAATTGGCGCGAGGCGGAGCGCACGATGTTAAGAGAGAGTACAACCGACGCCATTCTCATTATGGAAGCGTTGAATCCGCACCAAGCGGAGCGGGTTGAAGCAGCCATGAAGGAGCTGCAACGTCTGGTGAAGGAATATTTGAATGTGGACGGAAACGTTCTTCATCTGGATCGTCAACAAACTTTCGTTACGATCGCCTAATCTCAAAGAAAATACACACTTCATCCATCTGTGTGACGGGAGAAGGGTGTGTTTTTTTGTTGGAGAGTATTCGCAAACATGCTATAATATTGCCATTGAATTAGTAAGGGAGATGGAAATAATGACAATGAATGCCTATGTTCATCGTGTGTATGCCGAATTGGAACAGCGATTTAGCCACGAGGTGGAGTTTCTTCAAGCGGTAAAGGAATTCTTTGAGTGTATTGAGCCGGTAGTTGAGGCGCATCCGGAATACGAGGCACAAGCGATTTTGGAACGGTTAATTGAGCCGGAGCGTATTATTTCGTTTCGTGTGCCATGGGTAGATGACAAAGGACACGTCCAAGTGAACCGAGGGTATCGTGTGCAGTTCAATTCGTTAGTGGGACCTTATAAAGGCGGTTTACGTTTCCATCCGACTGTCAACCAGAGTATTTTGAAATTTTTAGGTTTCGAGCAAATTTTCAAGAATAGTTTGACCGGGTTACCAATCGGCGGCGGAAAAGGTGGCTCCGACTTTGACCCGAAAGGTAAATCGGATAATGAAGTGATGCGTTTTTGTCAGAGTTTCATGACAGAATTGAGCAAGCATGTTAGCGAAACACTAGATGTGCCGGCGGGCGATATCGGTGTTGGAGCGCGTGAGATTGGTTACTTGTATGGACAATACAAGCGTTTATGTGGACCGGAAGCCGGCGTTTTAACAGGCAAGCCGCTGATTGCGGGCGGTAGTTTAGTGCGTCCGGAGGCAACGGGATATGGTTTGGTGTACTTTTTGCGTGAGATGTTGACTGAAGTGAACGAGTCGCTCACCGGCAAAAAAGTAATCATCTCCGGTTCAGGCAATGTGGCTTATTTTGCAGCGCGCAAAGTCGAGGAGTTGGGTGGCGTGGTTGTATCATTGAGTGATTCAACGAGCGCGATTTATGACCCGAACGGTATTGATTTGGACACGGTGAAGCAATTGAAAGTAGATGGGCGTGAACGTATTGCGAAATACATGGAAACCCATCCGGAAGCAACGCATATTGAAGGTTCTGTATGGAACTACGATATTCAAGCGGACGTTGCTTTACCGTGTGCTACACAGAATGAAATTAACGGCGAACAAGCTGAACGACTGGCGCGCAACGGCGTACGTTTCGTCGCAGAAGGTGCGAACATGCCGAGCGATGCCGACGCAACGAAAACGTACAAAAAGGCGGGGATTTTCTACGGACCGGGTAAAGCTGCCAATGCGGGCGGTGTTGCGGTTTCAGCCTTAGAAATGAGCCAAAATGCGCAACGTTTGCGTTGGAGTTTCGAGCAAGTTGATGAGCAGTTACAAGGGATTATGCGCAATATTTTTGCGACATGTTTACAAGCGAGCGCACGTTACGGCAAGGAACGTGATTACGCGGCAGGAGCGGACATAGCCTCATTCGAAACGATCGTTGAGTTGATGCGTATCCATGGGGTAGTGTAGAAGAATTGATTCAAGATGAAGTTGCCTATTTAAGAGAGCACTTCATCTTTTTTTATGGAGGAATTTTCCGCGTAGTGACGGGCTTTGACGAGGTTCGCCATACTTTATTTACTCAAAATAGTTGACAAATATTTTCTTTACAGGTAAACTTTGGTCATCAAATAGTTTGATAATCAAAACAATTTTTCGAGGGGTGATATTTTTGGATCAGGCAACCATTGAAGAAATGAACGACTATTTGGTCATGATTTTTAATGAGATTTTACTGATTGAGGAGTCTTCGTTGAAAGAAAGTGAATTCTCTGATTTATCCATTAAAGAAATGCACACAATCGAAGCGATTGGTTTGACCGGCACATTAAGTTCGTCAGAAGTGGCAAAAAAATTAAGTATTACAATGGGGACCTTGTCTGTTTCAATTCAAAACTTAGTGAAGAAAGGTTATGTGGAACGTGTCAGTCTTCCGGAGGATAGACGGGTAGTACGATTGAAACTTACACAAAGAGGCAAGTTACTATATCGTCTACATCGTAAATTCCATTTTAATATGGTGGAGCAGACATTGAACGGATTAGAAGATGAAGAGGCGGCTGTTTTGGTCAAGGGCTTACGTAATTTACATTTGTTCTTGGATAATATCAAAGCGAAGCTGAATCAGAAGGATGCATAACTATGAGTAGAATTATTGCAACAGGTGCTTACTTACCGAATGAAGCGATAACGAATGAAGCGCTCATTGCGCGCTATCAATTGGATTCAAGTGATGATTGGATTGTTCAACGCTCAGGAATCCGCCAACGTTTTTTTGCGGGGGAGGAGAGCTTGGGTAGTTTGGCAATCAAAGCAGCGCAAGATTTGTTAGCGACAGTCGATGATGACATTCGCACGCAGATTCGTCACATTATTGTGGCGACAATGTCCGCCCGAACAGAAACGCCTTCTATTGCTTGTCAAGTGCAAGCAGGAATTGAGGCTAGTAATGCATGGGCATTCGATGTCAACGGTGCTTGCAGTGGTTTCATTATGGCGTTGGATATTGCGAACGCCTTATCTCAAACGCAAGCGACAGGCTACACATTGGTTATCGGTGCGGAGAAAATGAGTCAAATTATTGATTTCTCAGATCGCTCAACGGCTGTGTTATTCGGTGACGGAGCAGGAGCTGTTTTAATTGAACATGATGGACAGCCCCTCTTAGGGTATAAAGGAGAGCTACACTCTGTCAAAGATGAACGCAACTCAATTGTCGTACAAGCGACAGCAAAAAGCGATCCTGTGATGGCGATGGAAGGTCGTGAAGTCTTCAATTTCGTGAAGCGAACTGTTATCCGTTCGCTCGGGGAATTTATCGCCAATCATGTAGCAGATTATGACTATTTGATACCTCATCAAGCAAATCAGCGATTGATGGATTTGATGAGTATGCAGTTGGGAATTGACAAGCAGAAGATTGCCTCAAATATTGCACAAACTGCCAATACATCAGCGGCTAGCATTCCGTTGCTACTGAACCAACTGGTTGAAACGAGCAAGATTCTCCTATCCGGAGAACAAGCGGTAGTGTTGACCGGTTTCGGCGGTGGCTTATCTTGGGGACACATTTATTTACATTTATAAAAAATATAAAAACAAATTGGAGGAAATACACATGGTATTCGAAAAAGTACAAACAATTATTGCAAATCAATTAGGCGTGGACGCAGAAACAATTACACCGGCAACAGATTTCGAGAACGATTTGAAAGCAGACAGCTTAGATGTTTTCCAAATTATCAGTGAGATTGAAGACGAATTGGATATCACAATCGACACAGACCAAAACTTAAAGACAGTTCAAGATTTAGTGAACTACATTGAATCTCTATAATTATTAAACTAAAGGGCGAGGTGTCTATGAAGACAACCATAACAGAATTATTGAAGATAGAGTACCCGATTTTTCAAGGGGCGATGGCGTGGGTCGCAGACGCTGATTTAGCAAGTGCCGTCTCAAATGCGGGGGGCTTGGGCGTTATCGGGACCGGGCATGACAATGTGGAAATAGTTCGTAGCAAAGTTGAAGCAATGTTCAGCAAGACGAACAAACCGTTCGCGGTCAACGTGATGTTATTGAATCCTCACGTCGAGGAAGTTGTGGACTATTTGATTGAGTCTGGTGTCAAAATCATTACAACCGGTGCGGGAAATCCGGCAAAATATATGGCGCGATTCCAAGAAGCAGGCATAGCGGTTATTCCGGTTGTGGCATCTGTGGCGTTAGCAAAACGTATGGAGCGTATCGGCGCAACGGCGATTGTCGTTGAGGGGATGGAAGCCGGTGGTCATATTGGCAAATTGACGACAATGGCTTTAGTACCACAAGTCGTTGATGCAGTGTCTATCCCGGTTGTCGTAGCCGGCGGTATTGGTGACGGACGTGCCATGGCGGCAGCCTTTATGTTGGGGGCTCAAGGAGTTCAAGTCGGTACACGTTTCGTCGTAGCGAATGAATCGAATGCTCACGACAATTTCAAAAAGGCCATCCTAAAAGCGAGTGATATCGACACAGTGGTGACCGGTCAAATTACCGGACATCCGGTTCGGGTATTACGTAATGCACTTACAACAGAATACCTACAAGCCGAAAAAGAAGAAACAAGCAAGGAACAGCCGGATTTTGAGCGTTTGAATGCTATAGGAAAAGGCGCTTTGCGCCGTGCTGTTGTCGAAGGGGATGTGCGTACAGGCTCGTTGATGGCAGGACAAATTGCCGGACTTATCTCCAAAGAGCAAAGCTGTGAAGAAATCATTCAAGATTACATGACAGAATGCCGTTTGGCGATTGAACGTGCAAAACGCTTGCTGTAAAAGAAGAGGTGGCGAATGAAATTAGCAGTTATCTTTAATGGTCAAGGTGCACACTATCAAGGTATGGGACTTGATTTCGCAGAACAGTCACAAAGCGCACGCGATATTTATGCAAACTTTGAAAGACAGACACAATTGCCAATCCGTCAATGGATTAGCGAGGACATCGCACAATTGAATCAAACGCGTCATGCCCAACCAAGCATTGTTGCGACAAGCTTGGCTATTTATGAGCACATTCGCCCCGAACTTCCAGCCATCCATTTTATGGCTGGATTAAGTTTAGGTGAATATAGTGCGCTAATAGCGAGCGGTATGTTAACGTTGCATGATGGCATCTCCCTGTTGCAAAAAAGAGGCGAACTGATGTCGACGCATTGTGCTGATTTAGCAGAGAATCGTCCTGCTCAAATGGTGGCGGTAATGGGAACATCCGCAACTGAATTAAGACGATTACTTGCGGAACACGCTCATGAGTTGCCGAATGTCTACATTGCGAACCTGAATTCGAGTCAGCAGACGATTTTGGCGGGGGAGAAAGCGGACATCGCAACTTTCAGCGATGTGTTAAAGAACAATGGAATTAAGAAAGTAATGCCGTTGAAAGTAGAAGGACCATTTCATAGTCCGTTAATGGAGCCGGCTTGCGCACCTTTTGCGCAAGCATTAGCATCGATTACCTTTCAAAATGGTGATGTGCCTGTCATTAGTAATACAACATTGTCACCACATGAGGTGGCAACTGTCAAAGGCATCTTGGTTCGCCACTTAGTTGAACCGGTTCGTTGGCAGGAAACGATAGAATATCTGATAAATGAAGGTGTAACACATTTAATACAGATTGGTCCAGGGAATACGCTGGCTCAATTGTTGCGCCGTCAAGAGAACGCGCCTCAATGTTTAGTGATTGATAAAGTTGAAGACGTTGAGAAGCTGGAAGTTTTTTTACAAGGAGAGAATCTATGAGTTTAGTATGTTTAGTGTCGGGAAGTTCTCGTGGAATTGGTTTGGCGATTGCAAAGCACTTGGCGGATTTGGGTCATCAAGTGGTGTTGAATAGTCGTTCGGATATTGCGCCGGAGGTGTTAGCTGAATTTGAAGGATGTGCGTTAGCGCCGGCTACAGTTACAGGCGACATTAGTAATTTCGAACAGGCACAAGAAATGATTGCACAAATTGTTCAGAATTTCGGTCGTTTGGATGTGCTAGTCAATAATGCTGGGATTACGCGTGATGGTTTGTTGATGCGTATGACCGAAGCGGACTTTAATGCGGTCGTTCAAACGAATTTGAACGGTTGTTTCAATCTATGTCGGCATGCAACGCCGGTTATGTTGAAGCAACGTTTTGGGCGGATTATCAATATTACGAGTATTGTCGGTATTACCGGAAATGCCGGCCAGGCCAATTATGCAGCAAGTAAAGCGGGTATGATTGGTTTCACGAAGTCGGTAGCGAAGGAGTTAGCCGGTCGCCAAATTACGGTCAATGCGATTGCGCCAGGATTCATTGAAACGGATATGACAGATCAACTAAGTGATCGCGTGAAGGACACGATGTTGGCAACCATTCCGCTAAAGCGTTTCGGACAACCAAAGGATATTGCGAAATGCGTCGAATTTCTTATCCAAAATGATTACATTACCGGACAAGTGATTGAAGTTAACGGTGGCTTGAATATGTAACATATGATGTTCAAATAACATTTGAGTATTCGTTGATGTGTAAAGTTGTAATTTGAGGATAAATTTGTTAGATTGAATATTGACGCAAGAAGATAGGACTTTTCTAGAGGAGGAAACTATGGAAAGAGTAGTAGTAACAGGATTGGGAACCATTTCACCAATTGGGAATAACATTGATGAATTTTGGGCGAGCATGCGTGCAAATCAATCAGGCATTGCACCGATTACTAAATTTGATGCAAGCAGCACAGGCGTTCATGTTGCTGCCGAAGTAAAGAATTTCGACCCTTCGTTGACAATGGAGCGTAAAGAATATCAACGAATGGATTTCTTCTCGCAATATGCGGTTGCAGCCTCGGTTGAAGCGATTAACATGAGTGGTTACCCGCTCGCCGACAATGATGCTCGTGTGGGTGTGTTAGTAAGTTCAGGTATCGGCGGCTTAATTGAGATTGAGAAAGGTATTCGCAAGATGATTGATAAAGGTCCTAAGCGTATTCCACCATTATTTGTGCCACTCACAATTGGAAATATGGCGGCAGGCAATATCTCAATGAAGTTGGGTGCTAAGGGGCCTAGTCTGGATATTGTAACGGCATGCGCCAGTGCGACGAATTCGATTGGGGAAGCTTTTTTGAAAATAAAATTCGGCTTATTGGATGCTTGCCTTGCCGGAGGATGTGAAGCGACTATCAACGAGATTGGAATTGGTGGATTTGCGGCTTTAACAGCATTGTCAACGAATGAAGATGCGGCTACCGCATCTCGTCCTTTCGATAAAGATCGTGACGGTTTCGTCATGGGTGAAGGAGCCGGTATTCTGTTTCTTGAATCACTCTCCTCAGCACAAGCACGCAATGCAACCATTTATGCAGAAGTAGTCGGCTATGGTGCGAATTCTGATGCTTATCATATGACAGCACCTACACCGGATGGTAGCGGCGCCGGAGAGGCAATGAAGCAGGCGATTGAAATGGCTGGCATTCAAGCAGAACAAGTGGATTACATCAATGCACACGGAACCAGTACACCAACAAACGATTCCGGCGAAACGACGGCTATCAAGTACGCTTTAGGTAATCATGCTTATAAAGTGGCAGTTTCCAGCTCGAAAGGACACTTCGGACACTTATTAGGTGGTGCCGGCGGAGTGGAAGCAATTGTATGTGTGAAAGCTTTGCACGATAGTTTTGTCCCGGCGACGTTAGGTCTGCAACAAGCAGATGAAGCTTGCGATTTAGATTATGTGCCACAGGCAGGTCGCGAACAACAAGTAAATTACGCCTTATCCAATTCACTCGGTTTTGGCGGACACAACGCTGTCTTATGCTTCAAACGTTGGGAGGGAGCTTAATGCCGTATCAAGAAATTGAACGCCTAATCGACAAGCTCGACCAATCCGATGTCGCCTATTTGGAATATCGTAGTGAAGGTGCACACATCATCCTTTCCAAAAAAGTTCCACAACTTCAACAAGCATCGCAACAAGAAGTAGTTGCTCAACCAACCGAAGTTTCGCCAGTGCTCACACCATCAAATGAACTGCCGGAACCACCTGCTGCAATCGCTAATGGAACAGAAGTATCTGCTCCTTTAGTGGGAGTGGTTTATTTGCAACCGAAACCGGATGCTGAACCATATGTGAACGTTGGTGACGAAGTTCAAAAAGGTGACGTGCTCTGTTTGGTTGAAGCAATGAAATTGATGAATGAAATTCAAGCGCCGGTATCAGGGGTTGTAAGAGAAGTTCTTGTAGCCAATGAATCAGTTGTAGAATACGGACAAACACTATTTGTCATCGGTTAAGATAAACGTTTAAGTACAGGCAATAACATTACTGAAACTTTATAGCCAATTATCAAGGAGGACAATTATGACATTATTAACAGCCCAACAAGTGATGGATATTATCCCGAACCGCTACCCGATTTGCTTTATCGATGCAGTGGACGAACTAGAACCGGGCACCAAGATTGTTTGTCGCAAAAACGTGACAATCAATGAGCAGTTTTTCCAAGGACATTTCCCGGGAGAACCGGTAATGCCGGGGGTACTAATTTGTGAAGCATTAGCTCAAGCGGGTTCAATTCCTTTGTTACAAATGCCGGATTTTGAAGGGAAAACAGCCTATCTCGGTGGTTTGAACAAAGTAAAGTTTCGTCAGAAGGTAGTACCGGGCGATGTGTTACGCTTGCAAGTCGATATCGTGAAATTGAAGAAAAATGCCGGTATTGGCTTCGGACAAGCATTCGTCGGCGACAAAAAAGTAGCAGAAGCAGAAATGACATTCATTATCGGAGTTAAATAATATGTTCAAAAAAGTATTGATAGCAAACCGTGGCGAAATTGCCGTCCGCATTATCCGAACTTTGCGAGAAATGGGGATTACATCGATTGCTGTCTTTAGTGAGGCGGACCGCGATGCATTGCACACACAACTAGCGGACGAAGCAATCTGTATAGGTCCTGCCAAGAGCCTTGACTCGTATCAGAATATTCCTGCTATCTTAAGTGCCGCTTTAGTAACAGGAGCGGATGCGATTCATCCTGGCTATGGATTTCTATCAGAACGAAGTGATTTTGTTGCTTTGTGTGAAGAAGTAGGTATTGCTTTCATTGGACCGAAGAGCCAAGTCATTGAGGCGATGGGCAATAAGCAAAATGCGCGTCACACCATGCGTCAAGCAGGTGTCCCAGTTACACCCGGAAGTCAAGGGTTAGTCCATACATTGGACGAAGCATGGCAAATTGCGGACGAAATAGGTTTTCCATTGATTATTAAAGCTGCCGACGGTGGCGGTGGAAAAGGGATGCGCCGTGTTGAACTAGCTGAACAATTTGAAGAATTATTCAATCAGGCACAGCTGGAAACGCAAACGGTTTATGGTAACCAAGATTTGTATATTGAGCGGATTATTTATCCCGCAAAGCACATTGAAGTGCAATTGCTAGCAGATTCATATGGCAATGTCATTCATCTCGGTGAACGCGACTGTTCTTTACAACGTAATAATCAGAAAGTTATCGAAATTGCTCCCGCTCAGTCTTTAACGGAGCAAACGCGTCAGGAAGTGTGTCGATTGGCTGTGAAAGCCGCTCAAGCAATTGGCTATACGAATGCGGGAACGATTGAATTTTTGGTAGATGAAGCCAATCGTATTTACTTTATGGAGATGAATACGCGTTTGCAGGTGGAGCATCCGATTACGGAAATGATTACGGGTGTGGACATTGTCAAGCAACAGATTTTAATTGCGGCAGGCGAACGGTTAGCTTATCAGCAGTCGGATATTCAGTTTAATGGTGTTGCGATTGAATGCCGTTTGAATGCGGAGGCTCCATTCGCTAACTTTAGACCATCTAGCGGGCGGATTGAACAATTGATTTTGCCGGCGGGGGGAATGGGTTTACGTATTGAAAGCGCCGTGTATCCGCAATATACATTGCCGCCGTATTATGATTCAATGATTGCCAAAATCATTGTTCACCAGCCGACGCGCGAGGCGGCTTTGGCAGTCTTGAAACGCGCCCTAGTGGAGGTTATGGTTGAAGGAATTACAACGAATGTGGAATTGTTGGAAGCCCTAGTCCATGACCCGGTCGTGCAAGCAGATGAATACCACACGAAGTGGTTAGAAGAAGTGATGCTCCCGAATTGGACGGAGCGTTCGTAAGGAGGGATAACAAGTGCGATTATTTCGAAAGAATCAAGAAATCCGGATCAATCCGGCACACGCACAGAATTACTCTCAGAAAGTGGCCGACTTACCCGATGATTTAATGCAGAGCTGCCCTAAATGTCGCAAACTTTTTGTAAAAATGCAGCAACTGGATACTCGCTGCTGTGCGCATTGTGGTGCACATTTGCAGTTTCCGGCTTATGACCGGCTTCAATGGCTGTGCGATGCGAACAGTTTCCGAGAAATGGCAACGGAATTAGTTAGTCAAGACCCGTTACAATTTCCCAACTATGCGCAGAAACTTGCGCAACTCCAAGAAAGTACCGGCTTAAAAGATGCGATTATCATCGGAAGTGCCGAACTCAATGGTGCTCCGATTGCGGTTGGTGCCATGGATAGTCGCTTTGTGATGGCGAGTATGGGAACGGTTGTCGGCGAAAAGATTGTGCGCCTTTTTGAGTATGCGATTGAACATCGTTTGCCTGTCATCTTATTTATTGCTTCGGGTGGAGCAAGAATGCAAGAAGGGATTCTTTCTTTAATGCAAATGGCGAAAGTCAGCCAAACCATTGCCAAACATAGTCAGGCGGGTTTGTTCTATTGTGCGGTGTTAACGCACCCAACGACAGGTGGGGTAACAGCCAGCTTCGCCATGCAAGCAGATATTATTTTGGCGGAACCGCATGCAATAGTCGGCTTTGCCGGAAAACGAGTGATTGAACAGACGATTAAAGCGACCTTGCCTGATGAATTTCAAACGGCAGAAACTGTATTGGAGTACGGTTTCATTGATCAAATTGTTGAACGTTCACGTCAGAAGGAAATTCTGAGCCAGTTAGTGAACATTCACAAGGGGGAATAAGATGCAAGCCTATCAAATTGTACAGAGAGCACGTGATGTGCATCGAATTTCAACACAAGAGATTATTCAAGCGCTTTGCTCGAACTTCATTGAATGTCACGGTGATCGCATTATGGCAGATGACAAGGCAATTATCGGCGGCGTCGGTTTAATGGATAATCAGCCGATTACCATCATCGGCATCCAAAAAGGCAAAACACTCAAAGAAAATCTCAAACGAAATTTCGGGTCAGCCGGGCCTGCCGGATATCGCAAGGCACAACGTCTGATGAAGCAAGCCGAGAAATTCAGACGTCCAATTTTGACGCTGATCAATACAGCTGGGGCTTCTTGTACACCGAAATCAGAAGAGAATGGTATAGGTGAGGCGATTGCAAGCAGTCTGCTATTAATGAGCGAATTAACAGTGCCAACGATTGCGATTATTCTAGGAGAAGGTGGTAGTGGTGGTGCAATCGCACTGGCGGTGGCAGACCGGGTATGGATGCTGGAGAACAGTATTTATGCAATACTTTCGCCAGAAGGCTTTGCTTCTATTTTGTGGAAGGATGCTAAACTAGCTTTCAAAGCAGCGGATATTATGAAGTTAACTGCGCGAGAATTGCTAGAATTATCAGTTATTGATGAAGTCATCGAAGAAAAAGATACACTTCTCGCTGATTTAACCAATAAAATTAAATCAACTTTCCGTGAGTTGACAGCAATTCCGGTTGAAGAACGAATGGAACAAAAATATCAAAAATTCAGAAAATTTTAACGATACAAAAGAATTCGCAAGATAAGCGAATTCTTTTTTTTTTTTGATGGCATAATCTTAACTGCACCTTTGTGCAAGTTTGAGCAATGTTACAATTCGGTAACAAAAACAAAAAACAATTGACACAATAGAGGGGATGAGGATACCCTTAGATTATAGCGATACTTATAAAAATCGCTATAATAAACTATAATAAAAAAGAAGGGAAGGAATATCATGTATAGGTCACGTAAGTTTAGTAGTCTGTTTATCATTTTGTTAATGATAATCAATGTCGTAGTAAGTCCTTTACGTATTTTTGCAGAAAGTGCAGAAAACGTAAACGAAGCAGCCGTCATGAGTTTAGTCGCATCAGTTGAAGACGTCGAGCATAGCAGTGAAGAGTACCCGTTTGGAACCCATAATATAGATGAAGATATTGAAGTCACGCCTCCCGCAAATGACACACCGCCAACAACAAATGAGAATGAAGTAGGAAATAATCCAATTACAGACAGTCATCAGGGTTCAGAAGAGGAGCAATCTTCTGAAGAAATCGTAGACTCTGCCGATACGACAGAATCTGAAGATAAAGAGCAGGATAAGAATGACGATCAAGATAAAGAACAAGATAAGCAACAACGCACCGAGCCAATGGAGATTCCAGGTACATTAACATCTGTAATATTGAGAAAAGATGGAATGGAACTCAATGACGGTGCTTTTTTAGAATACGATGGGTCACTGGAAGCAACGTTTCGTATAGAATTTGCTGATTCAGTTGATATTCAAGCCGGAGACACCTATACATTGGCATTTCCATCTGCATTATCATTCCAAAGTGTGAGTGAAGTTAACGTTCGCGATGCACTTGGGAATGTTGTAGGTGAGGCAGTTATACCGTCTGATAAAAGCGGAATCATGGTGAAGTTCAATGATTTTTTCCGACAAGCTCAAGTGGACAAACAGATTGAATTGAAATTGGTCTTTGGTTGGAACCATTCCAACTCGAATGAAGGAGAGACACATTATCTTGATTTCGGCGGAATAGGATTCAATTTAGAGAAGGAAAGTCAGCTAATGTTCTCGCCGGCATCAAGAGATGCTGTGACCAACATCACAGTGATAAAAGAATCAACAAAAGAGCCTCTCAATGATACCGTGCCGTTGGGAGCATGGGGATACCTTAAAGTAACTGTTGACTTCGCTGTGCCAAATGATGGCGGATATAAAGCTGGAGATACAACCGTTGTCAAATTGCCGGATGAGATGATTTTTGCCGGTTTAACACCTAGTGTTGTATTGGAGCATCAAGGAACCGTTATTGGTCATCTGACTTTTAGTGAAGCGGATCGTACAGCTACCATCACTTATGCGCCGGGCGTTGAGGAAAAATCGGATATCAAAGGAAGCTTCTTCTTTAGTATGCGTGTGGATCATAGAAATAATGTACATCCACATCCAATTCCACAAAGATTCAATGTTGATTTTGGGGCAACGAATCGCATTATTGATTTAGGAAATTTGAACTATACAGGAAAACCACTGTCTCCGCCTACTCAGTTTAGCAAAAATGGCTACTTTATTGATGCGGGGAGAACATTACACTACGATATCGTCATCAACCAACAGAATGCATTGATGGAGAATGTTGTTTTGGAAGATGTGACGGGCATCGTAGGAACGATGAGAGATTTGCGTGTGTTACTCGGAGAATACTATGTCGACAGTGACAATAACCGTCGCTTGCGTAACACGGTAGTGTTAAATGTTCAACCGACATATTCAATTGATTCCAATGGCGATAGAAGGTTTCGATTAGAATTAGGTACTATTCCTGAGGGAAAAGGTATCGCCATCACGTATAAGATAGGGTTGGATTATCAAGCCGAAATTGGAGAGCCTTTTGAGAATCGCGCGACGTTGACATGGAATACGGTTGAAGAGCAGACTCGTCGAGAAGTTGAAATTTACACAACAGCAGGGGCTGTGATTGAAGGCAGTGTTTTTGCTATCGAAATGAAAAAAGTGGATGAGGCAGGTCGCCCACTACCAGGTGCCAAATTTGAAGTCATTCGCGATATTTCGGGCAAGAGAATCGGCGAAATCGTAACCGGCTCTGATGGGACAGGACGTATATCTAACTTGTTAAGAAGTAACTACACAATTAGAGAAATAGAAGCACCTCTGGGTTATGAGCTTGTAAACGATGAAATAAAAGTAAAAGCAGATGAGTTCAGTACTCCGACGAAAATGGTCACAAAAACCGTTACGAACAAACTTGCTACAACTACTTTTAGAGTTACTAAGAAATGGATTAATGGCGATCCAACGAACCGTCCGGAAGTTCAATTCCAGCTGAAACGTGACGGTGCAGACTACGGTCCGGTTAAAACACTCGCTGCCAACTCACAAGATGGTGCGACTGTTGAATGGACAGACTTACCGAAGTATAAGGATGACAA
This sequence comes from Aerococcaceae bacterium NML190073, assembly GCA_026131555.1. Taxonomy (GTDB): domain Bacteria; phylum Bacillota; class Bacilli; order Lactobacillales; family Aerococcaceae; genus Abiotrophia. Next base: position 830 of record JAMXJH010000005.1, on the reverse strand, counting down.
GACAGGACCTAGCGTGTATACAGTTGAAGAGCTACCGGTTGCAAATTATACCGCAACCGTTTCAGAAACAACAGCAACAACGGCAACTGTTACGAATACTTATGCAAATGAAGAAAAAATAAGCATTAATGTAACGAAGAAATGGGAAGATTATAATAATAAATTCAACACTCGTCCAAATGAAATCTCAATCAAATTGAAACGTAACGGTCAACTGTTGCAAACATTAAAGGTAACAGCAGCAAACAATTGGCGAGTAGAAGTTACCAATCTCCATAAATATGATTCATCAGGCAGAGCCTATGAGTATACAGTGGAAGAAGATACCGTTCCAGGTTATAAAGCGCCTGAAATTACAGGCGATGTCACAAATGGTTTTACTGTCAAAAATAAATACTGCAACACCGAGAAAGTGAACATCTCAGGTAAGAAAGACTGGCAGGACTACAACAACAAATTCAACACCCGCCCGACAAGCATTACAATTCACCTATTACAAAACGGTACAAAGATTAAGCGTCAAGAAGTCCAAGGTAATGGCAACGAATGGAACTTCAGCTTTACAGATTTACCGAAATACGATTCGCAAGGCGACGCATATACTTACACAGTAGAAGAAGACCCCGTTGCGAATTACGATGCACCGGTTGTAAGCGGCGATGCAGTGACAGGTTTCACTGTTACCAACACCTACCGCAACACTGAAACCATCGACATCTCCGGTAAGAAAACATGGGACGACGCCAACAACCAAGATAACAAACGTCCAGGTAACATCACTGTCCAAGTCATGAACGGCAACCAGAAAGTCGCTGAAAAAACAGTGAGCC